>JAZNGP010000076.1:0-200530 GCA_045576475.1 Bacillus sp. (in: firmicutes) | reverse complement strand
TTGTTTTTTTGTTAGACCTAATGCTTCTCTTCATTAGATGTGATTGAAGCGGAGAACGGCGACTCCTGCTTAGATCAGCGAGCAGGGTGAGACCCCGCACGAAGGAGGAGGCTCACCGCTCGCCCCGCGGAAAGCGTCCGTTCGGAGCGGGAATCAACATAGAACTTTTACAGAGCGTTTTTATATAATTACTGATACGGTTCATTCGCTCATGTACAGCAGAAATCGAACTAGAATATGCATGTAATGGCATCTTGTAAGGGATATACTGTATAATGGAACCCAATAGGAAATAGAATGTGTTGAAAAGTGTTCGTCTTTTGACATAAGGAATCCCTAGTAAAAGCATCGATTTGATGTTTTACCTCGACGATGTCCTGTTTGTTTTTCCGAAAGACTGCCATTATACTGATTTGAGGTGCTGAAAAGAAATGAAGATATCAACTAAAGGCCGTTACGGCTTAACCATAATGATAGAGCTGGCAAAGAAGCATGGGGAAGGACCGACTTCCTTGAAAGTGATCGCAAATAATAATGACCTGTCCGAGCATTATCTGGAACAACTGATTGCGCCGCTCCGTAATGCGGGGCTCGTCAAAAGTATCCGGGGTGCGTATGGGGGATATATATTGGCGAAGGAGCCAAAAGAGATTACATCAGGCGATATCATCAGGGTCCTGGAAGGTCCGATCAGTATCGTGGAAGTCATCGAAAATGAAGAACCGGCCAAAAGGGAACTGTGGAATCGGATCCGTGATGCCGTGAAAGGTGTACTGGATACAACGACACTGGACGATTTGGCGAATTATGATGAGAAGAATGCACCGGATTCATATATGTTCTATATTTAAAGTTATACATGAGGAGGAGAGATAGTTGAGAAGAATCTATCTCGATCATGCGGCGGCCGCACCGGTCCACCCACAGGTGCTGGAAACCGTCATGACAACAATGAATACAAGCTTCGCAAACCCTTCAAGCATCCATTCCTTCGGAAGGGAAGCGCGAAAGCTCCTGAATGCTGCAAGGACGGAGCTTTCTCAATCAATCGGCGCGAAAGCAACTGAGATCATCTTCACGAGCGGAGGGACGGAAGCGGATAATCATGCGATCAAAGGCATCGCGGAGGCCTATGGCAGAAACGGGAAGCATATGATCACGACAGTCATTGAGCATCATGCTGTTTTGCATACTTTCCATCAATTGGAGAAGCAGGGCTTTGAAGTCACCTATTTGCCTGTGGACGAGAACGGCAGGATTTCATTGGATGATTTGGTTCATGAACTGCGGGAAGATACGATCCTCGTTTCCATCATGTACGGAAACAATGAAGTCGGCACTATGCAGGATATGGAGCAGATCGGACAGATCCTGAAGGACCATCCGGCTGTCCTTCATAGCGATGCTGTGCAGGCATACGGAATGGTGCCGATAAATGTGGACAGCATCCAAGTGGATCTGCTGTCCGTTTCCGCCCATAAGATCAATGGGCCGAAAGGGATCGGTTTCTTATATTGCCGGGAAGGCATCCGATTGCCGGCTGTCTTGTTCGGAGGTGAGCAGGAACGGAAGAGACGTGCGGGTACAGAAAACGTTCCTTCCGCCGCAGGTTTCGCTGCAGCCAGTGAATTGTGCCTGAAGGAAATGGAAAATAAACGATTGATGTACGGCCGATTCAAAGAGAAGATGATTGAGATCTTCGAAACTGAAAATATTTCCTTTGACATCAATGGTACAATGGAGCATGCATTGCCCCATATTCTGAACATCAGTTTTCCGGGGACGAATGTCGAAGCGATGCTGGTGAATCTGGATTTGGCGGGTATTGCTGTCTCAAGCGGTTCGGCATGTACAGCAGGTTCCATCGAGCCGTCCCATGTGTTGACGGCAATGTTCGGGAACGGCAGCGCAAGGACGGTGAACAGCATCCGATTCAGCTTCGGATTGAATAATACAATGCAGGAAATAGAAACGGCAGCTCGTGAAACAGTGAAGATTGTGAAGCGGCTTACGTAACAATAGATGGAGTGTGGTGAAAAGCATGCGTAAAGCACCTGAAGAAACTCGAGTGGTTGTCGGGATGTCAGGGGGCGTGGACTCATCGGTCGCAGCGCTTCTTTTGAAGGAACAAGGCTATGATGTTGTCGGCATTTTCATGAAAAACTGGGATGATACCGACGAGAACGGCTTCTGTACGGCTACTGAAGATTATGAAGACGTCATGAAGGTTTGCGACCAAATCGGCATTCCGTATTATGCCGTCAATTTCGAGAAACAATACTGGGAGAAAGTATTCACTTACTTCCTTGATGAATATCGGGCAGGACGTACCCCGAACCCGGATGTCATGTGCAATAAAGAAATCAAGTTCAAAGCTTTCCTGGAACATGCGATCAGTTTAGGAGCGGACTATTTGGCGACCGGGCATTATGCACAGGTCGAATATCGTGACGGGGAATACAAAATGCTCCGCGGCGTCGATGATAATAAGGACCAAACATATTTCCTCAATCAATTGACGCAAGAACAGCTTGAGAAAGTAATGTTCCCGCTTGGGCATCTTCCTAAAGCAAAAGTGCGTGAAATCGCAGCCGAAGCGGGTCTTGCAACTGCTGCCAAGAAAGATTCGACGGGTATCTGCTTTATCGGAGAAAGGAATTTCAAGGAATTCCTCAGCAATTATCTGCCAGCACAGCCGGGTGATATGAAAACGCTCGATGGGAAAAAGATGGGACGCCATGACGGGCTGATGTACTATACAATCGGACAAAGACATGGACTCGGCATCGGCGGCAGCGGTGATCCTTGGTTCGTGGCAGGAAAAGACCTGAAGAATAATGTTCTGTATGTCTGCCAAGGATTCAATAATGAAGTCCTGTTCTCAACAAGCCTTCAGGCAGTGAATATGAGCTGGGTATCCGGCAAGCCAAAAGCGGATGAGTTCAGATGTACGGCCAAATTCCGCTACCGTCAAAAAGACGCGGGTGTCACGGTGAAAATCATTGATGATACACAAGTGGAAGTCATCTTTGATGAACCGACACGCGCAATCACTCCAGGACAGGCGGTCGTCTTCTATGATGGGACCGAATGCCTTGGCGGAGGAACCATCGATACGGTATACCAAGAAGGCAAGAAAATAACATATCTCGCATAAAGCCAAAGCTTCCGATCATCCGTATCGGGGGCTTTTTTTAAGATGGCGGACATTTGTATTACAGTGTAAAGCCTGCCGGATAATATGGTATACTGCATATTAGAAAAAATGGAGTGTGAATTCAATGACTAAAAATGAAGCAGGCATTGCTTATATGCAAGAAGGAAAATTTGAAGAAGCGGCGAAAGCTTTCTCCGAGGCAATCGAAGAAAATCCGAATGATGCAGTTGCCTACATCAACTTCGGGAATGTGCTGACTGCGGTCGGTGAAAAAGAAAAAGCCGTCAACTTCTATAAGAAAGCATTGACTCTCGATGAAAAGGCAGGAGCTGCTTTCTATGCGCTCGGCAATCTATATTATGAGAATGAGCAATATAAAGATGCGAAAGATCTTCTGTTCAAGGCAGTGGAAACGGGTCTTGAGAATGGAGACTGCTATTTCATGCTCGGGATGACCTTGCAGCAGCTGGATCAGCCGAAACTTGCGATGCCATATCTGCAAAGGAGCGTTGAATTGGACCCGGAAGACATCGATGCCCGTTTCCAATATGCAATGTCACTTGCGAATGAGGAAATGTATGAAGAATTGATCCGTGAACTTAATGAAGTGCTCGAACGTCAGCCGGATCATGCGGATGCTCTTTATAATCTTGGCGTGGCATACGCGGCACATGAAGAAGATGCCGAGAAAGCACTTGAGTGTTTCAACAAAGCCATTAAGGCTCAAAGCGATCATTTCCTGGCACTCAACGGCAAGAAACTTATGGAACAAGCGCTCGGCGAGCAATAGGAGTCTGGAGGTGTATGGATTGTGCAGCAGAATGAAATGGACTTGTTCGAGGACAAAACAAAAATCTTCATAAAGGGCCGGCACCTTGTGACGATCTTTCATAATGAGCAAAACTTGTATTCTGTTGTACGCATACGCGTCGATGAGACGAATGCGGCTTATGATGAGAAAGAAGCTGTCATAGTCGGCTATTTCCCGAGGATACACGAAGAGGAAACCTATATATTCTATGGGAAGATGAAAGAACATCCGAAGTTCGGAAAGCAATTTGCGGTGGATTCCTTCCGCAAAGATATGCCGCAAACGAGGGATGGCATCATCAATTATCTATCAAGTGCTTTGTTTCAAGGAATCGGAAAGAAGACTGCGGAAAGCATTGTGGAGACAGTAGGGGACAATGCCATTTCAAAGATCCTCGCTTCTCCATCGCTGCTGGATGATGTACCGAAGCTGTCGGGTGAGAAAGCAAAAATCCTTTATGATACTTTAGTGGAGCATCAAGGGCTGGAGCAGGTAATGATCGCATTGAACCAGTATGGCTTCGGCCCTCAGCTGTCGATGAAAATCTATCAGATGTATAAACAGGATACATTGGAGATCATTCAGAAGAATCCTTATAAACTGCTGGAAGACATCGATGGAATCGGATTCGGGAGAGCAGATGAGCTCGGTTCACAGATTGGCATCAGCGGAAGCCATCCGGACCGTGTGAAGGCAGGCTGTCTGTTCGTTCTGGAAACAGAGTGCCTCCAGGAAGGGCATACCTACATCGATGCCGAAGACTTATTGCCGGCTGTATCGGATTTACTGAACAGCGGCAAAGATCAGGCGACGATGTTCGATGAAATAGCGGCTGCCATCATCAAGCTGGAAGAAGAAGGCAAAATCATCGTGAGTGAGAAAAGGATCTACACGCCCTCTTTGTATTTTTCGGAGAAGGGGATCGCAGTAAATCTGAAAAGAATCATGTCGCAAACCGAATATGCAGATGCTTTTCCTGAATCCGAATTCCTCCTTGCCCTCGGTGAGCTTGAGGAACGTCTTCAGGTCGAGTACGCACCTGCCCAGAAAGAAGCGATACAGACGGCGCTTATGTCACCCATGATGCTGTTGACCGGGGGACCCGGAACCGGAAAAACCACTGTCATAAAAGGAATTGTCGAACTGTATAGTGAATTGCATGGTGTCAGTATGGACATCCATGCATATAAAGACAATGACCCTTTTCCATTTGTACTGGCGGCGCCGACGGGGAGAGCTGCGAAGAGGATGACGGAATCCACCGGCCTTCCCGCAGTGACGATTCACCGGCTTCTTGGCTGGAACGGCTCAGAAGGATTCAACCATGATGAAGAGAACCCGATCACCGGAAGGATTGTCATCATCGATGAGATGTCGATGGTCGATACATGGCTTGCACATCAGCTTTTGAAGGCACTGCCGGATACCGTCCAAGTGATATTTGTCGGTGATGAAGATCAGCTGCCGTCGGTCGGACCGGGACAGGTACTGAAGGATTTGCTTGAATCCGGCTGTATCCCCACAATCCGTCTGGAAAGCATCTATCGGCAGGCAGACGGCTCTTCCATTATCGAGTTGGCGCACGAAATCAAGAAAGGCCGATTGCCGTCAAATCTTACGCAGCAGCAGAAGGATCGATCTTTCTTCCGATGTTCGACGTCACAGATCATGCAAGTTGTCGAGCAAGTGGTGACCAATGCCAAGAATAAAGGATTCAAGGCAAAGGATATACAGGTGCTGGCTCCGATGTACAGGGGACCGGCCGGCATCGATGCGTTGAATAAGCTGATACAGGAAATATATAATCCAAATCCGGATGGGACACGAAGGGAAATCCAATTTTCCGATAGTGTGTACCGTGTCGGCGATAAAGTGCTTCAGCTAGTCAATCAGCCTGAAAGCTCCGTTTTCAATGGAGATATGGGGGAAATCATCTCGATTTCCTACGCGAAGGAGAATACCGAAAAGCAGGATCTGCTGTATATTTCCTTTGACGGAATTGAAGTCCAATACACAAAGCAAGACTTAACGCAGATTACGCATGCGTATTGCTGCAGCATCCATAAATCACAGGGAAGCGAGTTTCCTATCGTCATCATGCCTGTCGTGAAAAGCTATTACCGCATGCTCAGACGGAAACTGATTTATACAGGCATCACGCGAAGCAAACAGTTTCTGATTCTTTGTGGAGAGGAAGAAGCTTTACGGACAGGAGTGGAACGCACGCAGGACCACGAACGTAATACCACTTTGCTCACGCAAGTCCGTACTGTTTTCCAAGGAGAAGAGGAAAAACCGCAGACGGACACATTATCCGATCATCAGCATGAAGAAATTTCTCTTATGGAGATACTCAACAATACGGATCCGATGATCGGCATGGATGGTGTGACTCCATATGATTTCATGTGATTTAATGAATACACAAAGAAAAGGCAGCCGCTTGGGGCTGCCTTTTCTTTCATGGTATGCACTGAAAAATGGACTAGAGAAGTGATTTCACTTTTCTTTTCATTTTTCGCATTGCTTTTTTCGAGCCCATCATGGATGCGGCCATTATGCCTGCACCAAAGCTCATTACTGAAGAAACTGACATTCTCCGCATGGGTGTTCACCTCTTCCATTTACATGGTATAGCGGCGATCCTCCTCAGAAAATAAGTCATCTAATGAACTTAACGAGCCATCCTCCTCGACTTGATGCGTAAGAATGACGCCATCGGCCAAGGACATTTCGATCAGACAATTCCAGCAATAAAACTGATTCACGCCGATTTTACCGATATCTTTACTTGAACAATTAGGACACTTCATCAAAATTGGACACCTCACAATTAGGTTGAAATTACGATGGCATCCTCTTCTAATGATGGAGATTCGGCGGTATGAACCATTTTCTTCCCTTCCGTGATATCAGAAAAGAAACCATTGGAAATTTCATATGCTACAATCTTTCCCTTTTGTTCAGAAAAGTATACGTCATCCAGCAGTCCGATGACTTCCCCGTGGGAGGTTGTCATCAATTTGCGGAATATGGCGTGCTGATGAGTCAGAGTGAAAATGCGCTTCCCCTTTATCGGGAGGACATTTGTGTTTTGTCTGACCGTAATGGATCCATTGTCGAATGACAATACATCAGGAAGTGGAATCATGCTCTTTTTTCTGAGAAGATTCTTTCTGTCCAGCAGGAGCCCTTCCACCAAACCCTCCGATGAAATCACAAGGTCGGTGATCGTGCCGAGCAGCTGCCCGTTTTTCCTGCGGACAGGAAGTCCTTTGAGTGTTGAAAGTGTTCGCAAAGTGTTTCCCGCCTTTCCGAACATTTATAGTATGTGCAGCCTTCTGTGCTTCATGATGTGTAACGTTTTCCATTTCGCTTTTTTGTCCGGTATGAAAAGAATGGATTGATGAATAATAGGAGCAGGAGGTGACATTCGGTTTCATGAATATGAAATGGCTTTATCGCCTTGGATTCATCTTGCTGTTGTTCGTCGTTTCGTTTGTCTTCTTGAAATTGAAGCCTGTATGGATGCCTGTCTTGTCCATTGTGGGAAAGGTGCTGATACCGTTCATCACTGCGGCTTTCGTCGGCTATCTGCTCTATCCGATCGTCGAAAACCTGCATAAGCGCGGGGTGCCTAGAAGTGTATGCATTATAGCGATATACAGCTTATTTTTCGGCGGGCTTGCTGTGGCATTTTATAAAGGAATTCCGATCATGGTGGCGGAAGTGAACGGATTATTGCAAAGTACGCCTGAGATAACAGGAAGGTATGAACATTTCCTGAACATCATCGAAGAGAGGACGAATGGCTTGCCGGAACAGATCACGGAAAGGATCGGGGAAGGAATTGTCTTTTTTGAAGAGAAAGCGGAAGGGTTTTTGGTAGCTGTCTTGACCCATCTTGTGAATGTCTTTGATTATATTGTCATTTTTGCCATCATTCCGCTGATTGCTTTCTATTACATAAAAGATTGGAAACAGATCAAGAAGGCGGCATGGTATATCACACCTCCATCCATCAGAAAACAGGGAATCTCTTTCATGAAGGATTTGGAACAATCCCTCGGCAGTTATATAAGAGGACAATTGCTCGTCTGTGCCATCATCGGTATCTTATCTGCCGGTCTTCTTTGGATGCTTCAAGTGAAATACAGCCTGCTTCTCGGTTTGTTCATCGGGATCACGAATGTCATCCCTTATTTCGGACCCATCATCGGAATGATTCCGGCAGTGATTGTAGCGGCAGCTTCCGATGGAGGCCAGGTGCTATGGGTGGTGATTATCGTCTTCGGCCTGCAGTTCCTTGAAGGGAATGTCCTGTCTCCTATGATTATCGGCAAAAGCCTGCATATGCATCCGCTTCTCATCATGCTAAGTTTGTATGTCGGCGGTGAAATCGGCGGGGTTCTGGGGCTTGTTCTGGCAGTTCCTGTCCTTTCGATCATCAGAGTGAGTATCATGCACGCGAAAGCGCATTTCATAAGAGAAAGACAGAGGATGATCGGAAAACAGCAGGATAGTGAATGAACCAAGTCGTACAATCGTTTGACAAATGACGGAGTTGTACATATAATCCTTTTATAAGATGAATTTTGCTATAAGTGATTTTGCGAATGCGAAGAAGGATCGAGTATGCTATAGACCGTCCAGTTCAGAGAGAGATCCCCAAGGCTGAAAGGGATTTTGGATGAAGGATAGCAGAAAGCTAATCTGGAGTGCAGTTAATACCTGCCGTCTGCCGCGTTAAGGCAACCAAAGTGATGGACAAATCTTGGAGTGTATTTGTCCATAATTAGGGTGGTACCGCGAGTTACTCTCGTCCCTTTTATGGGATGAGGGTTTTTTTATGCCCAGATTTCCGGTGCTGAAAGAATTTACGCAAACAATTGGTTATTGAAAACAAGGAGGAAACAGATATGAAACAATTAACTGGCGCACAGATCCGTCAAATGTATTTGGATTTCTTTAAAGAAAAAGGACATAGTGTAGAACCTAGCGCTTCACTTGTTCCCCATGAAGACCCAACCCTGCTATGGATCAACTCCGGAGTCGCCACATTAAAGAAATACTTCGATGGCCGTGTCATTCCTTCGAATCCCCGCATCACCAATGCTCAGAAGTCCATCCGGACAAATGACATCGAGAATGTCGGAAAGACGGCAAGACACCATACATTCTTCGAGATGCTCGGCAATTTCTCCATCGGTGATTATTTCAAAGAGGAAGCGATCCTTTGGGCTTGGGAATTCCTGACAAGCGATAAATGGATCGGCTTCGATCCGGAAAAGCTTTCCGTCACAATTCATCCGGAAGATGACGAAGCTTTCGAGATTTGGAACAAACAAGTCGGCGTTCCAGAAGAGAGGATCATCCGATTGGAGGAGAACTTCTGGGATATCGGTGAAGGCCCGAGCGGACCGAACACAGAAATCTTCTATGACCGCGGAGCGGAATATGGGGACGACCCTAACGACCCAGAGCTATACCCAGGAGGAGAGAACGAACGTTATCTTGAAGTGTGGAATCTTGTGTTCTCACAATACAATCATAATCCAGACGGTTCTTATACACCGCTTCCGAAGAAAAACATAGATACCGGGATGGGACTTGAGCGTATGGCTTCCATCGTTCAAAATGTGCCGACCAATTTCGATACAGATTTGTTCATGCCGATCATCCGTGCGACCGAAGCAATCGCAGGTGTCCAATATGGTGTCAATGCGGAAAACGACACAGCTTTCAAAGTGATCGCCGACCATATCCGTACCGTGACATTTGCCATTGGGGACGGAGCGCTTCCTTCCAATGAAGGCCGCGGGTATGTATTAAGAAGATTACTTCGCCGTGCTGTAAGGTATGCGAAACATCTCGGCATCCAAAAGCCATTTATGCATGAATTAGTGCCTGTTGTCGGTGAAATCATGAAAGACTTCTATCCAGAAGTGCCTGAGAAGAAAGAATTCATCGCCAAAGTCGTGAAAAATGAAGAAGAGCGTTTCCACGAAACATTGCATGACGGTCTGCAGATTCTTGCGGATGTCATCAAAAAGGAAAAGGATGCCGGAAATGATACCATCTCCGGAAAAGACATTTTCCGCCTTTATGACACATATGGCTTCCCGGTCGAACTGACGGAAGAATATGCGGAAGAAGAAGGAATGAAAGTCGATCACGAAGGATTCGAACGTGAAATGGAAGCACAGCGTGAACGTGCTCGTGCTGCCCGTCAAGATACGGATTCTATGCAAGTGCAAGGCGGCGTGCTGGGAGAAATCAAAGACAGCAGCACATTCGTCGGCTACACGGAATTGGAAGCGGAAGGAACAGTAATCGCTGTCGTCAAAAATGGAGAGCGTTTGACTTCCGCAGCAGAAGGGGAAGAAGTACAAGTAATCTTATCGGAAACACCTTTTTATGCAGAAAGCGGCGGACAAATCGCTGACGGCGGAATAATGGTCAGTGAAGATGTCAAAGCTGTAGTATTGGATGTCCAAAAAGCGCCGAATGGCCAAAACCTGCACCGTGTGCGTGTGGAATCCGGCACACTGGAATCCGGCATGAAGGTCATTTCTGTTGTTGACCGTGCAAACAGAAGTCAGGTAACAAAGAACCATACAGCGACGCATTTATTGCACCAAGCTTTGAAGGATACACTAGGAACCCATGTCAATCAGGCAGGATCATTGGTGCAGAAAGATCGGCTTCGCTTCGACTTCTCACACTTCGGTCAAGTGAAACCGGAAGAGCTTGAACAAATCGAACGCATCGTGAACGAAAAGATTTGGGAAAGCATTCCGGTCGTGATCGAAAGCAAAAACATCAATGAAGCGAAAGCAATGGGCGCTATGGCATTGTTCGGCGAGAAATATGGAGATATCGTAAGGGTTGTTTCCGTATCTGATTACAGCATCGAATTATGCGGGGGCTGCCATGTGGAAAATACCGCTGCGATCGGACTATTCAAAATCGTTTCCGAGGGCGGAATCGGTGCTGGAACACGCAGGATAGAAGCGGTGACCGGAGCGCAAGCTTACCTTCAGATGAATGATCAAATCGGATTATTGAAAGAAGCCGCGGTTTCCCTGAAGTCGAATATGAAAGATGTTCCGGCTCGTGTGGAAAGTATCCTTGGTGAAATGAAAGAGCTTCAGCGTGAAAATGAATCCTTGAAGGCGAAGCTCGGTAATATCGAAGCGGGTAACCTGCTTTCATCCATCGAGGAAATCAACGGCGTTCAAGTGCTGGCTGCAAAGGTACAGGCATCAGACATGAACAATCTTCGTACGATGGCGGATGAATTGAAGACGAAGATCCCATCCGGTGTCATCGCATTGGCTGCTGTGCAAGGGGATAAAGTGAATATCATCGCTGCAGTCACACAGGATCTTATTCCGCAGGGATACCATGCAGGTAAACTTGTGAAAGAAGTGGCAGCACGCTGCGGCGGAGGCGGCGGAGGCCGTCCGGATATGGCTCAAGCCGGAGGAAAGAATCCGGAGCAGGTTGACGCTGCACTTAAATTTGTGCCTGAATGGGTGAAATCAATTTGAATAAACGGATGATTAGTGTACAATAAGCTTATTAATCCCAATGGGTCCTTACACAAGAACTCGGAAGCGAGGTGTATCAAGTGAGCTCCTTTGATAAAACAATGAAGTTTCATTTCCAGGAAGAACCATTCGAGAGAGATGTCCGAGAGGTACTGATGCAGGTCTATAGTGCATTGCAGGAAAAAGGATATAACCCGATCAATCAAATAGTAGGATATTTGCTTTCAGGGGATCCCGCCTATATACCAAGACATCAGGATGCGAGGAATATTATACGTAAGCTTGAAAGGGACGAGATCATAGAAGAACTGGTCAAATCCTATTTAAAACATAATCGTGGTGAGTAAAGAATGCGAAGCATGGGATTGGATGTCGGCTCCAAGACAATAGGAGTCAGCATCAGCGATGCGCTGGGATGGACAGCCCAGCCCATCGAAACGATACAGATCAACGAACAGGTCCAGGACTTCGGCTACAAAAGGCTGAAGGAACTCATCAAAGCGCATGAAGTAAGCAAAATTGTGGTGGGTCTGCCTAAGAACATGAACGGTACAATTGGTCCGCGCGGTGAAATCTGTCAGGAATTCGCGAAAACGATCGAAAAGAAATTCAAGATTCCGGTCGTCCTCTGGGATGAAAGATTGACCACAATGGCTGCGGAACGTGTTCTCCTGGATGCGGATGTCAGCAGGGGAAAACGCAAGAAAGTGATAGACAAAATGGCTGCAGTTCTGATCCTTCAAGGATATTTGGACAGTCAAAAATAAAAATCGAGGTGCTTTAAATGAATGAACAACAAATTACAATCGTAGACGAGCAAGGAAACGAACAGCTTTGCGAAATTCTTTTCTTCTTCCATTCGGATGAATTCAACAAAGACTATGTGCTTTACTACCCAATCGGTGAAGAAGATGAGAACGGTGAAATTATCGTTCATGCATCTTCTTATGTGCCAGGAGAAGAAGGTACTGATGGAGAATTAAGCCCGATCGAAACAGACGAAGAGTGGGATGTTGTTGAAGAAATGTACAACACTTTCGTTCAAGAGCAAGAAGAAGAAGAAGAGTAAAATGCACGGTAAAGGAGCTTCCCCGTTTGGGCGAAGCTCCTTTTTTATCGGTTTCATCCATCCGGGGCACATAAACCATTTCTGTAAGAAGAAACTTTTTTGAGCTTTTTCATGAAGTGGATTCTGCTTGAATCAAGGAACTGATTTTCGTTGCAGGTGCTTCGCTTTCCGCGGGCGGTCTCGCGAGCCTCCTCGCGCTTTCGCGCTGCGGGGTCTCTCTTGACACGCTAGTCCCGCAGGAGTCTTCGCACCTTCCACTGCAATCAGCAGTAGAGAAATATTTTTTTCGGAAAATCGGGGTTATTTTATGCTTGCTAAGCGTCTGTCCGAGGAGAGCAGTGCTATTTTCTTATAGCCCGGTGGGTAAAGCCTTTTTTTCTCCTACATAATTTCCTGTGTGGTAACGTTCACCTTTTTCAATACCAGTGCATTTATTTCCCATCTATACGAACAGTCTTTGAAAACATTGTTGTTTTCCCATCTTGTTTATTGGAAAAGTAAGTCGAAGCGAAAATAGCGGAGACTCCTGCAGGCTCACCGCTCGCCCTGCGGAAAGCGGAGCTGTTTTCGCGAAGACCGACCACAAAAAAAGCTTTTGACCTTTTAATAAAATCTTCTATTTTTTCACCGCCGTTTTTTCGTCATTTTTCTGTACATTTCCCCTTTTAAAGTGCATTATGACGGTTTAACAAGAGGATGTTTGTGAAGAATTTGTAGTTTAATGTGTAATTTTGTATGGTTTTTAGTATAATGTTCCGTAAGTATGTTGTGTAATGACTACCATAAGAAAAAGTAAGTATGAAGATAAAAGGTGTACATGTTTCGAGGGGGAACGTGAATGGCAGATAAACAATCAAAAAAAGAAATAATGCTCCAGAAGCTCGCGGAACGGCAAGGTGAGGCGAAAACAGTCAGAAAGATTGTGATGATGGCGGCCGTTGCGGTTATTGCCCTTGTTTTGATCATCGGTGCCGGCAGCTTCTTTTATGTGACATCGGCGCTGAAACCGTATGATGAAGATAATACGGAGAAGCGGGAAGTCGAGATTCCAATCGGTTCTTCGACTTCGACGATTGCGAAGATACTTGAGGAGAATGAAATCATCAAAAGTGCCAGGATCTTCAAGTATTATATTAAGTTCAACAATGAATCCAATTTCCAGGCCGGAAAATACCAGCTGTCACAGTCGATGAAGCTTGAGGAAATTGTGCGTGAAATCCAATCAGGTAAGCTTGTGAACGAGGCAGACATCAAGATGACGATTCCTGAAGGGAAGCAATTGTATGAAATTGCGGAAATCATCGCAAAGAATACCGGCGGTGAAGGTGAAAAAATACTGACTGAAATGAACAGTCCCGAATTTGTCGAAAAGATGAAGCAACAGTATCCGGAGCTATTGACGGATGAAATTATGGCAGACAATGTGAAGTATCCTTTGGAAGGGTATCTTTATCCTGCTACTTATGAGTTCTACGAAGATAAGCCGTCACTCGAATCGATTGTGGGGAGCATGATTGCACAAACGAGCAAGGTGCTTGCTAATTATGAAAGTCTGATGAAGGAAAAGGGCTTCACTTACCATGAATTGCTGACGATGGCTTCCATGATAGAAAGGGAAGCTACGGCACAGACGGACCGCGGCAAGATCGCGTCTGTGTTTTATAATAGACTGGAGATCGGTATGCCTCTGCAGACAGATCCGACTGTTCTATACGCGATGGGGACACATAAAGAGCGGGTGCTCTTGGCGGATCTGAAAACGAAAGACCCGTATAATACGTACTATGTGAATGGAATGCCTCCTGGCCCTATTGCCAATGCAGGGGAAACTTCCATTAAGGCGGCTCTTGAACCGGAAAAAACAGATTATCTTTACTTCCTTGCCAATGCGGAAGGCAAAGTTTTCTATTCCAAGACACTGGCGGAGCATAATAAATTAAAGGAAGAGCATATCACGAGCAGATATGAAGCAGAGGAAAAAAAGGAGAGTTAGCATTCGCACTGTGATTATGGTACAATAATAAAAGTTTGTTTACATGCATTCGTTATGTTTGTATATATTCTCGGCGTCAGCCGAGTTTTTTCTTGAAAAGAATTGTCTTCACAGGTAGGAAAGGGGTGAAGAAATGACAACCATAAATGATTATTTGACTGATTTGATACATCCCCGCACTGATTTACTGGCTGAAATGGAACAATACGCAAAAGATAACCATGTGCCGATCATGGACTTGGTCGGAATTGAAGCGCTGCTGCAGATTTTGCGCATCCACAATCCGAAAAAGATCTTGGAGATCGGGTGTGCCATCGGCTATTCTGCAACAAGAATGTGCCAAACGCTGCCGGAGGCGTCGATTGTCACTATGGAACGCCACCCGGAAAGGATCAAAGCCGCCCGTTCTTTCATCGCAAAAGGCGGGAATGAAGAAAGAATCACCCTTTTGGAAGGCGATGCGCTGGAACTTTCCGCTGATGCGGCAGTACACGCTCCTTATGATGTGATCTTCATCGATGCGGCTAAAGGTCAGTATGTCCGTTTCTTTGAAATGTACGAGCCTTATTTGGCTGAAAATGGCATCATTATTTCCGATAATGTTCTATATAAGAATCAAGTGATTGCCCGGGAAGAGGAAATCCCTCATAGAAGGGCACGAGCTTTAATCAAGAAAATTAAGCATTTCAACAGCTGGATCATGGAGCATCCGGATTACGATACGGCCATTCTTCCGTTGGGAGACGGAATGGCGATTTCGAAAAAGAAAGTCCGCAAAGGATGATCTTTGAAGCGGCAGGAAAATAACCTTATGAGGTGAAGAAGAGTGAGAATCCCTGAATTATTAGTAACTCCGACGTCTGTTTCCGATATATTGCCTTTAATCCATGCGGGAGCAGATGCTTTTGTTGTCGGTGAGCAAAGATACGGCCTGCGTTTGGCTGGCGAGTTCAACAGGACAGATCTGGAAGCTACGATCCAAATCGCACATGACCACAATAAAAAAGTATATGTAGCTATGAATGCAATTTTCCACAATGATTTAGTCGGTGAATTGGAGGAATATATCGCTTTCCTCCGTGACGCAGGAGCAGATGCGATCATCTTTGGAGATCCTGCTGTTCTGATGGCGGCAAGGGAAGCCGCTCCGGAGATGAAGCTGCACTGGAATACAGAAACGACTGCAACCAATTGGTTCACTTGTAATTATTGGGGTGAAAAAGGCGCATCACGAGCAGTTCTGGCCAGGGAAATCAACATGGATGCCATCGTTGAAATGGCTGAGCACGCCAAAGTGGAGCTGGAAGTACAGGTGCATGGGATGACATGTATGTTCCAATCCCGCAGAACCTTGATCGGGAACTATTTTGAATATCAAGGGAAAGAAATGAAGGTAGAGAATGCCGATCAAAGCAGACAGCTGTTCCTGCATGATGAAGAGCGCGAGAACAAATACCCGATTTTTGAAGATTTCAACGGGACACATATCATGAGTCCGAATGATATCTGCATCATCGATGAACTGGAAGAGATGATTGAAGCAGGAATCAGCAGTTTCAAAATTGACGGTATTTTGAAGGACAGAGCGTATATCATTGAGGTGACTAAGCTGTACAGGCAGGCACTGGACGCGTTCATGGACGATCCGGAGCAATATGATGAAATGAAAACGAAGCTTCTTGAGGAAGCTGAGAAACTTCAGCCTGTCAACCGTAAGCTGGATACTGGATTCTTCTTTAAAGAAACCGTTTATTGATTCGGAAGCTTTTTGTTTCAACCAAAAAATAGTCAAATGGAGGAATAGCCTTGAAAGCTATTACTGATCGAATTTCGAAAATAATCGACGGAAAAAGAGTAATCGTGAAGAAACCCGAGCTGCTTGCTCCTGCCGGCAACTTGGAGAAGTTGAAGATTGCTGTCCGCTATGGTGCGGATGCGGTTTATATCGGCGGACAAGAGTATGGATTACGCTCGAATGCCGGGAACTTCACTTTTGAAGAAATGAAAGAAGGCGTTGAGTTCGCAAAACAATATGGCGCCAAAATATATGTGACAACCAATATTTATGCCCATAACGAGAATATGGACGGACTTGAGGAATATCTGAAAGGTCTTCAGGAAGCAGGAGTTGCCGGCATCATTGTGGCGGACCCGCTGATTATAGAAACATGCCGCAAGGTCGCTCCCGATGTCGAGGTACATTTAAGTACGCAGCAATCCCTTTCCAACTGGAAAGCTGTCCAATTCTGGAAAGAAGCAGGAATGCACCGCGTCGTCTTGGCAAGGGAAGCTTCTGCTGAGGATATTCGTGAAATGAAGGAAAAAATCGATATTGAAATCGAGACCTTCATCCATGGTGCAATGTGTATCGCCTATTCAGGCCGCTGCACATTATCCAATCATATGACTGCGCGCGATTCGAACCGGGGCGGCTGCTGCCAGTCATGCAGATGGGATTATGGATTATTCGAACAGACCGGTGAAGGGGAAAAACCGCTTTTCAGTGAAGGCGATGCACCGTTTGCGATGAGCCCTAAAGACTTGAAGCTCATCGAATCCATCCCGCAAATGATTGAACTTGGTATTGACAGTCTGAAGATCGAGGGAAGAATGAAGTCCATTCATTACGTGGCGACGGTGGTCAGTGTGTACAGGAAAGTAATCGATGCTTACTGTGCTGATCCGGAGAACTTCGTGATCAAACAGGAATGGCTGACAGAATTGGACAAATGCGCAAACAGGGATACTGCTCCAGCCTTCTTTGAAGGAATACCTGGGTATAAGGAGCAGATGTTTGGGAACCATAGCAAGAAAACGACGACAGAGTTTATCGGTATGGTTATGGACTACGACAAAGATACGAAAATGGTTACGCTTCAGCAAAGGAACTATTTCAAACCTGGAGATGAGGTGGAATTTTTCGGACCGGATATTGATAACTTCACATATACAATCGAAAAAATCTGGGATGAAAAAGGACAAGAGTTGGACGCGGCACGCCATCCGCTGCAAATCGTGAAATTCAAGATGGATCGGCAAGTGAATCCGTTCAACATGATGCGAAAGGAGAACTAGTTTAATGAGACAGAAACCTATTGTTATAGGCGTTGCTGGAGGTTCAGGCTCTGGAAAAACAAGTGTGACCAGAGCCATTATCGAAAGTTTTGCAGGCCATTCCATTTTGATGCTTGAACAGGATTATTATTATAAGGACCAATCCCATCTTCCATTTGAAGAAAGATTGAAGACGAATTATGATCATCCTCTCGCATTCGATAATGACTTGCTGATTGAACACGTCAATAAGCTGCTTAACTATGAAAAAATCGAGAAGCCTGTATATGATTATGCTTTGCATACCCGCTCTCAGGAAGTGGTTACCGTGGAGCCGAAGGAAGTCATCATCCTTGAAGGGATCCTGATCTTAGAAGATGAAAGACTTCGTAACTTAATGGATATGAAGCTTTTCGTGGATACGGATGCAGATATACGAATCATCCGCAGAATGCTGCGTGATATCAAAGAAAGAGGCCGCACGATTGAATCGGTGATCGATCAGTATGTATCCGTTGTACGACCGATGCATAATCAGTTCATTGAACCGACCAAACGATATGCCGATATCATTATCCCAGAGGGCGGACAAAACCATGTGGCTATCGATTTGATGGTGACAAAAATAAAAACAATCCTTGAACAAAACACAATTATGTAATAACATGTCATATAGAATATATAATTAATTTATGGATGATTTTGGGATTCCCCCTGCATCCACTCAGTTGAAATAATGCGCGCCCTTTCCGAAGGACGCGCAATTATGTATTTTTTTACATAATTGCACGATTAAATGGGTTACCCATTGGAAAATGCAGAAGGAGTGAATGATCTTGGCAATTGAGAAAGTCTTTCCTATGACTAAAGAAGGCAAGCAGAAGCTGGAGACTGAGCTTGAACAACTGAAATCGGTTAAGCGTAAGGAAGTAGTGGAGCGTATCAAAATCGCAAGGAGTTTCGGAGATTTGTCTGAGAACTCCGAATATGATTCCGCCAAAGAGGAGCAGGCATTCGTCGAAGGCCGCATCACCACTTTGGAGAATATGATCCGCAATGCGAAGATCATAGAAGAGGATGGACAGAATTCAGGTTCCGTTTCCCTCGGGAAGTCAGTGACTTTCATTGAACTGCCGAATGGAGATGAAGAAACATACACGATTGTCGGAAGTGCGGAAGCAGATCCTTTCGAAGGAAAGATCTCAAACGACTCCCCGATCGCGAAGAGCCTGATCGGCAAAACGGTTGGCGACCAAGTGATTGTTCAGACACCTGGCGGCGAAATGAATGTCAGGATCACTTCAATCAGTTGATTTCGGCCGGCGCCTTGCGTGCCGCCGCTTAATAATATCCCGTTCGTAAGGAATGAAGGTTTTAAAAAGGAACACCTCGTCGAGAATAAAGGCGAGGTGTTTTATTATGATCAGGAAAAGAATGAAGATGTTTGCAATCTGCATCCTACTGGGTTTCTGTTTGCTTCTGGGGAGATTGATGTATATCCAGCTGTTTGGCGCGGAATCTTTCTCCAGGCACCGCATAAACTTAATCGAAGCAAGTGTCAATCAGCGGCTGCAGAGTATTGTGCTTGATGACGGCAGAGGAAGGTTTGTCGACAAGGAAGGGAAACCGATCAATCATCATGTGTATTCCACGGTCCTTTTATTTCCGTTTCTGAAAAAGATGGACTGGCCGTCGAAAGAATTGGCGGAAATAGTGGATCTTCCTGCATCAGAGATCGAATTGGCCGTTTTGAATGCGACAAAACCGTTTGCACTGATGAAGGACGGGGAACAAGTGAGATTGACGGAAACAGAGGCGGCTGCGATCAACCGATTAAGCATCCCTGGGGTGTTTGCGGCAAAGCTGGTTTCTCCAGGAAAAGATAAAGTGGCGGAGCAGCTGATTGGAGGCTTGACAAGCAGAAGTGCTGACCATCGTCATGAAGAGGATTTGGAGGCATTTGTTCCGCAGGGGAAAGTCGGCGATAAAGGACTGCAGGAGCAATTCGATGACTTTCTTCAATCGATCGGTGAAACCAGATTGGCTTTTCATGTGGATGGGATGGGCGGACCGCTGTTCGGAGTGGATGTGAAATATTTGGCGCCTGCTAATCCCCTGTTTCCTGTTACGGTGGAAACAACATTGGATTTGGAAGCACAAGTATTGGCCGAACGGATTGCTGATGAACATGGACTGGAGAATGGAGGAATCCTTTTACTGGATATAGAATCAAGTGAAATAAGGGCAGTGGTCTCCAGACCAAAAGTGAATCAAGCAAACCCGAACCAAGGCAGCGGCTCGAAGAATGTCATGTTTATGCAATCGACTGCAGGGTCCGTTTTCAAGACGGTCACTGCCGCAGCAGCTATTGAAGAAGGAGCGGTAAGGGGAGATTCCGTATTCGACTGCAATAAAAAGCTGGATGGAAGTCCGATCGGCAATGATGGTACATTGATGGGAATCTTGAATTTCACAGACAGTTTTGCGAGAAGCTGCAACCGGACTTTCGGGGAACTGGCCAAACAGATGGTGAAGGAAGATCCTGATGTACTCGATGAATATGCTGCTAAATTACAGCTGACAGGGACCTCGGGCTGGACCGGTAAATTATATCATTCATCCTTTTCCCAGTTGTACAGGGAAGAAAAAGGGCAAATTTGGCATCAACAAACGGGGGAAAGAAGCGGTTTATTGATAGCGCAGACTGCCATTGGACAACAAGATGTACAGGTAACCCCGCTTGGAGCCGCGAATATGATGGCTACCATAGCACGCGGTGGAGAAAGAAGGCTTGTGAAAGCAGTAAGCGCAGTGAAATATGCCAATGGCACTACGGCAGCAGAATTCAAAGACATCGAGCCGAAAGGGGCTGCGATCAAAACATCCACCGCCAAGCGCCTGCAATCTTTGATGAGGGAAGTGGTGGTGAATGAACATGGGACAGCAAGAATGATGAATGACCTTTCTGTGACCGTGGCCGGGAAAACAGGCACCGCACAGACCGATAAGGAAAAGAAATTAATGAATAAGTGGTTTGCGGGCTACTTTCCTGCGGAAAACCCAAAGTATGCAATTGTGGCGGTCAAATTGCAAGTGAAGGAAGAGGTGCCGAGCGCCACCCGGATGGCCCGAGACTATATAGAGCAGGTTGGGGCAATGGAAAAGGAATGAAAAATATGTTTTAATAGAGTCACACTTCCGCATACAACATTGTCCTATACATAAAACAACGGATACTCCTGCGGGAATGGCGGGGCTGTCTAAAGAAAAATCAGGGGTGAAACAGGAATGAAAAAAACAAAATACTCTTCTGTCGGATCGCGTTCAGAAAAGACAGAGAAGAAGAGAAAAGCGAATAAAATCTATAATATACTATTAGGCATTGTCATTGTGGGGATCATTGTCGTTGGAGCGTCCGTCCTTGGCGGCGGGGATGATGAGCAAGCTGAGTCAGAATCGGGCAATTCCGCACAAAATCAGTCAGCAGACAAAAACAATAATGCAGATAATAATCCGGGTCGTGAAGAGGAAGATCCTGCTGAGAACGATGAAGGAAAAGACGAGACAGACGAAGCGGCGGAACAAGAAGAAGAGCCATCTGCAGAGGAAGCGGAAGACAAACTGACAGAAGTGGAAGGCGGCAGTGACAGTAATGTCGAGAAAACATTGGTTAATGAAAGCTGGCAGCCGATCGGAACGGAACAAAGCGGCGAGCATGCAGCCGACTACAACAGAGGTTCCGTGGATTGGAATGAAATGGAGAAGGCTTTGGCATATGGAACAGGATTGAATCAAAGTGACATGATCCTTTGGTACTTGGGAAATGGCGGTTCGCCTGATAAGGCAGTCGGGACGGTCAGTCCAAGTGATAAAAGTGTGACTTACCGGGTTTATCTTGAATGGGTGGACGGAGCAGGCTGGAAGCCTTCCAAAGTCGAGCAATTGAAGGTCAATGACAAGGCAAGATAAGAAAATTTGCTGACAATAAAGAAAGCATAGCTTTCCCCGGAATCCGAGGAAGCTATGCTTTCTTATTTTTGAAGTGGACTGCCGCGCTATAGAGCGTCCGGCCGTCTTCTGTCAAAGCCATCTGATGACTGACGGAATAAACGGTAAGCATGATGGCCCGGTTGATGTCGATTTGAGTCTGTATGGCTTTTTCCAAATCCTTTGCATTCCAAGCTTCAAAGAATTCAATTTTATCTTCGATGAGATCGAAAGTGAAATCCATGGTTATGTACCTCCAGAGAAAAATATACTTCATTCAGTATAGCAATCTTCGTTTCCAATTTACATTAATAAATATTGTTTATTATAGAGGAAGGATGGAAAGAAGAGGCGGAATAGTGATAGAATGATGGTTGAATTCAGTATTATAATGAAGGGTGTTTTATAGATGAAGATAGCGATAATTGGAGCAATGGAAGAAGAAGTGACGATTTTACGCAGTAAAATGGAGAACGTCCGACAGGAAACGATTGCCGGCTGCGAATATACGGAAGGTATGCTTGAGGATGTTCCGGTTGTCCTGCTTAAATCAGGGATCGGCAAGGTGAATGCGGCTATGTCGACTGCGGTGCTATTGGAGAAGTTCAAGCCTGATGCCGTAATCAATACAGGTTCCGCAGGCGGTTTTGCGCAAGAACTGAAGGTTGGAGATGCGGTCATTTCTTCTGAAGTTGTTCATCATGATGTAGATGTGACGGCTTTCGGGTATCAGCATGGACAAGTGCCTCAACTTCCTCCTGTATTCAAAGCGGATCAAAAGCTTATAAAGGCTGCGGAAGAAGCGGCGAAGCGTCTGGATGATATGAGCACAGTCCAAGGATTGATTGCGACGGGCGATTCATTCATGAACGACCCGGTGAGGGTAGAAGCTGTGAGGAGTATCTTCCCGGATATTCAAGCGGTTGAGATGGAAGCTGCAGCCGTGGCACAGGTAGCCCATCAGTTCGGTACACCATTTGTGGTGATCCGTGCCTTATCTGATATCGCAGGGAAAGAATCAAATGTCTCCTTCGATCAATTCCTTGAAACTGCAGCAATCAATTCCACGAATCTTGTGGTCGAGATGGTCAAGCAGCTCAAGAATGGATGACAGGATGACTTATTGATATAGCTCTGCAGCGTTGCAGGAATTGAAAAAATAATCCTTTTTTTACCATAAAAGTTTGTGTGAAATTATGGTATAATCGTATTCGTGCCGTCAGGGGTGATGATAACGGCATAATACTGTAAAAGTAAGGTGATCGGTTTTGGATCAAGAGAAACAGATTACGCTTTATAAAGAGAAGATGGAGGATTACAGGCGTTTTGCTTTCATCATGATCTGCATCAGTGTTTTCGCTTACTTAGGTTCGATCATCTCTTTGGTTGAACATAACGGCTCAGAAGGCATCATGCTGGCCATTTCCATTTCATTGACTGCGGTTGCAGGGCTCTTTTTTCATTTCTCGTTGAAGTACAAAAGAAAAGGAATGGAAGAAGACTGCTAGGTTTCCGTTAAATATAAAGACGATATATTATGCTGCCGGTATATACCCGGCGGTTTTTTTATTGCGTGCCAGATGGACGATATGGAAGACTGCAATACCCTGCTGTGTCTTAGGAAGCATAAAAAAGGAAGCCGGCTTATGGAAGTTCGCTGGCTTCCTTTCTGCGGGATGGACCGAAAGTGCGTTCATTGCTTTCGGCGTTCTTTCTCTGCACGATAAAATTCATGGAACATCTTCATCAAAGCCCGTTTCTCGATTCTGGAAACATAGCTTCTTGATATGCCTAATTCTTTGGCGATTTCCCTTTGCGTCTTTTCTTTGAAATTTCCCAGCCCGAATCTGTTGATGACGACTTCCTTCTCTCTCTCATCAAGCACATCGATATATTTCTTCACTCTTTCGATTTCCATATTCAACTGGATGGTATCGATCACATCTTCGGATTCCGATTTAAGGACATCGATCAAGGAAATCTCATTTCCTTCCTTATCTTGGCCGATCGGATCGTGAAGCGATATATCTTTCTTTGTTTTTTTGGTGGCTCGTAAATGCATCAGTATTTCATTTTCAATACAGCGTGCCGCATAGGTGGCAAGCTTTGTCCCTTTACCATCAGAGTAGCTTTCGATTGCTTTGATCAAGCCGATTGTGCCGATAGATATCAAATCTTCAGTATCTTCACCTGTATTCTCGAATTTCTTGACGATATGAGCCACAAGCCGAAGATTATGTTCAATCAATAAATTCCTCGCTTCAGGGTCTCCTTGACTCATCAACTGTAAGTATTTTTTCTCATCTTTTGAAGACAAAGGCTGTGGGAAAGCATTATTTTTGACATAAGAAACTAGAAAAATCATCTCTTTGATGACATATCCAAGCGCTGCCATTAAAGCTGACAATACGTGATCACCTCCGTTGGATTTCTGGGACATCAGCCTATATTCAATTCTATGTACGGAGCTTCCGTATAGTGTCTGTACTATATGAAAAAAGTTTTGGATGTCTGATGCATGGTATTTATGTGATTAGAACTTCCATTAAAGGAATTTCAGGATAAGAAAAGAATATATAATAAGTAGAAAAGGAGGAATATGTGATGAATTTGACACCGGTTTGGGATTTAGATGTATTTTTTGAAGGAGGGAGTGCTTCTCCGCAATTCGAGGCGTTTTTTAATGCTTTATCTGAAAAAGCGAAGGAGCTGGAAACCGCACTTGAAGAATGGGAAGTGCGTTCCGATGAAGAGGACGAAGAGGCGCTGTCAGGTATTCTGTCTTCATTAGCCGATTTGAGCAGCAAATCAGGACAAGCAGGAGCATTCATCGAATGTTTAATGGCGCAAAATATGAAGGACAAACAAGCATCGGCATGGGATTCCAGATACATGGCACTGAGTGCTTCTTTTGCGGATATACATACAAAGCTGGAACAAAAGCTGAAAAACATGGATACGGCTTACTTTGAGAATATGATCCGAAAAGATCATTTCAAAGAACTTGCTTTTGTTCTGGATGAAATCAGGAAAAATGCGGATGAAAGACTTAATGAACGGGAAGAAATGCTTATCTCAAGCTTGAGTACGGACGGATATCATGCTTGGGGACAGCTTTATGATAAAGTCGTTTCTTCGATTGAAATACCAGTGACGATTAATGGCGAGCATTCTGTCCTCTCAGTGGGGCAGGCAGCCAATTTGTTCGCTCATCCCGACCGTGCCGTCAGGAAGCATGTATTCGAGCAATGGGAGAAAGCATGGAAGAAAGAAGAAGATATACTGGCGCATGCCCTGAACAGCATGGCAGGTTTCCGCTTGAATGTATATCGAAGCAGAGGCTGGGATGATGTACATCATGAACCGCTAAAGTTGAACCGGATGAGCAAAGAGACACTGGACAGCATGTGGGATGCGATCAATGATGTCAAGCCTAAGCTTGTGGGAGTGCTGCAAAGAAAAGCAGAGCTCCTGGGATTGGAGAAGTTGAGTTTCTATGATGAAGGTGCGCCGCTGCAGTCAGGCGAAACCGAAAAGATACCGTATGATGAGGGAGCTGCATTCATCCTTAAGCATTTCTCCAGATTCGGCAAGGAATTATCTTCATTCACCAAGACCGCTTTTGAAGATCGCTGGATCGAAGCGGAAGACCGTCCGGGTAAAAGGCCTGGCGGATTCTGCACGGAGTTTCCTGAAAGCGGGCAATCCCGTATTTTCATGACGTATTCAGGTACATCGGATAATGTCAGCACGCTGGCGCATGAACTCGGGCATGCTTTCCATTCTTATGCCATGAGGGATGTTCATCCTTTGAACCGGGATTATGCCATGAATGTGGCCGAGACCGCTTCGACTTTCGCGGAAATGATTGTGTCCGATGCAGCTGTGAATGAAGCTTCATCCGATCAAGAAAGACTCTCTTTGCTGGAGGGCAAAGTGCAGAGCATTGTCGCATTCTTAATGAATATTCAAGCGAGGTTCCTTTTTGAGACAAGGTTTTATGAAGAAAGAAAAGAAGGCTTCGTATCCGCTGAGCGGCTGGGTGAACTGATGCTTGAAGCACAGAAAGAGGCATACGGCGATGCATTTGAGGAATATCATCCATTGTTCTGGGCATCTAAGCTGCATTTCTTCATTACTTCGGTTCCTTTTTACAATTTCCCGTATACCTTCGGTTTCCTGTTCTCATTGGGAATCTATGGGAGGGCGCTTGAATCCGAAACCGGGTTTGAAGAGAAATACATCGAACTTTTGAAAGATACGGGTTCCATGACGGTCGAGGAGCTGGCCGCGAAGCATCTGCAGGAAGATATCACATCCAAAGATTTCTGGGCAAAAGCAATCCGCTCATGCGAGAAAGATATCGACTTATTCCTTCAATTGACAGAAACAAAATAATGAAAATGCCGCCCGGCATAAGGGCGGCATTTTTATTACATTTTCTTCAATTTGAACGGGCTGACCATCGATAAAGCGAGCATCGTCAGCAGCACCAGATAGAAATTTGAAGGAAAAGCTTGAATACCAAGATAACTTAAAGTAACAAGACAGCCTGCAGCCGTAATCGGCAATCCGGTAAAGTAACCATTGTTTTCCGTTATATTGAATTTGGCAAGGCGGAATGCACCGCAGCCGATGTAGAAAACGGTCATGAACATTCCCGGGGTTCCAAGATCGAAGAGAACGGCCTGATAGATCAACAATGCCGGGGCTACTCCGAAAGAGATGATATCGCTCATGGAGTCCAGCTGTTTACCCAGTTCCGACTCACAATGGAACTTTCTCGCGATCATGCCGTCGAAACGGTCGGCAAGTGCTGCGACAAATATGAGCAGCATGCTTATATTTAAATTGTCGTTCAATGCATAAAGTACAGCGAATCCGCCTAAAGATAAATTCAGTAATGTTATAAGATTAGCTGTATTTGATTTGATTTTCTTGATGGTTTGGTCCAAAACACCGGATAAGAACATATTTTCACTCCCTTTTGACCGAATGGGATGAGACATAACTACCGTGCATATTGTATAATAATATTTTACTCGGAATTCTTTATGCAAGTACCCTTTGTATTATTTTACAATTGGAGGTTTATTTTTGAAAGTCTTATTATACAGGTTTTTTATTGAATTAACAAATCACAATTTTTCTTCTTCTGTCATCAGGCGGTTCAGCCTTTCTTCTTTGAGTAAGTACTTCCTTAAATCATACGGAAATGTATATAAATTGAATATGGATGAAGCTGAAAAAGAACTGCATGAATATCGGTCGCTGCATGATCTATTCACCCGCAAATTAAAGGCAGGGATAAGACCGATCGCTGATGGAGCACGGACAGTCGTAAGTCCGGTTGATGCGGTCTTTGAAGATTTCGGTCCCATCAGGGATGACAAGATGATCGAGGTGAAAGGGAAAGTGTACTCGATTGAAGAGATGCTTGGCGACGAATCCGCTTACGACCGTTATGCGGGCGGACAGTATATGGTCCTGTATTTGAGCCCGAGCCATTATCATCGAATACATGCTCCGGTTTCAGGGAAGATCACAAAACGCTGGACTCTTGGCGGCAGGTCATATCCCGTCAACAAATGGGGGATGACATATGGAAAAGCTCCCCTCAGTAAGAATTACCGTGTCATTACTGAAATAAAGAAGGATGATCATTCCATTGCTGTCGTAAAAGTAGGTGCAATGTTCGTGAACAGTATCGAAATCTCCAATCCGAACGACGAAGTGCTTAAAGGGGAAGAAATGGCTTACTTTAGTTTCGGGTCCACAATTGTCCTGTTATTCCAAGAGGATTCATTCTCGTTGAAAGCTGGAATGAATGCCCCTTATGAAGTGAAGTTAGGGGAAAGTCTTGGTACATTGGGAAGGTGAATCTGTAAAGGGATGGCTAACAAAAAAGCCTGCTTGTTAAGAATCAAGCAGGCCAAGTAATTGGAAATTCTCTATGTAGGGTCAATAGGGTATAAGGATTTTATGGGCCAGGGAGCGTCGGCGGATTTCGCTTTCGATCAAGTGGATGAAATCGTTGCTGAGGTTTAATTTCTTCGCTTTGTGATAAGATTCAATTAGTAGGTCGTCGGATAAATTATTCATAGCAATGAGCCTTTCGGCTTTCACCTCCATTGAAGTCAGTTCCATTTCTAAACCTATATTTTCAATTCTTCGGTATTTAATAACCTAACTCTATCAGAAATAAACTCACGGAACAACTGTTCCGCTATCCACAGGCAAAGTGGATAAAATGTGATTAACTTGCATAAATACGCATGAACGAAAAGAAAGACGGTGTGGATAATGTGCATAACTTTATCCACAGGCAATGGTTATGGGAGGATTTGTCGAAAAGTTTTGGTTCTGATTAGAAGAATCAATGAAATAGTCAGAGGCAGGATAGAAAGAATTCGTACCATGCTTTAGGCGGAAAAACCGTGATTTTGTATTTGTACCTTTGAAACTGCCATGAAATTAGGTATGATGGAATACGGTGAATTTATAGAAACAGGCTGAGGTGTAAAATATGCTAAAACTATTTTTACCAAGTGAACATGTTAAGAGTATCTTTGAAATAAAGCCGGAATCCCTTAAAGAAAAGGGAATCAAAGGCATCATTACTGACTTGGATAATACATTGGTTGAATGGGACAGACCATTCGCAACCCCTAAATTGATCGAGTGGATAGAGGAAATCAGGTCGCATGGAATTCTTGTGACCATTGTTTCCAATAATAATGAAACAAGAGTGCGCTCTTTCTCGGATCCGCTCGGTATCCCATTTATACACCAAGCAAGAAAACCGATGGGAAGAGCGTTCCGTAAAGCCATCAAACAGATGGGCATCAAACGTGAGGAAGCCGTTGTGATTGGCGATCAATTGCTCACGGATGTACTTGGGGGCAACAGGAATGGCTTCCACACAATCATGGTTGTGCCGGTGGCGCAATCTGACGGATTCTTCACGAGAATCAACAGAAGAATCGAAAGAAGGATATTGGCGTTCCTGCGCAAAAAAGGAATGCTTCATTGGGAGGATTGACAACAGTGACAGAACAAGAACAAATATCATGCATAGGATGCGGAATTGATATACAAACCGAAGATCCGGCCGGTATGGGATACGCGCCTAAATCAGCTTTGGAGAAAGAACAGATCATATGTCAACGATGTTTCCGACTGAAGAATTATAATGAAGTCCAAGATATTTCATTGACGGATGATGATTTCCTGAAGATTCTACATGAAATCGGCCAGAATGATGCACTTATCGTCAAAATTGTGGATATTTTCGATTTCAACGGAAGCTGGCTTCCGGGTCTACACCGCTTTGTGGGGAAAAACCCTGTTTTGCTGATCGGGAATAAATCTGATTTGCTGCCCAAATCGGTTAAGCCGAATAAATTGATTCATTGGATGAAGCAAAGTGCAAGTGAACTTGGGCTCAAGCCGGTGGACGTGATGCTTGTGAGTTCTGCGAAAGGCGCCCGGATCACAGAAGCGGTTGAAGCGATCGAACATTACCGTAAAGGCAAGGATGTGTATGTCGTCGGGTGTACGAATGTCGGAAAGTCGACTTTCATTAACCGCATCATTAAAGAAGTGAGCGGAGACGGCAATATCATCACCACGTCTCATTTCCCGGGAACAACTTTGGATATCATCGAGATTCCTTTGGATGACGGCCATGCATTAATGGACACACCAGGAATCATCAATCATCATCAAATGGCTCATTTTGTGGATAAGAAAGATCTCAAAATCATCACACCGAAAAAAGAAATCAAGCCGAAAGTGTATCAATTGAATGAAGAACAGACACTATTCTTCGGTGCACTCGCGCGTTTTGATTATGTCTCGGGCGGCAGACGTTCATTCACATGTTATTTCTCGAATGAAATCAACATCCACCGTACGAAACTTGATAAGGCGGATCAGTTGTATGAAGAACACGCCGGCGGATTGCTGAAACCATCCGTAGAAGAAAATGGGAAGCCGATCGCTTTGAAAGCACATTCGTTTTCACTGAAAGAACCTAAAATGGATGTTGTCTTTTCGGGACTTGGTTGGATTACGATCAGTGACCCTGGAGCACAGATTGTCGTCCATGTACCGGAGGGCGTTTCTGTGATGGTCCGTAAATCCTTAATTTAAGGAGGTGGCTTCATTATGAAAGATTTGTATGGAGTTTTGGGTGATCCCATCGCCCATTCCATTTCTCCCGAGATGCATAATGATGCATTTCGCGATAATAAAATGAACGCTCATTATCACGCATTCCAGGTTTCTTCCGAACGGTTGGCAGATGCCGTGAAAGGGATGAATGCCCTTGGTGTGAGAGGGTTCAATGTCACCATTCCGCATAAGACGGCTATCATGCCGTATTTGGATCGAATTGATCCATTGGCAAAGGTGATTGGTGCGGTCAATACGGTGAAGCTGGAGGATGGGCTGTTTGTCGGCTACAATACGGATGGCCGGGGGTTTGTGAACGGGCTGAAAGAATCCCTTTCCGCTCCTCTTTCTTCATTGAACTGTCTGATTATTGGTGCGGGTGGTGCGGCCAGAGCCATTTACTACACATTGGTGGAACAAGGAATCGGTTCCATCACAGTATGCAATCGGACTGTCGAGAAAGCCGAGAAGCTGACGGAAGATCATCCAGATGCTGAGGAAAGAAGGGTAATCCGATTGGATGAGGCTGAAAAAGGACTCCAGCAATATGATCTAGTGATCAATACGACATCAATCGGAATGAAGCCGGATACAGAAGCGATGCCCATCGCTCTCGACAAATTGAAGGCGAGTGCCTTTGTGAGTGATATTATTTATAATCCGTTGGAAACAACATTTTTGAAGACCGCCCGGCAAAAAGGGGCGGCAATCCAAAATGGGCTGCCGATGTTCATACACCAAGGTGCGCAAGCCTTTGAGATATGGACAGGTATTAAGCCGGATACAAGCCGCATGAAGCGGATCGTTTTGGAGAAATTAGGAGGCTGACTATGTTAACAGGTAAACAAAAAAGATTTTTACGTTCAAAAGCACATCATCTGACACCGATTTTCCAAGTTGGAAAAGGCGGAGTGAACGAGAACATGCTGAAGCAAATTGAAGAAGCTCTTGAAGCGAGGGAGCTGATCAAGGTGAGCATTCTTCAGAACTGCGATGTGGACAAACAAACCGTGTCCAAAGAGCTTGCGGAAGGTACAGGAGCGGAACTTGTTCAGCTGATCGGACTGACGGTCGTATTGTATAAAGAGTCCCGTGAGAATAAACAATTGGAATTGCCTAAGAAGAAATGAAGAAAGTAGGCATCCTGGGAGGCACCTTCGATCCGCCTCATATAGGACATGCAATACTGGCACAGGAAGTGCTCACTGCCCTGGAGCTGGATGAAGTCCGTTTCATGCCGAATAATACGCCTCCGCATAAGAAAAAGACGGAGAGTGTCCTGAATGAACAAAGGGTTGATATGCTTCGTCTTACAATTGACGGGCATCCTAAGTTCTCGATTGAGATGATAGAGGTGGAACGGTCCGGCACTTCTTATACTTATGAAACGATGAAGGCGCTGAAAGAACGGGAACCGGAAACGGAGTTCCACTTCATAATCGGTTCCGATATGATTGAATATCTGCCCAAATGGCATGAAGTCGATAAGCTGGTGAAGCTGGTGAAGTTTGTGGGTGTCATGAGACCGGGCTATAATGGGGAAACCCCATATCCGGTCGAGCTACTCGATACGCCGCAAGTGTATCTTTCCTCCTCCCTGATCAGGCATAAGGTCAAGACGGGTGCAGGCATCACGTATTTGGTCTTGCCTGCGGTAGAACAATATATAAAGGAGCATTCTTTATATGAATCGTGAGCAGGCTCTATCCATCGTGAAAGAAAAATTGACGGACCAACGCTATGAGCATACACTTGGGGTAATGCAGACAAGCATCGATCTGGCAAAGAGATACGGTGCGGATCCGGTCAAAGCAGAATTGGCTGCAATATTCCATGATTATGCGAAATATTGGCCGCTGGATGAAATGCGGGAAATCATTACGAAGCAGCAAATGCCCGAGGAACTGCTTCAATTCCATTCGGAACTTTGGCATGCTCCTGTAGGGGCTTATTTAACGAAAGAACTGCATGGGATATTGGATGAGGAAGTTCTTTTGGCAATCCGTTACCATACAACAGGCAGGGCAAAGATGACTCTGCTGGAAAAAATTGTGTTCCTGGCTGACTATATCGAACCGGGAAGAAGTTTTCCGGGTGTGGAGAAAGTAAGGGAGATCGCGGAATCGAGTCTTGATGAAGCTATCTTGGCTGCATTAAGGAACACAATCACTTATTTGATGAAGAAGGGAGCGTCCATTTATCCGGACACTTTCTATGCGTATAATGATTTTTTACAGATAAACAAATTGGAGGAATAAGCTTGTTAAAAGAAAAAGAATTGTTATTGACAATGGTAAAAGCGGCGGATGATAAAAGAGCGGAAGATATCATGGCTCTAGATATGAAAGGGATTTCCTTGATTACGGATTACTTCATTATCTGTCATGGTAACTCCGACAAACAGGTTCAGGCAATTGCGCGTGAAATGAAGGAGAAAGCGGAAGAGAACGGCTTTGAAATCAAGCATCTCGAAGGATTCGACGATGCGAAATGGGTACTTGTGGACATGGGGGATGTCGTAGCGCACATATTCCATCGCGATGAGCGAAGCTATTACAATCTGGAAAGGCTCTGGGGAGACGCACCATTAGTTCCTATTGAAAAAGAGCTGTTGCAATGAGTTATGGCAGATTCGCCCATGTATATGATATCTTGATGGAAAATGTGCCTTATGATCATTGGGTACAACTTTTCGAAGAGAGAATGAAAAGTCTGCATCCGGACGGGGCGGAAGTGCTCGATATCGCCTGCGGTACGGGTGAGTTCTCTGTCCGTCTGGCAAAAAGAGGATATGCTGTCACAGGAGTCGATCTGTCTGAGGAAATGCTTGTCGTGGCGAAGGAAAAATCGGAAAACATGAAGCTGTCCATTCCATTTTATCTTCAGGATATGACCGAGTTGGAGATGGGAAAGCAATATGACGGTATTGTCATTTTCTGCGACTCATTGAATTATCTGCAGGAAGAGGAAGACGTGAAGAATACCTTCCGTAAAGTGTTTGAACATCTTAAGGAAGGCGGATTGTTCATGTTCGATGTCCATTCAGTCCATAAAGTGACGGATGTCTTCGCCGGACAGACTTTCGCAGACCCGTATGAAGAGGTTTCCTATATATGGAATTCATATGAAGGTGACGAAGCCTTTTCTGTGGAACATGAATTATCGTTCTTTGTAAAAGATCCGGAGACTGGGCTGTATGAACGCTTTGAAGAAGATCACTATCAAAGGACTTATCCTGTGGAAACATACCGGAAATGGCTTGAGGAAGCGGGATTCCGTATACAGGAAGTGTTCGGGGACACCGATTCGCTTGAAGAAGCGGAACGGATTTACTTTACGGCGGTTAAATAATAAGTTTTTAAAAAATAAGTTAGCTAATTGAAGCGAGCGTCCAGAAGCGGATGGTTACTGTAACTCCCTTTTGTTCATTCGTAAAAAAATCTTGTAAAAAGAAAGGATGATAATATCCTTTCTTTTTTTATGTCAAAATGAAGGATTTTTCTTTCCAGTGGAGAATCAATAGCTGTATTGGAATTGCTTTTCAATGCTGCCGATTTCCTTTTTGAATTTACGGTGGGTCGCTTCGAATAATCCGGTAAACATATCCGGGGCGATCGATTCCATGGCCGCAATCCCTTCTCCTGTAATGCCTCCTTTTACACATACCTTCTCTTGCAGGGTTGGGAGAGTATACTCACCGCTCTTCAACAAATCCCCCAGCCCGATCAGCATTTTCTCTGTCAAGACAGTGGCTGTTTTTTCATCAAGTCCCGTTGTCCCGGATGCTGCATGGATGAATTCCCTTGCCAGATAACTGAAAAAAGCTGGACCGCAGCTGACGATATCCGAAGAGACACGAGTGAAGCTGTTATCGATCTCGATCGGTTCCGAAATGGCAGCGGCCATCGACGTAAGGATGTTCCGCCATTCCTCGTCACAGCTCCTGCCGAATGTGAGCAAAGAGACGCCTGACAATACTTTATTGGTGATACTCGGTATGAAACGGGCAATCCGGCATGGAAGGATGGATTCCATCTGTTCCACCGATACTGGACTTGTGATGGATACTGCACATTGAGTCGTCGATAAATGCTCTTTCAGCTGCCCGAAGAGCGTGAACATTTCCAGCGGCTTCACACAAATGAATAACAGCTCGCAATTGACGGCGATTTCCGATGGAGAAGATGCGACCTCCATTCCTGGATATCTTTCCTGCAAAGCGAGTGCCTTTGTCTCTGTGCGGTTAAATATGCTCAGTTCTTCTTCTTGCAAGGTTCCTGAATCAAGAAATGCCTCTATTAAAATAGACCCCATATTTCCCGTTCCGATGACTCCGACTTTCATTTGAGTACATCCCTCCTCATCACTTCATACAAAATGTATGCCGCCGACACGGAACTTATGAATGTGCCGTTCACTTATTTAATCGATTATGAAAGGGTAAGGTGATGCCTATTGGTAAAGAAGAATGACAAGAAGATATGGGCAGCCATCGTAACATGCATGGCTGTTGCGTGCGGTATAATCCTATATTTGTCGTCCGGCAGCAAAGAGGCGGAATTGGAAAGCCGTTTTAGCGCGTTTGAGGAAGAAAAGGAAGAGGAAACTATCGAAGAATCAGAGGAATCAATCGAAGAGTCAGAGGAATCTATTGTAATCATGGTGGATGTGAAGGGAGCGGTCATCTCGCCGGGAGTATATCCTGCGGCGGATGGGGATCGGGTGATGGATGTGATCAATAAAGCGGGGAACTTCTCCCCGGATGCTGATCCGAACAGTGTGAACCTCGCTCAACGTGTCCAAGATCAGATGCTCATTTATGTGGCTTTCAAAGGGGAAAGCAAAGAAGTGACGCCTTCTCAATCGGTACTGGCCGGCACTCCGGATTCGGCAGGCGGGGAAGGCAAGGTGAACATCAATACTGCTGCGGAAGCGGAGCTCACAACCTTAAATGGAATCGGTCCGGCCAAAGCGAGTGCGATACTGCAATATAGGGAAGAAAACGGTCCATTCCAATCTGTGGAAGATTTGCTGAATATAAGCGGAATCGGTGAAAAAACGTTCGAAAAACTGAAGGAACAAGTCACTCTCTAGGATTTCACTACCATGAATAAATGACTCGTTGTAAAATGGATATGATATTCGATAGAGAATGAAGGGAGCAGATGAGGTGACAAGAAAAAGCTGGGATGAATACTTTCTGGATATAGCGAGCGAAGTCGGGACAAGATCGACCTGCCCGCGTCTCCATGTAGGTTGTGTAATCGTCAACAATAAGCATATCGTATCGACCGGATACAATGGTTCCATCCATGGACATGACCATTGCGAAGATAAAGGATGCTTAATCAATGAACAGGGAAGATGCATTAGAACTCTTCATGCCGAAGAGAATGCAGTCCTTCATGCGGAAAGAGGGCTTCTGAAAGGAGCTACCGCCTTCATTACACATGAGCCATGCGAGAAATGCGCGAAAACATTGGCGCAGTCCGGAATCAAAAGAATTGTTTACAGAAATGCCTACCCGAATAAATGGAATGAATATTTCCTGAAGGATGTACAGGTGACACATCTGCCGAAAGAAGAGTCGTAAGGGAACGAACGGGTGCCGGAAATGCCGGCACTCCCTTCTCTGTTACCTGCAGGAAGTCATAGGGGGTGTGTCAATGATCGTTATGTTGGCGGCAGCTGCGTTAGCCGGGACCATGACATATTACAGTCCTGGTTTCGCTATCTTTGCCGCACTGATATCATCAGCAGTCTTTTTCTTCTACTCCCCAAAAACCGCTGCCATATTCCTTGGCGCCTCAACCATTTTCTTCATGAACGCCTCGCTCCACTCTTTGCTGGCGGCTTCTTCTCTTACAGGACAGGAAACCGGGCTGACCATACGCTTCTCCGAACTGCCTTCCATAAATGGGGCTGTATTCAGGGCGGTCGGTATGATGGAAAACGGGGAAAAACTGCTTGTGCATCATAAACTGAAGACCGCGTCCGAAAAGGAATACATACAAGAAAATTTCAAGCTCGGTACAGTCTGCGTCTTGAAGGGGAAGTTAGAAAAACCGGAAGCCGCAAGAAATGAAAATGCCTTTGACTATTCCGCTTATCTTCAAAAGCAAAATATTTATTGGATTTTTAAAAGCAGGGGCAGTCCGTTCTCAAACTGTGAAGAACAGCCGCGGACAATCGGAGAGTTTACGAAGACCTTAAGGCAAATCGGTCTCGGTCATATAGAAGGAAATTTTCCTCCCGAATCGGCTGGATTCGCATCCGCCTTGTTATTTGGAGAGGCGGACGGAATCAACCCTGACGTGTATGAAGATTATACAAAATTATCGCTGGTCCATATTTTGGCGATCTCGGGGCTGCATGTCGCCATCATAAGCACTTTCCTGCTTTACGGTTTTATCAGGGCAGGATTGACTAGAGAAACAGCGAATACGGCGATCATCTGTCTTCTCCCTGTGTATATGGTGCTTGCTGGAGGGGCGCCATCCATCATCCGTTCAGGTTTGATGGTCATTGTTTTTCTGGCTCTGTCCATGATGAAGATTCGATTTTCCTCTATTTTTCTTATTTGCTCCGTTTTCATCGGAATGCTTTTGCTGAATCCGCTTTCTTTGCTTCAGCCCGGATTCCAGCTATCCTTCTATATCACATTCGCATTGTTGACAAGCAAATCCTTGCTGAGCGGTCCGCTTTCCGGCTTAAAGCAATCGCTTTCTGTTGCGGTCATTTGCCATTTATATTCGATTCCGATTGTGTTAACTCATTTTCATGAAATTTCGATTTGGGGCTTCGTGTTGAATATTCTGTATGTTCCTCTATATTCTTTTCTTTTATTGCCGCTGTCATTTATTTGCTTCCTTCTTTCCTTATGGAACTTGCCGCTGTCGGAGTTTTTCTTTTTTGTGCTCGAGCTTTCTTTCAGGCTGGCCAATCATGCGGCTGCCTGGATTGCGGGTCTCCCTTTTGCATCTTTATCATTCGGAAGTCCTCCGGAATGGTTTTCCTACCTTCTCGCTGCGATCATAGTAACCGGTTTTGTTTTTTTGGAAAAAAAGAATCGGAATATGGTCATTGCTTCCTTTCTTCTATTCGTCACCGTAATGGGGCTGTTCTATCATAAAGAACGGATGTCTCCTGTCGGTGAAGTCATTTTCATTGATATCGGGCAGGGGGACAGCATCTTGATCAAGGCGCCGTTCGGAGGACCGGTTTACCTGATAGATACAGGCGGAGTTCTTCCTTTTGCTGAAGAGGAGTGGAGCAAAAGAAAAGAGCCGTTTGAGCCCGGGAAGGATATATTGGTGCCGTTTCTGAAAAGCAAGGGAATCCATACAATCGATAAACTGATTCTTACTCATGATGATCATGATCATATCGGCGGTGCCAATGCTGTGATGGAGTACTTGAATGTGAAGGAAATCATGCTGCCTCAGGCACTTCGGGCAAACTTCGCGGACTCACCGGTCAGAGAGGGTGCGGAGACATGGGATATCCCGGTCACTTTTGTGGAAGCGGGATTCGCTTGGTCACAGCAAGAAGCCGTCTTTGCTGTGCTCCATCCGGATGTTTATACGGAAAGCAGTAACGAAAGTTCTTTGGTTTTGTATGCAGAACTGGGAGGGAAGAGCTGGCTGTTCACAGGCGATCTGGGGGAAAGCGGCGAAAGATTGCTGCTGGAAGCATATCCCGGCCTGCAGGCGGATATCCTGAAAGTCGGCCATCATGGAAGCAAGCATTCCAGTACGATGGAGTTCCTGAAACAGATAGATGCGGAGGCCGCCGTCATTTCGGCGGGAGCTGATAATCGATATGGACATCCTCATCCGGATGTTCTGAAAAGATTGGAGGAAGCCGGTATAGAGGAAGTTTACCGGACGGATGAAATGGGCGCGGTCTCGTACACCTACTTCTACAGAAGAAGCGGAACCTTTTCGGCCGCACTTCCATAAGATGTAGCATATCGCTGCTTACGGAGATAAAAAAAGGCCCTCTTAGACGGAAGGCCTGCTTTCGTTCAGGAACCGATGAAATGAACGACTGTTCCTATAATAAAGATGGTGGCGAAAAAACCGAACGAGACAACGAAACCTACCGCTGAATCAATCGCATCATTACGTGTGCATTGCACTTCTTTTTCAAATGTATTCATTTCTATCCCCCCTTATCCTTTAGTAAGTATAAGGGAATAAAGGAAAAAAATCTACAATTTACCAATTGCCTTTTCCCTTCCTTAGAAAGAGTTGTCATTAATAGTTTGCATCCGAAGGGCAATCATAAGGATTACAGTACTGTTGAAAACGCTTCAGGCATACCGTAAAGAACTTAAGTAATCCGGGGCTTATATCTTTACGTTCATATAGATGGGCGGCCTTCCTCAAAGCGGGAGGCTCCCAAAATACATATGGCTCTTGATTAAATGTGAAATCATCGCTACCATTAGATGTATTACGGTAAAATGAGGCGATATGTTTGGTTATGGATGTTTGGAAGCAAATCAAAAAAAAGCAATTTGAGCCTGTCTATCTTCTGCTGGGCCCCGAAAGCTTTCTGATAAAGGAAACCATTCAGCTGATCGCCGATAACAGGCTGACGGAAGAAGAATTGGAGTTCAATATGTCCACATTCGATCTGACGGAAACTCCGGTGCAATTTGCCCTGGAAGAAGCGGAAACATTCCCTTTTCTGGGTGAGCATAAATTAGTCATCCTTCAGAATCCGGAGTTTCTTACTGCGGAGAAGCCGAAGGAAAAAGTGGAGCATAATGTCCAGGTTCTATTGGATTATTTGGAGAATCCGTCTCCGTTTTGCATCGTTGTGATCGCTGCACCATATGAGAAATTGGACGAGCGCAAGAAGGTGACGAAGCAGTTGAAAAGGCAATCCGTTCTTGTGGATGCCAAAAAGCTGAATGAGAAAGAACTGCATGCATGGGTCAAAGCCCAAGCTTCCCTGCATGGTGCTGAATTTGAGAATGGGGCGATCGGACATTTCATCGATATGGCCGGACATAATCTGATGCTCCTGTCGAATGAAATACAGAAAATGTCCATCTACGTCCAGGACAATCCGGTCATCACGAAGGAAGTTGTCGATGAGCTGGCGGCGAAATCGCTGGAACAGAATATCTTGGACCTTGTGGACTTTATCCTCAACCGCAAATCCCAACAGGCGATCGACCTTCTTCAGCAATTGCTGAGGCAAAAGGAAGAGCCGATCAAAATATTGGCGCTGATGGCTTCGCAGATCCGGATCATGTATGTATCAAAGGAGCTTTCGAGAAACGGGTACGGGCAGCAGCAAATCGCCGGCTCATTGAAAGTGCATCCATTCAGGGTCAAACTGGCTTTGGAGAAAGCGAGGTCATTCCGTTTGGAGGAACTGTTGAGATTCCAATCGATGATTGCGGATGCCGATTATAAAATGAAGACAGGGCAAATGGATAAAGCTCTGCTTTTGGAACTGATCATCATGCAGATTGGTGCGGATATAGTAAGAAGATAACAGGAAAAACCCCCGGCATCGGGGGCTTTTTTGTTTCATAAAAAAAACGACCCGTAAAGGATCGTTTTCATTATGCGTTAAGGCTGTTTAATCTCTTAGCTAAGCGAGATTTTTTGCGGGCAGCCGCGTTTTTATGGATAAGTCCTTTTGAAGCAGCTTTATCCAATTTTCTAGATGCTGCTAAAAGAGCGTCTTTTGCGTTTTCTTCATTGTTAGCAATTGCAGCTTCAGCGTTTTTAACTGCAGTACGCATAGAAGATTTAGCAGTGATATTGTTAGCTCTTCTTAGCTCAGCAGTTTTTACACGTTTAATCGCAGATTTAATGTTAGGCATTCCGGTGTCACCTCCTACAGTTAGGAATCGAGATGTATTAGACTCGACTTTTCAAAATTGCATTAGTTAAGCAACAAAAATCATTCTATCAGACTGTCTTTTATATTGCAATACTAAATGCATTGTACACCATTGAAATGGTATATGTAAAAGATTTTTTATGATTGAGTCAAAAAAATATGACAAAAGCCTTCTACATAAAATGATCCGGATACTCAAATGCTATAGCAAAAAGCGTTGGGAGGAATGGAAATGGAAGACAAACATACTTATGAGGTCCGTACCGACTTGGCTTTAGAAGCGAAAGATCTCCATTTGGAGAAACGGACGGTCGCTGGAGAAAAAAACATTTCCCATATTGAAGGCGTCGTCATCAAAGAAAAAAACGAAAATGATATAAAGATCACGTTAATAGAGGTAACGGAAGAAGGAGCAAAGCAGATCGGCAAGAAGAAAGGAACCTATATCACCATTGAAGTACAGGGAATCCGGTCGGGAGATGATGAGACACAAAAAAAAGTAGAAGAAATCTTCGCACATGAACTGGGGGAATTCCTGAAGGCGCTCGGTATCAAAAAGGAGGCGTCGGTGTTAGTTGTCGGCCTCGGAAATTGGCATGTGACCCCGGATGCGCTAGGTCCGTCAGTCGTAGAAAATCTGATTGTGACACGGCATCTCTTTCAGCTGGAGCCGGAAACCGTGGCAAAAGGATATCGGCCTGTCGCTGCCATTTCTCCTGGAGTGATGGGAATCACAGGCGTGGAAACCAGCGATATCATTTCCGGCATCATCGAGAAAATAAAACCGGACTTCGTGATTGCTGTCGATGCGCTGGCTGCTCGTTCTTTGGAAAGGGTCAATGCTACGATTCAAATTTCGGATGCAGGCATCCATCCCGGTTCAGGTGTCGGTAATAAAAGAAAAGAGTTGAGCTTCGAAACGCTCGGTATACCGGTGATCGCAATCGGCATTCCTACCGTAGTGGACGCTGTGACGATCACAAGCGATACGATCGACTATATTTTGAAGCATTTTGGAAGGGAATTGAAGGAAGGGAATCGTCCGGCAAGAGCTTTGGCCCCGGCAGGCATGCAATTCGGCAAAAAGAAGTTAACGGAAGAAGACTTGCCCGGTGAAGAAGAAAGAAAGACATTCCTCGGTGTGGTTGGAGTCCTCCCGGATGAGGAAAAGAAGAAGTTTATCCATGAAGTGCTGGCACCGCTTGGCGAGAATCTTATGGTAACCCCGAAGGAAGTGGATATATTTATCGAAGATATGGCCAATATGATAGCAAGCGGACTTAACTCTGCTTTACATGAAGCGGTCGATCAGCAGAATACCGGATTCCGGACAAACTGAAGGATAGTGACTCTCTTTTTTGTTCTACCATGTCTATCAAATTCATATGAATGAAGTAGACAAACTGTAAGGGGTGGAACTATTGAAGAAAAGCAGTCATTCTTATCCTCGGATCACAGTCATTCACAGCTCCCAAATAGTGAAAGGAATACTGGCGATCCTTGTTCTCTTATTATGTATATTTTCTTTAAGCGGACTGCTCACGTCGTTGAAGTGGGAGCTGCGCCTTGCTTCCCAGCCGGTCAATAGTGCAGCGGGTGCACTTTCTGGCAAAACCTTATTCGGTCTTATGGCTATGGATAACCAGCTGCTCCGATCCTCCGTTCTTGAGAGTGAGCAAATGGAGCCGATTTCAAAGCAGTTTCTGAAGCTTTCCGCCAACTTGTCGCTTGATGATCCCAGGAGCCTTCTCGGAAGGGAACTGCCTGGTTTCTCCATCTTCGATTCAGAAATCCTCGTGGCAGGTGAAGGTACCGATTATACGAATATGCCTTCTGAATCATCCGCGCCTGCCCCGTTAAATGAAGCTGATCTCCAAAAGACCAATGAGGTGCCGAATGCGGAAGGGGAAGTCAAAAGGACGGGGGTCGCAGACACAGGGGGCAAGAAAGTTGTATTCATCTATCACACCCACAATAGGGAGGCTTTTCTCCCATACTTGAAGGGAGTCACTGATCCGGATATGGCCAGCCACTCCCAGCTCAATATCACAAAAGTGGGGGATAAACTACAGAGGAGCCTTGAAGCACAAGGAATCGGAACTACAGTCGATAAAAGTGACATTCAAGGTCAATTGGTGAATAAAGGACTGAGTTATTCTAAATCGTATAAAGAATCCAGAGAGGTCGTTTCGGAAGCATTGGCAGCCAATCGAGATGTGTCTTATCTGATTGATGTCCATCGTGATGCTTTAAGGAAGAAAAATACGACGGTCACAATCGACGGAAAGGTTTATGCGAAACTCGCTTTCATAGTCGGCGGGGAGAATGCGAAGTACAAAAAGAATTTTGCCGTTGTGGAACGTATCCATAAAGAACTGGAGAAGAAATATCCGGGCTTATCCAGGGGTGTGTTCAAAAAGGCTGGTGCAGGTACAAATGGGGTATTCAATCAAGATTTGTCCGAACAGGCCATGCTGATCGAAGCCGGGGGTGTGGACAATACATATGATGAATTGTATCGGTCCATGGATGCCTTTGCGGAAGCATTCGCGAATTACTACTGGGACGAGTCCAATAGTCTTCAAGTGAACGGTGATGTCCCTTCGAATCCGAAATAAGAAAGCCGGTGTGTAACTTGTTCCGATTTATGTTGAAGTGCTCATTTATAGTGATGATCTTTTTTGTCGGTGTGATCCTGGGAATGCAGAAGGCACAGACTGGTCTCGTCAATATGAGGGGGTATGAAGATCCCGAGTTCAAGAACGCGGCTGCATTGAACATGGAAGACGGCAAAATCGAAGCCCAGCTGATGGGTAATGAATCGGCAAGCCATGATTTGCTGGAAAAGAAAAAGAAACTGGAAGAAATGAAGGCTTTCAATGCCTTTTCCAGCCTGGGGAAGAAGGTATCCGACTCGGTCGAGAACGGAGTGGCGAAGATTGTGGATATCCTTGTCGAAGAATGAAACAGCCGGACAGGCTGTTTTTTTATGCGGTGAAAATGAAACCCTCCACAAAAAGAGTTTGACTATCACCCATCCGTGATATAATGTTTAACTATCTGTAAAATATGCGGAAACCAGCAAAATGAAATAGAAACCTTGATATAGAAGCATTCCCGCTATTATAATGAAAAATAGTGCATTTGTGTCGACTTACAGGAGTGAGAATAATGAATAGAGAAGAAAAATTAAAGCGTCAATCGAAGATTCGGAATTTCTCCATCATCGCCCACATCGACCATGGGAAATCAACGTTAGCGGATCGGATTCTGGAGAAAACGAATGCGTTGACCCAGCGGGAAATGAAATCCCAGCTGCTTGATTCCATGGATTTGGAGCGTGAACGAGGAATCACCATCAAATTGAATTCCGTGCAGCTGAAATATAATGCCAAAGATGGGGAGGAATATATCTTCCATCTCATCGATACCCCGGGACATGTTGACTTCACATATGAAGTTTCCCGAAGCTTGGCAGCCTGTGAAGGTGCCATCCTGGTTGTGGATGCGGCACAGGGGATCGAAGCCCAAACACTGGCGAATGTATACTTGGCATTGGATAATAATCTGGAAATCCTTCCTGTCATCAACAAGATCGATCTGCCGAGTGCAGATCCTGAACGTGTAAGGAATGAAGTCGAGGAAGTAATCGGTCTTGATGCATCCGAGGCCGTCCTTGCATCCGCTAAAGCGGGAATCGGAATCGAAGAGATCCTTGAACAGATCGTTGAGCTCGTTCCGCCGCCGCAAGGAGATCCCAATGCCCCGCTTAAAGCGCTGATCTTCGATTCACTTTATGATGCGTACCGCGGTGTAGTCGCATACATCCGTGTTGTCGATGGAAGCATCAAAGCCGGGGACAAAATCAAGATGATGGCGACAGGCAAAGAATTCGAAGTCATCGAAGTGGGTGTATTCACACCGAAATCTACAGTAGTCGATGAACTGAATGTCGGTGATGTAGGATTTGTTACGGCAGCCATCAAAAATGTCGGAGACACACGAGTAGGTGATACAATCACCAATGCGAAGAATGGGGCTACAGAACCCCTTCCGGGATACAGGAAATTGAATCCGATGGTATATTGCGGACTTTATCCGATTGATTCCGCTCGGTTCAATGATCTGAGGGAAGCTCTTGAGAAACTGCAGCTGAACGATTCTGCCCTTCAATTCGAACCGGAAACGTCCCAGGCACTCGGTTTCGGATTCCGTTGCGGATTCCTCGGCTTGCTGCATATGGAAATTATCCAAGAACGGATCGAAAGGGAATTCAAGATCGACTTGATCACAACTGCTCCAAGTGTTATCTACAATGTCAACTTGACCGATGGAGAAAGAGTGACTGTCGACAACCCATCTAATATGCCCGATCCGCAAAAAGTCGAAAGCGTCGAAGAACCGTATGTGAAAGCGACGATGATGGCCCCGAATGACTACGTTGGAGCCATCATGGAGATTTGTCAGGATAAACGGGGAATCTTCATTGACATGCAATATTTGGATGAAACAAGGGTAAGCATTGTTTATGAAATGCCTTTGTCCGAGATTGTCTATGATTTCTTCGATCAGTTGAAATCAGGTACGAAAGGGTATGCTTCTTTCGATTATGAATTGATCGGTTATAAGGAATCCAAGCTTGTGAAAATGGATATCCTGTTGAACGGAGAAACGGTCGATGCCTTAAGTTTCATTGTCCATAGAGACTTTGCTTATGAACGCGGAAAAGTCATTGTCGATAAATTGAAGGATCTCATCCCGAGACAGCAATTCGAAGTGCCTATCCAAGCGGCGATCGGTCAGAAAATCATCGCCCGCTCCACGATCAAAGCGATGCGCAAGAACGTGCTTGCGAAATGTTACGGGGGAGATATCTCACGTAAGCGTAAACTGCTTGAGAAGCAAAAAGAAGGTAAGAAGCGCATGAAGCAGGTCGGTTCGGTGGAAGTGCCGCAGGAAGCTTTCATGGCGGTCCTCAAAATGGACGATACAAAAAACAAGTAAATCTAAGCTTTTCAGACGATAGAAGCCCCTCTCCATACGGAGAGGGGCTTTGTGCTAAACAAAATTTAATTGGCTTTGTCTGTTTATTTGACGCTGATTCTTCCATCCAAGTCATGGTGCAGCTCGGCTGCAGGAGTGGCTGGTCTTGGTACTTGTCCTTTAGCCACAGGGTTTGCGATATATTCAAATTCACCTGTACCATCAGGAGCGCTTCCTGTGGCCCAGAGACCTTCTGCGGATTCTTCACCTTCCGAAAGGTTCCAGAACTCATATGCTTCTTTTTGTGATTCCAATTCTGCTTCAGGAGGGAAGGAAGCCGGTACCACCACGCCGTTTTTCTCTTCGAGCTCAGCAATGGCTGCCATCCATTGGTACTGATGGTAACGGTCGCGGGCAAGCATCTTACGGAAAGTGGCACGGACACCCTCGTCCTTTGTCATATGATATAGACGTGCTACTTGCAATCGGCCTTGGGTTTCCGCATGAAGATTAGATCGCATATCTGCTAACAGGTTGCCGCTCGCCGTAATATATGCGCCGTTCCATGGGACACCGTTTGAGTTGGTCGGCAAACCGCCTAGACCGCTTACAAGCAAGTGCTGCGGATTAATTCCTCCCATGATTGCTGCGATTGCAGGGTCTTTAGCTGCTTCAGCTTGATCTTCCGGTGAAGCACCATCGAGAAGCTGGCTGATTAGAGAACAGAGCATTTCAACATGTCCGATTTCTTCTGTACCGATATCCATCAACATGTCTTTGTATTTTTCTTCTCCCCGGCAGTTGAAGCCCTGGAAAAGATATTGCATCATAACTGTCATTTCTCCAAACTGTCCGCCGAGGACTTCTTGGATCTGACGGGCCAACATAGGATCTGGACGATCTACCTTAACTTCGAATTGCAGTTCTTTTTGGTGACGAAACATAAAACCCCTCCTAATATTTTGATGTAATTGTTTTGGTAAGTAAATCATTCACACTTTTTTTATCCGCTTTCCCACTGTGGTAAACATGTTATCGGGAAGATCGGATGAGCTTTTTCTGTTTCGGGTGATATATAGAAGGACGAGACGGGGTTGAAATATTTTGTGTAATGTGCAACTATCCATTAAGATTAGGAAACAAGGAGTTGAACCAATGATTAGAAGTGCGTATATCCATATTCCGTTTTGTGAGCATATTTGCCACTATTGCGATTTTAATAAAATGTTCCTGAAGGGGCAGCCGGTAGATCAGTATTTACAGATGCTGAAGAAAGAGATGGAGCTGACGCTGCAGCAGTCCCCGACTGAGCAGCTGTCCACCATCTATGTGGGAGGCGGAACACCGACTTCCTTGAACGAGGAACAATTGGCTTATTTCCTGGATACAGTCACCCGGACCTTACCGTTCGAAAAGGAAAGCTGCGAGTTCACTTTTGAAGCGAATCCGGGAGATCTTTCCGAGGAGAAACTGCGTCTGTTGAGGAAAGCAGGTGTCAATCGTCTGAGTTTCGGTGTGCAGTCCTTTAATGAAGAACTTCTGAAGACAATCGGAAGGATGCATCATGTATCGGATGTGCATGAAAGCATCAAGAAAGCCAGGGCAGCAGGCTTTGAGAATATTACGATCGACTTGATGTATGGTTTGCCCGGACAGACACAAGATGTCTTCTTAGCTAGTATTGAGGAAGCTTTGTCGCTCGATCTGCCGCATATCTCCAGTTATTCATTGATTGTGGAGCCGAAAACCGTTTTCTACAATCTTCTCCAAAAAGATGCCTTGCTTCTGCCATCTCAGGATTCGGAGGCGGAGATGTATGAATTATTGATGGACCGTATGGAAAGGGCAGGGCTTAAACAGTATGAAATCAGTAACTTCGCTAAGCCGGGTTATGAAAGTAAGCATAATCTCACTTACTGGGACAATGATTATTACTATGGCTTTGGAGCGGGAGCCCACGGTTACGTGAACGGATACAGGATATCCAATCATGGACCGCTTAAGAAGTATATGGAGCCGATTGAAAAGGGAAATCTGCCGCTGCTGAACAACCATCGCGTACCGGTCAATGAACGGATGGAAGAAGAAATGTTCCTCGGTTTGCGCAAGACTTCCGGAGTAAGTCTGGATCGATTCCGGAATAGATACGGACGTAGTCTGGAAGAGGTGTTTCCTGAACAATTGAAGAATCTTTCGGCTAAGGGATTGATTGTTGTCGATCAAGGAAAGATATATTTGACGAAGCGCGGGAGATTATTGGGGAATGAAGTATTCCAGTCCTTCATCGAGGGGTAAAATGATTGACAAGAATCTGCCGGTTTGTTAAATTATTAATAGATTTAGCACTCGTGAATAAGGAGTGCTAACAGGGGTGATCATACATGCTAACAGAGCGACAATTGTTGATACTTCAAGTTATTGTAGATGACTTTATACATTCAGCACAGCCGGTAGGTTCACGAAGCTTGGCCAAGAAGGATGATATCTCCTTCAGCTCCGCCACAATCCGCAACGATATGGCCGATCTTGAGGAGCTGGGTTTCATCGAGAAAACCCATACGTCATCAGGTAGGGTTCCTTCCGAAAAAGGATACCGGTATTATGTCGATCATCTGTTAACGCCGCAGCTGCTCAAAAACGAGGAATTGAATATGTTGAATTCCGTATTTGCAGACAGGGTATATGAGCTCGAGAAGCTTGTACAGAAATCGGCGCAGATTCTCTCGGATATCACCAACTATACAAGCATCGTGCTCGGACCGAATGTCCGGGATAATAGACTAAGGAAAATATCCCTTGTGCCGCTGAATGCGGATAAGGCAGTCGCAATCATTGTCACAGACACTGGTCATGTGGAGAATAAAGTGATTTCGATCCCTCCGTCATTCGATGCGTCTCAGCTTGAGAAAGTTGTCAATATTTTGAATGAGAAGCTGGCGGGTGTGCCGTTACTCGAATTGTCGGATAAGATCTACAATGAAGTGGCTTTGCTGTTCAAGAAGCACGTCCACGACTATGGACAGCTCATGCACTCTCTTGCGGACACATTACGATCTGCGCCGGAAGGAAAGCTTTTCTTCGGCGGAAAGACGAATATGCTCATGCAGCCTGAGTTCCACGATATTGAGCGAGTCCGTCTTCTATTATCCTTGATCGAGCATGAAAAAGAACTGTATAACCATATAGCAAGGAATCCCCGCGGTCTCCATGTAAAGATCGGGAGCGAGAACAATGACCCGGCCATGGAATACTGCAGCCTTGTGACCGCCACTTTCCATGTGGGGCAAGAACAATTCGGAACCATCGCCATATTGGGACCTACAAGGATGGATTACGGCAGGGTAATTCCGCTGCTTGAATCGTTCTCGAACGATTTCTCCACAGCGCTTATGCGATTGTATCAAAAAGAATAGAAGTGGGAATATTGAGGAAGGGTGTACCGTTCACCCTTCGCAACTGTTCCTTACTTATATATAAAAAGGTCTTTCAACCATTGATTTGCGGATGTGACCTGGCCGCCAAAGTTAAGGAATATTTCAGGGAGGTGATCTGTTTGTCAGAAGAAAAGAAAACAGACATTCAGGAAGAATCTGCTGCTGAAGTGGAGGAGCTCTTTGCCGAAGAATCCACTGAACAGGAAAGCAAGCAGAGTGAAGAAGAGATTTCTGCAGATGAAAAGCTGAAAGAGGCAGAAGCGACCATACAAACATTGTCAGACAAAGCGGATGAAATGGAAAACCGTTATCTACGACTCCATGCTGATTTTGAAAATAGCAGAAGAAGGGCCAGACTGGATCTTGAAGCTGCTCAGAAATATCGTTCCCAAAGCTTGGCAACAGAATTGATCCAAGCACTCGATAACTTTGAGAGGGCATTGAGCATTCAATCTGAGAGTGAAGAAGTGAACAGTCTTCGCCAAGGTCTCGAAATGGTCTACAAAAATATTGTTGAAGCTTTGAAGAAGGAAGGCGTCGAAGCCATTGAAGCGGTCGGGAAAGAATTCGACCCGGCTTATCATCATGCTGTCATGCAGGCTGATGATGAAAATTATGGTCCGAACATCGTTGTCGAAGAACTGCAAAAAGGGTATGTCCTGAAAGACAGGGTCCTTCGTCCATCAATGGTCAAAGTAAATCAGCCATAAGAAACACAGTACATAATATCTAGGAGGTTAATTATACAATGAGTAAAATTATCGGTATTGATTTAGGTACAACGAACTCTTGCGTTTCCGTACTTGAAGGCGGAGAAGCCAAGGTAATTCCGAATCCGGAAGGCAACCGTACAACTCCATCCGTCGTAGCGTTCAAAAATGGGGAAAGACAAGTCGGGGAAGTGGCAAAGCGCCAAGCAATCACAAATCCTAACACAATCATCTCAATCAAACGTCATATGGGGACAAACCATAAGGAAACGATTGAAGGCAAAGAGTATTCCCCTCAAGAAATTTCAGCGATCATCCTTCAGCACTTAAAAGGGTATGCAGAAGAATACCTTGGCGAGAAAGTAACGAAAGCAGTCATCACAGTTCCTGCTTACTTCAATGATGCAGAACGTCAAGCGACGAAAGACGCTGGACAAATCGCTGGACTAGAAGTGGAACGTATCATCAACGAACCGACTGCCGCTGCACTTGCATATGGTATGGATAAAATTGATGAAGACCAAACAATCCTTGTATTCGACCTTGGAGGCGGTACATTCGACGTTTCCATCCTTGAGCTTGGCGACGGCGTATTCGAAGTTAAATCGACTGCCGGTGACAACCGTCTTGGAGGAGATGACTTCGACCAAGTCATCATCAATTATTTGGTTGAACAATTCAAGAAAGAGAACGGGATCGACCTCAGCAAAGATAAAATGGCCCTGCAGCGTCTGAAAGATGCTGCCGAGAAAGCGAAGAAAGATTTGTCCGGTGTTACTTCTACGCAAATTTCTCTGCCTTTCATCACTGCAGGAGAAGCAGGCCCTCTTCATCTTGAAGTAAATCTTACAAGAGCGAAATTCGAAGAGCTTTCTCACGAATTGATCGAACGTACAATGGGACCTACTAGACAAGCAATTAAAGATGCCGGCCTTTCAGCATCTGAAATCGATAAAGTAATCCTCGTCGGCGGAAGCACACGTATACCGGCTGTTGTGGAAGCGGTACGTAAAGAAACAGGAAAAGAGCCAAGCAAAGGAGTTAATCCGGATGAAGTTGTTGCGATGGGTGCGGCTATCCAAGGCGGCGTTTTGACAGGTGACGTTAAAGATGTTGTATTGCTTGATGTTACTCCGCTTTCATTGGGAATCGAAACAATGGGCGGCGTATTCACGAAATTGATCGATCGTAATACAACGATTCCGACAAGCAAATCTCAGGTGTTCTCTACAGCTGCCGACAGCCAAACTGCGGTTGATATCCATGTATTGCAAGGGGAAAGACAAATGGCTGCGGACAACAAAACACTAGGCCGCTTCCAATTGACGGATATCCCGCCGGCTCCACGCGGAATCCCGCAAATCGAAGTTACATTCGATATTGATAAGAACGGTATTGTAAATGTTCGTGCAAAAGATCTTGGAACGAACAAAGAACAAGCGATCACAATCAAATCTTCATCAGGTCTTTCCGACGAAGAGATTGATCGCATGGTAAGAGAAGCGGAAGAGAATGCGGAAGCGGATAAGAAGCGCAAAGAAGAAGTGGAACTGCGCAACGAAGCAGATCAGCTTGTGTTCGCTACTGATAAAACATTGAAAGAGCTTGAAGGTAAAGTGGATGCATCTGAAATCGAATCCGCTAATGCGGCAAAAGACGCTTTGAAAGAAGCGATCGAGAAAGATGATCTTGAAGAAATCCGTACAAAGAAAGAAGCATTATCTGAAATCGTTCAGAACCTTACTGTGAAACTGTATGAAGAAGCTGCGAAAGCACAGCAAGGGGCTCAAGCGGACGGCCAGCCAGGTCAAGGCAAAGCGGATGACGATGTAGTTGATGCGGAATTCACTGAAGTCGACGATAAAGATAAATAAGAACCGTTTCTTAAAAAAGAAAAGTCAAAGTCAGTTTAATGACTTTGACTTTTTTTCTAGATGATGCGTATAAGGATATTACTGGTAAAGCTTACCGAGGAGCAGGTTTGCTTTCGTTATTGCAACGACTGTGAAGAAAGTGATAAAATAACATTTACGTGAAAAGTACGGGAGTGGAAGAGATGAGCAAACGAGATTATTATGAGGTCCTTGGTGTCGCTAAAACGGCCACAAAGGACGAAATCAAGAAAGCATATAGAAAGCTTTCGAAGAAGTATCATCCTGATATCAATAAAGAAGCGGATGCTGCCGACAAATTCAAAGAAATCAAGGAAGCATACGAAGTTTTAAGTGATGAACAAAAAAAGGCCCACTATGATCAATTCGGCCACACCGATCCAAACCAAGGCTTCGGGGGCGGCGGCTTCGGAGGAGACTTCAATGGAGGTTTCGGCGGCTTTGAAGACATCTTCAGTTCTTTCTTCGGAGGCGGGGGAGCACGCAGAAGAGATCCAAACGCACCAAGGCAGGGTGCAGACCTTCAATATACGATGTCTATCTCCTTTGAAGATGCGGTGTTCGGCAAAGAGACAACGATTGAGATCCCTAAAGAAGAAAACTGCGATACTTGTCATGGAAACGGTGCGAAGCCAGGGACAAAAGCGGAAACATGTTCTCACTGCAGCGGAACGGGTCAAGTCAGCGTGGAACAGAATACACCTTTCGGCAGGATCGTCAATCGTACGACATGCCGTCATTGTGGAGGAACTGGGAAGTTCATCCCTCATAAGTGCTCTACATGCTCAGGTACAGGGAAGGTCAACAAAAGGAAAAAAATCAATGTTAAGATCCCTGCCGGTATTGATGACGGCCAGCAGTTGAGAGTATCAGGCCAAGGGGAACCAGGTGTGAACGGCGGTCCTGCCGGAGATCTGTATGTTGTTTTCCATGTGAAGCAGCATGAGTTCTTCGAGCGTGACGGAGACGATGTCTATTGTGAAGTGCCTCTGAACTTCGCTCAGGCTGCCCTTGGAGATGAGATACAAGTACCGACCCTCTATGGAAAAGTGCAGCTGAAGATTCCGGCCGGCACACAATCAGGCGCGAAATTCCGTCTGAAAGGAAAAGGGATCAAGAATGTCCGCGGCTATGGACAAGGAGATCAGCATATCATCATCAAAATTATCACCCCGAAAAAATTATCCGAAAAGCAAAAGCAGCTGCTCAGGGAATTTGCGGAAGCAAGCGGTGAAAACGTGGATGAACATACAGAAAGCTTCTTCAGCAAAATGAAGCGTGCTTTCAAAGGTGAATAAATCAAACAGGAGTTGGCGGTTATGAAATGGTCAGAAATAGCAATCCATACGACGAACGAGGCAGTTGAGCCTATTTCCCATATATTGCATGAAGCGGGAGCGAGCGGTGTCGTAATCGAGGATCGGGAAGAACTTTTTAAAGAAAGAGAAGACCGATTCGGAGAAATCTACCAACTTAATCCTGATGATTACCCGGAAGACGGGGTCCTGGTGAAGGCATATCTCCCGGTGACAAGCTTTCTTGGTGAAACGGTTGACGGAATCAAAGAAGCGATCAATAATTTAATGACTTATGATATAGACTTAGGCTCCAATTCATTCACGATCAGTGAAGTGAACGAAGAAGAATGGGCGACTGCATGGAAGAAATACTATCATCCGGTCAAGATATCTGAAAGGTTCACGATTGTTCCGACATGGGAAGAATATGAGCCTGTCAACAGCGATGAGTTATTGATTGAGCTGGATCCCGGAATGGCTTTCGGGACAGGAACACATCCGACGACCGTCATGTGTATCCAAGCGCTTGAGAAGATGGTGTCCAAAGGGGATAAGGTTGTTGATGTAGGCACAGGTTCAGGTGTCCTCGCCATTGCTGCGGCTCTGCTGGAGGCGTCACATGTCGAGGCACTGGATCTTGATGAAGTGGCGGTTCAGGCTGCGCAAATGAATGTGAAACTGAACAATGTCGATGAAACAGTGGATGTATCCCAAAACAATTTATTGGATGGTGTACATGGAACAAAGGATGTTGTCGTCGCCAATATTTTGGCGGAAGTGATCATGAGTTTCACGGAAGATGTCGCAACAGCTTTGAAGCCGGGGGGAATTTTCATCTCTTCGGGCATCATTAAGCAGAAGAAAAATGATGTGAAAGACAAGTTACTGCAATCAGGGTTTGACATATTGGAGACAATCGCGATGGAAGACTGGATTGCATTTATTGCCAAAAAGGCATAATAAAACTATAACGACAGAAAGCCACGCTTAGGACAAAGAACAAAGCACAGAAGCATCTGCTTCTGGCAGCTGTTCCGGATTTTTGAGCGTGGCTCCTCTATGTGTCGGCGCATGTCCCTGCCGCAAGAGGACATGTTCGTAAATAGAAGCTCGAAAGGAGTTGCACGGATGCAGCGCTATTTCATACCTGCCGGGCAGGTGAAGGACGAAAAGATATGGATTACCGGTAATGATGCACATCATATAAAAAATGTGCTGAGGATGCAGCCGGGCGGGCGGGTCATGTGTGTTGCCGGAAATGAAGCATATGTGGCGGAAATAGAGAGTGTGGCTTTGGATGAAGTCATTTGTGAAATCAAGGAAACCCTGCAGGAGGAAAAAGAGCTTCCGGTCTCTGTAACAATTGTGAGCGGTTTGCCTAAAGGGGACAAATTGGAGTATATTGTACAAAAAGGGACAGAACTGGGTGCAAATGCATTTATCCCTTATATGGCGGAACGTTCAATCGTGAAGTGGGATCCGAAAAAAAGTGCGAAGAAAGTGGAAAGGCTCCAGAAGATAGCGAAAGAAGCCGCGGAGCAATCCCACCGATTAGTCATTCCGGCCGTGGAAGAGCCTGTGTCCCATAAAGCGCTGCTTGCTAAGGCGAAAGAATATGATGTGCTCCTTGTCGCTTATGAAGAGGATGCCAAGCAGGAGGAGCGGAGCGCTTTCAGCAAGTGCCTTCAGGAACTTGAGGCAGGTGCATCTGTCTTGATGGTGTTTGGTCCTGAAGGAGGTCTGACGGAAGCGGAAATAGCCGATTTCCATCAAGCGGGATTCATTTCCTGCGGACTCGGACCGAGAATTTTACGTACTGAAACAGCACCGCTGTATGCATTGGCGGCTGTGTCATATCAATTAGAACTGATGAGGTGAAGAATAGATGGCAACTGTTGCTTTCCATACATTAGGATGTAAAGTCAACCATTATGAAACAGAAGCAATCTGGCAGCTGTTCAAAGCAGAGGATTATGAACGGGTCGATTATGAATCGACAGCAGATGTATATGTCATCAATACATGTACGGTAACGAATACAGGGGACAAGAAGAGCAGGCAAGTCATCCGGAGGGCGATCAGAAAGAATCCTGATGCGGTAATCTGTGTGACAGGTTGCTATGCGCAGACATCCCCTGCTGAAATTTTGGCTATTCCCGGTGTGGATGTGGTCGTCGGAACACAGGACCGTGCCAAAATGATCCCGTATATCGAGCAATTCAAGAATGAACGTCAGCCGATTAACGGTGTCGGTAATATCATGAAATCAAGGGTATATGAAGAATTGGACGTCCCTGCATTCACAGACCGTACAAGAGCTTCTTTGAAGATCCAGGAAGGATGCAATAACTTCTGCACATTCTGTATCATCCCATGGGCCCGAGGATTGATGAGATCAAGGGACCCGGAGGAAGTCATCCGCCAAGCCCAGCAGCTTGTGGATGCAGGATATAAGGAAATCGTCCTTACAGGTATCCACACCGGCGGCTATGGAGAAGACATGAAGGATTATAATCTGGCTATGCTCCTTCGCGATCTGGAAGAACGTGTGGAAGGATTGAAGCGGATCAGGATTTCTTCTATCGAAGCGAGCCAAATCACGGATGAAGTGGTGGCTGTACTCAAACAATCCGATAAGGTTGTAAGGCATCTGCATATTCCGATTCAATCGGGTTCAGATACGGTGCTGAAACGGATGAGACGGAAATATACAATGGATTTCTTTGGTAACAGGCTTCGCGCTTTGCATGATGCCCTTCCGGGTCTTGCTGTGACCTCCGATGTCATCGTAGGTTTTCCGGGTGAAACGGAAGAAGAGTTCATGGAGACTTACAACTTCATCAAAGAACATAAATTCTCCGAGCTGCATGTATTCCCTTACAGTAAAAGGACGGGTACCCCTGCGGCAAGATTGGACAACCAAGTGGATGAAGAAATCAAGAATGAAAGAGTCCATAAATTGATTGCCTTAAGCGACCAATTGGCGAAAGAGTATGCTTCCGAATATGAAAATGAAGTGCTTGAAATCATTCCCGAAGAGAAATTCACGGATGGCGAAGAAGACAATCTCTATGTCGGATATACAGACAACTATATGAAAGTAGTCTTCAAAGGGACGGAAGATATGATCGGCGAGCTCGTTAAAGTCAAGATCACGAAAGCCGGTTACCCTTATAACAAAGGGCAGTTTGTTAAGGTCGTCCCTTCAATAGAGCCGGCACTGGCTAATTAAGACCTATTCCAAAGACCTCTCCTTACCGTAAATGCATCATACGGAAAGGAGAGTTTTTTTTCGTAGAATGAACAGGCACTTAATCCAATCAGCCGGGATCGTGAAGGAGGCGGATGAATCTCTCGAACTGTTTGATGAATGGGAGTGTAAGCAAAGAACATATAACATTGAAGAGGACGCTTGCATGTGCGAGCTGAACTTGTTTTACATCCGTCATCATAGCGGCAGCGGTTTCAAGATGGGAGATGAAGGGATAAAATAGCAGCACTCCGAGAATATTGAGCCAAATATGTGCATAAGCGGTCAGCTTCGCTTCTTTCGCAGCACCGATCGAAGCGATATATCCGGTCACACATGTTCCGATATTGCTGCCGAGCATGATGGCGATTCCGGTGGCTACAGTCATTTCGCCTCCAGTAATGAAGCCCATCGCGATACCGATTGTCGCAGTTCCCGAATGAATGATGCCGGAAATCAGTGCCCCTGCCAGGACAGCCAAAAGTAAATGCTCCTCGACCATCCTCAGAACCTCAAAGAAATAAGGGTAGGAAGCTAAGGGTTTGGCGAGGGAGGAGAATCCCTGGATAGAGAAGAAAAGCAAAAAGAGACCGAAGATGCTTCCTCCAATGGAACGAATTATGCTGTTAGGAATAAGCATCAAAAGAATTCCTGAAGCCAATCCCGGTAAAATCCAGCTTTTCATCGAAAAGGTCATAAATTCTGCTGTGACGGTCGTTCCGATATTCGATCCTAATATGATGCCGAGACTTTGGGTGAATGAGAGGCTTCCGATGGAAACCAAGCCGACTGTCATGGCCATGACGGCCGAACTGCTCTGCAGGATAGCAGTGAAGATCATTCCGGAAGCAAAACCTTTGATCGGAGTATCGGTCGCCTGACTGATTTTTCTTTTCAATGTATTACCTGATAAACGAAGCAATCCGTTTCTTAATAGCTGCATCGCCAATAAGAAAACAGCTATGTATAATAAGAACAGAGATAATTCACGCATGTCCAACACCTCAAGGATAAATATATTTCCATTGATGAAGAACATGATAAAAAAAGGCTTTATTCTAAAAGATTGTTGTTTTTAAGGAACAAAAGCAGTCAACAGTAATTCAATTAATTGGAGCGGAAGGACAACAAAACTTGCGAAAACAGCCTAAAAAAAGCAAAAATGCGGTTTTTCGTGGAATTTCAACAAATTAAGACAGTGGATTACTCAATCATTTTTTGAGAACTTGTTGACCTTATATTATCCTTATATTATAATCGTTAAGTACATGATATAATTATGTTACATTGAGTTAGTGTGTTGTGTTCGGAGGGAGGGATAGAGATGTCTAAAACCGTAGTTCGTAAAAACGAATCACTTGAAGATGCTCTTCGTCGTTTCAAACGCACTGTATCTAAAACAGGTACACTGCAAGAAGCAAGAAAGCGCGAATTTTATGAAAAGCCAAGCGTAAAACGTAAGAAAAAGTCTGAAGCTGCTAGAAAACGTAAATGGTAAGAGAGGGTGGATTTCTATGAGTCTTCTCGAGCGATTAAACAATGACATGAAACAAGCGATGAAGAACAAGGAAAAAGACAAGCTTTCCGTTATTCGTATGCTTAAAGCTTCCCTTCAGAATGAAGCGTTGAAGCTCAGGAAAGACGTATTGACGGAAGACGAAGATTTGACGGTCCTTTCTCGCGAATTGAAACAACGTAAAGACTCTCTCCAAGAGTTTTCAAATGCTGGTCGTGAAGACCTCGTTGAAAAAGTTCAATCCGAAATCAAATACGTAGAAGTATATATGCCTCAGCAACTTACGGAAGAAGAAGTGGCTTCGATCGTTAAGGAAACAATCCAAAACGTCGGAGCTTCATCGAAAGCTGATATGGGTAAAGTCATGGGAGCGCTCATGCCTAAGCTGAAAGGTAAAGCGGATGGCGCTCTTGTTAATAGATTAGTACAACAACATCTATCTTAAACTCGTTTGAAAACCACAAGCTGATGCTTGTGGTTTTTGAATTTGCGGGAATTTCAAAAAAGAATTTTCTGTAAATCTATAATTTTGAAACCTAAATGAAATATAATCGTATATAAGGATATCGGTTTTCCTGAAAGGAGGAATTGGATGCGCAGCTGGATTTCCTTTCTGTTCATTTTCATTTTATCCATAACGTCCCTGTTTTCAGTCCCTGCTTCGGCTGACAAGGAGAAAGTATACATCGTGCCGGTAGAAGATACTGTCGAAAAGGGGCTGTTTTCTTTTTTGAAGCGGGCCATCAACACCGCTGAGGAAGAAGGTGCTTCCACCGTCATCTTCCGGATTGATACTTTGGGAGGGCGTGTGGATGCAGCGGCAGACATAGCAGATCTATTCCTGAAAACGAAGTTGAAGACGGTTGCCTGGGTGGATGATGAGGCCATATCGGCAGGAGCTTTCATCGCACTGAATACCGATGAGATTTATATGTCCCCGAATTCGAAGATGGGTTCTGCGGCCGTCATTGACGGAGAAGGCAATGCTGCTGATAAGAAAACACAGTCATACTGGAACACGGCAATGAGAAATGCGGCGGAACAGAACGGCAGAGATCCCCGCTTCGCGCTTGCGATGGCGGATACGGATAACGACTTGGCCGATTATGGCGCGGGGGAAGGGAAGCTTCTTACGCTGGACGAGGAGCAGGCCCTTAGGGTCGGATACAGTGAAGGGACGGTCAGTGACCAGGCGGACTTATTGCAGAAGCTGGGGTTTGAAGGAGCAGATGTCCGCCAGCTTGATGAGACGATCTCCGAGAAGATTGCTCGTTTTGTGACTAATCCTGTCATCATCCCGATCCTGCTTACGATCGGTCTGCTCGGACTGGTAATCGAACTCTTCTCACCTGGGTTCGGATGGCCTGGTTTACTTGGGTTTACCGCTCTTGGGCTGTTTTTCTTCGGGCATATGGTCGCCGGTCTGGCCGGATATGAAACACTCATCCTGTTCATGCTGGGAATCGGCCTGATTATCTTGGAGATATTCCTCCCTGGAGGGATAGTCGGAGCCATCGGTGTAGCATCAGTCATCGGGAGTCTCTTCATGGCCGGGGAGAATAATACCCAAATGGCTGTATCACTTCTGATCGCTGTCGGTGTTTCTTTAGCAGTATCAATATTAATGGTAAAGGTGTTTGGAAAACAAATGAAATTCTTGAAAAGAATGATATTAACGGATTCGACAAATAGTGAAAGCGGCTATGTATCCAATGTGAATCGTCTTGATCTGATTGGTCAGACAGGTATAGCGCAGACTGCCCTCCGTCCTTCAGGAATTGCCATCATTGCTGATGAGAGACTGGATGTGGTGACCGAAGGAAGTTTCATTGACCAAGGAAGCCCGATACAGGTTGTCAAAACGGAAGGTTCAAGAATTGTAGTTAGAGAAACCAAAAGTAAAGAGGAAGGGTGAGTACGTTAATGGATTCAAATACTATCATGCTTTTAGTTGCAATTTTTGTGGGGATTGTGGTTCTGTCCATCTTCTTCACATTCGTACCTGTGATGCTGTGGATTTCCGCATTAGCGGCAGGAGTCCGGATCAGCATCTTCACACTTGTCGGAATGAGGCTTCGCCGAGTCATTCCGAGCCGTGTGGTGAATCCTTTGATCAAAGCCCATAAAGCGGGTCTTGATGTTACCACGAACCAACTGGAAAGTCATTATCTTGCCGGCGGTAACGTGGACCGTGTGGTGAATGCTTTGATCGCTGCACAGCGTGCCAATATTGAATTAAGCTTCGAAAGGACAGCGGCAATCGATCTTGCCGGCCGTGACGTACTTGAAGCCGTTCAAATGAGTGTTAATCCTAAAGTGATTGAAACACCGTTTATTTCCGGTGTTGCGATGGATGGGATTGAAGTGAAAGCGAAAGCACGTATCACTGTGCGTGCCAACATTGAGAGACTTGTCGGCGGTGCCGGTGAAGAAACAATCGTTGCCCGTGTCGGGGAAGGGATTGTATCCACAATCGGTTCTTCAGCAAGTCATAAGAAAGTGCTTGAGAATCCGGATATGATTTCCAGGACCGTATTGGCGAAAGGTCTGGATTCAGGAACTGCCTTCGAGATTCTGTCGATTGATATCGCGGATGTGGATATCGGTAAAAATATCGGAGCTATGCTGCAGACCGACCAAGCGGAAGCCGATAAGAAGATCGCACAGGCGAAGGCGGAAGAACGACGCGCCATGGCTGTTGCCCAAGAGCAGGAAATGAAGGCGAAAGTCGAAGAGATGCGGGCGAAGGTAGTGGAAGCGGAAGCGGAAGTACCTCTTGCGATGGCTGTCGCTTTGAAAGACGGCAATATGGGTGTGATGGATTATATGAACATTCAGAACTTGACTGCCGACACGGAAATGAGAGATTCCATCGGCAAAATGTCAGACGAGGATAAGAAATGATGTCTGCTTCCGGCCGAAGCAGGTTATCTGAGATTAGAAGCGGCTTATTAAAGCCGAAAAGGAGGATTGCTCCTGATGGTTGAAGTCATTTCAGGAATCATTGCCTTCCTGTTCGAAAACATATTCATCCTTGCCATTGTCTTCGGTGCCATTTATTCTTTCTTAGGCAAGCTGAAGCAAGAGAACACCGGGAATTCCCCGGCCCCCGTCAATCGCCCGACTGTGACCCGTACTTTACAGGATTATCAGAGAAAGCTGGAACAGAGCGCGGAAGAAGCGAAAGGGAAAGCGGAAAGGTGGATGGGGGATACAGGACGGACTGCCGATGAAACGGCGAAGAAGGTGCAGGATATCCCGGACGCCCTTGCGGAGTATGAGAAAGAACATGAGCTGTTGAGACATCAGGCTGAAGCGGCAGAGCGGAGGATGGATTCCATCCACCTTCCGGTCGATACAGCGCCTAAGACCAAAAAGGAGATCCCTGCTTTCAGTAAGAATCCCCTTGTGAACGGGTTGATCATGTCTGAAGTACTGAGTCCCCCAAGGTCGAAACGAAAGAGGCGAGGATTCAGAGGTTAATTAAATAAATATGTGCTAGAACCCCCTTTTCACTCATACATTTGAGAGGAAAGGGGGTTCTTTTCGATGGCGAATAAGTGGAGTCAGAAAGTGAAACAGGTCCTCATGAATTCAGTCGACCTTCCAAAGGATGTCATGATGGATCTCCCCAGAATAACGATGATCGGCCAACTTCACATTTATATTGAGAACCATAGGGGGTTGCTCGCTTTTTCGGATGTGGAAATACGCCTATCTTTATCTCAGGGACAATTGGCCATCAAAGGAGAAAATCTGGTCATAAAGGCCATCCTGCCGGAAGAAATATTGCTTGAAGGAGTCATCCATCAAGTTTCTTTTACTCAATAAAGCCGGCCCGGCTGGAAAGGGAGAGAAGACTGCCGTGAAAAATCAATGGACAACCTTCTATACAGGCAACGTGGAAGTAAGGGCATCAGGTGAGCAGGTGGAAACGTTCGTGAACGAACTTGTGAGGAGAAACATCTACATCTGGAATGTAAGGAGAATCAATGAAGAGCAGCTGGCTTTCTATATTTCACTCGGGGATATTGCCAAGCTGCGGACCATCCTCAGGAAACATTCGTGCAAAATCCATTTCAGCAAACGGAATGGGCTGCCGTTCCTCTTCAAAAGATTACTTGGGAATGCCGGCTTCCTAGCAGGTTTTTTCTTATTTTTGGTTTGCTTGCTGCTGCTCTCCAATGTGGTATGGAATATTGAAGTGACAGGAGCAAATCCCGAAATGGAATATAAAATCAGGAAAGAGCTGAAGAGGCAGGGAGTTGAAATAGGGAAATTCCAAATCTTCATAAAGGGTTCCGATGATATCCAGCGGGAATTGACAGACCGGATTGAGGCATTAACATGGGTCGGTGTAGAATTGAAGGGGACAACCTACCATTTACAAGTGGTTGAGAAAAAAGAGCCTAAGCGGCCGAATGCGATAAAACGCCAGCATCTGGTTGCGGGTAAGAAAGCCGTCATCAAACGAGTATTCGTCGAGAAGGGGAAAGCGGTGGTCGAGAAGAATGATTATGTCCAAAAAGGTCAAATATTGGTATCCGGCAATATAAGCAACGGAGAGAAAGCGGTGCTGATTCCCGCCAAGGGAGAAGTCCTGGGAGAGGTTTGGTATAAATCCGAGGTTAAGATCCCTCTGAAATCGACTTTCGATGTCTTGTCGGGCAAAGAGAAAGTGAAGCATCATCTTCAAGCGGCCGGTTTCAATCTGCCGATTTGGGGATTCGGGAAAGTGGATTATAAGGAAGCGGCTGAAGACCGTACGATAAAGCCGTTATATTTTCTTGGATGGAAACTGCCGGTTACATATGAATACGTAACATATCGTGATAAAGAAACCGTTATCAGGGAATATTCAAAACAAGAAGCATTTAAAAAAGGGGAAGAAGTATCAAGGAATGACCTCAAGAAATTGGTGCCGAAGGGCAGCGAAGTAATTGGACAAAAAATTTTGCATGAAAGTTTGGAGAATGGTAAAGTTGTATTATCCATTCATTATCAAGTAATAGAGAATATTGCGATAGAACAACCGATAATCCAAGGAGACTGAGTAATGACAGTTGAACATAAGATGCTGGATATACAGCTGGAAGACCCAAATGAGGCAATGGCTCTGCTTGGTTCAGCAGACAGCCATTTGAAGATTCTCGAAGATGATCTTGAAGTGTCAGTGATCACTCGCGGGGAAGCCATAAGGATCGGCGGAAATGCCGAACAAGTTGAAAGTGCTTTCGAAATAATCAAGGCGCTGTTATCTGTGATCAGGAAAGGCATTAAAATCAGCAGCAGAGATGTGGCCTATGCCATTTCCCTGAAAAAGAAAGGGACGCTTGAATATTTCGGGGAAGTATACGAAGAGGAAATCAGCAAAACCGTAAAGGGAAAGCCGATCAGAGTCAAAACGCTCGGCCAGAAAGAATATATCCAAGCCATCAGAAAAAATGATATCGTTTTCGGAATCGGCCCAGCCGGAACAGGGAAAACATATTTGGCTGTCGTCATGGCTGTGTCCGCCCTCAAGAGCGGCAAAATCAATAAAATCGTCCTCACGAGACCTGCTGTGGAAGCAGGCGAAAGTCTGGGCTTCCTTCCGGGGGATCTGAAGGAAAAAGTGGACCCATATTTAAGACCTTTATATGATGCCCTGTATGATGTGCTTGGAAGCGAGCATACGCAAAGGCTCATAGACAGGGGCATCATCGAAGTCGCTCCGCTCGCTTATATGAGGGGAAGGACACTGGATGATGCATTCGTCATTCTGGATGAAGCGCAGAATACGACAGAAGCGCAGATGAAGATGTTCTTGACACGTCTTGGTTTTGGTTCGAAAATGATTGTTACAGGGGACCGTTCACAAATCGATTTGCCGAGGAAAGCAAAGTCAGGCCTGGTCGCCGCAGTCGAGATTCTGAAGGACATTGAAGGAATCAAGTTCCTGACATTCGATGCCAGTGACGTTGTCAGGCATCCCCTCGTCGGCAGAATCGTATCCGCCTACGAAAAACATAATGCATGAACAGAAAGCCGTTTCCTGCTTGACTCGCAGCGGAGCGGTTTTCTTTCTATCTGGGATGATGATGGCATGTTGATTGGGTGTATGTTGTATGTATACATTGACATTCAATGTGACAAAAAGATAACATAGTAATTCTGCTCTTTATTTGTCATAATTGTGATAGGTAAAGGGGAGCAGGAATACATAGTGAACAAAGAAGGCCAGAAATCCCCAATAAAGCAGTATGGAGGACGCCTATTATGGAATTCAGCTCATATATGAAGAAAGCGAAGAAACTACTGCAAAATCCTTTCTTCCAAATTTTGCTCTTTGGCCTGCTTGCGGCTCTGTCTTATGCAATGCTGGTTTCCAATGTGAAACCGGAAAAAATTGATGTTCAGCTCCTTGAAGTATCGGAAGAAACGATTCGTTCACCGAAAACAGTGGAAGATACAGTAAAGACGGAGCAAGAACAGGAAGAAGCCGTCAAACAGGTTGCTGATGTGTACGTACTAAAACAGGAATATGCCAAGAACAGGGTCGATCTGCTCTCGAATATTTTTGCCAGCGCTGCAGAGGTACAGAAAGAAAAAGCAGCTGCAGAAAATGGTGAGGAGAAGGATGACGGTGACGGGAGCAAAAACCAGGATGCTGCGCTGCTTGAATTAGTGGCAGCCATGAAGCAGAAACTTACGGATGACGTCAATAAAAACCTCTCCGAAAAAACGTACCGTGAATTGGTCACGGCAAGTGAATCCGAACTATCCATCGCCGAAGACAGTACAATCACGGCAGTCAATAAGATCATGAACAACAGAATACTGAATGATGAAGTGGAAGAGGCACGTGATCAAGTGGAGAAAGAATTGGTGAATGCCCCCCTCAACTCCGATCTGAAAGCAGCGGCGGTAGAACTTGGCCGTTATGGAGTCACGGCCAACTATTTCTTTGATAAGTCGAAGACGGTCGAGCAGCAGGAGAAGGCGAAGGACAGCGTCGAGCCTGTCATGATTCTTCAAGGGCAGATTCTGGTCGAGAAAGGGGAGCTTGTCGATCAGGAAGTGTATAATAATCTGAAACTTGCGGGATTGCTCGAAACCGAGAATTCCCCTTATCCATTCATTGGTCTCGGATTGTTGATATTATTGATTTTTGGTTTTATGTTTTACTATTACCGGGTATTTGAAGGAACGTTTGATCAAAAGAATAATCATATTCTTATATTCAGCATCGTCTTCCTGATCAGTGTCACATTTATGAAAGCAATCAGCCTGATATCAAATACGGAACAGCTCGACTTGAGCTTCTTTGTACCGGCAGCCATGGGGGCGATGCTTCTCAAAACACTGCTGAGCGACAGGTTTGCGGTTATTTTCACCATTATCATCTGTATTTTCGGAGCGATCATTTTCAATGAAAGCATCGCTTCCAATTTTAATCTGACGATCGCTTTATTTTACTTGATCAGCGGATTATCGGCAGTGCTGCTGCTATCGACGGATAGGTTCAAATCCAACCTTCTGCAGACGGGGCTGCTTCTGTCATTCATCCATGTCATAACGATTTTGGCTTTGATGTATATACAGGATATCCAGCTGACAAGGGCTGACTATTTCTTGTATATCCTGGCGGCTTTTACTTCTGCCCTTACCTCATCCGTGTTGACGATCGGCTTGATGCCGCTGTTTGAAACAGGATTCGGTATTTTGTCTCCATTTAAATTATTGGAGCTTTCCAATCCGAATCATCCTTTATTGAGGAAGATTTTGACGGATGCTCCAGGCACCTATCATCACAGCGTGATGGTCGCCAATTTGGCGGAGGCGGCATGTGAAGCGATCGGTGCGAATGGATTACTGGCCAGGGTCGGCTGCTATTACCACGATCTCGGCAAAACGAAACGTCCGCAGTTTTTTATTGAAAATCAGATGAACATCGATAACCCGCATGATCGCCTGCCGCCGGCTACGAGTAAAGATATCATCATTGCGCATGTTTCGGACGGGGTAAATATATTAAGGAAGAATAAGATGCCGAAGGAAATCATCGAAATCGCTGAGCAGCATCATGGGACGACCTTGCTGAAATACTTTTATCATAAGGCGAAAGAAGCGGGGCTTGACGTGACGGAGGATGAATATCGATATCCTGGTCCGAAAGCAAGGACGAAGGAGAACGCTGTCATCGGTATTGCCGATAGTGTGGAAGCGGCTGTCCGCTCCATGAGCCACCCTACAAAAGAAAAAATAGAATCGCTTGTGAAAGCGATCATACGAGAAAGAATTAATGATAATCAATTCTCTGAGTGCGATATTACGTTTAAAGAACTGGAAATCGTCGAAAAAACACTATGTCAAACATTGAATGGAATTTTCCATTCAAGAATTGAATATCCGGAAAGCAATATTGAAAATAAGAAGGTGTGACGATATGATATCCATTGATTTCATGGATGAAACCGATAAAATCAACCAAGAGGACATCAATCTGATTGAGACTTTGTTGAATTTTGCAGGGGAGAAAGAAGGAATTAAAGAGTCTTGCGAATTGTCTGTGACATTCGTCGATAATGAAGCCATCCGTGCCATTAATAAAGAATACCGCGGGAAAGATACTCCGACGGATGTCATCTCTTTCGCTCTTGAAGAGATGGGGGAAGATGAAATCGAAATCATTGGCGGTGATCTGCCGAGGGTTCTCGGTGATATCATCATTTCTGTGGAACGAACCTCAGAGCAAGCTGAAGAGTATGGACATAGCTTCAGGAGAGAATTGGGATTCCTGGCTCTCCATGGCTTCCTGCATCTGCTGGGTTATGACCATATCGAAAAAGAAGATGAAGTCATCATGTTCGGCAAGCAGAGAGAAATATTGGAGCAATATGGGCTTTCAAGACAATAGGAAGAAGATTCCCTTTGTACGGAGCCTTCGGTTTGCCTTGAACGGTCTTAGAATTTCCGCCCGTGAGAGGAATATGAAAATCCATTATACGGCTGCTGTATTGGTGACCATCTTCGGTGTCATCTTCTCGATTTCTTGGACGGAATGGCTCTTTGTATTTACTTGCGTCGGCGGAGTCATCGCTTTAGAAATGATCAATACCGCGATCGAAAAGACGGTGGACCTAGTGACGGACCAATACCATGAACTGGCGAGGCAGGCGAAGGACCTGGCTGCGGGAGCTGTGCTTGTATATGCCCTATACTCCGTGGCGGCAGGCTTGGTCATTTTTCTTCCGAAGATCATCAGCCTGCTGCATTCTTTATAAAGGAAGCATTCCTGTTCTCAGGGCTGCTTCCTTATTTTATCGGCTATGCCGGTTTGCAGTTTATTGAATGTCGTTTTATACTTAGGACAAAGCCGCCGTTTATGGTCAGGCTTGTGATAACTACTGCATTACATCTTCAACCGACTGCATGGACAAGCCGAATTGTTGTTAAATAGATGTATTACATTCTGAAAGGAAGCTGGAAATGGAAATTAAACAATTGATTGAAGAAGCAAAAATCGCGCGTGAGAAAGCTTATACGCCTTATTCTAAATTCCAGGTGGGGGCAGCCCTTCTCACTACGGATGGTAAATTATATCATGGATGCAATATAGAGAATGCGGCATACAGCCTATGCAACTGTGCGGAACGGACGGCTTTATTCAAAGCATACTCGGATGGGGAAAAGAGTTTCGCTGCCATGGCAGTGACAGCGGATACGAAAGGTCCTTGTTCTCCATGCGGAGCGTGCCGTCAAGTCATTTCGGAGCTATGCCCGAAAGACATGCCTGTTTATCTGACGAACCTGAACGGTGCTGTTGAAGAAATGACAGTGGAACAGTTATTGCCAGGAGCATTTACACTAACACCGGAGGAATAAGATGAATAGCAATAAAAATGATGAAAACAATGTATTTAAATCAGGATTTATCTCCATTATCGGGAGACCGAATGTCGGAAAATCGACATTCCTGAACAGGGTAATCGGACAAAAGATCGCCATCATGAGCGATAAGCCGCAGACGACAAGAAATAAAGTACAGGGTGTGCTGACCGGAAATGATTCTCAGATGATATTCATCGATACACCGGGAATTCATAAACCGAAGCATAAGCTTGGTGACTTCATGATGAAAGTCGCCAGCAACACTCTAAGGGAAGTCGACGTCATCTTGTTCATGGTGAATGCCGTGGAAGGATATGGACGCGGAGATGAGTTCATCATCGAGAAACTCAGGAATGTAGACACGCCTGTCTTCTTGGTCATCAATAAAATCGATGAGGTGCATCCGGACAATCTCCTGCCGTTGATCGACAATTACAAGGAAAAGATGGCATTTGATGCAATTATCCCAATTTCGGCCCTGGAAGGGAATAATGTAGAGACTTTACTCGGCAGAATCAAAGAAGAACTGCCTGAAGGTCCTCAATATTATCCTTCTGATCAAGTTACAGACCACCCTGAGAGATTCATCATTTCGGAATTAATCAGGGAAAAAGCACTGCATTTGACGCGTGAAGAAGTGCCGCATTCCATTGCGGTGGTCATTGATTCCATCAAGAAACAAGAAAATAAAGAGACCATTCATGTGATGGCGACCATCATCGTCGAAAGAAGCTCCCAAAAAGGAATCGTAATCGGCAAGCAGGGAAGCATGATGAAGGAAATCGGCCAAAGGGCAAGGAAAGATATCGAACTGCTGCTTGGCTCCAAAGTATTCCTGGAATTATGGGTGAAGGTACAAAAAGACTGGAGAAATAAAGCATCTGTTCTGAAGGATTACGGCTTCAATAATGAAGATTATTGAGATGGGTGCTGTGTCTTAACCAGGCTTCTGAGCTCTAAGGCTGGGTAGTATTCAGAAATAGTAAAGATGTTCAAAACAGCCGGACATATGCGGCGGATGGTTGTCTGGAAAGATTGGCAAATCTTTATTTACATGAAAATAAACCGGAAGGTCAAGATAACATTATGGTCGAATTTCAAAAGCTAGTGTAAAACAATAAAGGTGGGATTATGTATGTTGGATTTTACCTGGAACGTTTTTAAGGAAACAGGCAGTATCGATATGTATCTCCTGTTCAAAGAGATTCAGTTGGAAAATATGGATCCAGTTGAAGAACAAAGCGACGATTTGCTAGCAGATATGAACTTTCCGATTTCATGATGATATCTTGCCCTTCCTTGAGGTGAAGCGGCTTGATTCAAAAATGTGAGGGCATAGTCATTCGCCGGACCGACTATGGAGAAAACAATAAAGTCATTACTCTCTATACGCGTGAATGGGGCAAAATCGGTGTGATGGCTCGTGGAGCCAGCAAGCCGAACAGCCGCTTTTCCGCGGTCACGCAATTATTCTACTATGGATATTTTGTGATACAAAAATCATCAGGTCTTGGCAGCCTTTCTCAAGGGGAAGCGGTATCATCGTTTCGGCATATCAGGGAAAATATAGAAAGTACGGCTTACGCCTCGTACTGCATCGAGCTGCTTGATAAGGCTACGGATGACAGAAAGCCGAACCCATATATATTTGAATTATTGTATCAGACATTGAATGCAATTGATGAAGGTTATGATCCTGAAGTGATCAAAATCATCTTTGAGATGAAAATGCTCGAAGTTCTGGGGATTCCCCCTGTACTGGATCGTTGTGCGGAATGCGGGGAAACGGAAGGGGCCTTCACCTTCTCAATCAAGGCCGGAGGCTTCCTTTGCCATCGCTGCAGCAGCAAAGATCCTTACAGTCTTCCAATGAAGCCGCAGATCATTAAATTATTGCGGGTATTTTACTACATCGATCTGTCAAGACTCGGGAATGTATCTCTGAAGAAGGAAACGATACATGAATTGAACAGGATCATCGACACCTATCTTGAGGAGTATTCGGGTCTATACCTCAAATCGAAGAAATTCATCGAGCAGATGAAGAAGCTGGATGAGTTTCAATGATCTTAATTATCATCAGGTCATCAATCAAGTATTGACAAGGGACGGCCCGGTTGTATAAAATGATAATCACATAAAATCATGTATGTTGATATTGCGATGAAGGAAATGAGTAGCTGAGTCACTTTGCTATAGCGAGCCTGGGATTGGTGCGAGCCGGGCAGTAAATATTCAGGGAAAGGCATTCCGGAGCAATTTTTTATTGAAAGAGGCTGTCGAGGCGATCGGCGGCAATTAGGGTGGAACCGCGGGTAACTCTCGTCCCTATGCCAGTGCATAGGGACGAGAGTTTTTTTTGTGTTCTTGAACCCGATGCATGACAATCATTCGGAGGTGTAATATGAATATTCAAAACATGATCTTGACCTTGCAGAAACATTGGTCTGAACAAGGCTGTATTTTAATGAATGCATACGATACGGAAAAAGGAGCCGGGACTATGAGCCCGTATACATTCCTCCGTGCAATCGGTCCTGAGCCGTGGAATGTCGCTTATGTGGAACCTTCCAGACGGCCTGCAGACGGACGCTATGGTGAAAACCCGAATAGACTTTATCAGCATCACCAATTCCAGGTGATCATGAAGCCGTCGCCGGACAATATCCAAGAGCTGTATCTGGAGTCCTTGAAGAAGCTGGGGATCGATCCTCTTCAACATGATATCCGTTTTGTGGAAGATAACTGGGAGAATCCATCATTAGGCTGTGCCGGACTTGGTTGGGAAGTTTGGCTGGATGGAATGGAAATCACTCAATTCACATACTTCCAGCAAGTAGGAGGCCTTGAGTGTAAGCCTGTATCCGTGGAAATCACTTACGGAATCGAGAGACTCGCTTCTTATATCCAGGATAAAGAGAATGTCTTCGATTTGGAATGGACAGAAGGTTTCACTATACGTGATATTTTTGGGCAGCCGGAATTTGAGCATTCCAAATATACCTTCCAGACGAGCAATACGGAAATGCTCTTCAATTTGTTCAATATGTATGAGAAAGAAGCGCATGCCCAGATGGATGAAGGTCTTGTCCACCCTGCCTATGATTACGTCCTTAAATGCTCCCATACTTTCAACCTATTGGACGCGAAAGGTGCCATTTCTGTTACGGAGCGTACGGGTTACATCGGACGATGCCGTAATCTTGCGAGAAAAGTGGCAAAGACATTTTATGAGGAACGGGAGAAATTAGGTTTCCCGATCCTGAAGCAGAAAGGGGAAAGCACTCATGAGTAAACAAGATCTTTTATTGGAAATCGGACTGGAAGAGCTGCCGGCCCGATTTGTGACGGCATCCATCGATCAACTTGCCGCTAAAGTGCAGTCTTGGCTAGAGGAGAAACAAATTGCCTATTCTTCCATCGAAAAACATTCGACACCCCGCCGTTTAGCTGTAATTGTGAAAGATGTCAATGAGATGCAAGAAGATAAACAAGAAGAAGCGAAAGGGCCGGCTAAGAAAATCGCAATGGATGCGGAAGGAAATTGGTCCAGAGCCGCTGAAGGATTCGCAAGGGGGCAAGGATTGACCACAGACGATATCTACTTCAAGGAAATCAAAGGAGTGGAATACGTTCATGTGCAGAAGTTTACGAAAGGTCAGCCGGTGAAAGAGCTTCTTCCTGAACTGAAGGATATCATCCTTTCATTGACCTTCCCGAAAAATATGCGCTGGGGAAATCAAGATCTCCGTTTCGCCAGACCGATCAAATGGCTTGCTGTTTTATTCGGCCAGGATATTATTCCTTTCTCTATCACGGATGTGGAAACTGGCAGAACTTCCATCGGGCATCGATTCTTAGGAGAAATGGTGGAAATCCAAGAAGCTGCATCATACGAAGAGCAATTGGAAAAAGAATATGTCATCACGGATGCCGTCAAGAGGAAAAATATGATCCGAAACCAATTGAAGCAATTGGAAGAGAAGAACGGCTGGAGTATCCCGGTGGACGAAGAGCTGCTTGAAGAAGTAAATAATCTTGTGGAATATCCGACGGCACTTTACGGTAAGTTTGAAGAAGAATTCCTTGAACTGCCTGACCGTGTCCTTATTACTTCTATGAAGGAACATCAAAGATATTTCCCTGTGAAAGACATATCCGGTAAACTGCTTCCATATTTTGTGACAGTGCGGAATGGGGACAGTAATGGAATTGAAACAGTGGCAAGAGGAAACGAAAAAGTATTGCGTGCCCGTCTTGCTGATGCTGCATTTTTCTATAAAGAAGACCAAACAAAATCTATCGACTCATGTCTGAAGAAGCTAGAGACCATCGTGTATCATGAGGAGATTGGCACCCTTGCCGAAAAAGTGGCGCGTGTCCGCGGATTGACGAACAACTTGGCGCAGGCTTTGAATGTAGACGAAGAGACGAAGCGTTATGCCGAGAGGGCAGCAGAAATCTCAAAATTCGATTTGGTGACCAGTATGGTTTACGAATTCCCTGAGCTTCAAGGTTATATGGGTGAAAGATATGCACGTATGCTAGGGGAAGCGGAAGCTGTCGCAGTCGCTGTCAACGAACATTATATGCCTCGACATGCGGAAGACGGAATCCCGTCCAATGAATCGGGTGCGCTCGTCAGTGTTGCGGAGAAGATGGATACGATTGCAAGCTGTTTCAGCATAGGAATCATTCCGACAGGTTCACAAGATCCGTATGCGCTCAGAAGGCAGGCAAGCGGTATCGTACAGATCCTTCTTGGGAAAGCGTGGGAAATCACGCTTGAGCAATTAGTTGATATGTCATTGGAGCAAATTGCGGATGCAGGTATCGCAAAAAAAGAAATAAAAGAAATCAAAACGGATATCCTGTCATTCTTCATGGCCAGAATGAAGCATTTACTTGGAGAGAAAGAAGTCCGTTATGACTTGATCGATGCTGTATTAGATAATGGAATCGGAAACGTATCGTCAGTAGTGAAGCGTGCTCTAGTTCTGGAACAGGAAAGAAAAGAGGATGGATTCAAAGAAACGATTGAGGCATTGAGCCGGGTGATGAACATCGCGGGCAAACTTGAAGGGGAACCGAGTGTAGATCCGCAGCTGTTCGAGAATGATCATGAGCGTAAATTGTATGAAGCCTATACTGCGGTCAAAGCGCGATTTGAAGCGGAAGAGGATGAAGCGGAACAGTTCAAAACCATTTCAGCTCTTAAGCCTGAGATCGAGGCTTTCTTTGATCATACCATGGTAATGGCAGAGGATGAGAAGCTGCGCAGAAACCGTCTGTCCTTGATGAAGGAAATCAGTTCATTCATTGCATCCTTTGCGGCTGCGAACAAGATTTTGTCCATTTAAGCACAACAAACAAAAAAAGTAAGATATCACATGGATATCTTGCTTTTTTGTCGCTCTTTAATAGTATATAATAATTATATATAGTATAACCTATAAATTGGTGAATATCGTTTTATGCCTGATAAAATGATGATAATCAAGGCAGTATGTATTGTCGACAGCAGATAAATTAATAACAAATATTTACAACAGCTAGTAATATAAACGACAAGTTATAAGGGGGTGAATGCAATCGAACTGAATAAAAGACAAGAGCAAATCCTTCAAATAGTAAAAGAAAATGGACCTATCACAGGAGAGCAGATTGCGGAAAGATTACATTTAACAAGAGCGACATTAAGGCCGGATTTGGCGATTTTGACAATGTCAGGTTATTTGGAAGCAAGACCGCGTGTCGGATACTTCTATAGCGGCAAAGCAGGTACACAAATGCTTGCAGATAGTTTATCCAAGTTATACGTAAGAGATTACCAGTCGATTCCTGTCGTGGTAAATGACGGTGTTTCAGTGTATGATGCCATATGTACGATGTTTCTTGAAGATGTAGGTACACTATTTGTTGTCAACCAGGAGATGATGCTTTCTGGCGTACTTTCACGTAAAGACTTATTGAGGGCCAGCATCGGAAAGCAGGATTTAACAGCAATTCCGGTGAATATAATTATGACAAGGATGCCGAATATTGCCTTTTGCAGGAAAGATGATTTAATTGTGGATGTGGCGAAGAAGCTGATCGAGAAACAAATCGATGCCCTCCCGGTCGTCAAAGATAAAGGTGGCAGCTACGAAGTGGTTGGAAGAATCACAAAAACCAACATCACCAAGGCTCTCGTGGCACTTGCAACAGAGGAATAATAAAAAAGGGGAGGAAGAACAATGGGTTCACCACTAATATATGTGGTATCGGATTCTGTGGGTGAAACCGCAGAGCTGGTAACCAAAGCCGCGGTCAGTCAATTCGTCAATTCCAATATCTCCATCAAGAGATATCCATATATTGAAGACAAGGAGGATATTGATGCTGTCATTGCGTTGGCCAAAATGAACAAAGCAATGATCGCCTATACGCTTGTCCGTCCGAATGACAGAGAATATCTGAACAGCCAAGCGAGGGAGAATGGAATCCTTACATACGACATTATCGGTCCGTTGATGGACATGCTCCAGGATAAATTGCAGCTGGAGCCGGTGTATGAACCAGGTTTGGTCAGGAAACTGGATGATGATTATTTCAAACGGGTGGAAGCAATAGAATTTGCTGTCAAGTATGACGATGGCCGCGATCCGAGAGGAATTTTGCGTGCTGATATCGTATTGGTCGGTGTGTCAAGGACATGTAAGACTCCGCTTTCCCAATATTTAGCGCATCAGCGTTTCAAGGTAGCGAACGTTCCGCTTGTCCCGGAGGTGGAACCTCCTGAGGAATTATTCCTTGTGGACCCGGCGAAATGCATCGGTCTCATGATCACGCCTGCCAAACTGAACCATATCCGGAAAGAAAGGCTGAAAACACTCGGCTTGGGAGACCATGCCATCTATGCCAATCTGGAAAGGATCAGGGAAGAGCTGGATTACTTCGAAAGTGTCGTCAATAGACTGAAATGCCCTGTTATTGATGTAACAGACAAGGCAATTGAAGAGACAGCCAATACCATTATGAACACCATTTCAAGAAATAAAAAATAAAAAAGCACCCCGTGTGCTTTTTTATTTTTTAAAATAGAAGAGGACTGGTTGCAATTACCTGATTTTCAGAACCGATATTCTGTCATTTTTGGGGTCAAATAGGTGGATTTTTGCTATTTTATCATCTATAATGAAAAATTGTGATAAAAAGAAAAATATATAGGTTTAGACTTGCCTGCAGTAGAATAAACTAGTGAATGAAAGAAAGTCAAGCTATAATCCAAAAATATTTCGACAATTTTAAGGTCTTTTGAAACTAATTCAATTAAAAGAAGGAATATGAAGAACAATGGAGAAATAAGAAAATATGACGATTAAATCTTCTATCTTCGTAGATGCGGACGCTTGTCCGGTAAAAGACGAATGTATATCATGTGCAAAGGCTTTTGATGTGGATGTCATATTTGTCGCCTCAATAAAGAATAAAACCCATCAGGATACCCGAAGTAAATGGGTATATGTTGATTGGGATAAGGAGGCTGCCGACTTATATATGATGAATGCATCCAAAAAAGGGGATATAGCCGTTACGGGCGATATCGGTTTAGCCGCCGCACTTCTTGGGAGAGGGGTAACCGTTATCTCGCCAAGAGGAATGATTTACAGTGATACTACAATCGATTCCCTTCTGCTGATGAGGCACCAAAACGCTAAGAATAGACGTAATGGTGTTTATTCAAAGGGACCGAAAGCATTGAATTCAAACGATCGAAGAAATTTCCTCGAAAAGCTTACTAATATTTTGTCGAATCTTGCAGGAAAATAGAAGACCAATAGCGAATTATAATGTTTGTCGCAAAAAACGTCTTTCTGTCGCTTGAACATAATTGTTCAGCAAAGGACTTTAACATAGCCAAAGAAAAAAGGTGCAGTCAATGTCCAGTAGGATTTCTGAAGAACAATTGAATACGATTCGTAATGCTGTGGATATCGTTGATGTGATCAACGAGTATGTGCAGCTTAAGAAACAAGGACGCAATTATTTTGGACTCTGTCCCTTTCATGGTGAGAACACTCCTTCCTTTTCCGTATCACCTGACAAACAGATTTTTCATTGTTTTGGGTGTGGCGCAGGCGGGAATGTTTTTACTTTTTTAATGGATATAGAAGGATGTTCTTTTACGGAAGCTGCAAAGGAGCTTGCCGAAAGAGGTAATATCCCTCTAGAGATTGCTTTCCCTAAGGAATTAGAAAAAGGAACCGGCAGCAAAGTCTCCGAGCCTCACCGGAAAATGATGGAGGCACATGATCTCTTAACTAAATTTTACCATCATTTGCTCGTGAATACAAAAGAAGGTGAGAAACCGCTTCAATATTTATTGGATCGAGGTTTCACACAGCAATCGATTGAGAAGTTCTCCATCGGGTATTCCCTTGATTCATGGGATTTCGTATTGAAATTCCTTTCGAAGAGAGGTTTCGATGAAGCACTCCTTGAAGAAGCCGGCATCCTGGTGAAGCGAGAGGACGGGAAGAACAGCTTTGACCGCTTCAGGAATCGAATTATGTTCCCCATCCGAAATCACCATGGGGATGTCATTGCATTTTCAGGCAGAGCACTCGGTCATGATGAACCTAAATACCTGAACAGTCCTGAAACACCGATATTCAACAAAAGTGAATTACTTTTCAATTTCCATCAAGCACGCCAGGCCATTCGTAAAAAAGGGCAGGCGGTCCTTTTTGAGGGATTTGCGGACACGATATCAGCATCGGCGGCCGGAGTGGATAACGGAGTCGCAACCATGGGGACTTCATTGACGGATGATCATATCCGTACCCTGAAAAGAAATTGCTCTGAAGTGCTGATCTGTTACGACTCCGATAAAGCTGGGTTGAATGCCGCCAACCGGTCTGCCGAGATGATCCAGGAAGCCGGTATGGCAGTGAAGATCGCACTGATGCCGGACGGTCTGGATCCGGACGATTATATTAAAAAGTATGGACCTGAAAGTTTCATGAAGGACGTCATTCAGGACAGCCATACGTATTTGGCCTTCAAAATGCGTTACCTGCGCAGAGGAAGGAACCTGAACAACGAGGGTGACCGAATATCTTATATTGAGGAAATATTGAAGGAGACCAGCAAATTAACCAACCCTGTAGAAAGGGAGCATTATTTGCGCCAGCTCTCATCGGAATTCACACTTTCTCTTGAGGCGCTCAAGGAACAGCAGCAAAAGCTGTATTTCTCCGAAAAGAAAAAAGGAAATATCCCTAAAGGGGACAGCAATGGGCCTGCCGGCGGAATTGTGCTCCAGTATGAACAAAGGCTGAAACCAGCTTACATCAATGCTGAACTCAGACTAATCGCCCATATGCTGCAGGACAAAGAAACGGCTTATAAAATAAAGCATCTGCTGGGAGACACAACTTTCAATATTGACGAACATCAAGCGGTTGTACATTATCTGTATGGGTATTATGAAGAAAGGGAAGTCCCCGACATATCCCTTTTCTTATCCTATCTGCCGGATCCTCAGCTTCGGAAGGTGGTCACGCAGATCCAAATGATGTCCGTCATTCCGGAACCGAGTGATCAGGAATTGAGAGATTACGTAAACATGGTGTTGAAACAACAAAAAATGTTAAAGATAAAAGAAAAAGAAGCGGAGAGAGCGGAAGCCGAGAGATCTGGCGACTATCTTCAGGCCGCAAGGATCGCTTCCGAAATTTTGTTGTTGAAAACTCATTAAAATAAATGCAAGTTGACATGCTGTGTTGAAAGCTTGGAAGGAGGGGAACACATGGCTGAAAAATCAGCTCGTTCCAAAGATGTAGAAAATGAAGTAACAATTGAACAGGTAAAAGAGCAATTACTTGAAAAAGGGAAGAAACGTGGAGTTCTTACGTACGATGAAGTCAGCGAAAAGCTTGCGACTTTCGAATTGGATTCCGATGCCATGGATGAATACTTCGAGTTCCTGGGAGAACAAGGGGTGGAAGTACTGGCGGAGGACGACGCTGAGAGCGACCCTAATATAAAAGAACTTGCGAAAGAAGAAGAGTTCGATCTGAATGACTTGAGTGTTCCCCCTGGAGTGAAAATCAATGATCCTGTCCGTATGTATCTAAAAGAAATCGGACGTGTGGATCTGTTGTCAGGTGAAGAAGAAATCGCACTTGCCGAACGTATTGAGCAAGGAGATGAAGAGGCAAAGCGCCGATTGGCCGAAGCGAATCTACGACTTGTAGTAAGTATCGCTAAGCGCTATGTCGGCCGCGGAATGCTTTTCCTCGATTTGATCCAGGAAGGTAATATGGGATTGATCAAAGCAGTAGAGAAATTCGATTATCGTAAAGGGTTCAAATTCAGCACATATGCGACATGGTGGATCCGCCAAGCAATCACCCGGGCAATTGCCGACCAAGCGAGAACGATCCGTATCCCGGTTCATATGGTGGAGACAATCAATAAATTGATCAGGGTACAGCGTCAGCTGCTTCAGGATTTGGGCCGTGAACCGTCGCCTGAAGAGATTGCGGAAGATATGGATCTGACTCCGGAAAAAGTTCGTGAAATCCTTAAGATCGCACAAGAGCCTGTATCCTTGGAAACACCGATCGGTGAAGAAGATGATTCCCATCTAGGTGATTTCATCGAAGATCAGGATGCGACTTCCCCGTCCGAGCATGCCGCTTACGAGTTGCTGAAGGAGCAGCTCGAAGATGTTCTTGACACATTGACAGACCGTGAAGAGAATGTATTGCGCCTGCGTTTCGGTCTTGATGACGGCCGAACAAGGACTCTGGAAGAAGTAGGGAAAGTATTCGGTGTCACTCGCGAAAGGATCCGTCAGATTGAAGCGAAAGCTTTACGGAAACTACGCCATCCGAGCAGAAGCAAACGCTTGAAAGATTTCCTTGAATAAATGATCATATACATCGTTTTCCGTTTCAATGGGGAACGATGTTTTTTTGTTTCCTGGTAATTCTTCGTACCTTTAAAGTAATCGCACAATAACCGATATAGTCTGTAACAGTAAGATGCTCAAGGATGTGTGACGGAATGGAAGAACAAAAAAGGAAAATAATTGAACATGAAATCCGTTTCTGGAAGGAATCCCGTTTGCTTCCGGAACAATATTGTGATTATCTGCTGGCATTTTATGCGGATCATGATCGGGAGAATGAACAGAGAAAGAAAGGATCTCTTTCCTTTTTTCTGCTTCTCGGCCCCTTTTTTGTAAGTGCTTTATTTGTAAATTATTTTACAGAAATTAGTCCATTAATGCAAATTCTCTTTTTTGTTTTTGGACTTGGCATCTGCGTTATTGTGAAATTCAGGAAAAAAAGAAAGGCTCCCTTTGCGGCTGCCATGGCGGTTTCTTGTATCATTTTCCTTCTCTGGACAGCCGAAATTTGGAAATGGTCGGGTTCGGATATTTTATTTCTGTATATGGCGCTTATGGTCAACTGCTCCGGCTGGATTATCATCGGTAAATGGACGGAACAATTGTATTTCAAGGCTGCAGGTATACTGGGCCTCATTATCGTCACGTTCTTTTTTGTGAAATCGTTCTTTTGAATAAGCTGTTTTATATGTCTATTTTTCGAAATTATTCCACAAATTGGTGCTTAAGGCTTTTACTAATATCCAAATTAAAGTAAAATAGGAGTTGTTTGTAATTATATAAGACATATGCGTACGTACATAGGGGAGGGTATTTAAAATGAACCGTAGTCCGATAGGTCCTTACATTATGATCATGGTATTCGGAATCGTGCTTGTTTTCGGTCTGTCATTGAAGGGGTTGAGCGACGCAGATGAGAAAGCGAATGGCGGAAAAGAGGAAGATACAGAGGTAGTGGTTTCGTCTCCAGAAGAAATGTATACCGAATATACTTGCATTTCCTGTCACGGAGAGAACTATGAAGGCGGAATGGGACCAGCACTTAAAGGGGTAGGAAAGAAACTATCCGAGGATGAAATCAAGGAAATCATCCAGAACGGAACCGATGGCGGAATGCCGGGCGGTCTTGTGCCTGAAGAGAACTTGGATGAAATGGCCAAATGGCTTGCTGGATTATAAAAGATATGAAAAGCGCTTTATGAAAAGGGGAACCTTTTTCATAAGGCGCTTTTTTGCTTGCGGAAGGTTCTCTCCGTAGTCAGGGATGCCAGCCTATGGGGATAACCGGCAAAAAGCTTACTGTTGCAAACATAGCCCCGACTTCTTTATACTGATACAGTAATGATAAGAAAATAGGTGACGAACATGAATAGTGAACAATTATCGAAACGATTACATACAGTGGCGGCATTTATACCAAAGGGCAGTGTTCTGGCTGATATCGGATCGGATCACGCATATCTCCCTTGTTATGCAGTTCATAAGGGCATCGTGACGAAAGCGATAGCTGGAGAAGTGGTTGAAGGTCCATGGCTTTCCGCGAAACGCCAGGTCCGGTCCGAAGGCTTCGAAACATATATCGATGTAAGAAAAGGGGATGGGCTCGAGGTGCTTCAAAAAGATGAAGCGACCTGCATCACCATCGCCGGTATGGGAGGGACATTGATTTCAACGATACTCGAAAAAGGCAAAAGTAAATTAGGCAAAGTGGATACGTTGATTCTTCAACCAAATATTCAAGCCATCAACATACGTGTATGGCTTTTGGAGAACGGATGGCAATTGACGGATGAAAGGATTCTCGAGGAAGACGGGAAGATTTATGAGGTATTGACGGCAAAACCAGGTGATCCGGAATTGCCGTATGGACAAAATAAGGAGAAAGAATTGCTGCTTGGACCTTTCCTAATGAAAGAATGCAGCAATGTCTTCAGAAAGAAATGGGAAAGTGAAAGCAGACATTGGCGTCAAATTATCAATCGGCTGGAAGAGAGCGGAAAGACTGAATCGGCAAAAGATAAATTGAAACAGCTGCATACCAGCTTACAATGGGTGGAGGAGGCACTTTCATGAAGAAAAAAATACCGAATGGTTTTGAAGTGATACAAGCTTTTGAACAATTCTCCCCGAAGAAGCTTGCGATGGAAGGAGACAAGGTGGGATTGCAGATAGGCACGTTGAATAAGTCTGTGTCATCCGTCATGATTGCCTTGGATGTACTGGATGAAGTGGTCGATGAAGCAATCGAAAAGAAGGTGGATTTGATCATCGCACATCATCCGCTCATTTACCGTCCGCTTCAGAAGATTGACATCGACCAAGCTGCCGGCCGGCTGATCGAGAAACTGATCAAGCATGATATCGCTGTATATGCGGCTCATACTAATCTTGACGTGGCAAAGGGCGGAGTGAATGATTGGCTAGCGGAGGCCCTTCAGCTGAAGAACACGAAAGTACTTGTGCCGACGCATGTCGTCAAGCTTAAGAAGCTCGCGGTCTTTGTGCCCCGTGAAGCGGAAGAAAAGATGAGGACTGCTTTGGGAAATGCGGGAGCGGGACATATCGGGAATTACAGCCATTGTACTTTCTCTTCGGAAGGGACAGGCTCATTCAAGCCTGAAGAAGGAACGAACCCGTATATCGGTTCTACAGGGAAACTTGAGAACGTGCAGGAAGTCAAAATTGAAACAGTATTCACGGAAGATCAGGAAAAGAAAGTGATTCAAGCGATGCTCAAAGCCCATCCATACGAGGAGCCGGCTTACGATATATATGATCTAGCGGTAAAAGGGGAAGAACTCGGTCTCGGAAGAATCGGAGAGCTTGATAAGGAAATGACCTTAGAAAGCTTTGCTCGATTCGTTAAAGAAGCTTTTGACGTAAAAGGGCTCCGATATGTGGGGAATCCGGAAGATAAAGTGAAGAAAGTCGCTGTGCTTGGCGGCGATGGAAACAAATATATTATGGCTGCGAAGTATCAGGGAGCCGATGTGTATGTCACTGGAGATATGTATTATCATACGGCCCATGATAGTATGATGCTCGGCTTGAATATCGTCGATCCCGGGCATAATGTGGAGAAAGTGATGAAGAAAGGGACGGCTGAAGTTTTGTCCGCCGCTGCGGAAGAGAAGAAGTGGGATATCGTTGTTTTCCCTTCCGAGAAGCATACAGATCCCTTCACATTTTTGTGAAATGGCAAAAAGGAAGCGGTGTATATCCGCTTCCTTTTGTTGTTCTTTCAATTATTTATTGGGTACTCGCACCTTTGGCAGAATTTTGCTTAATGGTACTTTCCTTTCCGCCTTCCAGGTGGATGGATCTTGGGCATCGTATTGTTCAAGGAAAGTGATGACTTCTCTGGTGATGGGAGTCGGAGTGGACGCCCCTGCTGTGACGGCGACGGTCTCTACATTTTTCAGCCATTCCAAGTCAATCTCCGAGACATCTGCAATCCGATAAGCGGTCGTCCCGGCAATTTCTTCGGAAACTTGAGCTAGCCGGTTACTGTTATTGCTTCTCGGGTCGCCGACAACAATCAATAGATCAGCCGCTCCTGCTTGTTCGGCAACCGCTTCTTGTCTTGTTTGGGTCGCATTGCATATCTCTTTATGAATTTCTGTCTGTGGGAACTTCTCTTGCACACGCTCCATCAGTACCTGTACATCCCATTGGCTCATCGTTGTTTGGTTGGTTACGATGATTTTCTCATCCTGCAGATCCAGCTCTTCGATGTCCTGGAGATTTTCAACCAAATGGACAACATCCGGAGCAACTCCAACTGCTCCTTCAGGTTCTGGATGTCCCTTCTTTCCGATGTAGATGATGTGATAGCCTTCCGCTTTTTTTTCACGGATCAAATCATGCGTCACGGTCACATCCGGGCATGTCGCATCAATGGTGACCAGTCCTTTTTCTTCGGCAATCTTCCTGACTTCCGGTGAAACACCATGAGCTGTGAAAATGACAGTACCGCTTTGTACTTTATTTATGATATCCGAACGGTTCTTTCCATCCAGTGTGATGATGCCATCCTCTTCAAAAGCTTCAGTGACATGACTGTTATGGACAAGCATCCCCAATATATAGATAGGCCGGGGCAAGGTTTTATCCATTGCGGCATTACGTGCGATGATCATAGCATCGACGACCCCGTAGCAATAACCTCGCGGAGATATTTTTATAACATTCATGTTAGCCCTCCTTTTAGAGCACAAATATACTACATCTCATTATATACAAGGAAATGCGACTTTACAAAGATGTAAATTGTACTCCGAACAGGCTGTTTAAACAAATAATCTAGGTTTGGATTCCCCGGCCCTGTAGCCCTCTTTAGTTGGAGCGGCCTGTTCGGCAGCGCCGGTCTGCTGATGATGAATCGGTGCTTTTGGACGCATATGGCTGAGCTTGCGCTGTACATCGTTCTTCTTTTCCGGTGCGGTATGGATGTTCTGCGGCTGTATGTCAGAAACCGATCCGGCCTGTGTCTCCTCTTCTTTTGTGAAAAATTTCCACACAGACGGTATACTCTTCAGCATTGGACCGTATTGCTGAACCATGGGGCCGATGGATTCGGCAGCCTGAAGAACCTTTTGTGTGTTATCGAGCATTGTGGACAACGCGGCTGGATTTGTGAGGTTCTGAAGAAAACCGGTGCCTGTTCTCGAGGTGTCCGCCGAAGCTGTTTTCCGCGAGCTGCCTGCCGGTAGGGAAAAAAGGGAGGCTGGAACGGCCTCTTCGCTTTTTTTGTTTTTGCCTTTCAGCTTTGAAAGGAAATTCGGCTTCGATTTGCCTTCCTGACGGCTTCCCATATCTTGCCGTCTCATGTCTCCTCTCGCAGGCCCTCTTACGGGAGACATCCGATCAGGTGTTGCCGGATAAGGAGGATACGGCTGCTGTGTATGCCGGAAAGGTTCGGAAAAGGGCATCGGAGGAGGGGCAGGAGAGTAGCCGTACGGCCTTGGCGGGGAATTATATCTGTTCATCATTTGTTTCTCCTCCTTCATTATTTATATAGTCATCCATTCATCTCTTATAAAATATGCGGAAGCGGCAAAAACGGGAATATCAAACATTCATAATAAAAAGAATTTTCATAATCCGAAAGGAATTGTTGAGTTAATAAGGTAAAGAGGGTAAGATAAGACAAGAAAAGAAATGAAGAAAAACGGATAATACCTAAGGAGTACACTTATATGTCAAATCAATTTGAAAGATTTCACTTTCATCCATATATATTGAAAGCCATTGAGGAAAGAGGATTTGCCGCACCTACGGATATACAGGAACGCGTAATTCCAGCCACACTGAACGGGACGAGCATCATTGGACAATCCCAGACAGGAACCGGGAAAACACATGCTTACTTGCTGCCGATCATGAATCGCCTTGATGCATCGAAGAAGGAAGTACAGGCTGTCATCACTGCCCCTACGCGGGAATTGGCAAGTCAAATATATAATGAAGCGTTGAAAATTGCCGAACATTTCCCGGAAGAGAATCCGCTTCAAGTGAAGCTGTATATGGGCGGTACCGATAAACAGCGTATGATTGATAAGCTCAAACATCAGCCGCAGCTCGTCATCGGTACACCGGGACGAATCAAAGACCTGAAAGAAGCCAATGCATTGGTTCTTTATACAGCCAAAACACTTGTAGTCGATGAAGCGGATCTGATGCTCGATATGGGCTTCCTCCAAGATGTTGATTTCGTGGCATCCCGCATGGCAGAGAAACTGCAGATGCTCGTATTCTCAGCGACGATACCGGAGAAGTTGAAACCATTCCTGAAGAAATACATGGAGAATCCGCGTTATTATCATGTCGATCCAAAACTGGCGACAGCACAGAAAATCGACCATATCCTTGTACCGCTTCGCCATCGGAATAAAGTGCAGCTTCTGCACGATATGCTGAAATCGTACAACCCTTATTTGGCTTTGATCTTTACGAACACAAAGCAGAATGCTGATTATGTGGCAGATGAATTAATCAAGAAGGGTCTGCGGGTCGGAAGGCTTCATGGGGGGCTTACTCCTCGTGAACGCAGGAAGATGATGAAGCAAATCAATGATTTGGAATTCCAATATGTCGTCGCAACCGATTTGGCTGCGCGAGGCATCGATATTGAAGGAGTCAGCCATGTCATCAACTACGAGCTGCCGACAGATCTGGATTTCTATATCCACCGATCAGGAAGGACTGCGAGAGCGGGTTACTCCGGAATTGCCGCAACCATTCACGATCTTCCTGATGAGGACGCATTAAACAGGCTGGAGAAGCTTGGAGTGACTTTCCAAAACAAAGACCTCATCAACGGGGAATGGCAGGATGCGGACGACCGCAATAAGCGGAAAAAGCGCAAAAAACAAAAAGAAGAGCTTGATCTTAAGGCGAAACAAATCGTCAAGAAACCGAATAAAATCAAGCCTGGCTACAAGAAGAAGCAGCAATGGGAACTGGATGCTCACAATAAACGCCAGCGCCGCATCAATGCCCGCAAAAAATAAATGAACGAAAATATAAGGGGAGAACTGTAATGCTGAAAATCGGATCACATGTTTCCATGAGCGGAAAGAAAATGCTGCTGGCGGCAAGTGAAGAAGCAGCTTCATATGGTGCAAATACATTCATGATCTACACGGGAGCTCCCCAGAACACGAGAAGGAAGCCTATTGAGGATCTGAACATCACAGCAGGCAAGCTGCATATGGAGGAAAACGGCATGTCGGACATCGTCGTTCATGCGCCGTACATCATCAACATCGCAAATACCGTCAAGCCGGAGACTTTCCAGCTTGGTGTCGACTTCTTGGCTTCCGAAATTGAACGTACGGAAGCATTGGGGGCGAAGCAGATCGTCCTCCACCCAGGTGCGCATGTCGGTGCAGGTGCGGAAGCCGGCATCAAGAAGATCATTGAAGGCCTGAATGAAGTCCTGCAATCGAACGAAGGAGCCCAAATTGCCCTTGAGACAATGGCCGGCAAAGGGACCGAATGTGGAAGAAGCTTTGAGGAACTTGCGATGATCATCGATGGTGTCACCTATAATGAACGTTTGTCCGTTTGTTTCGATACCTGTCATACACATGATGCGGGCTATGATATAAAAGAGGATTTTGACGGGGTACTGAATGACTTCGACAAAATCATCGGATTGGACAGATTAAAGGTCCTTCATATTAATGACAGCAAAAACGAGCGCGGAATGAAAAAAGACCGTCATGAAAATATCGGTTTCGGCTATATCGGATTTGATGCATTGCATAAAATTGTCCATCACCCGCAGCTTTCATCCATACCGAAAATTCTTGAAACGCCATATGTGGGAACGGACAAGAATAACAAAAAACCCCCTTACAAGCATGAAATTGAAATGCTAAAGCACGGGGTGTTTGTGGAAGATCTGCAAGAAGCCATTCTTAATGGCTGAATAGGAATACCCCTCCCGTTTTGGGAGGGGTATTTCCATGCCTTTTCAACGTCCCGTCATGGAAAGGAATAAGCCCTCAATCTGCAAAGCCCTTTCTGATCCGATTATGCCGGCGATCCTGTTGACGACATATTCTCTTTGGTCAGGAATGAACAAATTGTAGTTCTTTCCGCGGAGTTCCATGCTGACTGCTTGCGCTTCCTCAAAAGTCAGTTTGATACCATATTGCCCGGCCATCCCCAATAATTCATCAGGCCGGATACTGTTCAGTTTCATATTGATGATGCTTTCCAAGAATTTCACAACATCCCTCCCCTCCTGATTAACATATGTCGAAGCAGATGATAAGTGAACTGTGGACAATCCTTTACTTAAAGAGAGAAAAGGAGTATACTACAAAAAGTAAATCGTAATGATTCTTAAAATAGGTGATTTTATTGGAAAATAAGATAATGATAAATGTTAAAGATGTCTCATACCGTTATGAAAAAGAGACAGTTTTGGAGCATATAAACCTCTCCATACCGAAAGGAGCATTTCTGGCAGTGGTCGGGCCGAACGGATCCGGTAAGTCGACCCTTCTGAAACTTCTTCTCGGTTTATTGAAGGTACAATCAGGCAGTATCGAGTTGTTTGGTACAAAAATCAGCCAATTCAAAGCATGGGACCGAATCGGTTATGTTTCTCAAAAAGCGAATTCTTTCAACTCTGGCTTTCCTGCCACCGTCTTTGAAGTGGTATTGAGCGGCTTGACAAAGAAAATCGGTCTTTTCCGCTTTGCGGGAAAAAAAGAAAAACAAAAAGTCAGGGATGCGCTTCAATCGGTAGGAATGCTTTCATTCGCGAATAGAAACATCGGAGAGCTTTCCGGCGGACAGCAGCAAAGGGTATTCATCGCAAGGGCCCTCGTCAGCGAGCCGGATTTATTGATATTGGATGAACCGACTGTCGGTGTGGACGCTGCAAATGAAAAGCAGTTCTATACAATATTGGAGCATTTGAACCGGGAATTGGGCATTACGCTCATGCTGGTCACCCATGACTTGGAAGCTGTGGCGGACAAGGTCACACATGTCGCTTGCTTGAACAAGCATCTTCATTTCCATGGTAATTCCCATGAATATCAACAATTGAGCGATGTGGAGTTATCTTGTTTCTATGGCAGTGAAAATATGGTGAAGTAAAAATTAATTTGTTTACCGGGAGGATTCCCATGATTTCTGGGTTATTTGAATATCAATTTTTGCAAAATGCCTTCATCACAGGCATTATTATAGGAGTTATTGCACCTTTACTTGGTGTGTTTGTCGTCGTCAGGAGGCAATCATTGATTGCCGATGCATTAAGTCACGTGACACTGGCAGGGATTGCGTTCAGCCTATTCCTGGAAAAGAAATTCTTCAGCGTCTTCGGAGGTCTGAATCCATTATATATGGGCATGACCTTCTCCGTGATCGGTTCCTTGTTTATAGAGCGCCTGCGTAATATATACAAGCATTATCAGGACTTGGCGATTCCGATCATTCTGTCGGGAGGAATCGGTATAACCGTCATATTCATTTCATTAGCCGATGGCTTCAATACTGATCTGTTCAGCTATCTTTTCGGCAGTGTCAGCGCTGTTTCGAGGGGTGATATGTGGCTCATCCTGATCATTTCCATCATTGTCATTGCCGCTGTCATCATCCTGTATAAGGAACTCTTTCTTCTGAGTTTCGATGAAGACCATGCAAGGGCATCTGGTATCCCGGCGAAATCCATCCACTTTGTATTCATTGTATTGGTGGCATTGGTGATTGCGGCTTCCATGAGGATTGTCGGAGTGCTGCTTGTTTCAGCCCTGATGACATTGCCTGTGGCCGCAAGCATGCGTTTCGCCAATGGATTTAAACAGCTGATTTTCTACTCGATTCTAATCGGGGAAATCTCTGTCATCGGCGGTCTGATTTCCTCCTTTTATCTGGATTTGGCACCGGGCGGCACGATTGTCATGATCAGCATCCTTTTCTTACTGATTGCGATCATGTATCGGAAACTGAAGAATCGTTACGTATAGTTGATCTTGCAAGGGAGTGTATTTTTCATGAAGGTAAGTCAAGCATTGAGCCTATTGAAAGACAAAGGATATAAATATACAGGCAAAAGAGAGGAAATGCTTCTGCTCTTTGCCGATAATGATAAATATCTGACTGCCAGGGAAGTCCTTGAATACATGAAACCGAACTATCCGGGACTCAGTTTTGATACAATCTATAGGAATCTGTCCTTGTTTGTGGAATTAGGTATCTGTGAAATGACTGAGCTGTCAGGAGAGAAACATTTCCGTTTTGCATGTGCGCATAAACAGCACCATCACCACTTCATTTGTATGGATTGCGGCAGGACAAAAGAAATCGAGACATGCCCTATGCGGAATCTGTCGGAGGACTTGAAGGACTATGCCATCTCAGGCCATAAATTTGAAATTTACGGACGCTGTCCGGAATGTCACGCATAAGGATATTATGCCCGCTCATGATGAGCGGGTTATTTTTTTGCGATAAGCCCAAGGCTCATAGATTTACCCGAAACGTTCGGGCAACCCATCTCTCGGCCTCGCTCCAGGAGTTGACACGGATGACATTACGGGGAATGCTCCCTTGATTGTATGGTGTGTCGAACAGAATGACAGGAATATCGCAAGCTTCATTGATATCGACTGCGTTATCATGCTTATCTTCGAAAAAAATATCAAGTTGATATTTCTTGACTGCGGAAATCTTATCATGGGTGCCAAGCAACTCTATATGGTGATAGTGTAATTCATTCCGTTTGAACCAGTTTTCGGTGACGGACAATAAATGGGTGTTCCTTGCCGAGATAAAGAAGAGTTCCCCGATCTGAAGAAACTTGTGTAAGGTTTCTTTAGCGCCATCTGTAAGAGGAGAATGCTCATAAATATGTGCTTCGTTTTCAAGGAACCAATCCGCGAAAATTTCTTCTTCCACACCGACAAAAGGTGTCAGGTCATAGGCGGTGATATCCTGCAATGTCAACGAAAGCTGGAAACTTTCATTAATGAAGGGAATCAATGAATCAGGTCTTGTGACTGTACCATCGATGTCGATGCCGAATTTTAGTTTGTTCACTATTATCATTCCTTTCCATAAATCCGGATAAATCAGCAATGCTCCCTTGGTCGCATCATATAAAAACAGGATGATAAAAAGTGGTTTCGAAGTAATGATTAGGTCTATATATAAAGTAAGGACAATCACCCGAGAGCAATTTTTGAAAATACTTTAAACAGGATTGAGAAACACTAAACTGAGTCGAAATCAGAGAAAGTGAGGCGATCTTAATGAATGACTATTCTAGATTATATCAGGATAAAGCTGATAAGAAAAAAGAATATCAAGAAGAAATCGCAACTGAATTCTCGGTCCCTTATTCAATCAGGGAACGGCAGGCAAGGAGTGAACAACGGAGAAAGGATGCTTTGTTAAAAGCAAGAAGCGTGGGTTATATCTCCCTTCTCTTTGCTGTCATTTCACTCTTTTTCGCCCATTTCTTCATCGGTGCGGCCGGCATACTGCTTGGCTTCTATACGTTAAGAAATGGGGAAATCACCCTTGGTTCCTGGGCGATCGGAATCGGCGGGCTGTCGCTGATCATCGGTTTCCTGATGAGAACATCCCTGCTCTAGGTGCTCCTTTTCAGGGAATCGAATAAAAGAAAAAGAGGCGGGTTCATCTCCGCCTCTTTGCTTTTAAGTGAGTGAAGGATCCAAGTCTTCCTCAGCCTTCTTCTCGAAGTATTCTTTTGCGATTTGATCGATTTCTTTCTTGAGTTCATCGACCATAATATCTTCGGGGACTTTCCGGACAATCTTCCCTTTACGGAACAGAAGTCCTTCTCCCCTGGCCCCGGCAATACCGATATCAGCTTCCCTTGCTTCTCCCGGACCATTGACCGCACATCCCAGCACCGCAACTTTGATCGGCGCTTTAATGGTACTGATGTACTCTTCCACTTCATTGGCGATGCTGATGAGGTCGATTTCAATACGTCCGCAAGTCGGACAGGAAATCAATGTGGCCGCATTGGAGGAAAGCCCGAATGATTTCAGCAGCTCCCTTGCCACTTTCACCTCTTCGACCGGATCGGCACTCAATGAAATACGTAAAGTGTTACCGATTCCTTTATGGAGAATCGCACCGAGACCTGCTGCGCTTTTGACTGTTCCGGCGAATAGTGTACCGGATTCCGTTATCCCTAAATGCAGCGGATATGAAAAGGCTCTGCTTGCTTTCTCATAAGCTTCGATGGCAAGATTCACATCGGATGCCTTCATGGACACGATGATGTCATGGAAGTCGAGATCTTCCAGAATCTTTATATGATGCAATGCACTTTCAACCATTCCGTCAGCTGTCGGATATCCATATTTATCGAGAATACGCTTCTCGAGCGAACCGGCGTTCACACCGATACGGATCGGAATCCCTTTTGCTTTGGCGGCGTTGACAACCGCCTCCACTTTTTCGCGGCGCCCGATATTGCCGGGATTGATCCGAATCTTGTCGGCACCGCCTTCTATAGCGATCAATGCAAGCTTATAATCAAAGTGGATGTCTACAACAAGCGGTATATTGATTTGAGCTTTAATGGCAGCGATGGATCTGGCTGCCCTTTCATCCGGGCAAGCAACGCGGACTACCTGGCATCCTGCTTCTTCCAGCCGTTTGATTTCCGCGACTGTTGCTTCTACATCATGTGTTTTCGTGGTGGTCATGCTTTGTATGAATAATTCATTACTCCCGCCTATTGTCAGGTTGCCTACTTTGACAGGACGAGTATTTGAACGGTGTGTCATTTCACTCAAGTGAATTCTCTCCTTTTTACTTTCCGAACGGCGGCCTGCCCATCTTTGTGCTATGGGAAGATGCCGCGGCATCCAAAAGCGATATATACAATTGCTTAGAAATGTAAATAACATTCTTATTGTATCAATCATGGGGAGTTTTTGACAACCATTTGACCATCGGCATTCGATACTCATTCATTATATAGAGGGAATTTATAGGACTTGTCGATTTGCAGCTCATATGGCGAAATACCGTCATTCAGTTCCATGAAATCCTGTATGATGATATCGACCGGTACAGATACATCCGCTTCGTCCATAATACTGATCAACGTATCTCCAGAAGAGATTTTTATGGTTGTGAAGGTTTGTCCGGCTTCGGCCGCCTCCTTTGCAGGAACTTCTTTCGGCAATGTGCCGGAGCTGATGTCTACGTAAACACAATATGCCGTGATCAGGAACAAAATGGCGAATATAAGCTGTTTCATCTACAAGACCACCTTCCGTTTTCAGGTGTTTATTCATGTATATGCCGTTGTTTTGCTCATATGCCAAAAATTCGGCATAAAAAAATGCCGCAATGAATGCGGCTTCTTTTTTATGGTTGTTTCTTCTTTTGAGAAGGGATTTCCTTTAATGCCAAGAACAGCATGATGAAGGTCACTGCCCAATTGACGAGTGTACCGCCAACAACGGCTGTCTGCAAAAAGGACATGATCATGAAGAAGATGGTAGGCAGCGTCATACTGTATGCCGTCAGTCTAAAGAAATGCCTGTATTGCAGTTTGGGATAAAAAGTACCTGCCAATAGCTTCGCAATCAGCGCCATAAACAACAGCTCGATAAACTTCAGGGCTGCTGTGAAAACAAAGGATAGGATTCCGAGGAGGATGATCACAACGATGAGCAGATCATTCATTTTATCGGAAAACGAAAGGATGTCCTGATCCGTAATGGAAAAACCGCTCATTAAATCATAATCCTGAGCCTGCATACTGCCGTTTCCGACAATGACGAATTCTTCCGAAAGAAGGGCAATTGCGTTGTCAGAAGCAAGTTCTACATCTTCAGGGGTCATCAGTCCGCCGGCATCCAGATATACGTCAAAGTCCTCGCCATTGAAGATGACAGGTTCTTCCGTTTCTGAATGCAGCCGTCCATCATTGATTTCGAATGGCGGGAGTTCATTTTCCACAGCGTCGATGAATGTCCGGACCCCGTCTTTGTAGCTTATTGAGGAATAGATGAGTGTCGGCAGAGTCGAGAGCAAGACCAGCAAGAAAACATAAGTGATTGTTTTGCCGATTCCTTGGAAGCGGACCTTGGAGATTTCTTTAGGAGAGTAGAGACTCGTCCATAATTGTCTGAATATATTCATTTAGTCAACACCTTAATTTATGTATTCTCCCAATATTCTATCTTGTCATAGAAGAGAAAACAATCATTTAAATCAAAGAAAGGGTTTGAGAACACCTTTTATCTAGGACTTTATACCCACTTTGTAAAGGTATTGTAAAGATTTAATTCACCCACTTTACAGATAGAATGATTTTACACATAATAACTTTTGCAACAGAGATAATAAACATAAATGTATTTAGGAGTTGACCAGCTTTGGATGTACAACAAATGATTTTTCTATTCCTTGGAGGATTAGGTATTTTCCTTTTCGGAATTAAATATATGGGGGACGGTCTGCAGAAGTCGGCAGGAGATCGACTTCGTGACATCCTTGACCGCTTCACGACGAATCCATTCATGGGTGTGCTGACCGGTATTGTGGTCACTTGCTTAATTCAGAGCAGCTCGGGTACAACTGTCATTACGGTTGGATTGGTGAGCGCCGGGTTCTTGAGCCTCAGACAGGCAATTGGGATCATCATGGGTGCCAATATCGGAACGACGATCACAGCATTCGTGATCGGTATCAAAATCTCAGATTATGCCTTGCCGATCATTGCGGTAGGTGCGGTACTCTTGTTCTTCTTTAAGGACAGAAGGATCCAAAATCTTGGACAGATTGTTTTTGGTTTCGGTACATTGTTCTATGGTCTCGAATTAATGGGCGATGGAATGAAACCCCTTCAGACGATGGACTCCTTTAGAGAGCTAACCCTTGCCATGAGTGATCATTCCATGCTCGGTGTCCTTGTGGGTACAGTATTCACTTTGATCGTACAAAGTTCGAGTGCCACAATCGGTATCCTGCAGGAATTATCTGCTCAAGGTTTGATCAATCTAGACGCAGCTCTTCCTGTTTTGTTCGGGGATAATATCGGAACGACAATCACAGCGGTTCTGGCTTCCATTGGGGCTTCCGTTGCCGCTAAAAGAGCAGCAGCTACACATGTTCTGTTCAACTTGATTGGTGCAGCTATCTTCTTATTGATTTTGCCATTTTTCACATCCATTATGGAAAATATTCAGGCTGCACTCTCATTGAATCCGAAAATGACGATTGCGTTCGCACACGGAATCTTCAATGTGAGTAACACAATCATTCAATTCCCGTTCATCCCGTTATTGGCCTTGTTCGTCACTAAGCTGATCCCGGGTGAAGATGTGGTAATCGATTTCAAAACAAAACATCTGAATCCTGTCTTCATTGAGCAGTCTCCGGCGATCGCAATCGGGTCCGCTAAAGAAGAAGTGGTCAGAATGGGGAAATTCGCCATCCAAGGGCTGGAAGAGACTAAGACTTTCTTAGAAACAAGATCCAAAAAGCACTCGGATACGGCTTATCAAATAGAAGAAGCAATTAATAATATGGATAATAAAATTACGGATTATCTAGTTTCCGTATCTGTTGCATCCCTTTCTCCGGCAGAGTCGGAAAAACACGCCATCCTGGTGGACACAGTAAAGGATATCGAAAGAATCGGAGATCATTTCGAAAATGTGATTGAACATGTGGAGTATCAAATCGCCAATAAAGTGATCTTGACGGAAGAAGCGAAGCAGGATTTGACGGATATGTTCAACCTAACAATCAAAACGGTACAAGAAGCGATTGATGCTTTGGATAATCATGATAAAGACTTGGCGATCGATGTCCTCAAGAAAGAAAGAAGCATCGATGAGCTTGAGCGCAGACTTCGCAAGAAACATATCAACCGTCTGAGCGAAGGCGGCTGCACTGTTAAGGCGGGTATCGTGTTCGTCGATATCATCTCAAACCTCGAAAGAATCGGGGACCACGCTGTGAATATTGCTGAAACAGTGCTCGGTGACAGCAAGTATAAATATAGATAAGAAAAAAAGCCCTGTCGATCGACAGGGCTTTTTTCTATGTTCTCGTGTGTTTTATGAACAAAATGGACGTAATATCTTTTTGTGGATACAAAAAATAGCAGTTCCGAAGGGAATTACCCTTTTATACTTGAATTTCTGTTATCTTTTGATGTTGTTTTTTATACTTGCCGGATCACAATGCTGCCCTTGATCGGATAGATAGGATTGAAGCGGAGAACGGGCGACTCCTGCGGGATTTAGCGAGCAGGGTGAGACCTAAGCACGAAGGAGGAGGCTCACGCTCGCCTAAGCGGAAAGCGTCCGTTCGGAGCGGAAATCAACATAGAACTTTAAAAGAGCAAAACTTGAAAAAACATATGAAGTGACAAGGAACAGCAATGGAGGGTATACTGCTGAACATATAGCGGGCATCATGGGTGTCAGTCGAACGACGGCACGCAGATATCTCGAATACTTGGTGGCTGAAGGAAAATTGACGGCAAATCTTGCCTATGGGACCGTAGGGCGTCCTGAACGAGTATACATGAGGCAGGAATGAAGCTATTATTGTAATAGATGGAGGGAGAGTGCGATTTGGAGATTCTTTATTGGAGTATCATCGGTATTTTGTTCATAATCGGTTTCTTGGGATTGATTTATCCGGTCATTCCGAGTGTTCTTTTTATTATGGGCGGCATCTTATTATATGGTTTTTTATTTTCTTTCGAACCGTTCGGATTCTTCTTTTGGTCCGTTCAAGTTCTGTTCACGGTCGCGCTTTTCAGTGCGGATTATGTCACGAATATAATAGGAATCAAGCGTTATGGAGGGACTAAGGCCGGAATGTGGGGCAGCACGATCGGATTATTGGCCGGGCCTTTCATCATCCCGGTGTTCGGGATCATTATCGGACCTTTTGCGGGAGCGGTACTGGCTGAGCTGATCGTACATCGGACGGACTTCATCACTTCTTTGAAAATCGGCTTCGGATCAGTTCTTGGCTTCATCGCAAGTGTATTCGCCAAAGGAATCATTCAGGCTTTCATGGTGATCTATTTCCTTATCACAGTCCTTTAATCACATAAAACCCGATATGATTTAATGCATTTTAATTGATGAAACAGTTAGAATTTGTTAATCTGAAAGCAACGGGACCGAATTCAAAAATGCGTTATCGGTCTACTTACATGCTACATAGGAGGAGATTGTATTATGTCATTCGAATTACCGCAATTATCATACGCTTATGATGCCTTGGAGCCTCATATCGACAAAGAAACAATGAATATTCATCATACAAAGCACCATAACACATATGTGACGAACTTGAACAATGCTCTTGAAGGAAACGAAGAGCTTCTTGCCAAAAGTGTGGAAGAAGTAATCGCTAATCTTGATGCGGTTCCTGAAAACGTCCGTACAGCAGTGAGAAACAATGGAGGCGGACATGCCAACCATACTCTATTCTGGCAAATCCTTTCACCAAATGGCGGAAAAGAGCCATCAGGTGCATTGGCTGATGCGATCAATTCCAAATTCGGAAGCTTCGAGACATTCAAAGAAGAATTCGCGAAAGCGGCAACTACCCGTTTCGGATCCGGATGGGCTTGGTTGAGCGTTCATAACGGCGAACTTGAACTTTCAAGCACTCCTAACCAAGATTCCCCGCTTATGGAAGGGAAAACACCGATCCTTGGATTGGATGTATGGGAGCACGCTTATTACCTGAATTACCAAAACCGTCGTCCGGAATATATCACTAATTTCTGGAATGTAGTTAATTGGGATGAAGTAAGCAAACGTTACGAAGCAACTAAATAAGCAGTTACGGAAAGCACCCCAAAAGGGTGCTTTTTTTGTTTAAGTTAATTTATGGGCAGATGCATTGCTTACTTTCTGAGTATATTGCCGCTCGCTTTGTTGAAAGCTAAGAGCATCAAAGGAGAGTAGGCATATGATTGTTAGGAAAATGATTGGAGATGTTCATCCTTCCAAAGGCTTGATCATCTTGGTTGCGATCGGCGGCCTGTACAGTATAAGCGCTGCCCTTTCCAACACGTTTGTAAATATCTTTTTATGGAAACAGTCGGGCAGCTTCTATGATATCGGCGTCTATAATCTTTCCATCGTCATTTTTCAAGCGGCAGCCTTCATCGTCGCCGGGAAATTGACGAAGTCGACAGACAGAGTGATGGTTTTGAGATTGGGGATCCTTTTCTTGGCGGTCTTTTACTGCGCCACGCTTTTCAGTGGAGAGAATGCGGCGGATTACATCATTCTATTGGGCGGAATCCAAGGGACCGGCTACGGTTTTTACTGGCTTGCTTACAATGTTTTGACCTTTGAGATCACGGATCCGGAGAACAGGGATTTCTTTAATGGATTGCTTGGGATCATGTCTTCACTCGGCGGAATGTTAGGTCCATTTCTTGCCGGTATGATCATCACAATCGCAACGGGATACACAGGATATAAGATTATTTTCGGTATTTCATTAGGGCTGTTTGCTTTGGCCGTCATCATAAGTTTCATGATTCACAGAAGACCGGCCAAAGGAAAATTCGACTTTATAAGGATATTGAAGGAGAGAGGGAACAACCCTGACTGGAGAAGGATTCTGGATGCACATCTGATGCAGGGGATAAGGGAAGGGACTTTCCTCTTCATTGTTTCCATTTTTGTGTTTTTATCGACGGGTTCTGAAATGTCCTTAGGCATGTTCGGTCTGCTGAATTCAGGAATTGGTATGCTGACGTATTTTGCGGCAGCCAAATTCATCAAGAAAGAACATAGAAACAAAGCTATTTTGTTGGGGGGAATCGGTTTATTCCTATCCATCTTTCTGTTGATTTTTGAGCTGTCGTATATGAAGCTTCTGATGTATGGGGTCTTGATCGCCATATTCTATCCGATGCTGCTTGTGCCTTATGTATCACTTACATATGATGTAATCGGCCGAAGCTGGAAGGCTGCGGAAAAAAGGGTAGAGTATATTGTGTTAAGGGATCTTTATGTCAATATAGGACGGATCTGCTCCATTTTGATTTTTCTTGCCTCCATCACATTCTTCCATACCGAAGAAGTACTTCCTTATTTATTGATTGTCCTCGGTTCCGGGCATTTGTTTATTTATTTGTTTGTGAGAAAAATTACGCTGACGGGTTAATAGGCCCGGATCTAAGGGTGCTTTTTCTTTATATGAAAAATGAGCCGGGTAATCGGCTTATTTTTATGCCTTATTCCTAGTAAACGATTCTTAAATTTTATACAATAAGAATAATGCCAAACTTTTGAAATATGTAACGAGGGATGTGTGAAAGGAATTGGTCAATAAAAGGGGTAGAAAGAAGAAAAAGACGCACGTGCCCTATCGATTGAATATACTGTTTTTTATTGTGTTCATTTTGTTCTCGGCGTTGATTCTGCGCCTGGGTTTCGTTCAAATCGTCCATGGGGAGGACTACAGGAGGGAGCTCGAAAGAACAGAAGACATCACCGTCAGCAATACAGTCCCGCGCGGCAAGATGGTGGATACGAATTATAAGCCGATAGTCGATAATACACCTGTTGAGTCGATTATTTTCACGAGATACCAGGGCACCAAACAAGAGGAAATGCTCGAGACAGCAGAGAAGCTGGCATCCATCATCGAGATGGATACGAAGAAGATCACAGAGCGGGATAAGAAAGACTTCTGGATTCTGAAGAACCCGGAAAAAGCAGAGAACAAGATAACAAAGAAAGATAAGAAAGAATTGGAGGAGCATGAAAATGCTTCGAAAGAGCTCTACAGCAGACAGTTGGAAAGAATAACCAAAAAAGAGCTGGACACAATCTCGGAAGATGACCTGCAGGTGCTTGCCATTTACCGTGAAATGGCCAGTGCGAAGTCTCTGACACCGCAGATCATCAAGAATAAGGATGTCACGAGTGAAGAAGTGGCGATCATCAGTGAGAATCTGGAGAATCTGCCTGGAATCGACGTTATGACGGATTGGGACAGAAAGTTCTTATACAATAAAACGTTAAGGTCAATCATAGGAAATGTCTCAAGTTCGGAAAAGGGACTTCCGCTTGATAAGCTGGATTATTTCCAATCACGGGGATACAGCAATAATGACCGGGTAGGAACCAGTTATCTGGAGCAGCAATACGAGGAAGTACTTCATGGGCAAAAAGGAAAAGTGAAAAATATCACGGATAAATCCGGAAATGTACTTGAATCGATACCGATTACAGAAGGGCAGAGAGGGAAGGACCTCGTGCTTTCAATCGATGTGGATCTGCAGATTGCCACAGAAGAAGTTATCGAGTCATATATGAGGAAATATATGGGCAGAAGTTCCACTTACCTGATGGATCGGGCTTTCGTCGTAGCGATGGATCCTAATACCGGCGATGTCCTGACCATGGCAGGAAAACAATATACGGAAGGTGCCTTCCAGGATTATGCGCTGGGGAATATCGTTTCGGCTTATTCCATGGGATCTGCTGTCAAGGGAGCAACTGTACTGGCTGGTCTCGAAACAGGCGTCAATTCCCCCTATACAGTGATCAATGATACTAGGATGTATTTCAAGGGCGATACGAAAGGGAAAGGTTCCTATAAGAACCTAGGACCGCTGAATGCGGTGACGGCATTGAAGAAATCTTCCAACGTATTCATGTTCCAAACAGCAATCCGGATAGCTGACGGAAAATACGTCCCTCGGGGTACTTTGAATATCAAACAGCAAAAAGGCTTCGATACCTTGCGTTACTACTATAATCAATTTGGGCTGGGTGTACGGACAGGTATTGATCTGCCGAATGAACTTACCGGCGTCAAGGGATCGACAACAGGCAACCCGGGTCTGCTGCTCGATTTATCCATCGGGCAATATGATATGTACACACCGATGCAGCTTGCACAATATGTTTCCACGATTGCCAACGGCGGAAACCGTCTGCAGCCGAGACTAGTAAGGGAAATACGTGAGCCTTCGGAAGATTCGCTTGAAATGGGACCGCTCGTGAAGGAAATGACTCCGAAAGTCCTCAATAGGGTCGATATGGAAGAAAATCATATCGAGCTGGTACAGAGAGGCTTCAGGCAAGTGATGCTGAGCGGCGGCACCGGGTCGATGATCACCAGCGGATCTCAGGGGGTTAGAGAATACGAGCCGGCCGGGAAAACAGGGACGGCTGAAGCCTTTTACGATGGACCTAAGAGGCAATACCAAAATGCGCCTACGATGAACTCGACCTTGGTTGCGTACGCTCCATATGATAATCCTGAAATCGCCATCAGCGTGGTTGTCCCATGGGCATATAAACGCGGCCAGGATCATGATATGAGCAAAGAAATCGGGCGCGATGTCCTCAAGAAATATTTTGAGCTCAAGGAAAACAGAAAAGAGACGGAAAAGAAAGAAGCAGAGTGACATCAAACAGGAACCCGGCATATGCCGGGTTCCTTATTTTATGCATAGGCGGAGGAGGCGATGAAGCTCATTTAGTGACCGTATTGACAATTTGCTTCAAGGACATCTCTTTTGTGACAATATACTCTCCTACCTGAATTTGGGTAGTTCGGTTGCGATCGGCCATATATTTGGAGAAGACAGAGGAATCCTCTATTATCCCATTCTGTGCAAGCAGGTCTCCTATATCCTCAGGCGTCATCCCTGCCTTCACGACCAATGTATATGCACCCATTCCGGATTCTTTCGTTTCCGGCAGTTTGGTAGCCGTTTTTTGCGGCTCTTCTTTTTCTTTCTCCGCATCTTCTTCCTTCATGAGTACATAGCCCTCTGAGCTTGCGGCCTGTTCAATATCGGAGAAGGATAGCTTCTCTGAAGGCTTTTCTTGAAAAACATAGAAATAGATGCCGATGGAGATGGAAGCGAATAAGATTCCGGCGGCCATCCCTTTTATCATCTCTTTCGTCATCATATATCCAACCCTTCTTGCTTCAGGATTTGTTTGATGTCGCTGTGGGATAGTGTTGAGCGGATTGAGATGTCTTCTATAGAAAGTCCCTGGTGATAGAGGGACAGCACTTGGTTCTGCAGAATGGCATGAATATGCTGTTTGTGCTCTTGATCGACATGTCGGTTTCCGTTCGTTTGCTGCTGTCCGATCGGCTCCTGGAGCATCAATTCCTCTTCAAGCGCCTTGACTTTTTGTTTAAGGATATATATGTCTTTGATCTGCTGCAAGGCCATCTCTTCGATATTCTTTTCCAGAATAGATACGCGATCTTTTCGGAAGAAAGAAACGACGAACAATAGGATGGATAGGACGGTTAGTGTTATAAGCAATGTTTGCATGTTTTCACCTCGGAAGTGGAATCGTATTTGATTATATCTTACACGGATATACAGAAGATGGTAAGGGAAAAGCTGTAATCTCTCCAAATTCCTGTATGAAGTAGTATTTTGTAGATTCCTGTCATAGAAATGGAGGGAAAAGAATGAATACAAAATTTTTTAAACAGATGGACATATGAAATCCTTTACTTTTTCGCAAGCTTTACATTTCTCGACAATTTGCGTTCATTGTATCGTCATTTGTAAAATGCTACCATAACAATAAGAGTTAGTTACGGATTTCCTTAATCTTATCGTGATTAGACCTTGAACATAAATATCATTCATGAAGGAGAGAGATGATGAATAGTCCCGCATCCGCCAGTTCGAACAGAAGTCCCTTGAAAATATCCCCTTCGCTGATTGCCCGGCTCTTGTCCAGCCCCTTGCGTATCGGCATTTGGTCAGACGACCTGATCCATTGGCTGTACCCGAGCAGCAGCGGTCAGAAGCATCTGGAGCAGCCGATGCTGATCAGCAGCATGAACAGTACGAAACAATACGAAATCATTAAATTCCATGTAACGAACAGCAAGCAGCATGATATGCATGTGAGAATCGTAGTTTTGTATCAAAATCAGTTCTGCACGAACTCCACCGCCTTCTATAGTCCGAATGAGAAAGCGATCATTTGTTATTCTGACCAAGATGTGACATTCCTCGGAGGCAGTCTGCAGAATGGCAGTATGAAACAATACAGTATCCAAAATCAGCAATCCTATTGCCAGGAGAGTCTGCAAAAGGATATTATGCAAGGCTGTCTGCCGATGTCATGGATCGGTAAGGGGGATATCGTCAGTATTTTCACTTTGGAAGCTGTCCTGCCTGCAGGCACTTCTGGAGACGGCACCATATGGACCTTCTATTCGCCTTCGGAAGAAGAAGCCCGGAAAGTCAAAGAGGAGATGATCGGTCCTTGGGATTGATGGAATAAAATGGTGTTCTGCGGCATTTTTAATGACTTCTCTCCAATCGAAAAATCATACTAGCAATTCGAATTGAAAAGTGCTATTATATAAAAGTCTTATGTACAGATGACATGATGTTTGGAGGGAATTATCAATGCGTGTGAATATTACGTTAGCTTGCACAGAGTGTGGAGACCGTAACTATATTTCTAAAAAGAATAAACGTAACAACCCAGACCGTCTTGAGCTTAAAAAATATTGCTCTAGAGAAAAACGTGCAACAGTACACCGTGAAACAAAGTAAACAACAGGAATCTCCTGTTGTTTTTTTTGTTCACAAAAAAGGGCAAATGATGATTCGCCCTTTTTTTCTAAAATATACTGAAATCCCACTCCGAAGATATATGCTTCAGCAGCATCGTGCCGGCAGTACTGTTTCCGTTAATGTCGATTGCTGGCGAAAACACAGCGATTCCGCAGCCATTGCGGAAACTTTCTTCTTCTGAATGCCATTTCGGGGGTACGGAAGCAAGAATGCCGCCCGACACACCGCTCTTTGCCGGAATGCCCACATAAGCAGCGAATTTGCCTGATGAATTATACATTCCGCAAGTGACCATCAATACCTTTGCGATCCTGGCGACTTCTTTAGGGAATAGCTGTTTTTTACGAACGGGATCGTATCCATCGTAGGCAATGATCAAACCCACTTTTGCAAGCTCTTCCAAAGAGAATTTAATGGAGCATTGCCTGATATAAATCTCAAGTGCTTCATCCACTTCCAATTCCAGCTGATCGGATTCTTTCAGATAGTAGGCGAGAGCCCTGTTACGGTGAGCCGTATCCCACTCTGATTGATAGATTTCCTCATCAATAGACAGCTTTGTTTGAGTAAGTTCTTCTAAGAAGGTCAGTAAATACTCGAATTTATCTTGGGTGGTTTCTCCAGGGAGAAGGGAAGATACTTTGATGGCGCCGGCATTGATGAGTGGATTGAAAGGTTTTCCCGGTCGATGTATTTCGAATGGAATGATGGAGTTGAACGATTCACCCGTCGGTTCCACATCCACCATCTCAAGGGCATGATCGATGCCGTGATGCTTGCAAAGCGCGATAAAGGCCAGTATTTTACTGATGCTCTGCAACGTGAAGGATTTATCCGTATCACCGGCGAAATATGTATCTCCTTGGTGGTCCATGATGCAGATGCCCAATTGATTAGGATCTTGCTTGGCGAGTGCAGGGATATATTGAGCAGGTTCACCAAGTATGGTATGGGAACGATTTTCTTCAACCCATTGTTCCAGCTGGGAAAGAATGATTTTATTTAACAAATGAACAACTCCTTTCGAATGGAGGAATATACGTAACAAGCGTTACTATTTCCTTCTATAAGGAATTTTAGCAGACATGGCAGTAAAAAAAGCAACCTGCCCTTAAAGTAGCAATAGTAAAATTTTTCTTAACAAAATGACAAAGATCATATCAGATTAGGCGGAGGGGTCATGCCTTTAAGAAGAGTTCAAGGTGAGAAACGCAGATGCATGATAGTATAATGGAGGAAGTACGCTCATTTTTACATCGGGGTTCACCAATAAGGACATGCACAATAATTGCCCATATGTTAACGGAGGTATTATGGATAAAGCACTGGTTCGTAAGGAAGTAAGAAAAAAACTAGCTGCCATGACAGAGGAAAAAGTGGTCCGGCAGGCGGAGGAAATTGCCGACCGCTTATTCGGCACTGTTTTTTGGAGAGAGGCGGCTGCAATTGCCGTCACTATATCCACCAGGCAGGAAGTGCCCACGGCAGGTATCATCAGGAAGGCATGGGAAGAAGGAAAGAGGGTTGCTGTTCCGAAGTGTGATCCGGTCGATAAAACAATGGAATTCCGGTATATCACATCCTTCAGGGAATTGGAAACCGTCTATTTCGGGCTTCAGGAACCGATAATCAGTGAGACCGAAGCTGCAAGGAAAGAGGAAATGGACTTGATGATCGTTCCTGGACTCGCTTTCGACAGAAAAGGATACCGGATCGGTTTCGGCGGCGGGTATTATGACCGCTATCTTGAACAATATGATGGGATGTCTATCTCGTTATTGTTTCCGGAACAGATGTATGAATCTATAGAAAAAGAACAGCATGACATACCAGTCTCTGTATTGGTATTTCCGAAGGAGGTAATCACAGTTGATGGTTGATTGGCTGATATACATCCCGCTTGTCGCAGGGATGGCTGCGGGCGGATATCATGTAAAGTCGCTCACCAAATCAGGGGCTGCAGCCACTTTTCTGGTGGGTATCCTGACAGCGTTAGGTTTCGGCTGGAGAGGATTGATTATCATGGGTGCGTTCTTTGTGAGTTCCAGCGAATGGTCCTCATTCAGGAAGCAGCAGAAAAAGCAAGTGGAAGAATTGGTTGAGAAAGGTGCCGCCCGAGACTGGCTCCAAGTGGCTGCGAATGGCTCAATTGCGGCCGCAGCGGCTTTTCTGTATTTTCTCACGGACTCTGATTTATGGATATATACTTTTTGCATCGCTGTTGCCGCAGCGAATTCGGATACTTGGGCATCTGAGATTGGAGTGCTGAGCAAGAACAGACCGTACAATGTGTTCACATGGAGGAAAGCCGACCGGGGAACATCCGGGGCCGTGTCTTTACTGGGTACCTTTGCCGCTTTTGGCGGAGCCATATTCATCGGAATTGTGTCGGCATTTGTATTCGGTTCCTGGACTTGGTCCTTCGTTATGACCATAACGGTCTTCGGTTTCATCGGCTGTTTGGCGGATACGATCTTGGGAGCAACGATACAATCACGCTATACATGCAGAAGTTGCGGACTAAGCACGGAAAAGACGGTCCATTGTGAAGAACGAACCATATGGAGCAAAGGAATCAGATGGTGTGATAATGACATTGTCAATATGGGATCTATCTTGATTGCCGCAGCGGCCGGCTCGTTGTTCATGATTGTTTTGAATTTTTAACCGATTGATATAATTCTTTCAAAATGTTACTTTTTGGCTATACTCTCCTCCACTTCCAAAATGTATCAGCATCCGGAAAAAATGTAACAAAATGTTTATATATAAAGCGCTTTCTTATATCCAAAAACCAGTCATTATATATTAAAATCGTGCTGTATCGCAAAAAGCGATATGTGAAAGGACGGTTATCGGAATATGAAAACAAACAAAATCAATCGTGTTGTACTAGTCGGCACTGGATTTGTGGGAAGCAGCTATGCATTCGCAATGCTTAACCAAGGAATCACTGAAGAATTAGTGCTGATCGATGTTAATAAAGATAAAGCAGACGGAGATGCAATGGACCTTAGACATGGTCTTCCATTCGCTCCTCACAGCACACGTATCTGGTCTGGCGACTACTCTGAGTGTAAAACAGCGGACATCGTTGTTCTTACTGCTGGAGCAAACCAAAAGCCAGGTGAAACACGTCTTGATCTAGTTGAGAAAAACACAAAAATCTTCAAAGGTATCGTAAGCCAAGTTATGGAAAGCGGCTTCGACGGAATCTTCCTAGTAGCTGCTAACCCAGTTGATATCCTTACTTATGCAACTTGGAAATTCTCCGGACTTCCAAAAGAGCGCGTAATCGGTTCAGGTACAATCCTTGACACTGCACGTTTCCGTTATGAGCTTGGGAACTACTTCAACGTAGATACTCGTAACGTTCACGCTTACATCATCGGTGAGCACGGCGATACAGAACTTCCTGTATACAGCCACGTTAACCTTGGTGCAAAACCGCTTGCTAAAGCATTGGAAACAAAAGCGGACTACAAAATCGAAGATCTTGATAATATCTTTGTTAACGTTCGTGATGCTGCTTACCATATCATTGACCGTAAAGGTGCTACATTCTACGGAATCGCAATGGGTCTTGCGCGTATCACAAAAGCAATCCTTCAAGATGAAAACAGCATCCTGACTGTATCCACATTGCTTGAAGGTGAGTACGGACAAGAAGATGTATACGTTGGTGTACCTTGCGTAGTTAACCGTTCCGGTGTACGTGAAGTAGTTGAACTTGAATTGAACGAAACAGAAAAAGAGAAATTCCAACACTCTGTAAACGTTCTTAAACAAACAATGAAGCCAGTTCTTGAAGCTGAAGCGTAAGAATCGGATTCATAAAGTATCCTTCCTGTGTGAATCATAAAGCACAGGAGGGATTTTTTTATGATAAAAAAAATGGCAGTACTATTATTGGTCATCATGGCATTCAAGTACCGTTACAGACTGATGAATATTTTATCGGCGACAGAAATGTTGAGGGAGGAATTCTCATTTGGCGAGCATTCCTTCTACCCAAATGGAACCCGGTAAGGCAAAGGATGAATCCGGCTGTGGAAGCCGGATTTTTTTTTGTGCCAGGGGATGGGAAGTGATTTGCATGTTGTGTAAACACGGCTATTTGCTATTATAGAAGAAAGGAGTCATTACAATTGTGTAATTGAAGGTAGGGAATACAGTGGGATTTAAAGAAGATTATATTTTTTGGCAGACCATCCATACATTGACTCATAGACATGGCTACATTGTGATTACCATGTCGGATGATCAGCGCGAGATCTGGCTTGAACATAATGAGAATCGTAAATATAGTGTCCTGCGTTTTATGAGGCTTGACTTCGATTGGGCGAATATGCTGAAGCGGGATCTCGGAAGAACAGCTTCGAATGGGGAGAATATCAGGAAGCAATTGTTCAAAAAACCTGTGAAGATGCTGAACGTTTACTTCTCGGTGTATGAACCAGTGGATGAATATGAATCGTATCTCAAGGAAACGCCGGTCAATAATAAACTGACGATCGAATCGAAGATTATCGATTCGGTCCATCTTGAAGAAGGGCTCGGTTCCTTGGGGTCGGAACTCGGTGTACAGTTTGAATCTGGAATACCGGATGATGTGGAAGAATTTCAAGTCGAGAACATGCGCAAAGCTGCCATACAGGCAGGGCTGTTGAAACGGAAAGAGGAACAGGAAATGTTCCAGCATGGGAAGCCCGTCTTCACAAAAGTCTTCTTGACCATCCAGATTGTTTTGTTCATTTTGATGGAACTCGTCGGAAGCAGTGAAAGTACGGCCACTTTGCTGCAGTTCGGGGCCAAGCATAATTTTGCCATCCTGGCTGGTGAGTGGTGGAGATTCATCACACCTGTCTTCCTTCATATAGGTATCCTTCATCTGTTGATGAATTCGGTCGCGCTTCTATATATTGGGGGCGAAGTGGAGAAGATATTCGGCAGTATCCGTTTTTCTCTGATTTATTTATTCGCAGGATTTGCCGGAGTATTGGGCAGCTTCTTGTTCAATGACAATCTTTCGGCTGGGGCGAGCGGTGCCATCTTCGGTTGTTTCGGTGCACTTCTGTATTTTGGTGCGATGTACCCGAAGTTATTCTTCAGGACAATGGGAACGAACATCATCGCCTTGGTTGTCATCAATACGCTATTCGGTTTCATGTTCCCCGGAATCGATAATGCAGGTCATCTGGGCGGATTGATCGGTGGCTTTGCTGCGGCTGCTGCAGTGGGTGTCCCGAAAAAGTGGAAGCCGTTATCAGGCTTGCTAATAATCGTCATCCTCATCGCATGTACATGGTGGCTGCTCGATTACGGATACGCGCAAGCCTGGGCCGATTATTTCGGATGAATAATCAGGCCGCAAAAAGAAACATACTTCATGTATGTTTCTTTTTTTTATGACCAAAATTACGTATAGAAGGGAGTGTGTTCGTACTGAAACATGTCGTGAAGGATGAAATCGCCTATAACGTGAATTATTTAAACGATGCATTAGCTGTCGATAAAAGCTTTGATGTCATCCGTCTGGATGTATTTTATGCCGGCCGCAATATGTCTTTATATTTAATCGATGGTTTTGCCAAAGATGATATCCTTCATTATCTGATGAAGATTCTGCTGAATCTGACCGAGGAAGACCTGCAGCCTGATCCATTGGAGAGCTTGATGAAGACGTATATCCCTTATGTGGAAGTCGATGCCACGGATGATTTGGATATCGTTGTTGACAGTGTGCTTGCTGGACCGACTGCTCTTGTGGTTGATGGTCTTGAGAAAGTCATCCTTATTGATGCCAGGACCTATCCGGTGCGGGGCCCTCAGGAACCGGATATGGAGAGGGTCGTAAGGGGTGCAAGAGACGGATTTGTGGAGACTATCGTATTCAATACTGCCCTGACAAGGAGACGGGTGAGGGATAGGACACTTCGCATGGAATATATGTCCGTCGGACGCAGATCGAAAACGGATGTTGTGGTTTGTTATATTGAAGATGTGGCGGATGGCCGATTCGTTGATATCATCAAAGAATCTCTATCAGCAATCGATACGGATGGTCTGCCGATGGCGGAGAAGACCATTGATGAGTTCATTGCCGGCCGGTACTGGAATCCATACCCTGTTTTCCGTTACACGGAAAGACCCGATACCGCCGCTGCCCATTTATATGACGGCCATGTGCTGATTTTCGTGGATGGATCGCCGAGTGCCCTCATCACACCGTCCACTTATTGGCATCATTTGCAGCATGCGGAGGAATATAGAAATAAGCCTGTTATCGGAGCATATTTGCGAATGGTCCGCTTTCTTGCTGTTTGGGCTTCCGTATTCCTTTTGCCATTATGGTATTTCTTCGCTGAGAATCCGGCATACCTGCCTCCCGCGATCTCCTATTTGGGTGTGGAGGCAAGCGGTCATATTCCATTGATTATTCAGTTCCTGATCATTGAAGTCGGTCTCGATATGTTGAGGATGGCTGCCATACATACTCCCTCCTCGCTCGGAACAGCTCTAGGTCTGGTTGCGGCCCTGATGATCGGCGGGGTTGCGGTCGAAGTGGGGTTATTCTCCAATGAAGTGGTACTTTATCTGTCGATTGCGGCAATCGGCACATTCGCGACACCGAGCTATGAGTTGGGCTTGGCCAATCGGATCGTGAGATTGCTGCTGTTGATTTCCACAGCCGCATTCGGTGTTCCGGGATTTGTCATCGGGATGACGGTGCTGTTCTTGTATCTTGCAAATATGCGCTCACTGGGGGTTCCTTACCTTTGGCCGTTCATGCCATTTTCCTGGAGGGCAATGAGGGAAGTCATCATCCGGTCTCCGATACCATTGAAGAACAGGAGACCGAAGGCGCTGAACCCGAAAGATCCCGATCGGTGAAGATTGTCATGAATTCATCATTGAGGGAAAGATGTCCTTCGGATATACTTTTAGCTGTAAGTAGAATTTTCGGAGTAATCCAAGAGAATGAGGGACAATATGAATTCAGTATATGATGTACAGCAACTTTTGAAACGGTTCGGGATACTGATTTACGTTGGTGAGCGGCAGGCGGATCTGGAACTCATGGCAAGTGAAGTAAAGGAATTGTATAAATCGCAGTTGATTGATGTGAAGGTTTTCCAAATGGCAATCGGGATATTGCGCAGTGAGATAGCGATCGAAAAAGAAAAAAAAGATAGGGCAAGGTGAAGGAAATGAAGAAATGGATAGCCGGAATCGATATCGGGGGAACGACAATTAAATTAGCATTCATTACGGATGACGGATATATTGTACATAAATGGGAGATCCCTACCGATAAAACGGATTCGGGAATCCATATTGTCAAAGATATTGCCTCCGCGCTGGCAGCCGAATTGAATAAATACGGGGAATCAAGCGAGAAACTGCTCGGAATCGGGATTGGCGCGCCTGGTCCTGTGGATGACAAGGACGGATCGGTCATTGAGGCAGTGAATCTGGGATGGCATAACTACCCGTTGAAGGACATGCTGGAAAAAGAGACGGGCCTCCCGGTGCAGGTGGAGAATGATGCCAATGCTGCCGCATTGGGCGAGATGTGGAAGGGAGCGGGAGGCGGCTCCCGCGACCTTGTATGTGTGACGCTTGGGACCGGTGTCGGCGGCGGTGTCATCGCCAATGGCTCCATCGTACATGGAGCAAACGGGGCAGCGGGTGAAATCGGACATATCACAGCGGTTCTTGAAGATGGATTTCCCTGCAACTGCGGTAAAACAGGCTGTCTGGAAACAGTGGCTTCTGCCACAGGCATGGTGCGTGTCGCTTTGTCCGGTTTGGGAATGCAATCGTCCGTCCTCGCCGATTTGCAAGCCGAGAAGGGCAATCTTACATCCAAGGATATCGTAACATGTGCTTTGGAAGGGGATGCGTATGCACTTGAGGTGATTGATCGTGTTTCGTTCCATCTTGGATTCACCCTTGCCAACTTGGCGAATGCACTGAATCCGGAAAAAATGGTCATTGGCGGTGGCGTTTCGAGAGCAGGGGACATATTATTGAAGAATATAACCAAATATTTTCAAATATATACGTTTACTGCAGTGAAACAATCAACAGAAATCGTATTGGCTGAACTCGGGAATGATGCAGGGGTAATCGGTGCCGCATGGCTCATCAAAGAGAATCCGAATTTTTGAGAAGCATCCTAATGAAAAATGAAGAAGCCGATCATATAAAGATCGGCTTCTTCGAATGCGCCCGATATTATGTTTGAACTATCTCCAAAAAGGGTATAAGTAATTACTCTAAAAGTGTCCAAATTGAATTGGTTATAATTTGATTTGATTTTTTTCGAGAAAAGGTATAAGCTTTTACTTTGTAGACATGTTAAAGATTTACTATTCATGTTCACATTGAATAAGAAGTGAAAGCATGCTGCCCAAACAACTCGGATTATAAAGATACCAACAACATGTTTAGAACAGGCCGCTATGCTGGCGGCTCTTTTAACGCCTTTTTAGGAGGGAGAAACAATAAAAATGAAGAAATATTTTTCGATAGAGAAACTATCAACGAAAAGTATCTCGTTGACGGCTGCCGCTGTCATTATGCTCTGGATAAAGACATATATAACCTATAAAACAAGCTTTGACATCAAAATAGAAAATGCTATGCAGGAATTCATCCTGTTCATCAACCCGGTCAGCTTCCTTATGCTTATTTTTGGGATAGGCCTTTTCGTCAAAGAAAAGAGAAGACCGAGATTCATCATCATCACAAGCTTCATCATTTCGGCGATCCTTTACGGAAACGTCGTATATTATCGTGAATTCACGGACTTCCTGACAATTCCGCTGTTGATGCAGGCAAGCAATCTAGGAGACCTTGGCGGCAGTATACTAACATTATTGTCACCTTTGGATGTTTTATTCTTCCTGGACTGTGTTCTTTTAATTTGGATGGCTAAGAAGAAGCCGTCGTTCGTAGTGAACAAAACATACAGCAGAACAAATAGAAGAGTGTATTTCCTTTTGGTAGTGGCGGTTGCCTTCTTTAATCTTGGATTGGCTGAAACAGAAAGGTCTCAGCTTTTGACAAGAACCTTCGACAGGGAAATACTTGTGAAGAACATCGGTACGTATAATTATCATATCTATGATATCTTCCTCCAATCCAAATCTTCTGCACAGCGTGCGCTGGCGGATGGAAGTGAATTGGCGGATATCGAGAACTACGTACGTGCAAACCATAAAGAAGCAAATAGTGAGATGTTCGGTCTTGCGAAGGATAAGAACGTCATCTTGATTTCATTGGAAAGCTTGCAGAGCTTTGTGATCAACAATACGGTGAACGGGGAAGAAATAACGCCGTTCCTGAATGATTTCATCAAAGAAAGTTATTACTTCGATAACTTCTATCACCAAACAGGCCAAGGGAAAACATCCGACTCTGAGTTCATCGTCGAAAACTCCCTTTATCCATTAAGCCGTGGAGCGGTATTCTTTACGCATTCACAAAACGAGTATAAAGCAACACCTGAAATATTGAATGAACAAGGATATACGACAGCTTCACTTCATCCGAACAACAAGAGTTTCTGGAACCGCGATGTGATGTATGATTCACTAGGCTATCAAACGTTCTATGATATCGACTCTTATGATGTGAATGAAGAGAATTCTGTCGGCTGGGGTCTGAAGGATAAGGACTTCTTTAAACAATCCATTCCTCATCTTAAGGAAATGCAAGCGAAGAATCAGCCTTTCTATGCGAAGTTCATCACTCTTACAAATCATCATCCTTATACTTTGGGTGAAGAAGACAGATCAATCGAACCGTATAATTCTAATTCAAACACATTGAATAACTATTTCCCGACTGTCCGCTACATGGATGAAGCAGTTGAACAGTTCATCAATGATTTGAAAACGGAAGGCTTGTACGAGGATTCGATCATTGTGATGTATGGTGACCATTACGGAATTTCCGAGAACCATAACAAAGCAATGGCGCAATACCTGGAGAAAGACAGCATTACAGCGTTCGATTCCGTCGAATTGCAGAAGGTTCCATTCATTGTCCATATTCCTGGGCAAGAAGGCGGCGTCATTTCGGATGTTGCCGGACAAATCGACATCAAGCCTACGCTTCTGCATCTGCTTGGTATAGATACGAATAACGAGATCATGTTCGGTTCTGACTTGTTCTCAGATGAGAAACTGCCATTCACGGTATTACGTGATGGAAGCTTCATCACAAACGATTACGTTTATACGAAAGAGACGCTCTATGATAAAGCGACTGGTGAAATTATAGAAGATCAAAGTGTCATTGCACCTTATTTGGAAAAAGCTAACCAAGAACTAAGTTATTCCGATAAGATTATATATGGAGATCTTCTGAGATTCACGGAAGAAAATTCCATGAAATAATGAATCATTTAAAGGCAGCTCAATAGGAGCTGTCTTTTTTTGCAATTCCTATTTTGCCACTCATGAACCATTGCACGGCTCATATACATAGAGGATAGAGACACAATCATGGGGGCGGTTCCAATGTTCATTTATGATTACGCGTATCTGGAAAAAGAGCTGGCTCATATCATCGGTCGGTTTCCATCCGTTTCTTGCAGGGTGATCGGAAAAAGTCTAATGGGCAGGAATCTGTATGAGCTGCGAGTTGGTCAAGGGGATAGGAAGGTTCATTTCAATGCTTCTTTCCATGCGAATGAGTGGATTACCTCCCTTGTACTGATGAAGTGGTTCCAGAAGTGCTTAGCCAACCATTCCAAAGAGGAGATGGACATTTTCAAGAACGTCACCGTTTCCATTGTGCCTATGGTCAATCCGGATGGTATAGAGCTCTTGTCGGCTGGAAAGAGTGCCGCAAAAGGTTTGTATGATGTGGATAGAATGAACGGACGAAAGGCAGACTTTTATTCATGGAAGGCAAATATCAGAGGAGTCGATCTGAATAAGCAATTCCCCGCAGGCTGGGAATCCTATAAAGAAGAAGTGCACTGCAAGCATCCATATTATCGCGATTTTCCGGGCGAAAGGCCGTTATCCGAGCCGGAAGCCATCGCAATGAAACAGTTGGTTGAAGCGGATGAATTCGACAGGGTCATTGCCCTGCATACACAAGGTAAAGAGTTTTATTGGGGGTATGAAGAAATCATTCCTGCATTTTCTGAACGGTTGAATCAGAAACTGATTCATGTCAGCAGCTATAAACCGGTTCGACTGAAAGCGTGTTATGCAGGATTTCGAGATTGGTTCGTAAAGGAATCTCAAAAATGCGGATATACTCTTGAACTCGGAAAGGGGATCAATCCTCTGCCTATCTCTCAGTTAAAGGAAATAAAAAAGGATGTATTCCCTATGTTGGACGTTTTTTTGTCCTTTTGGTAGGTAAATAGTCGGTAATGCGATTTTTTATCATGAAAGTCTTTCTTATTTTTCATGAATTGTCTAATATAAGATTGTACCTGACAAATCAATGTCAATCAGTCAAGTATAGAGTCGAGGTGAAATAGGGGTTGGCGAGAAGCCGGTTATTGTCTCTGTTGTTTTTTTATGTATTTTTCATGATATTGGTTGGTTGTCAGTCAGAATCTTCAGTAGAACAAATTGTTCCAAAAGCAGAGAGTAATAAAGCGACACAGTTTGAACAGACGCCTCTATCCCTTGCAGACAATGAATTTGGATTTGAAAGAAGTCATGGATGGCTTGATGAGGAGACCATTCTTTATTCCGCATCAAAGGGTCAAGCCAGTCAGCTTTTCTCCTATCATGTCCCAACCGGGAGGAAAGTATTGCTGTATACATTGGAAGGTGCAATGAGTGAAGTATCCATATCGCCTGAAAAGGAATACATCCTCACTTCCTCCGCAAATGGAGATAATATGGAGTTTCGTATTCTGTCTTCAGCAGGTAAGCAAGTCTTCTCTTTTGCTGTACAGGCTATGGAGATTTCGTTTTCCTGGAATGAGTTTCAGGAAGGTCTGTTACTGGTCGAAAGTTTCGATGAGGATTGGTTATTTACTTCGTACATAGTCAATATCCCAGAGGAACAAATCCAAAAGCTGCGGCTTCCTCAGCCGTTTGCCCAATGGGCATCCGAAAGTCAGCTGTTGTATATGGACTGGGATCAAGAAACCCCGGGATCACCGGCATCTTTGAAGTTGTACGATATGGAACAGGAAACTGCTGTTCGAATATTGGATCAAGTCATCTCGTTTTACGCTCATCAGGATGTCCTTATGACAGTTACCGATGCCCAGGATGAGGATGACAAGATCAAGTATGTATTCTCTGATTGGCAGGGTAAACGTTTAAATGAATGGAAAGTCCCGGTGATTGGATCTGCAGCCGATTGGAATAGTTATCCTTTCTCATTGATACCGAATACACAGTCGTTAGTGACGTTCATTCCGGATGCTGGACCGGAAACAGATGAATACACAGATTCATATAACTTGGTCGAATATAATTGGGTTACAGGGGATATGACCACCCTTAAAGAAAATGTGGATGCAGCGCCGATCGTCTGTTCTCCTGACGGCCGTAATTGTTTATATGGTTATTCGTTGGAAAATATATGGAATGTGAAAAAATGATACAGAAAAAGAAATAAAGAAAAAATCTCTGGCGCCCGCCAGAGATTTTTTGGGAAGTCAATGTGCTACAGGAACACTGTTTTCTGTTAAGAAAGAGGCGACTGTGAATGCCCCGAAGATAACGAAAGTACCTGCTGCAAAAACAATTCCCAACCAGTTCTTGTTCTTGAAGCTTGTGTAGGTTCCGATACCGGCAAGAATCGTGACGGCGGCGAAGATGAAAAGCAAGCCCATAATAAAATCCCCCTTTTTTATTCCATGACTGAAGAAAGTAATCATGATGCTTTTGCTAATTTCATGGTATATTTACTATAATTTAGTAAAATAGCAATTATCTTCATTTTAAATGTTTTTTCCAAACTTGTCGAGAAATTAAAAGTGAAACATCTATGAAGCTGGGACGGGAAGATTTCGCAAATACATAGGAAAAGGAAGGATCAATCATGAAATACACACAGCTGCCATTAGGCCCGCTGCAAACCAACTGTTATATATTGGAGAACGATAAAAAAGAATGCATCCTATTCGATCCAGGCGAAGAAGGAGAGAAACTGGTCAGGTGGATAAAAGGAAAGGACTTAAAACCACTGGCCGTTTTGTTGACGCATGCCCATTTTGATCATATCGGAGCGGTTGATATTGTACGGGATACATTCGAAGTTCCTGTTTATCTCCACCAAAAGGAGGCCGATTGGTTGGCCAGCCCTTCCTTGAATGGTTCCGCAGCCTTTATGATGGGGCCGGTCAGCCAGAGGCAAGCGGACTTCCTGATCAAAGGGGAAACACCTATAGAGATTGGGGATTTTTCATTTGATGTGTTTGAAACACCAGGTCATTCTCCGGGAAGTGTCTCCTATTATTCGAAGCAGGAAGGGTATCTGTTTTCGGGAGATGTTCTCTTCAAGGGAAGTGTCGGCCGTACCGACCTGCGCGGAGGAAGTATGGATATACTGATGTCCTCCATTAGAGAAAAACTCCTTCCATTGCCGGAACTGACCATCGTCATGCCGGGACATGGGGAAATTACATTGATTGCAGAAGAAATGGAAAATAATCCATATTTGAGGTAACCCCCTTCCTCATATGCGGCAGGGGGGTAAGGAGGATATCCCGCTGCCAAAAGGAGAGGCACAGGCTGGCGGCTATAAGGAGGGCTTATATGAATGAAACTCTGAAGTGCTTGATAAGTAAGCAAAGAGAGATGTCTATTTCCTTTAAAGAGTATATGGAGACGGTTCTCTATCATGAAGAGCATGGTTATTATATGCATTCCGCCAAAAAAATAGGGGTTGAAGGAGATTTCTATACGAATGCGAATATACGTCCGTTCAGTGAGTTACTAGGTAAATGGTTTCTTCAGCTCTTTGAAGAAAAAAAAATGCCTCCAGTCATCATCGAGCTTGGGGGAGGTACAGGTGAAATGGCTGAAGGGATATTATCCTGTATTGGGAAAAGGAGCCCAGAAACGATGAAGCAGCTCACTTATATCCTCCTTGATAGAAGCAGCTACCATCAACAATTACAGTATGAAAGGCTGTCAAAATACTCGAATGTGAGGTTCATCACCACTAGTGAAGAACTTCCATCTATTTCAGGAATCGTATTTTCAAATGAGTTGTTTGATGCATTCCCGGTCTATGTCACCACAAAGAAGGAAGGAGAATTGCAAGAAGTCAGGGTGGGGATGAAAGAAGGCAGACTGAGGGAAGTCCTTGTCCGATTGAATCATAAGGAAATCATCAGCTATATGGGACGAATGAATATGTCTGTAGATGAAGGGCAGAGAGTGGAAGTGCCAATTCCGATGACCGCTTATTACAAAGATATCTGTTCCCGGCTGAAGAGCGGTTTGATTGTGACAATCGATTACGGTTATACGGATGAGGAATGGAGCAGTCCGGAAAGGAAAGCAGGAAGTCTCAGGGGATATTTGAAGCATCGGCTTGTCGATGATATATTCATGCAGCCCGGAAAGATGGATATTACGGCACACATCCGTTGGGGAGATCTCATAAGGACAGGTGAAGCAGCCGGTTTATCGACCGCGGCATTCCTGATGCAGCAGCAATTCCTTTTGGATTGCGGGATTCTTTCGTTGATGCGGGAAGTATCAGATAGAGATCCATTTTCCGCTCAGAACAGAAGGAACAGGCAGATCAGGATGTTGATTCAGGATGGACAGATCAGTTCCCATTTTCAAGTGCTCATTCAAGAAAAAAATACAGCCAAAGGATGTTTGTTCCTAGCCGAGACAAGATGAATATAAAAAAAGCCTCCGTAATCATTACAGAGGCTTCTTATTTTGCAATTAATGACTGGCTCCCGGAACCATCATGAAGGTGGTCCAATATGTGAATCCGACGAAAAATACTGTCAAATATGCACCGAATACATACAAGTACATACGTTCAGATAACTTCAGGTAGCTAAGTAACACAAAGAACCCTGTTTGCGCGAAAAACAGCAATGACGTCTGATACATATCGCCAAGATAAAAGAAGACGGCAAACACTCCTGTCCAAAATCCCATCACTCTATACATCCGCTCCATTATGTATCCCTCCTTTGTCCCCAACTTGTTCGTATTTAATAATTAGTTCATCAACTAATTATAGTTTAAAAAGGAAGGAACTGTAAAGAATTGTTTATTATTAGTTTGTGACAACTGCGTGATAAGTGCATGAACCGCATCCATTCAGCATATTCTCTTTCTCGGTCAGCCGGACATCTTCAAAGAGAGCTCCGAACATGCCTTCAAGGAAAGCGAGGTGCATGTTGCAAACACCGGGCTGTTGTGCTGCGACTTCTTTGAACGGACAATTATGTATCCCGATTTCGATTACCTTAAGATCGTCGCTGACATGGAAGTCAGGATAGAAGCCTGCCATTGTCGATGCTTGTTTCAGGATAGTGAGTTTCTCCTCGAATTCCAATTCTGTGCGGGCATCTTTGACGATATTTTTTGCCAGTTGTGATGAAATCATTTCTGCTCCGAATGTCTTGCCTGTTTCGAATAATGCTTCTTTTCCCGCTTCTCCGAGCTTCGTCATCGTCTGTAAAGCGATCTTCGCGAGCAGCTGGTAATCCCGGTATGGGAAGTGGAGCTGGATGACGTCATTGGAAAGTTTGTAGAGGCGGCTTGGACGTCCTCCCTTACCTGTCTTTTTCGTCTCCGAGTTCAGCATATTGACATCTTCCAGCTTGGTCAGATGGAGGCGTGCCACATTGGGATGTATATTAAAAAGATCAGCAATCTCCTGGACGGTCACATCTTGATGTTTCTTTGTAATATGTTGATAGATGCTGTATCTAGTCGGATCACTCAATACATTTGTAATCTTCAGTGTTTGTTCCACGAAACTCACCTCGAGCTTTATTTCTATTTAACACTATTGTAATACAGTTATTGATGCCTTGGAATGTATGCGCAAAAAGAAAACGCTTTTTTTCGGAAAAGTTCATAAATATGAAATATAAACTTCTCAGTAATTTGTCGATTTGCCGGAGTTGTGAATAAATAACGGGGCAGGTGTTGCTGTATTGTGAAGAAAAATTTTCGGAAAGAAGAGGATTTAGGGAGGAAATATCGAAATATATAATCAAAAGATTGGAGGTGATCATTTGCAGTCTATTGAAGCGATTGCAGAATCCATTCTGCAGCGGGCCGTACGTTTTGGTGCGTCCGATATCCACATCATCCCCCGAAAGGATTCCCCCTTGATCCAATACCGTGTTGACAATCGTCTTCTTCCTTACCGCTTTCTGGATTCCCAGCGTACAGAACGAGTCATTTCTCATTTCAAGTTTCTTTCCGATATGGATATTGGCGAGAAGAGACGTCCGCAAAACGGTGCGATGTCTTTAGTCGTCAATGGCATCCCTATCGGTCTGAGGCTCTCCTCCATGCCGGGAGCAGGCATGGAAACCTTGGTGATCCGAGTGCTGCCGAGCGGCAGTATCCTTCCCATCGAGAAGTTGGCGCTATTTCCATCTTCAGCAAAGAAGTTCAAGGAACTCTTCGACCATCCCCATGGACTCATCATTGTCACAGGTCCCACAGGGGCTGGGAAATCATCCACGCTTTACTCGCTTCTGCACTATGCCGAACAGATGGCACACCGCAACATCATCACGCTTGAAGACCCCATCGAGAACATCTTTCCCGATTTTTTACAGGTACAGATCAATGAAAAAGCAGGCATCTCTTATTCTGTTGCGTTGAAGGCCGCACTGAGACACGATCCGGATATCATAATGATTGGCGAAATCCGCGACGAGGACACCGCACGTATTGCTGTAAGGGCAGCCATGACGGGACATTTGATTGTGACGACCATGCACACGAGGGATTCTGCGGGAGCGATTTATAGGCTGCAGGAATTCGGCATCAGTGCAATCGAAATCAAACAGACATTGATTGGTGTATCTGCCCAGCGACTGCTTGAGCTCGTCTGCCCCATATGTGAAGGGGACTGTTCGCCTTATTGCAGGTTTCCGAATCGGAGGAAACGAGCCAGTGTCTATGAATTGTTGAGCGGAGAGAGCATATTACGCGTCCTTGACGGCGAGTCCTCGGATGGAATGAGTTCCCCATTATTAAAGGACGAAATCAGGAAGGCGGTGGCTTTCGGTTTTGTAGATGAACGTGAATACGGAAGGTGGATTTATGGCGGCTTCGAAAAAATGTAAATGGAATAAGAAGGAACAATCCGTTTTTGTATACAGGCTTGGTGAATTGCTGGGAGCAGGCTATCATTTGGCCGAAGCGATTCAGTTTATGCAAGCGCAGGAGAAGCCGAAGAGAAAAGCTCTGCTCGATGGAGCGACCGAACAGTTGAGAGGAGGGAGGAGTCTTTATGAAGTCCTGTCGTCCTTGTTTTTTCACCCGGCATTGATGCAATTTGTCTATTATGCGGAATACTACGGAGATTTATCCTCTGCCTTGATGGAAGGCGGGGATTACTGGCGGAAGCGTAATGAAGACAGCTCTCAGATCCTGAAGATTTTGATTTACCCTCTTGTGCTGCTTGTGTTGATTACAGGTATCGCATTCATCCTCAAAGGAGTATTGCTCCCCAAATTCGAATCCCTTTATGAAAGTATGAATATAGCCCCTTCATTCTTCCTGAAGATTATCTTGATTTTCTCTTCCATCTTCTCTTATTTCCCTTACTTCATTGGTGTACTGCTGATCGGTTCAATCGTGTTCAAAAAAGGATACCTGGACAAAATCTGCCCGCTCCAAAAAAAGAGACAGTTTTTGAGACTGCCTGTCCTGAAAGGCTTTTTAAAGATGTTTGATACGTATTATCTTACCTATCAGATGAGCGGCTTAATCAGCGGAGGACTGTCGATCAATGAATCGATGCGTTTATTTTCAGAGCATAATCATCATCCGTTCTATAGGAAACTGGGCAGCGAAATCCATAAAGAATTGAATGAAGGTCGGTCTTTGGATGATATATTCCGGGATATGCCATACTTCGAAGCTTATTTAAGCGATGTGATCGCGAATGGACAAAAGAACGGGAAGCTGGACAAGGAACTGTATCATTACAGCCGTATTTTGCTCGGCAGGCTTGAAGAGAAGATGGGCGGCATGGTTAAAGTCATTCAGCCTCTTCTGTTCGGGGTGGTCGGCTTCATCGTGATCGCCATTTATTTATCTGTACTGCTGCCGATGTTCTCCGTAATGGAAGGATTATGACCTGACATTTGTATAGCAATACAATTCTTGCAAAATCCATTTTGAAATAAGGAGTCGATAAATATGCATTTGATAAGAAATCAAAAAGGTTTCACCCTTGTTGAAATGTTGATCGTCCTGCTCGTGATTTCCATTCTGCTAATTATCACCGTTCCGAATATCGTAAAGCATCAAGCTTCTATCAGAAATAAAGGGTGTGATGCTTTCGTCAACATGGTACAGGCACAGGTTCAATCTTATCAAATCGATCATAATGAACTGCCTGCCAGTCTGGAAGTCCTGAAAACGGAGAAATATATCACAGGCACGAGCTGCCCGAACGGGAAAGAAGTGAATCTATCTCTGGACGGGAAAGTCATTGTCGCAGATTCCTGATTCATGAGTGAGAAAGGGTACACACTTTCCGAAGTCCTGCTTGTCCTATTGGTAATCTCCGTGCTGATTGGAATTACTTCCTCCGCTGTTCCGGTGTATAAGGAAACGAGAGTGATGGAAGGTTTTTTACGGCAATTCTCAAGAGATTTTCATTATGCGCAGATGTATGCCCAAAACCATCAGAATCTCACATTCTTCATTATTGACGGAGAAAGGAAGAAATATTATGTGACGGAAGGGACAGATCTTATTCTTACAAGAAATATTCCTGCTGGAATCGAAGCGACATCAGGTACGCTGAAATGGAGAATTTATTTCACGAAACTCGGACATATTTCAAATTCGGGAACATGGATTTTTCGCGGTAAACATACGATTTATGGGTTTACGGTCATGCTTGGCCGAGGAAGGCATTATTATTATGAACAATGAAAAAGGGTATATGGTGCTGGATTGTTTAGCGGCTTTCGCTTTGTGCATGATGATGATTGCTTATTTACTGCCCTTGTGGCTCGGTTTACAGGATGACCGCACCGATGTTTGGCGGAAGAACAGGGCGTACCAGTTGTTGTATGAACATCTTGAGCGCTACAGAAGCACTGGAGAAGTGCCGCTGTCTGTCCATGACCGGACATATGGAAGTACGTACGATACGACAATCTTTCCGTTTCCGGGCAATGATTCATATGTGAAAGGATGTGTGAAATATACCGACAGTAAAGGCCGTGCTAAAGAAGTTTGTGACACCGCCAAAAGGAGAGACGGCTTTCACGCTGGTTGAAGTGCTTTTTTGTCTGGTCATCTTCATGATCACAACTGTTTTGATGCTGCAGTCCATTTTTTTGATCCAAAAGAATGCCGTTCCAGGAAATGGGATGAATCTGCAGGAGTGGGAGCTTTTCATGCTTGATCTGAAGACTGAAATGACACTATATCCTTTGGTTGATGTCCGTTCTGATAAAATTTTTCTTGCTGCCGGAGGTGATACCGTTTCAATCGAAAAATACGGATATCTATTAAGAAGGAGAGTCAACAATGCGGGGCACGAAGTATTGCTTCATAATGTACAATCATTCGAAGTACGGAAAGGAGAGAGCTGGATCACGATACGAATTGTCGACAGGCATAATCAGGAATACAATCTCGAGCTTCCGTTTCTATCGGCATGAGGATTCTTTGAACGCTGCCGGGAAAGGGAATGAAAGAGGATTCGTGCTGCTGCCGGTGCTGATTCTGCTTACCTTGCTCCTTACACTGATTCTTATGACGGCGGAAGCTTTCGTTTCAGAGAAGAAGTTTGCGGAAGAATCGCGCAGCAGGATGATGACGGATCACTTGCTGCGGCTGGCGAAGCAGGATTCCGCCGATTATCTGGCTTCCGATCTTCCTGTCGGATACGATGGCATTCTTTACTACGAAAACGGAGATGTGTATTTTCGGATATTGGATATATCCGAGCAGCAATGTACTGTGCAGCTTTATGCGACCAGCATCTTGGATGGAAAGGCGGAAACCACCCATCAATATGGCTTCACCGGAAATACGGTGTTACAATGATAGAAAACTAATGGGTTTTCAAATTAGTATTCCGGAAAAGGGTGGGGATTTTGAAAGTTTTTATCACAGGATTCATGGGAGCAGGAAAAACAACGGTTGGAAAAGCACTCGCGGATCGACTCCAGATCCCTGTCATGGATACGGATGGACTGATTGTCGAGAGAATGGGGAAGACAATTCTCGCCATTTTCGCGGAAGAGGGAGAAAGCTTCTTCAGAGAAGCGGAAGCTAAGGTGCTTCGTTCCTTATCCGACAAAGACTGCATCGTCACGACCGGCGGGGGCATCATCCAAGACAAGGCGAATCGGGATTGGATGCGGACCAACGGCATCGTCATCTATTTGCGATGCGGCTTCAAAGAGATTGCAAGGCGGCTTGAAGGCGATACAGGAAGGCCGCTCATCACCGGAAAGCGGATGGAAGAGATCGAACAATTGTATAAGAAAAGAAAGCATCTGTATGAAGAGGCGGATTTCGTGGTCGACGTCACCGGGAAAGATGTGGAGAAAATTGCGGAAGAGGTTGTGTCATGTTTAAAATCCGCTGAATGATCCCATACTATGGATGGTGATATTATGAAAACAAATGATTATGTTAAGTATTTGACACAGGAATTCGTCACATATGTGGACCGTCCGAAACAAGAAAGAAAACAAAGCAGGAAAGCTAAGAAGACATATAAGAAAGATTACTCCCTCTATATGTTCGGGCTGGTGCCTTTTGCATTGGGCATGCTTTTTAAAAGGAAGAAGTGAAGGAAGGACCCTGCCGATGATGCGCAGGGTCTTTTTTGTTCTTCAGAGAGTTTCTGCGCTGTCCAGATAGAACATTCCGCCATTCACGACGGAAATATGGATATACGGCTCATATTGCTGCCGCAATGCTTCCTTCTCCAGCTCCAAGTTTTCGTTATCCTCATCATCCGTATAGAAGTGCTCCAATAATCGGAGGTCCTTCTCCCATTTTCGGACCGCTTCTTCCGCCCATGTATGTTCTTCATCCGCCATCTGCAGGCGTACATATTTATCAAGACGCATAATTCCGCTTTTCGGCATGATGATCGGCGAAAGCGTGTATGCGAAATCCGGTATTCTTGGTGTCAGGTCCTTCTTCAGCATCTTGCTGTGGAATTCTTCGACGATTTGCCCGGTCAGCAGATGCAAGCCTAAGGAATACAGTTTATCCTTCTTCCGGTCGCATACATACGAAACTTTTATATTGGCCGCAAGCCATGGATGGAGGGCTGTATTGCTTCCTTGCTTCTTTCCGGATGTTTTTTCATACAGACGGATATGTCCGGCAAGGCTGCGGGACGTCCGGAAGATCTGATGGAGCCGCGGCGATCCAAAATGGATGACCTCCCCCTTCAGTGATGGAGGAGCCTGTTTCGGATCTGTGATAAGGGTCATGACGGCGGGATTCGGGATCCCGCCGGTCTTTTCGAGATAATGCCAATAGAAAGGGCGGTTCATGAGTTCTTTGTCCATTGCGGCGGTCAGCTGCACGGAAAGATGGGATGCCGTGTTTTCAATCAGTTCACAGCCGTTTGCCAGGAAGTAACGCTCGAGGAAGTCATGAATGTCACTTTGCTGCATGTTGATCACGCTCCTTCATTTCATGTGCGAATTCGATCATGGACGTCAGGTTCTCCATTTTGATTTTCATTTCCCCTTCTGTTCTGGAACTGCTGACAATATCTTCTAAGTATTCTTCGATCTGTTTGATCTCCAGTTTTGCGAGTATATCATCCAAATCTCCCACAACTTTTTCGAAAAGCTGGATCTTCTCATACAGCAAATGGAGGATATGTTCTTCAACTGTGTTTTTGGTCGAGAAATTATAGATTTTCACGTCTTCGGTCTGTCCGAGTCTATGAACCCGCCCGATTCTTTGCTCGAGCCGCATTGGATTCCAAGGAAGGTCGAAGTTGATCATCGTGCTGCAGAACTGCAGATTGATTCCTTCCCCGCCTGCTTCAGTGGCGATCAATACTTGGACATGGTTTTGGAACAGCTCCTTCATCCAATCTTTCTTGCCGCGTTTGAAACCGCCGCGGAAAGGGACGGAAGTAATGCCGTGCTGCTTCAGGAACCATTGCAGATATAGCTGTGTTGCACGGTATTCGGTGAAAATGATGACTTTCCCTTCTCCGCTCTGAATGATTTCGAGCGCTTTTTGGGCTTTGGAATTCGAAGTGACAGCTTCCACTTTCTTTGCGATATGTTCGAAAGTATCTTTGATATCGAGGGAAGGGTTTTCCATTTTTTTGAGCATATTCTGCAAGGTGTAATATACGGCTTCCCGGCTGCTGCAGGCTTCCCGCTGCAGTGTCAGTCTGCTGAAGCCGCTTCCCGCGGTTTCCGTGAGTCTCATGGATGAGACAGCATCATACAGCTGTCGTTCTTCTTCCGTCATGTCGATTTGGACGGTTGTCACAATCCGTTTGGTCCACTCGATTCCGGTGTCCTGTCTGCGATTTCGGATCATCACTTTGTTGACGAGATCTTTCAGATGTTCATCTTCATGTATCGCCCGCCCTTTGCCTTTGTATTTTTTGGAGAACATGGCCGGACTGCCGAGATGACCCGGCTTCAGTAACGATACGAGATGGAAGATTTCATCGACTTTGTTTTGGATTGGCGTCGCCGTCAACAATAGACAGAACTTCTTTTTCAGGTTTTGGACGAATTCATAGTTTTTCGTCCGATTATTTTTCAGTTTATGAGCTTCATCGATGATGATGAAATCATACTCCTGTTTAAGGATGATGTCTCGGTGGGGCTGCCGTTTGGCTGTGTCGATCGAGGAGACGATTACATCACAGGAATCCCATACATAGCTTTTTCTTTGGACCACAGCGGGTATCGAGAACTTGCTGTTCAATTCATACGCCCATTGTGATACCAAAGAAGCCGGCACCAATATCAATACTTTACGGACAAGCCCTCTGATCATGTATTCCTTCAGGATAAGACCTGCTTCGATTGTTTTTCCGAGACCGACTTCATCCGCCAGTATGGCCTTCCCGTTCATACGCTCGACAACTTGTGCGGCAGCCTCCAGCTGGTGGGGAAGCGGCTCGAGCTGCTGAAGATATTTCGGAGCCAGCAGTCCCTCGAAGGAAGGGACAGCCAAACTTTCTTCGGCGGTCAAAGCAAGCTTATATAGTTCCCAGCTTGCCCAAGGTCCGTCTTCCTCCAAGCGGGGAAATAATCCTTCTTCCCAGCTTGCATCCCATTTCACTTGTATATTCATAGAAGTTCAGCTCCCAAATTGCGTTCATATAGTCATAGGTAAAGACATGGATTTTAAATTATAAAATAATTGCAAAAATTAGCGCTTTCATACATAATAACGGTGAGTGAATGTATTGTAACTTTACGATATATTTCAGTATTGCCAGTTTACCCATTATTATAAGCGGATGAAGGTACGGGGAGAGACTGTGTATGCACAGCGCCGAAGGAGCAAGCAAAACTTTGTGAATCTCTCAGGCAAAAAGACCCTTACCGGACGCAGCTCTGGAGAGTGTCCCCAAGGGACCGCCAAAGGGGACAGTCTGCCATACGCGCAGCTGGTAAGCTCTCAGGCAAAAGGACAGGGAAGCTTCTATTCAAAGGAGCTTCTCTGTCCTTTTTTATGCAAGAAGCGTAATGGCAAACTTGTATCTACACTATATTCCGGGAGGGTACTTGATGGGAGAGTTGAAGAAGACACCATTGTTTGAAGTGTATACTGAGTCAGGCGCGAAGACAGTCGATTTCGGGGGATGGGCTTTGCCAGTGCAATTTTCGAGCATTAAAGAAGAACATGAGGCCGTCCGTACGGGAGCAGGTCTTTTTGATGTATCGCATATGGGAGAAATTCGTGTCACAGGTGAGGACAGCTTATCATTTTTACAAAAAATGGCCACTAATGATGTCTCGAAGCTGTCCGTCGGCAAAGCTCAATATGCAGCTCTTTGCTATGAAGACGGAGGGACAGTCGACGACATATTGATCTATAAAAGAGGCGAACAATATTATTGGCTTGTCGTGAATGCCGCTAATATTGAGAAAGATTATGCATGGCTGTCGAAGCATACCTCAGGCTATGAAGTGGAACTGGTGAATGAATCTGCCGCGACTGCACAATTGGCTCTTCAAGGACCAAGGGCGGAAGCAATCCTGCAGGGGCTTGTCGAAGAGACGGATCTTAAGGAAATCGGACCTTTCCGATTCAAGGAAGATGTCATGATTGCCGGAGTTTCCACACTTGTATCAAGAACCGGTTATACAGGAGAAGATGGATTCGAGTTATATTGCAAAGCAGAGGAAGCGCCTCACCTTTGGAGAAAACTGCTGAATGATGGAGCGGCCGTCCCTGCCGGCTTGGGTGCAAGGGATACTTTGCGCTTTGAAGCAGGTCTTGCTTTGTACGGACAGGAACTATCTCCAGAAATCACTCCGATCGAAGCGGGAATCGGATTTGCGGTGAAGGTCGACAAGAAAGAGGCATTCATCGGAAAAGAGGTGCTTATCCGTCAAAAAGCAAACGGCGCACCAAGGAAGCTGGTCGGTTTGGAGATGATCGATAGGGGAATCCCCCGTCATGGATACGCGGTTTATGCCGGTGACAGGAAGATAGGGGAAGTGACGACAGGCACGCAGTCACCAACATTGAAGAAGAATGTCGGTTATGCCTTGATTGATACGGAATACGCGGAAATGGACAGTACGGTAACAGTCGAAATCCGCTCAAAGCAGGTTCCGGCCAAAATTGTGGAGACGCCATTTTACCGAAGAAAGAAGTAACAAACAGGGGGGAAGCAGTTATGTTGAAGCATCGTTATTTACCGATGACGGAGCAGGATCAGGAAGAAATGCTCCAAGCCGTCGGTGTCGAGAAGGTGGAGGAACTATTCGCCGATATACCGGAGCAAGTCCGGTTCAAGGGAGAGTACCGGTTGAAGCCCGCAAAAACAGAGGGGCCGCTGATGAGAGAATTGGAAAGGCTTTCTTCGAGAAATGCTGATTCCCGTACATATGCATCGTTCCTGGGCGCCGGGGTATACGATCATTATATGCCTGTGGTCGTAGATCATGTGATATCAAGGTCGGAGTTCTATACAGCCTATACCCCGTACCAGCCTGAGATTTCACAAGGTGAACTTCAGGCGATATTTGAGTTCCAGACAATGATTGCCGAACTGACCGGCATGGACGTAGCCAATTCGTCCATGTACGATGGCGGGACAGCGCTTGCGGAAGCGGCTACCTTAAGCTGCGGAAGCACGAAAAGGAAGAAGATTGCCGTATCTGAAACAGTGCATCCGGAATATCGGGCGGTACTGCGGACGTATGCGAAAGGACAGCATATTGACGTGATTGAGATTCCTTCCGATAACGGTGTCACAGACTTGCGTGCATTGGAGCAAGCGGTGAATGAGGATCTTGCAGGAGTCATCGTTCAATATCCTAATTTCTTCGGAAGAGTCGAGGATTTGGCGGAGATCGAGAAGCTTGCCCATCTGCATAAAGGAATGTTCATCGTATCCAGCAATCCGCTTGCACTCGGGGTGCTAACACCTCCCGGCCGTTTCGGCGCCGACATTGTCATCGGTGATGCTCAGCCTTTCGGTATTCCGGCTGCTTTCGGAGGTCCGCACTGCGGTTATTTCGCCGTGACGAAAAAGCTGATGCGCAAAGTGCCCGGCCGTCTTGTGGGGCAGACCGTCGATGATGATGGTCAAAGGGGCTTCGTCCTCACATTGCAGGCAAGGGAACAGCATATCCGCCGTGACAAAGCGACTTCGAATATATGCAGCAACCAGGCATTGAATGCGCTGGCAGCATCGGTGGCGATGTCCGCCCTCGGAAAGAAGGGTGTCAAGGAAATAGCCGTTTTGAATATCCAAAAGGCGTTCTATGCGAGAAAAGCACTCAAATCCCGCGGCATTATTCCTGTTTTTGAAGGAGCATCTTTTAATGAATTCATCATTAAGCTGCCTGCCTCCTATGAGATCTGCAGCCGAAAACTGCTGGAGAATGGGATGCTGGCGGGATATCATTTAGGGCTCGCTTATCCGGATCTTAAGGATCATATGCTTGTGGCAGTGACGGAACAGCGTACGAAGGAAGAAATCGATGCTTTTGCTGAAGAATTGGGGGGATTGCTGTGAGCATGCCGAATCATCCGCTTATTTTTGAAAGAAGTAAAAAGGGAAGAACAGCCTACAGCCTGCCGGAAATGGATGTGGAGCAGTTTCCTTTGGAGGAGCTGCTTCCTGATTTGTATATACGGAAAGAGGAACCGGAACTTCCGGAAGTGTCAGAGCTGGATCTGATGCGGCATTACACGGCCCTTTCCAAGAGGAACCACGGTGTCGATTCCGGCTTTTATCCGTTAGGTTCCTGCACGATGAAATACAATCCGAAAATGAATGAAAATGTTGCGAGATTCAAAGGGTTCGCACATATTCATCCTCTTCAGGATGAAAATACGGTCCAAGGTGCTTTTGAATTGATGTATGATCTGCAGCAAGCATTGAAGGAAATCACCGGTATGGATGAAGTGACTTTGCAGCCGGCTGCGGGTGCACATGGAGAATGGACAGGGCTTATGATGATCCGTGCTTTTCATGAAGCGAACGGCGATTTCGGAAGGACAAAGGTCATTGTTCCGGATTCAGCGCATGGAACGAATCCTGCTTCGGCGACTGTGGCCGGTTTCGAGACGGTCACGGTTAAATCGAATGAATATGGACTTGTTGATCTGGATGATCTGAGAAGAGTGGCAGGGAAAGATACAGCGGCATTAATGCTGACCAATCCGAACACCCTTGGACTATTCGAGGAGCAGATCCTCGAAATGGCCGGAATCATCCATGAAGCCGGAGGGAAGTTGTATTATGATGGCGCCAACTTGAATGCTGTCATGTCCAAAGCGCGTCCGGGGGATATGGGCTTTGATGTTGTCCATTTGAATCTGCATAAGACGTTTACGGGTCCGCATGGCGGAGGGGGACCTGGCTCAGGTCCTGTCGGTGTCAAGAAGGATTTAATCGCATATTTGCCTGCTCCTGTTCTCATGGAGAAGGAAGGCGTCTTCCATATGGAATATGACCGTCCGCAATCGATCGGGCGCGTCAAACCTTTCTATGGGAATTTCGGCATCAATGTACGGGCATATACGTATATCCGTACAATGGGGGCTGACGGTCTGAAAGCCGTCACGGAACATGCCGTGCTGAATGCGAATTACATGATGAGGAAATTGGCTCCGTATTATGATTTGCCCTACGACCGCCATTGCAAGCATGAATTCGTACTGAGCGGCAAGCGTCAGAAGAAGCTTGGTGTCAGGACACTCGATATCGCGAAAAGACTGCTGGATTTCGGTTATCATCCGCCGACCATTTATTTTCCTCTCAATGTGGAAGAAGGAATGATGATTGAACCGACTGAAACAGAAAGCAAGGAAACATTAGACAGCTTTATTGAAGCGATGATCCAAATAGCTAAGGAAGCGGAGGATACGCCTGAAACGGTGCAGGAAGCGCCTCACTCCACCGTAATCGGACGACTGGACGAGACTTTGGCTGCCAGAAAGCCGGTACTTAAATATACGAAAGCATGACAGAAAAATCCCGGAAGCCTCAGCTCCGGGATTCTTTTGTCATTTTATATGAACTTATTTGCGTTTGATTTTACCGGTCCATTTCTTGAATCCGCCTTGCAGATGGAAAAGCTGTCTATATCCTTTTTTGTATAGCATTTGAGCAGCACGACCGCTTCTTAAGCCGCTTTGGCAATATAAGTAGACGGGTTTATCGGGACGGATTTCCTTAAGCCGGCTTTTCATTTGGGACATAGGAATATTTCTGGCGCCGAGGATATGCCCGGCATCAAATTCATTCGGTTCCCGGACATCGATCAACTGTGCTTTCCTGTATCCTTCAATGAACTCTTCTTGCGTTAAGGTCTTAACCTTTCTTTTTTGGGACCAAAAGTTTGATAGTGTATACACAACAATTGCCGCCAGCAGAACAATAGTCAATTCCAACAATGTAAAAACTCCTCTCACAAATCAAGCAATACAATCAACTCTATTATAATATTGTCATTATATAATATCAAAGGAATTTCTTCCTTAACCGACCTGTTTTGACAGGGCTGTTTGTTTCAGGCTTATTTTTGTTCGGATATTACGTGATCTGCCATCTTTATTCCGGCATGAAATGGGAGTTGTATGATGCATTTTTATGCGATGAAGGATTTTCTTTTGTCCTATTTTCTTATGTGTACCCTTCCATTATGCACTTCCGGCAGCACAATGAAAATGCAAGTATGAAAAAGAATCAAGAAGTCATTTTTTAAATAACTAAACGGCGGATTCCTTCAGGATTCGTCTGTTTTCGATTCTTTTCGCATTTGACAAATTGGATGAAATATACCAAAAACACAATATATAGGTGTTTGAAAAAATAAGGACACTACATATTGAACTAACCGTTTTTGTATGATAGATTTAGGGTACTTGTTATAAAAGCTCATGGAAAATAATGTTGATCGATGAAACCTGGAATTTATTGAGCATAAACCTATAGACGAAATCAAAAAAGCAGTTGAACCAAAGGAGAGATGGCCATGTCTGTTGCTGTTGGACAAAGCATGAAAGAAAAATACGAAAAATTGAATAAGGATATCAGCTTATTCCCGCAGGTTTTCCCAATTACATCGGAAATGAAACGTACCCATAAGGGGGTGTCCCGGCTGGTCATGATCGACAGATACTCCTTTAAGGATACGGCAAAGATCACTTTGTCGGTGGGGGACTTTGTCGTTCTGACGATCAAGGAAGACCCTAAATTCCCGGCGAGAGGCCTCGGACATATCGTCGCCATCGATTGGGAAAGAAAGACTGCCGATGTACTTGTGGAAGAGGAATTCAGGGCAGCACTGGATAAGGAAGAGGAAGTGGAAAGCGGAATCGTGGTCCGCTCCTTGGATGTCATCGAGAAACCTTTGGAAATCTTCTATGAGCAAATCGCTAAACGGAACGCGGCTGGTTTGGCGGCAGTGGAGAAAACGGAAGAAAAAAGGCAGGAATGGTTCGATAAATTCTATCGGGAATTATCACAAATGAACTTCGTGCCGGCCGGACGTGTATTATATGGTGCCGGAGCGAATACGGATGTCACATACTTCAACTGTTATGTGATGCCATTCGTTGCCGACTCGAGGGAAGGTATATCCGAACACCGCAAGCGGGTGATGGAAATCATGAGCAGAGGCGGAGGCGTCGGTACGAACGGAAGCACGCTTAGACCGCGCAATACGCTTGCAAAAGGTGTGAACGGAAAGTCTTCAGGATCGGTATCCTGGCTGGACGATATCGCGAAATTGACCCATTTGGTCGAACAAGGCGGTTCCAGAAGAGGAGCCCAGATGATCATGCTTGCCGATTGGCATCCGGATATTGTCGAATTCATCATCAGCAAAATGCAAAACCCTAGAATTCTACGTTTCCTGATGGAGAACACAGAAGATGAAGGAATCAAGAAGCATGCATCCGAGAAACTTAAATTCACAGCTTTGACTGAACAAGAGAAGGGTATGTATCAGAGCATTGTCAACTATAAGCATATTCAAGGGCAAGGCGGATTCAACGACAACATCATCATGGAAGCTGAAGATAAATTGCAAATCGGCGGCAGTTATGGTGTGCATAATCCGGACTTCCTTACGGGGGCGAATATTTCCGTATGCTTGACGAAGGAGTTCATGGAAGCGGTAGAGAACGACGGTTATTATGAATTACGCTTCCCTGATGTGGAGGGCTATAGTGCCGAAGAGATGAAGGCCTACAATGAAAAATGGCATGAAGTCGGTGATGTCAGGGAGTGGGAGAAGCTTGGGCACGCTGTCAGGACATACCGCAAAATCAAAGCGAAGGAATTATGGAACCTGATCAATATCTGTGCGACATACTCCGCTGAGCCGGGTATTTTCTTCATTGATAACGCAAATGAAATGACGAATGCAAAGGCATACGGACAACAGGTTGTGGCAACCAACCCTTGCGGTGAACAGCCATTGGCTCCGTATTCAGTATGTAATCTGGCTGCGGTCAATCTTGCCGAGATGGCGGATAAGAAGACCAAAACAGTGAACTTGGACAAGCTGAAACAGACAGTCGCTGTCGGTGTCAGAATGCAGGACAATGTCATCGATGCTACTCCTTACTTCCTTGAGGAAAACAAGAAGCAGGCACTGGGAGAACGCCGAGTAGGACTTGGTGTCATGGGACTTCATGACCTGCTGATCTATTGTGAGACACCTTATGGTTCACCGAAAGGGAATCAGCTGGTGAAGGAAGTATTTGAAACCATTGCTCATGCTGCTTATGAAGCATCAGTTGAATTAGCCAAAGAAAAAGGAAGCTTCCCATTCCTTATGGGTGAAAACGGACAGGACAGCAGCGAGCTGCGCCGCCGATTCACGGAGACAGGATTCATGAAGAAAATGCCTGAGAGCATCCGTGCAAGTATCTTGGAACATGGAATCCGCAATTCACATCTGTTGACGGTCGCACCTACAGGAAGCACGGGTACGATGGTCGGGGTGTCAACGGGACTTGAGCCGTACTTCTCGTTCTCCTACTACAGAAGCGGACGACTCGGTAAATTCATCGAAGTGAAGGCCGATATCGTTCAAGAGTATCTGGATGCCAACCCGGATGCGGATCCGGACAATCTTCCTGAATGGTTTGTCTCTGCAATGGAGCTTTCTCCTGAAGCTCATGCGGATGTACAATGCATCATTCAGAGATACATCGACAGCAGCATTTCCAAGACAGTGAACGCGCCTAAAGGCTATTCTGTGGAGCAGGTCGAGAAGGTATACGAACGTCTTTATAAGGGCGGAGCGAAAGGCGGAACGGTGTATGTGGACGGAAGCCGTGATACGCAAGTGCTCACGCTGAAAGCGGAAGATCACCGCTTTGAGCAGCAATCCCTCAACTTGGAAGAGGAAAAGAAGGTCGTTCTTGTTGATACGATCAATGAGCTTCGTTCCACAAACGTGACAATCGGTTCCGAGGTCGGAAACACATGCCCTGTATGCCGCAAAGGAGAAGTACAGGAACTGGGCGGCTGCAATACGTGTACGAATTGCGGCGCTCAATTGAAATGCGGACTATAAGGAATGAAAGACAAAAAAGGGTTTTGGAATATACAGATTCCAAAACCCTTTTTTTATTCACTTCCGCTACTCTAATCATTAATGATTAGGTTTTCTTCCAATTCCCATAATTGCCTGATTATTGCGTTGGTTGACATTTCATTTATAGACAGAAGCATCAGTATTGTTTGACGAATTATAATATGTAATGATAGAAATGTAAATAAGAAGTCAAAGGAAGGTTGGGATTCATTTGAAAAGTAGAGCTGCTGTTGCATTTAAACCAGGAGAACCCCTTAAAATTGTTGAGATAGATGTAGAAGAACCAAAAGCAAAAGAGGTATTAGTAAAAATACTGTATACTTCTGTCTGTCATACAGATGCTTTTACCTTATCAGGTGATGACCCGGAAGGCGTATTTCCAGCTGTACTAGGTCATGAAGGTGCTGGTGTGGTCGTTGCTGTAGGTGATGAAGTAACTTCCGTAAAACCTGGGGACCATGTTATTCCTTTATACACGGCTGAATGCGGGGAATGTAAATTCTGCCGGTCTGGTAAAACAAACTTATGCAGTGCCGTACGCGAAACACAAGGTAAAGGTTTAATGCCGGATGGAACCACTCGTTTCTCTTATAATGGAGAGCCTGTTTATCATTACATGGGAACAAGTACATTTAGTGAATATACAGTTGTTTCTGAAGTCTCTTTAGCAAAAATTGACCCGGAAGCTCCACTCGATAAAGTTTGTCTATTTGGATGCGGGGTTACGACAGGTATTGGTGCTGTACATAACACTGCAAAAGTGGAAGAAGGATCTGTGACAGCGGTATTTGGTTTAGGAGCGATTGGATTAGCTGTTATTCAAGGATTGGTTCAAGCAAAAGCAAGCCGAATTATTGCTATTGACTTAAATGAAGATAAGTTTGAATTGGCCAAAAAAATGGGAGCAACTGATTTTTTGAATCCTTCTACATTTGATAAACCAATTCAAGAAGTCATTGTTGAAATGACGGATGGAGGAGTAGATTACAGTTTCGAGTGTATCGGGAATGTTGAAGTAATGAAGTCTGCCCTTGAATGCTGTCATAAAGGCTGGGGTGAAAGCACGATTATCGGTGTAGCTGGCGCAGGTAAAGAAATTCATACTCGTCCATTCCAATTAGTAACAGGAAGGGTATGGCGCGGGTCAGCCTTTGGCGGTGTAAAAGGAAGAACAGAGCTGCCGGGAATGGTTGAAGATTATATGAACGGCGAAATCGATTTGGATTCGTTTATCACACACCAATTAGACTTTAAAGACATCAATGAGGCATTTGACTTGCTTCATAAAGGTGAGTCGATTCGTACGATTTTAACATATGGAGAGTGAGAAAGTGAGTATAACACTTATTGAAAAACATCGCTCTTTTGGCGGAGAACATTGTAAATATAGCCATTATTCGCAATCTTTGGATTGTGATATGACGTTTAGCATCTATTTACCTTCGAATAAAGAAAGAAAAAAAATCCCGCTTATTTGGTGGCTGTCTGGTTTAACTTGTACAGATGATAATTTCAGCCAAAAAAGCGGATTTCAAAGATTAGCTGAAAAATATCAAGCGGCCGTTATGATTCCAGACACTTCTCCACGCGGAGATCATGTGGTTAATGATCAAGCATGGGACCTTGGACAAGGTGCAGGTTTTTATCTGAACGCGACACAAGATCCGTGGGCAAAACACTATAACATGTATACGTATATAGTAGACGAATTAACAGCTATTGCGTCCACTTTAGTTTCGGATTTTTCAGGAGAAGAAAGCATAATGGGTCATTCCATGGGAGGGCATGGCGCTTTAGTAATTGGTATGAAGAATGCGAAGAGATTCAAAGCAATTTCTGCTTTTTCTCCAATTTTAAGTCCTAGTCAAGTCCCATGGGGAATAAAAGCTTTTTCTGCTTATTTAGGTGAAGACAAAGTCTCTTGGAAAGCATGGGATGCTTCAGAATTGGTTAAAGAAGCATGTGTGCCGCCAATTCTCATAACGCAAGGAACGCAAGATGACTTTTATCCAAAACAATTGGATGAAACGTATTTCTTAAAGAGTGCTCGGGAAAATAACCAAACAGTGGATTACAAGAAAATGGAAGGGTATGACCATAGCTATTTCTTTATTGCTACTTTCTTAGAAGACCATTTTGCATTCCATATGAGCCACTTAAGATAATATGGAATGGAATGAAATGAAAGTATCCACATTGCAATAGAATGTGGATATTTTCGATTACGGAAGGGGTGAGCTAATTGGGGGTTATCTTTAAAACGGATTTTAAAAAAATGATAGTCAATGAATGTGTCAGACCATACTTGTTAAAAGCCCGTTATGGAGTTGAAAAGGAAAGTAACCGAGTTGACTTATCCGGAAATTTAGCTAAAACGGATCATCCAAAAAGTATTTCGCTACGAGATGATCATCCATATATCCAGCGGGATTTTTCAGAAGTACAGATGGAAATAATCACACCTGTTACGGAGACATTAAAGGAACTATTTGATTACTTAGCAGCGATCCATGATGTCGCTTATCGTTCTATGGGTAAAAATGAAATGCTTTGGCCATTAAGCATGCCGCCGCGGTTACCAGAAAAAGAAGAAAATATAGTGATTGCAAAAATGCATAATGTTAAAAATGTACTATATCGCGAAACGATATCCAAAACTTATGGCCGCCGCAAACAAATGATCAGTGGTGTTCACTTTAATTTTGAATTTGGCGATGAGTTCATTCAGGCATTATTTAACGCACAATCGGCAGTAGAAGATTATCGGCATTTCAAAACAGAGATTTATCTAAAAGCCGTAAGAAACTATCTGCATTATCGCTGGTTATTCACTTATTTTTATGGATCTTCTCCTATCAGTGAAAAGAATTTTTTTGAAGAAAATGATTTGAATGAGGCTGTTAGAAGCATTAGAAACAGTAAATATGGTTACAAAAACGCTGACGATGTTCAGGTGTCATATAGCAGTATACAGAACTATCTATCCGATCTTTCTTTGATGGTCAAAAGAGGGCTTTTATCAGACGAAAAGGAATTCTATTCACCTGTCCGTTTAAGAGGCGGACAGCATGTTTCAGATTTAGCGGATCATGGTATTAAGTATATTGAATTGCGAAATATAGATTTAAATCCATTTGAGCCGTATGGAATCAGTTATGAGCAAGCAGAATTTCTCCATCTTTTCCTGATTTATTTACTATGGAAAGATGAAGGGGAAAATTGTGATGAGTGGGTAAAAATGGGGGATTACTACGATGATGCAGTGGCTCTTGAGCATCCGCTTGAGCATACTAGATTCAAAAAAGAGGCTGAATGTATAATTGATGAGATGGAACATTTAGTAAAACTCTTAGATTTGCACATTTCCGATACATTATTCAGTAATCTGAGAGAAATGCTGATGGACCCAAGCAAGACTTTAGCGGGAAGGCTTTATAAAGAAAGTGAAAAAACCAGTCAAGTTCAAGTGGCTGCGTCGATTGCCAAAGAAAATTATAAAAAATCCTGGGATAAGCCATATCAGTTAGCAGGATTTACTGATATGGAGTTATCCACTCAGATTTTATTATTTGATGCAATTCAACAAGGAATTCAAATGGAAATTCTGGATCGACAAGATCAATTTTTGAAGCTGAATGCAGGAGATCATGTTGAATATGTGAAAAATGGAAATATGACAAGCAAAGATAATTATGTATCTACTTTGATTATGGAAAATAAAACAGTAACAAAGAAAATCCTTCACCAACATGGATTTAGAGTACCTAAGGGTGAGGAGTTTCAAACAATCGAGGAAGCTTTACGATCCTATCATTTATTTTCCGCCAAGTCTTTTGTTGTGAAGCCAAAAACAACCAATTTTGGATTAGGTATATCGATTTTCAAAGAAGGCGCAACTTACGAAGACTATCATAATGCAATCAACTTAGCATTTAAAGAAGACAATTCTATATTAATAGAAGAATTTATTAAAGGAACAGAATACCGATTTTTTGTGATAGATGATCAAGTGTGTGCTGTTCTGCTGCGAATTCCCGCGAATGTTAAAGGGGACGGTAAACATACCATCCAAGAGTTAGTTATGCAAAAGAATCGGGATCCATTAAGAGGAAGCGGCCATCGGACACCTTTAGAAAGTATCCAGTTAGGTGAATTGGAGAAACTTATGCTTAAAGGTCAAGGATATGAAATGAATTCCATTCCGAAAAAGGATGAAATCATCTATCTGCGTGAAAACTCTAATATTAGTACAGGTGGAGACTCGATTGATATAACAGAACAAATTCCTGAGGATTATAAAAAAATAGCAGTTGATGCTGTATCAGCACTTGGAGTTAAAATTTGCGGCATTGATTTGATTATTGAAAATACAGATGTTCCCGCAGCTGATCAAAATGCTTACGGAATTATTGAAGCCAACTTTAATCCATCCATGTATATGCATATCTATCCATATAAAGGGGAGGGTCGACGTTTAACGATGCATATCATCCATTATTTATTCCCTGAACTATTGCAAAGTCATTAGGGAACTATGTCATGGTAAGCTGGTGAAATGCTCAAAATTTTAATATATATACCCCGTTCTAAAATAGGCGGGGTTTAAAATAATATCTTAGGAAGGAGCTTGAATGATGATTGCTGTTTATGAAGAAAGTGTAGCCAGTTTTAATCAAATTGATGCAGCAAAAGCACAGGATTTGATAAAGGGTGAAGGCAAAGCGGTTATTTATGTTGGTAAGGCTGCATGTCCTTATTGTCAAATATTCGTTAAAAAACTGAAAAAGGTTGCTGAAGAAACGAATACTGCGGTCTATTATGTCAACAGTGCGGAAAAATCCGACATGGAAGGCATTACAGCCTTCCGTAATAAATATGACATTCCAACGGTTCCTGGGATCATCTTTACTGATGGTGACATAGTAAATGTGAAATGCGATTCATCCATGCCAGAAGAAGATATCAAAGCTTTTATTAATAAATAATTTCTTTTCAAGAAACAATTATCTGCTATTTCTATAAGGGTTTTGGAATAACAGATTCCAAAACCCTTTTTTGGTTTCTCCTCATCATTACAGCTGCCGGTTTCCGGCGGTTTTTTCATTCCATATTTTTAGCGGAGAGTTCTTCTTTAGTCTTGGGAAAGATAGCAAGTAGGAATAACATTTTTTCTCAAGGAAGGTGATCTCTGAAGTGAAGGCGTTTACACCTCAGCTTGTTTATATAGAGCCAAAAGCATTGGAATATCCATTGGGACAGGAACTCAAGAAGAAGTTTGAAGACATGGGATTAGAAATCAGAGAGACGACCTCCCATAATCAAATCAGGGACCTGCCTGGGGACACGGAACTGAAGCAATATCGGATGGCTAAATCAACATTGGTCGTCGGTGTCAGGAGAACACTTAAATTCGATACATCGAAACCTTCCGCTGAATATGCGATTCCGCTTGCCACTGGATGTATGGGGCATTGTCATTACTGTTATCTGCAGACGACACTGGGAAGTAAACCATATCTCAGGACATATGTGAATCTGGATGAAATATTTGCTCAAGCACAAAAATATATAGACGAACGAAAGCCGGAAATTACTCGATTCGAAGCTGCTTGTACATCTGATATCGTCGGAATCGACCATTTGACGCATTCATTGAAGAAGGCAATCGAATTTATCGGAACCACCGAATACGGCCGATTGAGGTTTGTGACGAAGTTTCATCATGTCGATCATCTGCTCGATGCAAAGCATAACGGCAATACGAGATTCCGTTTCAGTATCAATTCCCGTTATGTCATCAAAAACTTTGAACCGGGTACCTCCACCTTTGATGAACGGCTGGGGGCAGCAAAGAAGGTAGCTGCGGCAGGTTATCCCCTTGGTTTCATCGTCGCCCCGATTTATATGCATGAAGGGTGGAAAGAAGGGTACTTCGAGTTATTTGAAAGACTGGCGGAATCGCTTAAGAATGAACATATTCCGAACCTTTCTTTTGAACTGATCCAGCATCGTTTCACAAAACCGGCCAAGAAAGTCATTCAGAAACGGTACCCGAATACAAAACTCGATCTTGACGAAGAAAAGAGGAAGTATAAGTGGGGACGTTACGGTATCGGCAAGTATGTGTATAAAACGGAAGATGCGGCGGATTTGGAAGAGACCATCTCGGGTTATATCCATCATTTCTTCCCGGATGCCGAGATACAATATTTCACTTGATCCAATAAGCTTGTCCAATGTAATAATCGCCTCCTCCTTCGCTTACACATGTAATAAGAAGGTTTCTTAGGAGGCGGCAGATGTATATAGACGGTGTTTTTTCAGGCGGTGGAATTAAAGGATATGCCCTGATCGGGGCTCTTCAGGCACTGGAAGAAAGGGGATATGCTCTGAAGAATATGGCTGGAACAAGCGCAGGAGCCATCATTTCCGCCATGATCATCGCTGGGTACAAAGGACAGGAACTGGAAGAAATCATGATGTCCATCCGTTTGGAGGAGCTGCTTGACAGAAGGATCGGCTACTCCTTGCCATTTATGAAATGGCTCAGATTATATTGGCGGCTTGGTTTGTTCAAAGGAGACAGAATGGAGCATCAGATTTCGGAACTCCTGTTGCAAAAGGGGATCAGTACCTTCCGTGATATCCCGCCTATGTCCTTACGGATTATCGCATCAGACATCAGCAATGGACATATGATTGTCCTGCCTGATGATTTATATAAATACGGTGTGGATCCGGAGCGTTTTTCGGTCGCGAAAGCAATCAGGATGAGCTGCAGTGTCCCTTATTTCTTCGAACCTGTTCGATTGAGTGACAAAATCATTGTGGATGGCGGTGTGCTCAGTAACTTTCCGATGTGGCTGTTCGACAGGGAGAATGTCAAGAAAAAAAGGCCGGTAATCGGTGTCAGGCTGAATGGTGTCAATGGTTTTCCGCCGCGGGAAATCACTAATGCCGTCTCCTTGTTTTCATCTTTATTCACAACGATGAGGGTTGCCCATGATAACAGATACATCTCCAGAAAACATGAGAAGAATATCGTTTTCATCCCGACGGACGAGACGAATTTCCTCGAATTCGATCTGTCGGATGCAAAGAAAAAGGAGCTGATCCTATTGGGGAAGAGCTCCACGTCTGCATTCCTGGGCAGATGGCAACATTAAGATTCGAGAACTTGGCGCTGCTCATGCCCGGTTTTTCTTTTTACCTTTTTTTCCTTCGATTACAGTCAGATGGACATCCGATTTCCGTTTCGCTTTCTTCGGTTTCTGCTTCGTTTGAGCCTGAAGATAGTTAATGACGTTTGTTTTCTTTGCCGGGATGCCGGTCCCTTTTTGCTGTCTGTATTTCTTCGACTGTTTGACTGCTTTATTGTAAGATCTTTGATCCGGAGAGGAGCCTGCCCGCTTAACGAGGAAGAAAATGATTGCGAATACCATGATGCCGATTACAATGGATGTCAGTAATCCAGTTGGATTAGTGAATAATTTATAGCCGAGTCCCAACACGGCTAGAGCAATTAAGCTCATCACGATATAAAAACCGGGGCGTTTCATAACTGCCACCTCCCATTGTCAGTAACTATCCTAACTTAAGGCGTTCATTGTATATGAAGGTTAAAGAAGCACAATTCAATTGTGCTTCTTGACTGTTGGTGTCAAAAAATATCGCTGTTTACTCAATAATGAAGTATAACGATGTTAAAAAAACAGGCATATATATATCGTTTTACACAATACTTTCTTCTTTTAAACCCTTATTTGTGCCGTTTTCCAATTCAAGCAGCCGCTCAAAGGACTTGATAGCAACTTCCACTTGGTCATCTGTCGGCTCCTTCGTCGTCAAAAGCTGCAGCCAGAGCCCAGGATAACCCAACATCTTCAATACAGGGATATCTCTTAATTTATTGGTCAGCTGAAGCACTTCGAATGCGATTCCGAGCACTACAGGAATCAATGCAAGCCTATTGACGACACGCATCCATAATGGATCGGTAGGTACGAGCAAGTAGACGAACAGACCGACGATCACGGTGAATAGGATAAAGCTGGAACCGCATCGATAATGCAGTCTCGATTGTTTTTGGATGTTCTCGACAGTAAGTTCCATATTGTTCTCATATGCATTAATTACTTTATGCTCCGCCCCATGATACTGAAACACTTTCTTGATGAGAGGAGTCAGTGAGACGAAGTAAATATAGAGAAGAAGCAAGAGGAGTTTGAATACTCCCTCAATCATGACTTGTCCGAAATCGGAGGATATCACAGGTCTTGTGAATTCCGCCAAGAAGACCGGGATTAAGGTGAATAGAAACTTCCCGAACAAGAAGGAAATAATCCCTATTGCTGCCACACTCAAGACGATGCCGAACTTACTTGTTTTTTCTTCCGCTTCCAGCTGTCCATCTTCTGATGGATCGAGATCGTAGCGTTCGCTGGAAAAGTTCAGATGCATGGAACCTGTGGCGCTTGAATCAATCAGCGCGGCGATTCCGCGAACGAACGGAATTTTTTTAATAAATGTTAAAGCTGGTTTTGGCTTACGGGGAATATGAAGATAATCAATCGACCCGTCTTTTCTTCTTATCGCCGTGACGGTATGCTTTTTGCCGCCGAACATGACGCCTTCCACAACAGCCTGCCCGCCGTATACTGGTTTCTCATCAGACATATATTCTACACCAACCTATGTTGTTATTTAAGCAGCTCTCGGCAATCATGTGCCTGTTACTACTATATCTTATTACATTTGGATAATCAAAATGAATATGAACTTAAAAACATACGAATCGCGAGATAGATTCCGAGGGAAACAGGACATACTATATGTCGGAGGTGCTAATTTATGGCTGAACAATCGAACAACAGCGGCAACAATCCAGAATTGGACCAAAATAAAACAGAGAAGCCGTTGTCCGCTGGAACATCGGTGGCGTTGACGGGTTTCGTGGGCGGTTTGCTCTGGAGTGCTGTATCCTTGCTTGCTTACTATTTCAACTTCATGGAGATCAGCCCCAGGGTGCTTATTTATTCATGGGCTGCGGACTCGTGGAAACATGGTGCGCTCGGAATCATTGTCACCATCTTATTATACGGACTGCTGTCAATTGGTGCGGCATTCCTGTATTATCTTTTCTTCAGGAAAGTGGATCATTTGTTTGTCGGCATCCTTTATGGAGCAGGTTTGTGGGCAATCATCCATACTTTGCTTGTGCCCTTGTTTCCAGGTATGAAAAAAATAAATGAATTATCATTTGATTCTCTGACGACAACCATCTGTCTGTTCATCATATATGGAGTGTTCATTGGTGTCAGCATATCATTTGATGAAAGTGAAAGGCAAAGAAAAAAGGAAGTGCAGAAGAAAGCGGAGGAGATGCAATCTTCTTGATGCAGTTTCCTTGTCTGACAGGTGAAAAGCTTCGAAGCACTTAAGGGATAAAGTCATGTCTGTTTCCTATCATCTATGATAGAATATTCTTACTGAAGGCTGTGTATGCAGCCGATTAGGACAGGCGGTGATTAGTTGGAAAGAATTATGCTTCTGAATGGACCCAACCTCAATAGATTGGGTAAAAGGGAGCCCGAGACTTATGGTGTGGAGACGTTGGAACAAATTGAATCGAAAGTGCGGGACGCCGGTAAAGGATTAGGATTCACAGTGGAATGTCTTCAATCGAATGTGGAGGGTGTATTAATTGATGAACTGCATAGAGCCGAGGATGAGGATTTTAAAGCCGTCATCATGAATCCGGGAGCGTTCACCCATTACAGCTATGCGATCCGTGATGCGATTTCCGCCATCAGGGTTCCGGTGGTTGAAGTACATATGTCCAATATCCATGCACGTGAAGAGTTCCGGCATACGTCTGTTACTGCCGCAGTGACGGCCGGTCAAATCGTCGGTTTTGGCAGTCACGGGTACTTGCTTGCAGTGCAGGCCATTGATATTCTACTAAAGGGAGAGAAGTAAAATGGAGAAATTGGAGAAATTGCGAGGAAGCTTGGAGAAACAGCATATTGATGCGATATTGATCACGAATCCCTATAATCGAAGATATATGACAGGCTTTACAGGAACAGCCGGTGTCGCTTTGATCACCGCTTCGAAATCTCTTTTTGTGACCGACTTCCGCTATGTCGAACAGGCTGAAAGTCAATGCCCGGGCTATGAAATCATCAAGCAAACAGGAACATTGCATGAGGAAGTGGCTCGTCTGGCCAAGGATCTGCAGCTCAAGACAATCGGTTTTGAACAGGATGAGTTTACATATGCCTCATATGTGAAATATAAAGAAGCATATGATGGGGAGTTGGTTCCTTTATCCGGAATGGTCGAGAAATTACGCTTGATAAAGACTAACTCAGAGATTAAGATATTAAAGGAAGCCGCAAAGATAGCAGATGCGGCATTTGAACATATATTAGGCTACATCAGACCTGGAATCACAGAGCTGGACGTATCTAATGAATTAGAATTCTTTATGAGGAAGCAAGGGGCAGCATCGTCTTCATTTGATACAATCGTGGCATCTGGCCTCCGTTCCGCATTGCCTCATGGTGTGGCGAGCAGTAAAGTCATTGAAGCAGGCGATATGGTGACATTGGATTATGGAGCTTATTACAATGGCTATGTTTCTGATATTACGCGGACGATTGCGGTCGGCAAGCCAAGCGACGGAATGAAAGCCATTTATGATATTGTCCTTGAAGCCCAGCTGCGCGGGATGGCAGGAATCAAACCCGGCATGACAGGCAGGGAAGCGGATGCTCTGACACGCAATTTCATCGAAGAGAAAGGGTACGGCCCGAACTTCGGCCACTCCACAGGACATGGAATTGGCCTTGAAGTACATGAAGGACCGGCACTTTCCAAAGCCAGCGAAGTGATACTTGAGCCGGGGATGGCGGTAACAGTGGAGCCTGGTATATATGTGCCGGGTCTCGGAGGAGTCCGTATCGAAGATGATACGATTATAACAAATGAAGGTAATGAGTCGCTTACGCATTCCACGAAGGATCTTATTATCTTGTAACTTTGGGAGGAAACATAATGATTTCAGTGAATGATTTCAGAACAGGATTGACAATTGAAGTAGACAACGGGATTTGGCAAGTAATCGAATTCCAGCATGTTAAACCGGGTAAAGGGGCTGCGTTCGTACGTTCGAAACTTCGCAACCTTCGTACGGGAGCAATCCAGGAGAAAACTTTCCGTGCTGGAGAGAAAGTTGCAAAAGCACATATCGAGAACCGTAAAATGCAGTACTTATATGCCAGCGGAGATCAGCATGTCTTCATGGATAATGAAAGCTATGAGCAAATCGAATTGAGCGAAACTCAAATCGAACGCGAATTGAAATTCCTTAAAGAGAACATGGAAGTGCATATTATGACATACCAATCCGAAACGCTTGGTGTTGAACTTCCTAACACGGTTACACTTGAAGTGACTGAAACTGAACCTGGAATCAAAGGCGACACCGCTTCCGGCGGAACGAAGCCTGCGACTGTCGAAACAGGATTGGTTGTACAGGTTCCATTCTTCGTCAACCAAGGAGATCTTCTTGTAATCAACACAACTGATGGATCATACGTATCACGCGGATAATCCGAAAGGAAAGCCGGCATTTATGCCGGCATCAGGCTGCAGACAAACTCGATGAGAATCGAGCTTGTCTGCAGCTTTTTTTTTTTGAGTTCTATCCAGCCTGCATAAATGCTTATTTTCCTTTGAAAAGATTTCTATACGTTTTTTGCGTCGCCACAGCCCTTTGTTCCTATTTTCTCAACTGTCTTGCTATCATGAATCTTGCTGGTTGTAATGATTTGTCCCCAATATAATGCCCTGCGGATTGCGGCTGCGCGGAATGAGTAAGCAAAGTTCCTCCTATAGACTCTCCTGGTTGACTTTCAATCCCTTAGCAGACCATTATGCTGCTCTTATTCAGATGATTGAAGCGGAGAACGGGCGACTCCTGCGGGATTAGCGAGCAAGGTGAGACCCCGCAGGCTTTAGCCGAGGAGGCTCAGCGCTCGCCCCGCGGAAAGCGCCCGTTCGCAGCGGAAATCAACACAATTTTTTATACTTCAGATTTTATGCTTTGGCAGTGAATGAATGAAGAATGCATTAAGCATGTGCGCTTTCATCAATTCTTGAGCATATTTTGTACAGGCTGCCCATACATTGTAAGGGAAAGTGATGCAAAAGGGGGAAGCACCAGTGGATGCCATTTATCACATTTTACCGACGAAATTAAGCGGTTTCCTGATCAGGCTTCCTCCTGAAAAATGGGAACATATCGAGGAAATACGGATACGTGCAGGAAAACCCGTTGAAATATCATCAGGCCTCTCATTCGAATTGCTTCCAATCATCGTTACGGATGATGACGCTGTTCAACTGCTCCAAAATTTGACGAACTTCAGTATGTATACGATGGAAGAGGAGTTAAGGCGAGGTTATATAACCATCCAAGGAGGACACAGGGTGGGACTTGCCGGTAAAGTCATCCTCGAACAAGGGCATGTCAAGGCCATCATTCATATATCTTCTTTCAACATCCGTATCGCAAAAGAGAAAAAAGGCTGCGCAGAGCCTTTGCTGCCTTTCCTTTATGGGGACGAATGGCAGAGCACATTGATCATAGGGCCGCCGCAATCGGGCAAGACAACCTTGCTTAGGGACATTGCGAGAATCGTCTCTTCCGGATATGAAAAAAAAGAGATCAGTGCCCGTAAGGTGGGGATTGTGGATGAACGCTCGGAAATAACGGGATGTGTCAAAGGAATCCCGCAGCTTGAATTCGGTCCGCGGATGGATGTCCTGGATGCATGTCCAAAGGCGGAAGGAATGATGATGCTGATTCGCTCAATGAGTCCGGAAGTCATCATCGCGGATGAAATCGGCAGGAGAGAAGATGCTGTTTCTGTACTCGAAGCCGCTAATGCCGGAATTAAATTGATGCTGACGGTCCATGGACATTCAATGGAGGATATCGAAAAAAGGCCGGCCATCAAAGAGATACTTTCCATGCAGGTCTTCGAAAGAATCATCGTTTTGAAGCGGGGAAAGTATGGCTTCGGATGGTGTGCGATGGATCGGCATAAAGCGGTGCTAAGAAGGGAGGAAATCCTAAAATGATTAAGCTGGCCGGTGCAGCTGTCATCATCCTTGCTACAACATTCATTGGTTTTGAATACGCAAGGCATCTCCGGAAAAGGACGAAACAGCTGAGATATTTTCGGAATGCGCTTCAGGCGCTTGAGGCGGAAATCATGTATGGCCACATACCGCTCCAGGAAGCGTCCATCAAGCTGGCTGGACAATTTCCGGATCCCGTCTCCTTATTCTTTCTGCACTTCAGTGAAGGGCTTCAGAAAGCCGATACCAATGCGAAACAGGCATGGGATGGAAGTCTGGAAGCTATAGGACCGCTTCTTGCCATCAAACAGAAGGAGAGTGATATTCTCTCCCAATTCGGGGCGACCTTGGGCAAGCATGACCGGTATCAGCAACAGAAGCATATCCACTTGACGATGTCATATCTCGAAAGAGAGGAAGAAGAGGCTCTGCAGGTTCAAAGCAAGTATGAAAAGATGGCCAAAAGCCTTGGCTTCCTTTCAGGTGTGCTGCTCACCATCCTATTGTTATAAACGAACGATTTGGGGGAGTCCGATATGGGAATTGAGGTTGGATTGATATTCAAGATCGCAGGTGTCGGCATCGTCATCGCCTTCATCAATACATTGCTTGAACAAATAAATAAGAAAGAGTATTCGCAATGGGTGACGCTGTTCGGTTTTATTTATATTTTATTTATGGTCGCCCAAGTCATGGATCAATTATTCGATAAAATCAAATCAGTTTTCTTGTTCCAAGGGTAAAAGGGGGGATCGGCCATCGAAATCATTAAGATTGTGGGTGTCGCATTATTGGCGACATTCCTGACAACCATCCTGAAAGAACAGAAACCGAACTTTGCATTTCTGCTGGTGATTTTCGTTGGTTGTTCCATTTTTCTGCTGATTGTTGAACAAATATACACCATCATCAATATGCTTCAACTCTTGGCGGAAAGAGCCCAAGTGAATATGGTCTATCTTGAAACAATCCTAAAAATCATCGGTATTGCCTATATTGCGGAATTCGCTTCGCAAATCACCAAAGATGCCGGTCAGGGCACGCTTGCTTCAAAGATCGAACTGGCCGGGAAAATTCTTATCCTGTCCATGGCTGTGCCCATATTGACAGTACTGATCGAAACAATTTTGAATCTGATTCCCAGTTAGGAAGTGAGGACGAGGTGAAGACATGAGGCAAATGCTCTTATACTCTCTGTTGATGATGATTTCGCTTCTTCTCTGTCCGCAGTTAGTACAAGCTTCAACCAATCAAGAGGAAAGTGAAGAGGCGGCTGTATCGGACGATTTGCTTGAAGAAAGCATAGAACAGCTGGATCTGCAGGATATGAAGCAATTCTGGGATGAGATCATAGTAGAATACGGCGGGTTTCTGCCGGAAGGACAAAAAGGCAGCTTCATGGATTATTTAAGCGGGAAAAATGAATTCTCCTTGGGCGGGTGGCTGGAGGGATTTTTGAAATTCGCTTTTCATGAATTGCTCGCGAACGGAAAGTTACTCGGAACTTTGATCATTTTGACAGTATTCAGCATGTATCTTCAATCCCTTCAAAATGCCTTTGAGAGCAGCAGCATCAGTAAAGTGGCCTACAGCATCGTCTATATGGTCCTGATCATCATTGCGTTGAACAGCTTTCATGTCGCGATCCAATACACAAAAGAAACGATTGATGCGATGATTTCTTTCTTTATGGCGCTTGTCCCTTTGCTCTTGGCTTTGATCGCCGCTTCAGGCGGTCTTGTATCAGCGGCATTCTTCCACCCTGTGCTGCTGTTCCTGATGAACACAAGCGGCTTATTCATCGGCAACTTCGTGCTGCCTTTACTGTTCCTGGCGGCAATTTTGAGTATCGTCAGTACATTGACCGACCATTATAAAGTGACGCAATTGGCAGACATGCTCAGGAATTGGAGTATCGCCCTCCTGGGTATCTTCATGACAGTCTTTCTCGCGGTGATTTCCGTTCAGGGTGCCTCCACGGCTGTAGCCGATGGAATCACCATCAGGACTGCAAAGTTCGTAACGGGGAACTTCATCCCGGTCGTCGGGAGAATGTTCACAGATGCCGCTGATACCGTCATCAGTGCCTCCGTTCTGCTGAAGAACACAGTCGGAATCGCAGGTGTGGTGATTCTGCTTCTGATCACGGCATTCCCGGCTTTGAAGATTTTGATGATTGCGGTCATTTATAAGCTGACAGCGGCTGTACTGCAGCCATTGGGCGGCGGGCCGGTTATTCAATGCCTCAATATCATCAGCAAAAGTATGATGTACATTTTTGCGGCTCTCGCAATCGTATCCATCATGTTTTTCCTCAGTATCACAATCATCATAGCGGCAGGTAATGTAACTTTAATGGTCAGGTAGGTGAATGAAAATGGGTATGCTCACTGATTGGATTACGAATATCATCATCTTCATATTGCTTGCCACAGTGGTGGACATGCTTCTTCCGAGTTCGGTATTCAAAAAATATGCCAAGATGGTTCTTGGTTTGCTGCTGATTGCCATCATGATCACCCCTTTCTTGAGATTGATCTCATCTGATTTTGATAGAATGCTCGCTTCCGTGATGTCTGAGGAATATGTCGAAAATGGTCAAATGGAAACTGCCATCGAACAGAAGAAAAAAGAAATACAAGCTTCACAGGATGCATATATTTTAGAAGAAATGGCTGTCCAGCTGAAGAAGGATGGAGAAGAGGAGTTGATAAAGGAGTTTAATTACGAGATTAAGCATCTGGATTTGTCTTTGACATCCTTTGAAGAAGGGCAGCCAGAGAAAATCACGGTCACCCTGGTCCCCGCCGAGCAGGATACGGAGTCTGTTCAAACAGTAAAGATGATTGATATCGATACGCAGAAGGAACACGTCGGGAAACAAGATCAACATAAGGAAATTGCACGTTTTCTCGCGGAGAAATGGGAAGTGGATGAAGCAATAATAGAAGTGGGGTTTGAAAGGAGGGATGCTGCAAGATGAAAGAAGGGCAATCACTCAAGAAATGGCTGAAACGGGTGTTTACCGCCAATTCCGTAACGAAAGAAGGAGAGAAGAAGAAACCGAATCTATACTTCTATATGCTCGTGATGCTTGTGGCTGGTGTCGTGCTGATGATGGGCAATGACCTGTTTTCAAAATCGGAGAATGCCGTACCGGCATCTGTAGCGATACCGGCATCTGGAGAAACGGAAGAAGTGGAGGCATTCAGCCGTAAGTCCGAAAAAGCCGAAAAGACAATCGCAGATTATGAAAGAGGTTTCGAGGAACAGATCAAAGAGGCAATAGAAGAAATTGCGGGGGTATCGGATGTGTCCGTAGTGGTAAATGTGGATGCGACCGAGCAGAAGGTTTATATCAAAAATAGTGTGAAAAACAAACAAATAACAGAAGAAACCGATCGGGAAGGCGGTAAAAGGTCGGTGGAAGATATTTCGAATGATGAACAATTGGTGATTGTACGCAATGGGGAGAAAGAAGTTCCGGTCATCCAAGAAACCAAGAAGCCAAAAGTGAGAGGTGTCTTGATTGTGGCTAAGGGTGCGGATAACGTCAACATCAAGAAATGGATAGTGGAGTCAGTGACGAAATCCCTCGACGTCCCGAGCCACCGGGTTGCTGTAATGCCAAAAAAATAAGGAGGATTTAATATGTTATTGAAAAAACAAACGGTTTGGTTATTGACGATGGTGAGCCTTGTGATAGTTCTGTCCGTGTATTATGTCACCACCCCGCCGCAGAAGCAGGATGATATGGCGGCCACCGTCAAAAATGAGGACAAGGATGCAGCGGAGGAAAGTAAGACAAATGCTGATGGAATCGAAAGCAAAACGGAAGAGTCTGTTGCTGCGGGCGGAGATGAATCCTTCCAAACGATGCGCCTTGAAGTGACGGATGAGCGAAATAAGTTGGTGGAGCAGCTTGTTGAATTGATGGGCAACACTGATTTGTCCGCAAAAGAAAGAGTGGAGGCGCAAGAAACAATTAAAGAGATCCAATCCATGACGGAAAAAGAGACGATTCTCGAACAATTGATCATGGATATGCAATATGAGGCTGCTCTTGTCAGAGCGGAAGAAAACAATGTCCGGGTAACGGTGAAAGCACCTGAGTTATCCAATTCGGCTGCGAATGATATCATCCGCTTGGTTTCATCTGAAATTCCGACAGTTGATAATGTGACGGTCGAGGTGCAGCCTGCGAATTAGAGATCTGAACTCCAAAAAGGACGGCATATGCCGTCCTTTGTTTTTTCGTTTGAGCCAGATGCTGCCCCGGATGAGCGATGCAAGGATGATGCTTACTTTCATGCTCTGCAGGGAGCGGCCATCCTGAAGCGGGCGATTCACTTACACTTTATTATTTGAGAGTATAATAAGTTCTTTCGCGACCTTTTTTTCTATTCTGTTCATAATATTATTCTGAATTATTCCGGCAATTAAGTCAAAGTGAGTATATTTTACTATGATTTACTTATTTTGTAATAAAAACGTGCCAAGATACTTATGAAAAAGATTTAACTCTCATTCCAATAGATTAGTTTTTTAACAATTCCGTTAATTAAAGTTGTCTTTCCTGTTGTTGGTATATTATGATGATATTGTAATGTATACTAGGGAAAAATGAGGTGTAGGTTTTGTTGAAAGTACAAGAGATAAGAGAATTGATCAAATTGGTAGATGGATCCAGCATTCATGAATTTGTATATGAACAAGATGGTACTAAGATCGAACTTAAGAAAAAGGAAGCGGGTCTTCAAGCCGTTCCTCAAATCACCCAAACGGAAACGGCTGCTGAAAAACCAGCACCAGCCGCAGTTACGTCTGAACCGGCACCGAAATCTTCAGTCGACGCACCGACTAAAAAGACACCGGAAGCGGCAAAGGCTGCTGAAGAGACATTGCACAGCATCACTTCGCCTATGGTGGGAACATTCTATAAGTCTCCGTCACCGGATGAGGACGCTTATGTCAAGCCGGGAAGCAAAGTCGGTGAAGAAGATGTGGTATGTATAGTGGAAGCGATGAAGTTATTCAATGAAATAACGGCTGAAGTTAAGGGTGAAATTGTGGAAGTACTCGTAGAAGATGGACAGCTTGTGGAGTATGGACAGCCCCTATTCTTAGTGAAGCCTGAGTAAGGAGCTGAATAGAGATGATCAAGAAGTTATTGATAGCGAACAGAGGAGAAATTGCTGTCCGTATCATCAGGGCATGCAAGGAAATGGGTATCGATACGGTCAGCGTCTTTTCGGAAGCGGATCGGGAAGCGCTGCATGTACAACTGGCTGATGAATCGTATTGCATCGGTCCGATTCTTTCGAAGGATAGTTACTTGAACACAATGAATATCATCAGTACAGCCAAATTGACCGGCTGTGATGCGATTCATCCAGGATATGGTTTCCTCGCGGAAAACGCGGAGTTCGCTGAAATCTGCCGGGAATGCAGCATCACTTTCGTGGGACCTTCACCGGAAGCCATCACGAAAATGGGAACAAAAGACATCGCCCGTGACACGATGGAAGCGGCGGGAGTACCTATTGTTCCTGGTTCGAAGGGTATCGTGAAAGATGCGGAGGATGCAAAGAAAGTCGCATCAGAGATCGGCTATCCTGTCATCATCAAGGCTACGGCCGGAGGAGGCGGAAAAGGAATCCGCGTCGCCAGGAACGAAGAGGACTTGGTGAAAGGCATCAGGATCACTCAACAGGAAGCGGCTACCGCTTTCGGTAATCCAGGTGTGTATCTTGAGAAATACATAGAGGATTTCCGTCATGTCGAGATACAGGTTCTGGCAGATCTGCACGGCAATGCAATCCATCTTGGCGAAAGGGACTGCACTGTCCAAAGAAGGCTTCAGAAGCTGATTGAAGAAACACCTTCACCTGCACTGTCGGCCGAAACAAGGGAGAAAATGGGGAGTGCTGCGGTGAAAGCGGCATTGGCAGTTGATTATTCCGGTGCAGGCACGGTAGAATTTATATATGATTATACTCAGGACACCTTTTACTTCATGGAAATGAATACCAGGATACAGGTGGAACACCCGGTAACAGAGATGGTCACCGGTGTAGATTTGATTAAAGAACAAATTCGTATTGCATCTGGAGAAAAACTTTGTTTAACTCAAGAAGAGGTAACTTTCGAAGGATGGTCAATCGAGTGTCGGATTAATGCCGAGAACCCTTCCAAGAACTTCATGCCGTCGGCAGGCAAAATCGATATGTATCTTCCGCCGGGCGGATTCGGGGTCAGGGTTGATTCCGCCGCTTATCCGGGGTATACAATCCCGCCTTATTACGACAGCATGATCGCGAAACTCATCACACATGGGAAGACAAGGGAAGAAGCGATAGACCGTATGCGCCGGGCCCTTAGCGAATTTGTGGTGGAAGGTGTACATACTACGATTCCTTTCCATTTGAAGGTGCTTCAGCATGAGAAATTTGTGGAAGGTGATTTCAATACGAAATTCCTGGAAATCCATGATGTAATGGGTTCTGAGTAACCCGATGAAAGCTGGAGGTGTTTTTGGATGGCTGAGCAGAACGATAAAATGCAGATGCTTGAAATGACGCAGGAAAACAATGGTTTAGGCAAGGTGGAAATTGCTCCGGAAGTAATAGAGGTAATCGCGGGAATCGCCGCTTCCGAAGTGGAAGGGATTGCCCAAATGCGAGGCAGCTTCGCTGCCGGTGTAGTAGAGCGTCTTGGCAAAAAAAGCCACGGAAAAGGCGTGAAAGTGGAACTTTCCGAGGATGGCATTAAAGTGGACATCTATTGCATGATGAAATTCGGGATTTCCATCCCTAAAGTTGCTCAGGAAGCACAGGATAATATCCGTCAAGCATTGATCAACATGACCGCTTTAGAAGCGGACGAAGTAAATATCCATGTGGTTGGTGTTGTCTTCGATACGGCAAAGCCTGAGGCTGCTGCAGAACTGCAATAATCAGTAATCAGTCATGAAAGAAAGTCCTGGAGATTCTCCAGGACTTTCTTTGCTGTGCATGGGGGCTTTTCTATTATCTATTCCGGAGGCCGGCAGGGTATATTTGATCTTTGATCGGAGAAAAATGAGAAAACAGAAATGGACGGCATAACCGGCATGTAAGTCGGGATGGTTATTCCGGTAATGCATGAAATACTACCTTTCAATGCTCGTTTATGCTATAGTTTGTACTATAAAAAGCAATGCACTGATGAACCAGTGAATTAAAGGAGTAAGAATATGAAACGCAGAACTGCACGTGAAAAGGCGTTGCAAGCCCTATTTCAGATCGATTTATCAGGTACGGAGGTCCATGATGCCTTAAATCATGTTCTGGATGAAAATGAAAAGCAGGATGATTATCTGGATTTCCTCGTAAATGGAACACTTTCCAATAAGGATCAAATAGATGAAATCATTAAAAGCAATCTTGAGAACTGGACGTTGGAGCGTTTGAATAATATTGACAGGAATATTCTGCGCATCTCTGTGTTCGAGATGCTTAAATCAACGGAAGTGCCTGTCAATTCGGTCATGGATGAAGGTATCGAAATCGCTAAAGCGTATGGAGATGATCAATCAGGTAAGTTCGTGAACGCTGTATTGTCCAAGGTCAAACAGCAACTGCAATTGTAATATCGATATAAAACAGACAAAGAGAGGGAGATTGGAGCATGCCGGGCACTATTATAGACGGGACGGAAATCGCTAAACAGGTTCGAGGAGAAATCGCCTCACAAGTGGAAGAGCTGAAAGAACGCGGGGTCAAACCCGGACTGGCGGTCGTGTTAGTCGGAGATAACCAAGCTTCGAAGACATATGTCTCAATGAAGGAAAAGGCATGCGGACAACTGGGGATGCATTCTGTGCTGGTGGAAATGCCCGCGAAGGCCACTCAGGAAGAATTACTCGGGACAATAGACAAGCTGAATGACGATCAAGAGATCCATGGTATCCTTGTGCAGCTGCCTTTGCCGGGTCATATAGATGAGAATGCGGTACTGGAAAGAATCTCCCCCGCAAAAGATGTCGATGGATTCCACCCGATCAATGTCGGAAGATTGATGACAGGCCAAGATGCTCTCTATCCCTGCACACCGTATGGGATAATGGTTATGCTGGAGAAGATCGGCTGCGATCCGGAAGGAAAGCATGCTGTCATCATCGGCAGAAGCAATATCGTAGGAAAACCAGCCGGACAGCTGCTGCTTAATCGAAATGCGACTGTGACATATTGTCACTCCCGCACAACAGATATGCATAAGTTCACAAAAGACGCGGATATACTGATTGTTGCGGTAGGAAAGCGTCATTTGATAAAAGCGGAGCATGTTAAACCTGGTGCGGTCGTCATTGATGTCGGAATGAACAGGGATGAGGAAGGAAAGCTTTGCGGAGATGTGGATTTCGAAAGCGTCCGTGAAGTCGCATCCTATATCACACCTGTCCCGAAAGGTGTCGGACCGATGACGATCACAATGCTCATGCATAATACAGTGAAGGCCGCTCGAATGACCCTCTGAAGCAGTACCAAAGAAGAAATATTTAAAGTCTGCTGTCCTTTTGTTTATAATAAAACAGAGGACAGCTTTTTCTTTGGAGAATAGAAAAGTGGAATTGTCATGCTATCAAAAAAGGGGCTCAAGGAATGACGAAAGAAAAATATGTGACAGTCTCGGCACTGACCAAATATATAAAGCGAAAGTTCGACCAAGATCCCCATCTCCGGGACATTTACATAAAAGGGGAAATATCGAATTTTAAACAGCATAGCAGCGGTCATATGTATTTCACGCTCAAGGATGAGAAATCCCGTATATCCGCGGTCATGTTCTCGCAGAATAACGCAGCTCTCCCGTTCAAACCGGAAAACGGGATGAAAGTGCTTGTCCGCGGAGGTATTTCCGTCTTCGAACAGAGCGGGAATTATCAAGTATACGCGAAGGAAATGCATGCGGATGGTGTAGGCGACTTATTTGTCGCTTTTCAACAGTTGAAAGAGCGGCTCGAAAAAGAACGATTATTCGCAGCTGAACATAAGAAGCCTCTGCCTCTTTATCCAACGGTCATCGGCGTCATCACTTCCCCGACGGGTGCGGCGGTAAGGGATATGGTTACGACTCTCAAAAGAAGATATCCGATGGGTGAAGTCCGTATCATTCCTGCTTTGGTGCAGGGACCGAATGCCCCGAGATCTATCGTGCAAGCCATACAGCAAGCCAATCGTACAGAAGAAATAGATGTCATTCTGCTCGGAAGGGGAGGAGGGTCGATCGAAGAACTTTGGGCTTTCAATGAAGAAGCAGTTGCCAGAGCGATCTTCGATTCGGACATCCCGATCATTTCGGCAGTCGGACATGAGACGGATACGACAATCTCAGACTTTGTGGCGGACGTCCGTGCAGCGACTCCAACAGCAGCTGCAGAACTTGCGGTCCCCAATTATTTGGAACTGAAAAAATCGCTCATGTCGCTTGTTTCGAAAATGACGACAGCATTGTCTCATGATATGAAGCAGAAGGAAGCTGCGTTGAACAGAGTGACCCGATCGTATGCATTCCGCTACCCGGAAAAATTGTATGAGCAGAAAGTGGAGCAGCTCGACAAGGTGATGGAACGGATGCATAGGGAAAGCAGAAGGTATATGAGCTTTCAGGATGAGAAATTGAAACGCACTGCCCAAGCCCTCTCTCAATATAATCCAGAAGATAGACTGAAGCGGGAAAAAGAAAATGTGCTTCGTCAGCAGAAGCAGCTCGAAAGAATGATCGCAGCAATCATCCGTTCCAAACAACAGACATTCCAAGGTGAAATGAGCAAGTTGATTGTATTGAACCCCCTTAACATAATGGATAGAGGCTACAGCATAGCATTCAATGGAGAGAAGCAAGTGATCAAGAGCAAGGAGCAAGTACAAATCGGGGAAGGAATAACGGTAGTACTCAAAGATGGGCAGCTGGTTTGTGAAGTGAAAGATTTGAAGGAGGATGGCATTCATGAGTAAGGAAAAAGAAATCACGTTCGAAGAGGCAATGGAGCAGCTTGAAGAAATCGTCGGATTATTGGAAGAGGGGGATGTGCCTCTAGAAGAAGCAATCACCATCTACAAAAGGGGAATGGACTTATCGAAAGTATGTCACGGGAAGCTGCAGGCAGCGCAGGAACAGCTTGTCCAAATCGTGGATGAAAATGGAGAACTTAAGCCATTCCAAATCCAGGAGGAGGAATGATGGCGAAACTTCATTCATTCCCTGAGTTTACGGATACACATAAATCCATGGTGGATCAGGAATTGCTCCGTTTGGCCGAAGGGCTTCGCTGCCCTCAGGTGCTGAAGGATGCGATGGCATATTCCTTGAAAGCCGGCGGAAAAAGAATCCGGCCAATGCTATTGTTCGCGGTCATGGATGCGTTCGGAAAACGGACAGAAGAAGGGCTTGAAGCGGCGTGCGCCATCGAGATAATCCACACATATTCGTTGATCCATGATGATCTGCCGTGCATGGATGACGATGATCTAAGGAGAGGCCAGCCGACGAATCACAAGGTTTTCGGAGATGCTAATGCAGTTTTGGCCGGTGATGCACTTTTGACATACAGCTTTCAATTGTTGTCGGCGATGAACAGGTCATCCATCACCGATAAGCAGAAAATAAAACTGATTGATATCATTTCTTCTTGTGCAGGTCCTGAAGGGATGGTAGGCGGACAGGTTGCAGATATGGAAGCGGAAGGCAAGACAATCAAACTCGAAGACTTGATTTATATTCATGAAAACAAGACGGGTAAACTGTTGGAGGCGAGCATCCTTGCCGGTGCAGTTCTTGCGGATGCCGGTGAAACAGAAAAAGAAAAACTGAAGGAGTTCTCGCAACATTTGGGCTTGGCATTCCAAATCAGGGATGACATCCTTGATGTGGAAGGGGACGAATCTGCAATCGGAAAGCCTGTAGGCAGCGACAGCCTGAATGAAAAGAATACATACCCATTCCTCTTGTCACTTGACGGGGCAAAACGAAAGCTTGAAGAAGAATTTGATAAAGCGATGGATCTTCTGAAGCAGATGGGCTTCGAGAATACACATCTACAATCCATCACCGAGTGGATTGTACTCAGGAATCATTGACCCTTAGATATTTGTGAATAAAGAAGGTTTATGTTATATTGTCATAGAAAAGAAGCATGTGAACAGGCGTCACCGAACATAAAAGAAAAGAGATTTAAGACCGTTATCACTGGCGTGTTAACGGTTTTTTACAAACTTTGCCCAACAATCGGCTTGAATGCTTATTGAAAGGGAATTTTAATGAAAGTGAGTGATCCTCTTGGATCTTCTAAATATAAAGGACCCATCCTTTCTGAAAGAAATGAGTATACAGGAAATGGAAGCTTTGAGCCGGGACATCCGTAATTTCCTTATACAGAAGCTTTCTGTAACAGGCGGGCATATCGGCCCGAACTTAGGGGTTGTTGAGCTGACCATAGCACTGCATAAGGAATTCGACAGTCCGAAGGATAAAATTCTTTGGGATGTCGGACATCAATCTTATGTCCATAAAATATTGACCGGAAGAGCTGCGCAATTCGATACATTAAGACAATATGGGGGGCTGTGCGGGTTTCCGAAGATGTCGGAAAGCGAACATGACGTCTGGGAAACAGGGCATAGCTCCACTTCTTTGTCCGGTGCCATGGGTATGGCGATCGCACGTGACCTCAAAAAGGAAAACAGCCACATCATTCCCGTTATAGGTGACGGTGCCTTGACAGGCGGGATGGCTTTCGAAGCACTTAACCATATAGGTCATACACAGAAGGATATGATCGTTGTATTGAATGATAACGATATGTCGATCGCACCGAATGTGGGGGCGATGAAGAACATTCTTGGACAGCTGAGGACAGCAGGTAAGTATAACTGGGTGAAAGATGAGCTTGAGTACTTGCTTAAGAAGATCCCGGCTGTCGGTGGAAAGATGGCGGCTACAGCCGAAAGACTGAAGGACAGCATGAAATATCTGTTCGTATCCGGGATGTTCTTCGAGGAACTTGGTTTCACGTATTTAGGACCTGTCGATGGGCATAACTACGAAGATCTGCTCGAAAATCTGCGTTATGCAAAGAAAACGTCGGGACCTGTCCTTCTTCATGTCATCACGAAGAAAGGAAAAGGTTATAAGCCTGCGGAACAGGATACGATCGGGACTTGGCATGGCACGGGACCGTACAAAATCGAGACGGGTGCATTCGTTAAGACCGCAGCTGAAGGTCCTGCCTGGAGTTCACTTGTCAGTGAGACGGTCAGGAAGCTTGCTCGTCAAGATGAACGGGTGGTCGCCATTACTCCGGCAATGCCGGTAGGTTCAAAACTGGAGGGCTTCGCCTCCGAATTTCCGGATAGGATGTTCGATGTCGGAATAGCGGAACAGCATGCGGCAACAATGGCAGCCGGTTTGGCTTCACAGGATATGAAGCCGTTTCTTGCGATTTACTCCACTTTCCTGCAACGGGCATACGACCAGGTCGTCCACGATATTTGCCGGCCGAACCTGAACGTTTTCCTTGGAATCGACCGTGCAGGACTGGTTGGGGCGGATGGAGAAACGCATCAGGGTGTATTTGATATCGCGTTTCTGAGGAACTTGCCGAATCTTGTCCTGATGATGCCGAAGGATGAGAATGAAGGACAGCATATGGTCTTCACGGCACATCAATATGACGAAGGACCGATCGCAATGCGTTATCCGCGAGGAAATGGATATGGTGTTCCGCTTGATGAAGAGCTGAAGGTCATTCCAATCGGTACGTGGGAAGTATTGAAAAAGGGCAGGGATGCAGTTATCCTCACATTCGGTACAACCATCCCGACGGCTATGCAGGCTGCGTTGAAACTTGAGAGGAAGGGTGTTTCCGTCAGGGTCGTGAATGCCAGATTCATCAAGCCATTGGATGAAGAAATGCTGCAAGCGATCTTCAAAGAGGGGATTCCTGTATTAACTGTGGAAGAAGCAATTCTGCAGGGCGGTTTCGGAAGTGCGGTGCTGGAATTTGCACATGACAACGGGTATCATGGTGCGAATATCGAGCGAATCGGCATTCCGGATGAATTTATTGAGCATGGAAGCGTCAATAAATTACTTGCGGATATTGGAATCACCGAGGAAAACATTGAAACACAAATCCGTAAATTGATACCTGAAAAACAAAAAAGGGCTTAAAATGAGTATGAAAATAAAAAAAGAGCGGATCGATGTCCTGCTGGTAGAGCAGGGATTGGCTGAAACTAGAGAAAAAGCAAAAAGAGCAATCATGGCCGGACTTGTATACGCAAACGAAGAACGTCTGGATAAACCGGGGGAGAAAATTCCATCCGACACAGAATTGACTGTCAAGGGGAAAGTCATGCCCTATGTTTCCAGGGGAGGCTTAAAGCTTGAAAAGGCACTGAAAGAGTTCGCGTTGGACCTTAACGGCAAAGTGATGCTTGATATTGGAGCGTCGACCGGAGGATTCACCGATTGCGGGCTGCAGAACGGTGTGAAATTGTCTTATGCGCTGGATGTTGGATATAATCAGCTTGCTTGGAAGCTGAGACAGGATGAACGTGTGATTGTCATGGAACGCACTAATTTCCGATATGTGACTCCTGCAGACCTTGAAGGTGAAATGCCGAGTTTTGCGAGCATTGATGTTTCCTTTATTTCATTGAAATTAATCCTTCCCGTCCTGAAGACACTGCTTGTGCCGGGAAGTGATACAGTGGCATTGATCAAGCCGCAATTCGAGGCAGGAAGAGGACAGGTCGGCAAGAAAGGAATTGTCCGGGACAAGTCCATCCATATAGAAGTCATCCGTAAAATCGTCGATTTCTCGGCAGAGCTTGGCTTTGTGTGCAAGGCGCTCACCTACTCCCCGATCACTGGAGGGGATGGAAATATCGAATTTCTGGTCCATCTTCACTGGCCGGGTGAAAATGCGGAAGGAACTTCGGAAATCGCAAGCATTGAAGATATCGTGGATCAGGCCCATGAACAACTGAAGAAGGGATAATTCGACATGCTGAAGGGACAAGGAGCGTTTTGCTTCATGTCCCTTTATTTTTTTTGGATGGAGATTCATTCTTCTCCAATATGCATAACCAGCTTGTTTTTATGCAATTTTTATTTAATTCATGTACAAAAAACGTAAAATAGTCTATGATTTGTAGTATATCCAGTCAATTTATATACAATAATGACGTAAAATATACAATGAGGTGTAATATGAATAAGGGACAGCGTCACATTAAGATACGCGAAATCATTGCGAATCATGACATAGAAACTCAGGATGATTTAGTAGACGCTTTAAAAAAAGGTGGAGTCAATGTTACGCAAGCGACCGTTTCAAGGGATATAAAGGAACTCCATCTGGTGAAAGTGCCATTGATGGATGGAAGATATAAATACAGCCTGCCTGCGGATCAACGTTTCAATCCGTTACAGAAACTGAAACGTTCACTTATGGATGCATTTATCCGGATCGACTCAACCTCTCATCTGCTAGTGATGAAGACGCTGCCGGGAAATGCGCATGCTATTGGCGCGCTTATCGATAATCTCGATTGGGATGAAATCCTTGGCACCATTTGCGGAGATGATACATGTTTGATCATCTGCAGGACACCGGAAGATACAGAGAAGATAACTCAAAGATTTTTGGACATGTTATAGAAGGAAAAGGGTGATTTTATTTGTTAGTTGAGCTTTCAATCAAAAATTTCGCCATCATCGAGGAATTGAATCTTTCGTTCGCAAAAGGCATGACAGTTTTGACCGGTGAAACGGGAGCCGGCAAAAGCATCATCATCGATGCCATCAACCTCCTCGCAGGGGGCAGGGGATCGACTGAATTCGTGAGGCATGGCGAAACAAAAGCGGAGCTCGAAGGAATGTTCTCCATACAGGGTGAAGACCATCCGGTCCACGAGAAGGCTAAGGCACTAGGACTGGAAATCGAAGAGGGAACAATAATCCTGCACCGGGACATATCGCAAAACGGGAAAAGCATTTGCCGTGTCAACGGAAAGCTTGTCACAATCGGAGTACTTAGGGAAATCGGAAGATCGCTGATTGACGTACACGGACAGCATGAACACCAAGAGTTGATGGATCATCAGTTCCACCTGCCGCTTCTTGACCAATTCGGCGGAGAGGATATCGAGCAGGCATTGACGGAATATCGAGAGGTGTATTCCGCTTACATGCATCTGCATCGTCAATACAATAGTTTGAATCAAGATGAACGTCAGACAGCGCATAGATTGGACTTCCTCACCTTTCAGTATAATGAAATTCAAAAAGCCAATCTTGTGATGAATGAAGACGAGGAACTGGCGGAAGAAAAGAAAAAAATAAATAATTTCGAGAGAGTATATGAAGGTCTGCAGACCGCCTATACGGCACTGCGCGGGGAGCAGCGTGCATTGGATTGGCTATCGGTCGCCATGAACAGTATGGATGACCTGGCAGAAGTCGATGAAGACTCGAAAGAACTGGCCGAAACGGTGTCTTCGAGCTATTATCTTCTGGAAGATACATCGGTCTCCATCAGAAACGCATTCGAAATGCTGGAATACGATCCGGAGCGGCTTAACATAATTGAAAGCAGATTGAATGAATTAAGCAATCTCAAAAGGAAGTACGGTAAGACAATCGAGGAGATATTGGAGTATTATGCAGATATCGAAGCTGAAATTGAAACGCTGCAGAACAGAGAGACACATTTGGCCAAAATCGAAAAAGAACTCTCGTCCCTGAAGGCGGACTTACTGGTGGAAGCGGTAAATATGTCCAATCTCCGCCGCAAGTATGCGAAAGAATTGAATGAGGCAATCCTGAAGGAGCTCAGGGAGCTTTATATGGAGAAAACGAAGTTCGAAGTCCGGTTCCTCAAAAAGCCGGTTATGGGCGATGAAGTCAACGAGAAAGATATCCATAAGGATGGAATGGACGAAGTGGAATTCTACATAAGCACAAATCCTGGCGAACCGCTGAAACCCTTGGCGAAAACGGCTTCTGGCGGAGAATTGTCGCGTATCATGCTTGCGTTGAAGAACATTTTCTCTAAGCATAGCGGCATCACAAGCATCATTTTTGATGAAGTCGATACGGGAGTCAGCGGAAGGGTGGCCCAAGCTATAGCCGAGAAAATCAGGAAAGTATCCATCGATTCACAAGTACTGTGCATCTCTCATCTTCCTCAAGTGGCTGCCATGTCCGATCAACATTTGTACATCGAAAAGGAAACACAAAACGGCAGAACGAAAACAGGCGTAAGGAAGCTGACCTTCGATGAGAAAGTCAAGGAAATCGCCAGGATGATTTCAGGTGTGGAAGTGACGGAAGTGACGAAGAAGCACGCGGAAGAACTGCTTCAACAAGCGAAAACGATCAAAACCGATTAAGGAGCCGCCGATTTAAGATCGGCTTCTTTTTTTATGCAGAAATGGACAGGGACTTCATTGGCGGATAATTACTTCCATGGGATGGTTTAGTTCACAAACTCGGTTATAAATGCACTGGAGTAAGGCAACATTATATACTGTAGCCATTGCCAGTGTATGAGAAGCGAGGAGAGTGAATTGATTTGAAGCAAGTCACCATCAGGCATGTCATCGGTCTAGTCCTCCTTGTTTCGTTTATATGCTTAGGCTTCTTGAAGCCTTATTCATTCTTTGCCATTCCGAAGCAAATCACCCTCATTGAAGGTCAGTCATATGAAATCGAAAAGTCGTTTCCGGTTCATGCATCACTTGTAACCGATGACGAAGCGGTTTCCCTGAAGGAGAATCGAGGGGAAATCAAGATAGAGGCAGAATCGGCGGGGGCTAATCAGTTATTGTTGGATATAGCCGGTTTCCCTGTCAAGAAAGTCGATGTGCAAATCGTTGAGGATTTCAAAGTGGTTCCCGGAGGCCAAAGTATCGGTGTGAAATTGAATACTGCCGGAGTACTGGTTGTAGGACATCATTTGATCCAAAACGATGATGGAAAAAGTTCGCCGGGTGAACATGCAGGAGTTCGCGTCGGAGATTTGATTACAGCAATCAACGGAAAGCCGATATCCAAAATGGCCGATGTGACAAAGATCGTGCAAGAAGCAGGAAAGAACAATGAACATCTGGAATTGGCCCTCATGCGGGAGAATACGCAGCTGAAAGCCAAGCTGAAGCCCATAAAGGACGCTGACGAAGAAATGTATAAACTTGGTCTATATATAAGGGATTCCGCAGCGGGTATCGGGACAATGACCTTCTACCATCCGGAAACCCATAAGTATGGGGCACTTGGACATGTCATTTCAGATGCGGACACAAGAAAGCCTATAACGGTGAAAAATGGGCAAGTGGTTTCCTCTACCGTGACTTCGATAGAGAAGGGGAGCAACGGAGATCCAGGAGAGAAACTCGCCAGATTCTCCAGCAACAAAGAAGTACTTGGCAACATCAAGACGAACAGTCCTTTCGGGATATTCGGCTCATTGAAGAAACAAGTGGCGAATGGAGAAAGCGATGAACCTATGCCTATTACATTATCGCATCAGGTCAAAGAAGGTCCCGCGGAGATATTGACTGTCGTGGAAGGCACGAAAGTGGAACGCTTCGACGTCGAAATCGTCAGTACAATCCCTCAAAAGTTCCCTGCCATCAAAGGAATGGTCATCAAGGTGACAGATCAAGATTTATTGAAGAAGACAGGCGGCATCGTCCAAGGCATGAGCGGAAGCCCCATCATCCAAGATGGGAAACTGGTCGGAGCAGTGACCCATGTGTTTGTGAATGATCCCACCAGCGGATATGGTGTTCATATTGAATGGATGCTGCATGAAGCTGGGATCAACATCTATGAAGCATCCGAAGAGCGATTCAAGGCAAGTTGAACAGGGCGCAAGAGCGCCCTGTTTTTTATTTAAGAAAAAAGCCATTTAAGCCGCATGAAAGGCAATCTTCTGCTATGCTATAAGTAGAATAAACGGGGATTATGCAGAGGATATGCGAAAGGACTCGAAACATACGAAAAAATATTATATTTCATTGTAATTTAAATTATTTCTCATTTCTGAAAGGATTTGCACGCCAATTGTCGAAACTTTCATTTATAACGAGTCATTACAAGCGATATCTGATATCAGCAAAAAATAGAACTGTTCTGCGAATGAGGAGGAAACATGGGTGAAGAAAGTAAAAGTGTGTATTGTTGATGATAATAGGGAATTAGTCAGAATGCTGGACGATTATATATCCTCACAGGAAGATATGGAAGTCATAGGGGTCGCTTATAATGGTCAGGATTGTATGAAGATGCTGCAGTCAGCTAAGCCGGATGTGCTGCTTTTGGATATCATCATGCCGCATATAGACGGGCTGGCTGTGCTGGAGAAGGTAAGAGAAAGAAGTCCGGCACCAAACGTGATCATGCTTACGGCATTCGGTCAAGAAGATGTGACAAAGAAAGCGGTTGAACTGGGGGCCAGTTACTTTATCCTGAAGCCATTCGATATGGCTCATTTAGGGAATACAATACGTACAGTCAGCGGTTATTCCTCTTCCTCGAACGGAACAAAAAGCCCTTCCCAAAACAGTTACAGAAGCTCTTACGACAGCAAACCGAAGAATTTGGACGCTAGCATCACCAGCATCATCCATGAAATTGGAGTGCCGGCCCATATTAAGGGTTATTTATATTTAAGGGAAGCCATCAGCATGGTCTATAACGATATTGAACTCCTCGGTTCCATCACAAAGGTTCTGTACCCTGATATCGCCAAGAAATTTAATACGACAGCGAGTCGGGTGGAACGTGCTATTCGACATGCAATCGAAGTCGCGTGGAGCAGGGGGAACATCGAATCCATATCATCTTTATTCGGCTACACCGTTTCGATGTCCAAAGCGAAACCGACCAACAGTGAATTCATCGCGATGGTCGCAGATAAATTGAGACTGGAGCATAAAGCCTCTTGAAACGGTTAGGGGCAAGGGTTCCGAACCGGGCTTGAGCCAGCAGAATATAGATATTATTAGGAACGCGACCTATGAATACATAAATCATGGGTCTTTTTATTTGTATGACTTCTTTCATTTTTGCCTCAAAATAAGAAAACCAGCAGCAAAACGTAAAGCTGACAAAATCACTTATAAAGGCGGGAAAAGCATGGTTTTAACAAAAATATTCGCCCATAGGGGTTCTGCGGGCACACATCCGGAAAACACAATGATATCTTTTTATGAGGCTGTGCGGGCCGGGGCTGACGGAATTGAATTGGATGTGCATTTATCCAAAGAAGGAGAAGTAGTTATCATCCATGACGAGCTCGTGAACAGAACGACGAATGGAAAAGGCTACGTCAAAGATATGACGGTAAAGGAACTGAAAGCGCTCAATGCAAACCATACTTTCCATGGACTGGCGGAAACAGCACGGATTCCACTGCTGGAAGAAGTTTTGACCATGCTTTTACATACCGATATGCTGCTGAATATCGAATTGAAGAATAATGTGTTTTTCTATAAAGGATTGGAAGAGAAAGTGATTCAGCTTGTTCGGATGTACAATCTGGAGGAAAGGGTGATTCTTTCTTCCTTCAATCATTACAGCTTGGTCCATTGTGTGTCACTCGCACCGGAAATGGAAACGGCTCCTTTGTACAGGGACGGCCTTTATATGCCGTGGGTATATGCACAAGCGATAAGAGCTGGAGCGATCCATCCGAATATTAAAGCGGCACCTGATTTCATCATCCAGCAGGCAATGGAATACGGAATTGCCGTCAGGCCGTATACGGTGAATGCAGAGTCGCAGATGGAGAAATTGTTCAGAATCAATTGTTCCGGTTTCATCACCGATTTTCCGGAGAAGGCAGTTGCCCTCCGTTCTTCTTTCGTTTGATTATGAAAAGCCGGCATCTAAGGAGATGCCGGCTTTTTCTTGAGGTTCATTTATCCCGGATGAATCTTTTTTGCACTTTCCTGCGTTTCCTGTCACGGTGAAGAACGAAGCCGGCAATGAACCCGATCCCTCCGGCCATCATTATAAAACCGGCCGTGAACTGCAGCAGTAAGGATGGGAAAGGGAAATGAAGAATACCGAATATCATATCCCTCATCAACTTAATTCCCCATGCGGCACAAACCCCGGGTATGAACAGGATAATAAATGCCATAAACCTACCCATTTTGATTCTCTCCTTTTATATGTTTGCTGACAAAGAAAACTCGATCAGTTTATTTTGTCAGTCGCTTTAACTTGGAGTAAGATGAAAAGATAACTGGGATTACATAATTTTTCTATTTCATTATAAAGGAAACAATCGGAAAAAAGGGGGAAATTATGCAAAAAGTCATGATTGTCGGTGCCGGAAAAGATGGTACTTCTATATTGAAGCTGCTGTTGGAAACCGAATTATATATTGTGGGCAGCATGATTGACCATAATCTTGAGGCGGAAGGGATCATTAAGGCCAAAGAGTCGGGAATCACAGTAGGTGCGGATTGGAGAGAATATTTGGATGATACATATGATCTTGTCATCGACGTGATGAGGGATGAAAGCATGTCCAAAGAGATACGGAAAAGGAAAGCGGAGAAGACGGTTCTTGTGCCTGGTGCGCTGGCGGTAGTTATATCACGGCTCCTAGAAGAAAAAGAATCGCTCATCAGCATATTGAGTGAGGAATCTCAACGAAGAAATACGATCTTTGATTCCATTGAAGAAGGAATGGTTGTCATCGACTGCGATTGCCGGGTGGTGTGGGTGAACAAAAGTGCAGAGAAGATGATCGGCGTCAAACAGCAGGATACCATCGGTAAAATGATTCAAGAAGTCATCCCTAACACAAGGCTTCCAATTATCCTCGAGAGCAAGGAAACGGAAATGAATAAGGAGCAGACGCTGAAGAACGGTGTCGACATCATCACCACGCGTATTCCCATGTTCAATGATCGGAAAGAAGTGATCGGTGCTTTCGCCGTTTTCAAGGATATAACGGAAGTGGTCAATTTAGCGGAAGAAGTGACGAACCTCAAGGAAGTGCAGACGATGCTTGAAGCGATCATTCATTCCAGTGACGATGCGATTTCTGTAGTGGATGAACAGGGGAGAGGAATCCTCGTCAATCCAGCTTATTCACGGATTACAGGACTCACGAAGCAGGAAATCATAGGGAAACCGGCAACAGTCGACATATATGAAGGGGAAAGCATGCATATGAAGGTGCTCCAGACAAGGAGAGCCGTCAGGGGAACGAAGATGCTTGTCGGTCCGAACAAGAAAGAGGTCATCGTCAATGTCGCCCCCATCATCGTGGACGGGAAGCTGAAAGGGAGCGTCGGCGTCATCCATGATGTAACCGAAATAAAGGAATTGACGGCTGAATTGGACCGGGCAAGACAAATCATCCGGACACTGGAAGCCAAATACAGCTTTGACGATATCGTGGGGAATTCAGAAGAAGTGACGCTTGCACTTGAACAAGCCAAGCTGGGAGCGAGGACCCCGGCGACCATTTTGCTCAGAGGGGAATCTGGAACAGGGAAGGAATTGTTCGCACATGCTATCCATAACGCAAGCGATCGTAAGTTCAATAAGTTTGTCAGGGTCAATTGCGGAGCGATCGCCGAATCGCTGCTTGAAAGCGAGTTGTTCGGATACGAAGAAGGCGCCTTTACGAATGCGAGGCGCGGCGGCAAGAAAGGTCTTTTTGAAGCTGCCAATAACGGCAGCATCTTTCTGGATGAAATCGGTGAGATGAGCCCCCGTATACAAGTGAAGCTCCTTCGGATTCTGCAGGAGAATGAATTCATGAGAGTAGGCGGAACGAAACCGATCTCTGTGAATGTCCGGGTGATTGCGGCGACCAATGTCAATTTGGAGAAAGCCATTATGGACGGACGCTTCAGGGAAGATCTATATTATCGTTTAAGCAGGATGCCGATCCATATTCCTCCTCTAAGGCAGCGTAAGGAGGACTTGCAGGAACTGGCTGCGCGGCTTATCAGGAAGCTGAACCAGGAATACGGGAGAAATATAGCGGGCTTAACAGATGCCGCGCTGATGAAATTACAGACTTATGATTGGCCGGGGAATGTGAGGGAACTGGAGAATGTGCTTGGGAGAAGCATGATTTTCATGAAGTACCATGAAACATACATCGACCAAAAACATATTCCCGATTTTCTTGAGAAGCAGCCTGCTTTTGAAATAAAGCAGCATCTTTCTTCAGCTGACAGCGGTTCCCTGCAGGAACGCGTAGAAAAGTATGAACGTGATTTAATCCTTGAATCCTTGCAGAGGAATAATGGGAACAAAACAGCTGCAGCCAAGGAAATGAACATTTCTATCCGCAGCCTCTACTATAAATTGCATAAATATAATCTTGAAAATATCAGCATGCAATAAATTGCACGCTATGCAAATTATTGCATGTTTTTTGTTTCTCCGAAAAGGATTAACGATAATTTTACATAAAGTGATATCAATTTTAATTGGCTGTTACAAGATGTTAGGAAATTATTCGTTTTTTTGCTAAAATTGGCACAGAAATTGCAATACCTTCTATGATGCAAGAAAGCCTCCGTCGCATATCGCACGGATACTTAGAAGCATGGGAGGAATACGAATGGAAATTTTCCCTTATATGCAAAAGTATGATTATGAACAACTCCTTTTCTGCCAAGATGAGCAGTCAGGTTTGAAGGCAATCATAGCAATACATGATACAACACTCGGGCCGGCACTTGGAGGAACGAGGATGTGGACCTATCATTCGGAAGAAGAAGCGGTAGAAGATGCATTACGCCTCGCGAAGGGGATGACATACAAAAATGCTGCAGCCGGACTTAATCTTGGCGGCGGGAAAACAGTGATCATTGGTGATCCCCGAAAGGATAAGAATGAGGAAATGTTCCGTGCTTTCGGCAGGTTCATCCAAGGACTGAATGGGCGGTATATCACTGCCGAAGATGTCGGGACAACAGTTGAAGATATGGACGTGATCCATGAAGAAACAGATTTTGTGACCGGTATTTCGCCTGCCTACGGGTCATCGGGCAATCCTTCGCCAGTGACTGCCCTGGGAGTGTACAAAGGGATGAAATCTGCAGCGAAGGCGGCATTCGGCACGGATTCATTGGAAGGGAAGAAGATTGCTGTACAGGGAGTCGGAAATGTCGCCTATCATTTGTGCAGACATCTTCATGAAGAAGGTGCTTTGTTGATCGTCACCGATATCCATAAAGACTCGGTCCGCAAGGCTGTGGATGCTTATGGGGCGACGGCGGTCGACCCGGCCGATATATACGGAATCGAATGTGATATCTATTCCCCGTGTGCGTTGGGAGCGGTCATCAATGATGAGACGATTCCGAAACTTCGGGCAAAGGTCATTGCGGGAGCTGCGAACAATCAGCTGAAGGAAAGCAGGCACGGCGAGATGATCCATGACTTGGGCATCGTGTATGCGCCGGATTATGTCATTAATGCCGGCGGGGTAATTAATGTGGCCGATGAGCTCTACGGATACAATAGTGAGCGTGCCTTGAGGAAAGTTGAAGGAATCTACCAAAATATCGAGAAGGTGCTGGAAATCGCAGCGAGAGATAATATTCCAACCTATAAAGCGGCAAATAGAATGGCGGAGGAAAGAATCGAAAGGATGAGGAATTCACGCAGTCAATTTCTGCAGAATCCAAAACACATCCTGAACAGAAGAAGATAGGGATACAATCTGCATCAGGATGGAGGTGGACTAAGATGCAGACAGAAAGCTTTCGCGTCTTGGCACTCAGTCCAGAACAGGACTCGACAAAAGTCGGATTATTCAGGGATGAGATTCTTATCTTCCAGAAGAATATTCAGCATGATTTAGAGAAGCTGGAGGGATACCCCAATATCGGTATGCAGCATATCTATCGTTCCGAAGCGATCCTTGAAGAATTGGATAAAGAAGGCATCAATATGTCCAGATTCCATGCTGTTTGCGGAACGGGGGGACTTCTTCGTCCGTTAAAAGGCGGTACGTATCCGGTGAACGACGCAATGATCAGAGATTTATTGGAAGGATACGGCGGCCATCATGTCAGTAATCTTGGGGGATTAATCGCTTTCGATATCGCGGAAGGACTGAATATTCCAGCATATATCACAGACCCGTTTGTTGTGGATGAACTGCTTCCGGTCGCAAGATTCTCAGGCATGCCTTCCATTGAAAGAAAAAGTGTCTTCCATGCTTTGAACCAAAAAAGGGCTGGAAGGAGCATAGCGAAAGAACTTGGCAAGGAATATAAAGAGCTTCGGCTGATCGTGGCGCATATTGGAAAGGGCATAAGCGTCGGTGCGCATTTATATGGAAGAGTAGTCGATGTGAACAATGGTTTTGACGGAGAAGGGCCCTTCAGCACAATAAGAGCGGGAGGGATTCCTCCCGGAGGGTTATTGGAGATGTGTTCTTCAGGCAAGGTCGAAACGGATGCCGTCCTGCAGCAGCTGATTGAAGGAAGCGGTCTGATCGGTTACCTGGGTACCGATGAATGGACAGTCATTGAGAGCTGGATCCAAAGCGGAGATAGCCAGGCGGAATTGGTATATGAAGCGATGATTTACCAGATTGCCAAGGAAATAGGAGCCGCATCTACAGTCCTGCAGGGAGATGTCGATGCGATTGTGCTGACAGGGGATTTGGCTTTCAGTGAAAGACTGCGCTCTGTCCTTTCTGAGCGCATTTCTTGGATCGCCGATATTTATGTGCGGCCGGGTGAAGATGTTTTGAAGGCACTGGCGGAAGGGGCACTGCGCGTATTAAGGAAAGAAGAGGAACCGGTTTACTATGAACCGGAAAAGATAGAGAGAATGAGAGAGGTGACGAAACAATGGCAGAAGAATATGATGTTGTGATATTGGGCGGAGGACCCGGCGGCTATGTCGCCGCCATAAGGGCGTCCCAGCTAGGGCTTAAAACAGCGGTTGTCGAGAAAAGGGAGCTGGGGGGAACATGCCTGCACAGGGGGTGCATTCCATCGAAAGCTTTACTGAGAAGTGCGGAAGTTTACAGACAAACAAAGGAAAGTATGGAATTCGGTGTGATGGTTCCTGAAGTGAAACTCGATTTCACTAAAGTCCAGGATCGGAAAACCGGCATTGTGGATACACTTCACAAAGGTGTGGTCCATCTGATGAAAAAAGGGAAAATCGATGTCTTTGAAGGGACCGGAAGAATCCTTGGACCGTCCATTTTCTCACCGATGCCCGGAACGATATCGGTTGAACGGAATGATGGACAAGAGAATGAAATGCTGCTTCCGAAGCATGTCATCATAGCGACAGGCTCCAGGCCGAGCACACTTCCCGGTATTGAGGTGGACGGGGAAAAAGTACTTAATTCCGATCATGCACTGATGCTGGAGGAACTGCCTGCAAGTATGTTGATTATAGGCGGCGGCGTCATCGGGATCGAGTGGGCTTCCATGCTGACGGATTTCGGAGTTGAGGTGACTGTCCTGGAATATGCTTCAACGATTCTTCCGATGGAAGATGAAGAAATCTCGAAAGAAATGAAAAGGCTTCTTCAAAAAAGAGGCGTCCGGATTGTGACCGAAGCAAAAGTTACCGGAAGCGTGCACAGGGAAGAGGATGGGAAGGTTTCTTTGAAGGCTGAAGTGAAGGGCGAGACAGTTTCATTCTCGGCCGATAAAATATTGGTCAGTACGGGAAGGAAAGCGAATGTAGAAGGAATCGGTATCGAAAACACCGATATTGTCATCAAAGATCAGTATATTGAAGTCAATGAGTTCCAGCAAACGAAGGAATCCCATATCTACGCAATCGGAGATTGTTCCGGTGGACTTCAACTGGCACATGTGGCTTCCAGGGAAGGAATCATGGCAGTCGAACACATTGCTGGAATGAACCCCCTTCCGTTCGATTTGAATCAAGTGTCGAGATGTATCTATTCCAGTCCTGAAGCTTCGGCAATCGGAATGACGGAGAAGCAGGCGATTAAAGAAGGATATGACGTGATTACGGGGAAATTCTCCTTCAAAGGAGTCGGAAAGGCTTTAGTGCTGGGAGAAAACGATGGTTTCGTTAAGATTGTCGCCGACCGGAAGACGGAAGATATTCTGGGGATCCATATGATCGGTCCGCATGTAACCGACTTGATTTCCGAAGCCGGTCTTGCAAAGGTGCTTGATGCGACTCCATGGGAATTGTCCCATACCATCCATCCGCATCCGAGCCTCTCGGAGGCAATCGGCGAAGCGGCACTGGCGGTGGACGGGATGGCAATCCATTCGTAACGGGAAAAAGTAGAACAAGGGGGAATCAAGATGGGAATCAATGTAGAGAATCGTCACGTGGAATTGGGTTTATCCGACGGGACTTTAATGGAAATTTTTAAAACAATGCTTTTGTCAAGAAGAATCGATGAAAGGATGTGGTTATTGAACCGCTCCGGCAAGATTCCTTTCGTCATTTCCTGCCAAGGCCAGGAAGCGGCTCAAGTGGGCGCGGCATTTGCCCTCAATAAGGAAACGGATTATGTACTTCCTTATTACCGCGATGTCGGCGTGGTGCTGACTTTCGGTATGACCGCGAAAGAATTGATGCTGTCCGCATTCGCAAAGAAAGAAGATCCGAACTCAGGCGGAAGGCAGATGCCGGGGCATTTTGGCCAAAAGAAAAACCGGATCGTCACGGGTTCTTCGCCTGTTACGACTCAAGTTCCCCATGCGGTCGGCATCGCGCTGGCAGGGAAGATGAGGAATGAAGATCTCGTCACATTCGTCACATTCGGAGAAGGATCCAGCAACCAAGGCGATTTCCACGAAGGTGCGAACTTCGCAGGTGTGCATAAGCTTCCTGTCATCTTCATGTGTGAAAATAATAAATATGCCATTTCTGTTCCGATCAGCAAACAATTGAGCTGTGAAAATGTATCCGATCGTGCGGCGGGATACGGAATGCCGGGGATAACGATTGACGGTAACGATCCGATTGCCGTTTATGCTGCCGTGAAAGAAGCAGCGGATCGTGCAAGAAGAGGGGAAGGACCGAGCTTGATTGAAACGGTTTCTTACCGTCTGACTCCCCATTCAAGTGATGATGATGACCGTGCGTACCGAGAGCAGTCGGAAGTGACGGAGGCGAAAGCGAAGGATCCGATCATCACTTTTGCGGCGTACCTGAAGGAAAACGGAATTTTGACGGATGAAGACGAGAAGCGGATCAATGAAGAAATCATGCTGATCATCGATGAAGCGACAGAATATGCCGAGAATGCACCATACGCCGATCCGGAGGATGCACTGAAGCATGTCTATGCAATTAACAACGGGGAGGGAGAAACATGCCGGTAATTTCATATATAGATGCGGTCACGATGGCCATCAAGGAAGAAATGCAAAGAGATGATTCCGTATTTGTCCTCGGGGAGGATGTAGGGCTGAAAGGCGGGGTCTTCAAGGCGACACAAGGCTTATATAATGAATTTGGGGAAGCGAGAGTCATTGACACGCCGCTGGCGGAGTCGGCTATTGCCGGTGTCGGAATCGGTGCCGCCATGCACGGTATGCGTCCGATCGCTGAGATGCAGTTCGCCGATTTCATCATGCCGGCAGTCAACCAGATCATTTCTGAAGCGGCAAGGATTCGTTACCGTTCCAACAATGATTGGAATTGCCCGATTGTCATCAGGGCCCCTTATGGCGGAGGCGTCCACGGTGCACTGTACCATTCCCAATCAATTGAAGCCATATTCGCCAATCAGCCCGGTCTGAAAATAGTGATGCCTTCCACACCATATGATGTGAAGGGTCTGCTGAAAGCGGCGATCAGGGATGATGATCCGGTGTTGTTCCTTGAACATAAAAGGGCATATCGTTTGATCAAAGGAGATGTCCCGGCGGATGACTATGTTCTTCCAATCGGGAAAGCCGATGTGAAGAGGGAAGGGGAAGACCTCACCGTCATCACTTACGGATTATGTGTCCACCTGGCTCTGCAAGCAGCCGAAAAGTTGGAGAAAGACGGGATTTCTGTCCATTTGCTCGATTTACGGACCGTTTATCCGCTTGATAAGGAAGCGATTATCGAAGCAGCTTCCAAAACAGGCAAAGTCCTTCTTATCACGGAAGACAATAAGGAAGGAAGTATCCTTGGGGAAGTGGCGGCAATCATAGCCGAGCATTGTTTGTTCGATCTTGATGCACCGATCAAGAGACTGGCGGGTCCGGATGTTCCTGCCATGCCTTATGCTCCGACAATGGAAAAGTATTTCATGATCAATGCCGATAAAGTCGAGAAAGCGATGCGTGAACTGGCTGCTTTCTGATGAACCAAAGAAAACAAAAAAAAGACGAAGGAGGGGATGGATGTGACAATTGAAACGATCACAATGCCTCAGCTCGGGGAAAGTGTTACAGAAGGAACTATCAGCAGATGGCTGGTGTCTCCTGGAGACCAGGTCAAGAAGTATGATCCTATAGCGGAAGTGATGACCGATAAAGTGAATGCCGAAATTCCATCTTCATTCACGGGCATCATCAAACAATTGATCGCCGCTGAAGACGAAACATTATCGGTGGGGGAAGCCATCTGTGAAATAGAGGTGGACGGAGGCAGCGGAAAAGGAGCTGCTCCATCCGCTCCAATAAGAAATGCAGCCCCCGAGGCTGAGAAGAAAGCCGGAAAGCCTGACATGACGTCAGCCGGCCGGTACTCTCCTGCTGTATTGAGGCTCTCACAAGAAAACGGGATCGATCTGTCGCTTATTCAAGGTACCGGGGCAGGAGGCAGGATTACAAGGAAAGATATCTTGAACATTGTGGAGAATGGGCAGCCTGTTGTTTCGCCGGTTAAAGAGATTCAGGAACCTGAGAGAAACACGGATGTGGAAAGAAGCAGCCGGAAATCGGTTGAGAAAGTCCCGGCAGCCTCTTCAAATGATACAGAAATACCGGTTACAGCCATAAGGAAGACGATTGCAGCCAATATGCTGAAGAGCAAGCGCGATATCCCGCATGCTTGGATGATGGTGGAAGTGGATGCAAGCAATCTAGTGAAACTGAGAGAAGCGGAAAAGGTGCGCTTCAAAGAGAGAGAAGGATATCCTTTAACCTATTTCGCCTTTTTCATGAAGGCTGTTTCGCAAGCGCTGAAGGAATTCCCTCAAATCAATTCCATGTGGGCAGGAGACAAAATCATCCAAAAGAAAGATATCAATCTCAACATCGCGGTCGCTGCCGGAGATTCTTTGTTTGTACCGGTCGTCAAGCATGCGGATGAAAAGACGATCAAAGGTCTTGCAAGGGAAATAAGCGAACTTGCGGAGAAAGCAAGAAATGGGAAGCTGAAGCAAGAAGACATGCAAGGAGGAACATTCACTGTCAATAATACAGGTTCCTTTGGATCTATCGAATCGATGGGAATCATCAATCATCCGCAGGCGGCCATTCTTCAGGTGGAATCGATCGTGAAGAAACCAGTGATCGTCGATGGCATGATCGCCATCAGGGATTGCGTTAATTTATGCCTATCCCTTGATCACCGTATATTGGATGGACTTGTATGCGGAAGATTCCTTTCCCGCGTTAAGGAAATCGTTGAAAATATGAATGCGGATAATACTTCTATCTATTAAATTCGCTAAGCGGTCCTTTTCTGTCATTTATGAAAAGGGCCGTTTTTTACGATTCCGAAAGGGGAAGCGGTTTCATTCGTTGCACGAAAACGGCAGCTGTACTAGAATAGAAGTAATTGTTTGAATATTTAACCACTTTTATCAAATGATGGACAGCGAACTATTTGTTGGGAAGGAAGCGGATGATGATGAGTGTTCAGGAACTGAAAGAAATGACATATGGCGTTTCATCGATGAAGGACTGGGCTGCCAAGGCTGAAAAAAGCCTGAAGGGCCGTTTGGTCAAGGATTTAAAAACATCTGTCATCGAAGGATTTGAATTGAATCCGGTCTACACAAAGGGAGAAACAGCAGCGGAGACACCTGGAGCCGCTCCGTACACAAGAGGTATATCCACAAAATCTTATGAAGAGGAACCATGGAAAATGGCGCAGCCCATCGCGGGACACCAGTTCGAGCAAGTGATCGGGAATGTCAGATTGCTTCCGGAAAAAGGAATCAACTGCGTGAATATCTCTTTCTTGCAGTTGGCAGAGTGGAAAGAAGAGGAGATTCTCCGTTTCTTCACAGAAATACAAGATTCTGGTCTGTCCGTATTCATCGATACAAAAGGAGGACAGAAGGCATTGGTCTCATTGCTGCACAAACTGCCTCCTGCCGTTCTTGACAAGTTGGACGGTGTGGTTGCAGAGGATCCAATTGCTTTAGGACTCAGAAGGGGAAAAGGAGTGATGGAATCATCCTCCTGCTTCAAAGATTGGCTGAGACGAATCGATGATTTCAAGGATGCCGCACCCAATCTGAAAACGGTTCTCATAGATTCGACAGTCATCCATAATGCGGGCGGCCATGCGGTTCAGGAACTGGCGATGGCTTTATCGACCGCCGTTGAATATCTTCATCATGCGGAAGAACTCGGGATAGACACGGGAGAAATCGCAAGGAAAATGATGTTCTGTTTTTCGATGGATTCATCCTACTTCATGAATATAAGTAAATTGAGGGCGGCAAGAAGACTCTGGTCTCTGGTTGGAGAAACCTTCAATGGGAATAAGGAAGACTTCAAGATGCATATTCACTGTGAAACATCTTCCTTCACAAGTACTGTATTCGACCGCCATGTCAATCTCCTGCGAGCAGGGAATCAAGCATTCGCTGCTGTAGTGGGAGGCGCACAGTCAATCCGCATATTGCACCATACATCAGCGGCCTTTGACAAAGACCCGAGCGCCGAACGAATCGCAGCGAATATACATTTGATCCTGAAGGAAGAGATGCTGCTCGATAAAGTCATTGATCCGGCAGGGGGATCATACTATATCGAAGCCTTGACGGACAATATTGCCGAGAAAGCATGGGAAGCTTTCCTTCAGATTGAGAATGAAGGAGGCGTACTCGAGGCACTGCGGAAAGGGACCATCCAGAAACAAGTGAAACAAACGTTCAATGAGAAGAAAGAGAAAGCCGCCAAACGTGAAATCAGCATAGTCGGAACGAATGTGTACGCTGATCTCAAAGATGTCCCGGAGAGAAAAGAATCATCCGAATTGGAAGCTGCGCTGCCGTTTGAAACGACGGATATTATTGCTCTTGAAGCGGTTCGTCTTTCAGAAGATTTTGAGAAAATGAGAATTGCATCAATCAATTTCAAGAGGAAGCAAGGCGTCTTTCCTCAAGTCGGGCTCATATGTGCTGGTCCGCTTAAATCGTACAAGCCGCGTGCCGATTTCATTAAGGGGTTTCTCGCCGCAGGGGGAATCGAAGCGGTCGAAAAACAATGCGGATCTCCGGACGAAACGATTTCCTTCATCAAGGGATCTCATCTGCAGCATTATATTTTCTGCGGAAGTGATGCGATATATGAAGAAGAGGTATTGAGCTGGATGACTGAGCGAGCGCTCGGTGATCTGCCGGTAACACTGTTTATGGCAGGACAAATGAAAGGAATCACAGCTCAGCAATTCCATACATTGGGCATCAAAAACTATATATCTGCAAAAAGTGATATGGTGACTACATTGACAGGCATCCTTAAGGATTTGGAGGTAATGTAATTGAAGAAACGCAGAGACTTTTCAAAGCAATCCCCGAGTGAACAACAGCTGGAGAACAAAGAAAGCGTGTTGACCGCAGAAGATATGGAAGCGCTTCTGCACGAAACGAATGAAGGCATCATGCTGAAGAAGATGTATCAAGAACGTGATGTGGAAGGGTTGGAACAACTGCACCATATGCCTGGGGTCGCCCCGTATACAAGAGGGCCGTATCCTACGATGTATGTAGAACGTCCTTGGACAGTACGGCAATATGCGGGCTTCTCCACTGCAGAAGAATCAAATGCTTTCTACAGAAGAAATCTTGAAATGGGACAAAAAGGGTTGTCGGTCGCATTCGACTTGGCGACACATAGAGGTTACGACTCCGATCATGAGCGGGTAATCGGAGATGTCGGAAAAGCTGGTGTCGCGATCGACAGCATGCTTGATATGAAACAGCTATTCGATGGAATCCCCTTGGATGTGATGTCCGTTTCAATGACGATGAATGGAGCAGTCCTTCCGGTACTTGCTTTCTATATTGTCACTGCAGAGGAACAGGGGGTCAGCCGTGAACAGCTGACCGGTACGATCCAGAACGATATCCTGAAAGAATACATGGTCAGGAATACATATATTTATCCTCCCAAGATGAGCATGAAGATCATTGCGGATATATTTGAATATACATCCAATCATATGCCGAAGTTCAACAGTATCTCGATTTCCGGTTATCATATGCAGGAAGCGGGTGCGCCTGCTGATATCGAATTGGCCTATACATTGGCGGATGGTCTTGAATATGTGAGGACCGGACTGAAAGCGGGCATACCTGTCGATAAGTTTGCGCCAAGGCTCTCCTTCTTCTGGGCGATAGGCATGAATTATTTCATGGAAGTCGCCAAGATGAGGGCAGCAAGATTCTTATGGGCGAAAATGATGAGCCAATTTAGTCCCGAAAACGAGAAATCCACGATGCTCAGGACGCATTCGCAAACTTCGGGCTGGAGTCTTACGGAACAAGATCCATTCAATAATGTGACGAGGACGTTGGTGGAAGCGCATGCGGCCGCAATGGGACATACCCAGTCCCTGCATACGAATGCCCTGGATGAAGCCATTGCCCTGCCTACCGACTTCTCGGCGCGGATCGCAAGGAATACCCAGCTGTTCCTTCAGGAAGAGACGGCAATCACAAAGGTGATCGATCCTTGGGGAGGCTCCTATTATGTGGAAGCGCTGACCAATGAGCTTATAGAAAAGGCATGGAAGCATATCGAGGAAATCGAATCATTGGGCGGAATGGCGAAGGCCATCGAAACAGGATTGCCTAAAATGAAGATTGAAGAAGCGGCAGCGAAACGTCAAGCGAGAATCGATTCCAAAATTGAAACGATTGTAGGAGTGAACAAATACAGGCTGGAACAGGAGGAAGACCTGGATATCCTGGAAGTGGATAACAGCAAAGTGCTTCAAAGCCAGCTTGCCAAGCTTGAGCAAGTGAAGAAAGAACGAAATGAAGAGAAAGTGACCGCTGCTCTAAATGCACTGACCGAAGCTGCGGAGTCGGGTAAAGGGAATCTCTTGGAGCTTGCTGTGGAAGCTGCACGTGAACGTGCCACCCTCGGTGAAATCTCTATGAGTATCGAGCTGGTCTCCGGCCGTCATACAGCTGTGACACGGTCGATCAGCGGAGTATACAGTTCCTCTTACGGGGAAGGAAGCGAAATTGAGGAAGTCATACGGATGAATGAAGACTTCCTTAAAAATGAAGGACGAAGAGCCCGCATCCTGATGGCAAAAATGGGTCAGGATGGTCATGACAGAGGAGTGAAGGTCGTCAGCACAGCTTACGCCGATCTTGGTTTCGATGTCGATATCGGTCCTTTATTCCAGACGCCTGCCGAAACGGCAAGACAAGCTGTCGAGAATGATGTACATGTGGTCGGGATGAGTTCTCTTGCAGCAGGGCATAAAACATTGCTGCCGAAGCTGGCTGAAGAATTGAAGAAACTTGGCCGTGAAGATATCCTGATCATTGTCGGGGGAGTTGTGCCTAAGCAAGATTATGAATTTCTGCTGCAGAACGGAGCAGCGGCGATCTTTGGACCGGGAACAGTGATTCCGCATGCAGCCAAGGTCATATTGAATAAATTGTATGCCGCATTGGGCTATGAGGAAGTGGCTGAATGAAGCAAGAAGGCAGGCCGGTGAAATTCGTCAAGACAGACAGAAAGGCACCGGCGATCGATGAATTGTATCAAGGAGTCCTCGACGGGAACCGCCAAATGCTGGCGAAGGCGATCACATTGATTGAAAGCAATGCTGATCACCACTTCGATTCTGCACAGCAGCTCCTGCAGAAACTGCTCCCGAATACAGGCCGATCCATACGTATTGGGATATCCGGTGTTCCGGGCGCGGGAAAAAGTACCTTCATCGAGGGATTCGGCACCATGCTTTGCGAAAGCGGGCATAAAGTGGCTGTATTGGCCATTGATCCGAGTTCAACACTCCGCGGCGGAAGTATACTGGGCGACAAAACAAGGATGGAGAAGTTATCAGCGCATCCTTCCGCTTTCATCCGTCCTTCCCCCTCGGGAGGGACGCTCGGCGGAGTTCATAGGAAGACAAGAGAGAGCATTCTGCTTTGTGAAGCGGCCGGCTATGACGTCATCCTTGTGGAAACAGTCGGGGTAGGGCAAAGTGAAGCGGCAGTAAGGTCGATGACCGATTTCTTCATGCTCCTTGTCCTTACCGGTGCAGGAGATGAGCTGCAGGGGATGAAGAAAGGCATCATGGAATTGACGGATGCAATCTTGATCAACAAAGCGGACGGAACCAATAAGCAGACTGCGGAAGTGACAAAACGGGATTATAACCGCATCCTGCATTTTCTTCAGCCGGCGACACCGGGTTGGAGGACAGAGGCATATACTTGCTCAAGTCTGGAGAAGACAGGACTGATGGAAGTATGGGATGTAATCCAATCTTTCCGGGATCAGATGGAACAGACAGGTGTATTCATTGAGCGCAGAAGGGAACAATCGAAGGAATGGATGAAAGAATCCCTCTCGCATCATCTGCACCGGCTTTTCTTCGGAAACGGCGAGATGGCGGACTTGATCGACGAGCTGGAGGATGAAGTGGCCGCGGGCAGGAAAACAGTCGGTTCGGCCGTGAAGGAAGCTTTCGGATTGTTCGAGAAACTCAACAAAAAATAAGGATAGCTTAAAGCCATCCTTAAGGGAGTAAAGGTATCGTGGTGTTACTTATATATTACCTTCGATTTCCATTAATTAAACATCACAATTGTTGAAACAGCTGCCGCCAATTGGTATGATAACTGTAAGACAGATCAGATTGGGAGAGATACGCGGATGAGTATGAACTTTAATTTTTTCATGAACGATGTTGTAAGCAATGCCCGTAATGAAATTCAAACGGCTGGATATACAGAACTAAGAACTCCTGAAGAAGTGGATGAGGCTTTCGGAAAGAAAGGCACTACTTTGGTCATGGTCAACTCCGTATGCGGCTGTGCAGGCGGAATTGCGAGACCGGCTGCGATGCATGCTGTCCATTATGATAAGAAACCTGATCATCTCGTTACAGTTTTCGCCGGACAGGATAAGGAAGCCACGGAACGTGCAAGAAGTTATTTCGAGGGTTATCCGCCATCATCCCCAGCTTTCGCTTTGATGAAAGACGGCAAACTTTGTACGATGGTGGAACGACATGAAATTGAAGGCCATGATCCGGTATCGGTTATGAATAAGCTGCAGCAGTATTTCGACGAATATTGTGATGAAGTATAAGCAAAAAATGCAGGCTCGCGGAGAGCCTGTTTTTTTATGCAGCCTTGGGAGTCACCCTGTAATGGATATGCTATAATTTACATAATCGCAAAGAAGAAAAAGCATATACTAGTATAGAAAATGATTGGAATCACTTACATAAGAAAGCGGGAATTCTATGTTCAGAATCGGCTATAGGACTATCAAAACCGCGATTGGGGTAGCTATCGCCATCAGTTTTGCGCAGGCTGTTGGTCTGAACAGCTTTCCGTCAGCGGGAATCATCACTATTTTGTGTATTCAGGTCACGAAAAAGCAATCGCTCCGTGCAGCATTCAGCCGTTTCTTGGCCTGTATGATTGCGATGGCCTTCTCCACACTGTTCTTTGAAGGAATTGGTTTTCACCCGGCCGTCATCGGGTTGATGCTGCTGTTCTTCATTCCGACCGCCGTCGCTGCTAAAGCAAAGGAAGGGATCGTCACTTCAAGTGTCATTATCCTGCATATTTATGCGGCAGGGCATGTGACACCTTCGCTTATTCTCAATGAAACAGGACTGATCGTCATCGGAATCACTGTTGCGCTTTTGATGAATCTGTATATGCCGAGTGTGGACCATACACTGGATAAATGCAGGGATGCTATCGAGAAGGATTTCGGTCTCATATTCACAAAGATGGTCCTTTACTTACGGACAGGAAGCACGTCCTGGGATGGAAAGGAAATCATACACGCAGGAAGGAAAATCTCGCAAGGCAAAGCACTTGCTTTCCGTAATCTGGAGAATCATGTGACCAGACCGGATGATATTTATTATACATATTTCAAAATGAGGGAGAAGCAACTGGAAACAATCGAAACGATGCTGCCGCTTGCCGCATCCATTCCTGCAGGTACAGCCTATAATGAAGAATTGGCTGACTTCATTGAAGAGCTGAGCAAGAATGTCCACCCTTATAACACATCCCATATTTATCTGGGGAAGCTGCAGGAAATGACGGATCAAATCCATAAGATGCCCTTGCCGGAGTCAAGGGAAGAATTCTATGTCCAAATGGCGATGGTCAGCCTGATTAAGGAACTGGAGAAATATTTGACTTTGAAAAGTGTGTATAAGGGACTTTCGCGAAAAGAGAATGGATAAATAAACACCCGTTTCCGAATAATATAGGAAAAACATATGAAGGTGAGTCCATGAGAGTATTTCTTTCTTTTCTTTTGCTCTTTTCTTTGTCAGTTCCATTCAGCGATCATGCAGATGCCGACAGCAAACCTTTTCTTATTGTGAATAAAGCGAATAATAAGCTTGCCTATATTAAGGATGGGATGGTGCAGGAAATAATTAATGTAGCGACGGGAAGAACCAATGAGTTGACACCGGAAGGGCTGTTTACGGTCACAGTGAAGGCGAAAAATCCGTACTATCGAAAGAAGAACATTCCAGGAGGAGATCCGCGAAATCCCTTGGGGTCCAGGTGGATCGGATTCAATGCACTAGGGACCGAAGGCAGAACCTATGGGGTTCATGGAACAAATGCGCCTTCATCGATCGGCAAGTATATATCGAATGGCTGTATCCGGATGAATAATAAAGATGTGGAGAGATTGTACGAAATGGTCCCATTACAGACCAAAATACTTGTCACGATGTCATCGAAGAGCTTTAAGGCAATCGGTAAGGAACAGGGAGTCATCAAATAATAAGAAACCCGCCCGGCTTACGACCGGGCGGGTTTTAGTCTGATTAGAACAGGAAGGAAACACCCATCAATAAAGTGGAAAGAAGCATGATGATGACCATTAGGTAGACAACAATCTTTTGCAGTTTTTTAGAACCCATGTGAATCTCCTTTTACCGAAATGATACGTTCATTTTACATGACACCTTTCTGATAAACAAGAGAAAAGAAGTCGAATAATGTTCTATTTTGTTTAAATATTCGCTCATTTCTAGTACAATGGAAAAGAAATGTTCTAATGGAAAATTCAGAAAGCAGTGGGGTGGAAAGTCAGAATGATAAAAAGCATCGACCATATCGGGATAGCCGTCACATCCATTGAGCAAGCGCTCAATTACTACAGCGGGGTGCTCGGTCTGAAAGAAGAAGGAACCGAAACAGTAGAGGAACAAGGAGTAAGGGTTGCTTTCCTGAACGCGGGAAACACTCGTATCGAACTTTTGGAACCGATTACAGAAACGAGTCCTGTTGCAAAGTTCATCAGCAAAAGAGGAGAAGGAATCCATCATGTCGCGCTCGGTGTCACGAGCATACAGGCCAGGCTGGATGAATTGAAGGAGAAAGGAATTGGGCTGATCAATGAAACGCCGAAAATCGGTGCCCACGGAGCACAAGTTGCCTTTCTGCATCCGAAATCCACCAGTGGAGTCTTATATGAACTTTGTGAGCGTAAGGAAGGGGAGAAATAAAAATGAACGATATATACGATAAAATAAATGAACTGTATGACAGGAAAACCGAGATTGAACTCGGCGGAGGAGATGCAAGAATCGATAAACAGCATGAGAAAGGGAAGCTCACCGCCAGAGAAAGAATTGATTTGCTTGTCGATCCCGGCACCTTTGTCGAGCTGAACGGATTCATTGAACATCGCTGTTCGGACTTTGGTCTTGAAAACGTAGAGGGCCCCGGAGATGGCGTCGTCACCGGATATGGACAGGTGAACGGTCGGGATATTTATTTATTTTCTCAAGATTTCACCGTATTCGGCGGTGCGCTTGGTGAGATGCATGCAAAGAAAATTGCCAATGTGATGGACCTGGCTGCTGAAAACGGAGCTCCTTTCGTCGGATTGAATGATTCAGGAGGAGCGCGGATACAGGAAGGTGTGCTTTCGCTTGATGGTTATGGACATATTTTCTATCGGAATTCCATCTATTCGGGAGTGATTCCGCAAATTTCCGTCATCATGGGACCATGTGCCGGCGGAGCTGTTTATTCCCCTGCCATCACCGATTTCGTGTTCATGGTGGAAAAGACAAGCCAAATGTTCATTACAGGACCGAAAGTCATTGAAACCGTAACAGGGGAGAAAATTTCTTCCGAGAACCTCGGTGGAGCCAAAGTACATAACAGCATCAGCGGAAATGCTCATTTTAAATCCGCTTCGGAAGAAGAGGTACTGAAGGAAGTGCGCAAACTTCTGAGTTATCTGCCTCAAAATAATACAGAAAAAGCACCGATCATCGATTATGGAAATCAAGATGATTACAGACCGGATATTGTGGATGTCGTTCCGGTGGAAAGCACGCGGGCCTATGATGTCAGAGAAGTCATCAAGCAGGTTGTGGACAATGACAGCTTCTTTGAAGTACAGAAGGATTTCGCGCGCAACCTCGTCATCGGACTGGCAAGAATAAAAGGAGAGACGGTCGGACTCGTCTGTAACCAGCCGAAATTCCTGGCAGGGGGACTGGATATCGATTCCTCCGATAAAGCCGCGCGCTTCATCCGTTTCTGTGATTCCTTCAATATCCCTTTGATCACGTTTGAGGATGTGACAGGCTTTTTCCCTGGAATCAAACAGGAGCATGGAGGCATCATCCGTCATGGAGCCAAAGTGCTGTTCGCATATTCAGAAGCGACAGTGCCGAAGCTCACTGTCATCTTAAGGAAAGCGTACGGCGGTGCATACGTCGCACTGAACAGTAAATCAATCGGTGCGGATATCGTTTATGCCTGGCCTAATGCGGAAATCGCAGTGATGGGACCTGAAGGGGCGGCGAATATCATATTCGCCCGGGAAATTCAGAACAGCGATAACCCGGAGGAAACAAGGAAAAGAAAAATCGAGGAGTATCGTGAGAAATTCGCGAATCCTTATGTGGCAGCATCGCAAGGGATGGTTGATGATGTAATCGATCCGAGGGAAACACGGATCAAGATTATCCAAGCATTGAGGATGCTCCGTAACAAGCAAGAAACACGCCCTGCCCGCAAGCATGGAAATATACCACTATAAGAAGGGGGACAGACGGTATCATTCCGTCTGTCTTTTGTTTGCAAAGGCGGTCCTTTGGCTTCATACTATTAGGTAAGAGCCGACAGGAGGTGCACAATGGAAAGCGGACAAATCTCTTCCTTTCAACCGGTGATCGCTTCAGATGCAAAGGTATTAGTTCTTGGAAGCATACCAAGCGTCAAGTCATTGAAGCATCATCAATACTACGGCAACCCACGGAACCACTTTTGGCCGATTCTCTATGGGATTTTCGGAAATGAACCTGAACAGGATTATGATGACAGGATCCGTTTTTTGAAAAAGAAGCGAATCGCCCTTTGGGATGTGATCCGCATATGCAGAAGACAAGGCAGCCTCGATGCGAATATCAAGGATGAGGAAACGAATGATATCTTAGGGCTTCTGAACGAATATCCGAATATCCGTCTGATCATCTGCAATGGAACGAAAGCATATCAGCTGTTCAAGAAGGAATTCGGGATTGAACCGGGAGGACGGACTGTCCTCAAACTTCCATCCACAAGCCCGATACCCGGCAAGCATAATAAGAACTTCGAAGAGAAGATGCAGGAATGGTCTGTTATCCTCGACTACTTGGATTGAGGAGAGATGCAGATGGTACATAAAATGGAATTGGACGAACTCTGAACGAAATGGTTATACTAAAAATGTAGTACATAATGGAGGTTATTCTGATGATCAATAAACAAAGACTGCTTGAAGAATTCTTGGAACTTGTACAAATCGACTCCGAGTCAAAGAATGAAACAGCGATCAGCAAGGTGCTGAAAGAGAAATTCACCGCTTTAGGAGTGGAAGTGTACGAAGATGACGCTGCCGCAAAAACAGGTTTCGGTGCAGGGAACTTAATCTGTACACTGCCGGCCACAAAGGAAGGTGTCGATACGATTTATTTCACATCGCATATGGATACTGTGGTTCCCGGTATCGGTGTTAAACCATCCATCGTTGACGGATATGTAGTGACTGACGGAACGACGATCCTTGGAGCGGACGACAAAACAGGGCTTGCAGCAATGTTTGAAGCAATTCGCGTTCTGAAAGAACAAAATATCCCCCACGGTAAAATAGAGTTCATCATCACTGTCGGTGAGGAATCCGGTCTGGTCGGTGCCAAAGCGCTTGATCCGAGCCTGGTCACAGCGAAATTCGGCTATGCGCTTGACAGTGACGGAAAGGTGGGGGAGATCGTTGTTGCGGCTCCTACACAAGCGAAAGTGATTGCTCAAATTAAAGGAAAAACAGCACATGCAGGTGTGGCACCGGAAAAAGGTGTCAGCGCCATCACGATTGCGGCAAAAGCGATCGCAAAAATGCCTCTTGGGCGCATCGATGAAGAAACGACTGCGAATATCGGCCGGTTTGCAGGCGGTACGCAAACGAATATCGTTGCCGACCATGTGGACATCCTTGCGGAAGCACGTTCATTGATCACGGAAAAAATGGAAGCTCAAGTGGCTAAAATGAAAGAAGCTTTCGAAACCACTGCTGCTGAAATGGGCGGAGAAGCGATTGTAGATGTGGAAGTAATGTATCCAGGATTTAAATTCGGCCATGGCGACCATGTTGTGGAAGTGGCGAAGAAAGCTGCGGAAAGAATCGGACGCACTTCTTCGCTTCAGCATAGCGGAGGCGGAAGCGATGCGAACGTGATTGCAGGCTTCGGGATCCCTACCGTCAATTTGGCTGTCGGATATGAAGAAATCCATACGACAAAAGAAAAGATGCCGATTGAAGAATTGGAGAAGATTGCCGAAATGGTGGTTTCCATCGTACAGGTTGTCGCTGAGTAAAACTATAATGAAGCTCCCGTTTTCGGGAGCTTCATTTTTATATGATTCTTATCCGAACCCGCAGATACGGTCTGTTTTTGATACAATAAAAGAAAACAATTAGTGAACTTGGTGATTCATAATGAAAACAATGTACCCGGTGAATGGAAGAGTCATTCTCCATGTCGATATGAACAGTTTCTATGCTTCGGTCGAAATGGCGTACAATCCCGAACTTAAAGGGAAACCGCTGGCCATCGCGGGCAACCCTGAAGAAAGAAGAGGCATCATCGTGACCTGCAGTTACGCTGCGAGAACATACGGTGTCAAAACAACGATGCCCCTTTGGGAAGCGAAGAAGCTTTGTCCGGGGCTGATCGTCATGAAACCGGATTTTGATAAATACAGAACGGCATCACATGCCATATTCCATTTGCTCAGGACATATACAGAGAAAGTCGAGCCTGTTTCGATTGATGAAGGGTATATGGATATTACGGAATGCAGCCATCTCGGCAGTCCGATCGAAATTGCGGAAAGCATCCAAAAGCGGATTATGGACACATTGGATCTGCCATGCAGTATCGGGATCGCACCAAATAAATTCCTTGCAAAAACCGCATCCGATATGAAAAAGCCGATGGGGATCACCATCCTCCGCAAAAGGGATATCCCGCATGTCCTTTGGCCTTTACCGACAGGGGAGATGCATGGGATCGGAGAAAAGACGGCAGCGAAGCTGAAGACGATCGGCATCGAAACAATCGGACAGCTGGCGAAGGCGAATGATATGCAACTCCGGGCATTGCTAGGAATCAACGGGGTGCGTCTGAAAGAAAAAGCGAACGGCATCCATTTATCACCGGTAGATCCGGAGTCCGTCTTCGATTTCAAGAGTGTCGGGAATTCCACCACATTGCCGAAGGATGTCGTCAATCAAAGAGAGCTGCTTGCTGTATTGGAAAAGCTGTCCATCAAAGTATCGCAGCGGCTTAAGACGAAGAAGCTGCTCGGTACCAAAATCGGCATCACCATCCGTTATAATGATCTGAAAACGGTGACCAGAAGCCAGACAGTCTTGAATCCCTTTGTGGAAAGTGAAGAGATTTACGGAAAAGCGGCCCGTCTTTTCCAAAAGCATTGGAACGGAAACCCGATCCGTTTGCTTGGGGTGACGGCGCATGATGTCATAGAGAAAGAGGAGGCGGTGAAACAGCTTGATCTTTTTTCTTTCGAAAAGGATGCAAAGAAAGAGCCTTTGATGAAAACTCTGGAAGAACTGAAAGGCAAATATGGAAAAGGCATTATTCAATCCGCATCCGAGACAGTCAAGAAACCAAGTGGAACGATGGCGGAAACAAGTTTCAGCAAGGATGTTTTTGATGATTACCTGAAATGAATCAAGCTGTGCAGCACGAGATAACATTTTTCGATTCCATGGGATAAGGCGCTCGGTTACCACATAAGTATATAAATGGAATCGGCGGGGAGAGGAGCTGAGGCGATTGAATGTGATACTGATTGCTCTGGCCGTTTTGATGTTCTTTTTCTTGCTTGAAACAACCATTTCTTTATATTTGAACGGCAAGCTGGAAAAGCAGATGCTTTCACTTGGAAGAGTAAAAGCGATATTCAAGAGGACCGATAAATAAATCGGATGAGAAGGCCTTTGTATAAAGGCCTTTTTTCGATGAAGACGAATCGAGAAGAACTGTTACCTGGTTTCCTGCACATCGTTCTTTTGTATCGTCTTCTTGACGATGAATCGGGCCAGCAGAATACTCAGCATGCCGATGAATCCTGAAATCATCCTATTCACTACCATGTCATCTGCTGCTGCGGGTAAGACGATTTCGGAGATAAGAATCAAAACAATGAATAATGCAATTGCTATCAATAAAGTGATGAATATATGTTTCATATTAATCCTCCTTTTACCTTTCACTATATGCAATGAGACCTGGGATAGCTATAAATCATAATTGCGGTCCTTTCTTATTTTCGTGGTCTTTCGTGTAACCTTTCAGAAGGGAAGAGAGTTTCAATCAAAGTATTATCCATAATGACCAATTGCATTTAAGAAAATGACGCCGACGATTGTCACACTAATGCCGGTTCCTAAAGCAATACCGGTTGTTTTCCTTTCCTTTGTCTCGAACCATATAACGAACGACATTATTATTGTGAAAATAATTCCGAAAAATAACGAGGCAAAGGGATTCGTCGGCGTAATCCAATCATACATATGCAGGAAGTCCATTCATTTCATTCCCCCAATTTCTATTAAATGTTTGTTATCCTCCATTTATTGTAAACAATCGTAAATAGAAAGGGAATATAAATAAAACGCTCTGTTAAAGTTCTATGTTGCTTTCCGCTGCGAACGGACGCTTTCCGCTTAGGCGAGCGGTGAGCCTCCTCCTTCGTGCTTAGGTCTCACCCTGCTCGCTGATCTAAGCAGGAGTCGCCGTTCTCCGCTTCAATCACATCTAATGAAGAGAAGTATTAGGTCTAACAAAAAAAACAACATTAGATAACAGAGCCAAATAAAAAAGAAGCGACTGATGGATGTTCAGCCGCTCTCGATTTATATATGATTTAGATTTCAATATGCTTAGGAAGTTACGCTTCTGCCCTCAACATTCGTTATCTTCGATTTCGAAGTCTTCTACCGGCCACCATTCATTTCCGTCTTCTTCGAGCAGTTTATCGGCGCTTTTCGGTCCCATGGAGCCTGCTTCATAATTAGGGAAGCTTGGCTCCGGCCTGTTTTTCCAGACACGTGAGATTTCATCGGTGAACTTCCATGATAAGGCGACTTCTTCCCAGTATGTGAAGTTGGTGGCATCTCCGAGCATGCAATCGTAAAGCAATTTCTCATAAGCTTCCGGTGTGTTCATGCGGTCGATCCTTTTGTTGAAATAACTTAAATGGATCGGTTTGGTGGAGATGAAGCGGCCGCCTTGGCTCTTCATGTTCAAGTGAAGGGAAACCCCTTCATCCGGCTGAATATGGATGACAAGAAGATTCGGCGCCAGTTCTCTCTCCGGATCATAATATAGATTCATAGGGATGTCTTTGAATTGGACGACTATTTTGGTTGACTTCGCTGCCATCCGTTTTCCTGTACGGATATAGAAAGGAACGCCCGCCCAGCGGAAATTATCGATTTTCAGCCGTCCGGCCACATACGTTTCCGTATCGGAATCCTCCGGTACCATCGGCTCTTCCCTATACCCTTGGACAAGTCCTTCTGCGGTCACACCGGGTCCGTATTGTCCGCGGACGAAGTTCTGCAGGACTTCCTCATCCTTATATGGACGCAGAGAACGGAGCACACGAATCTTTTCGCTGCGTATCTCTTTGGTCGACAGCTTAATCGGCGGTTCCATGGCCAGCAGGGCCACCATCTGCAGCATATGGTTCTGCACCATGTCCCTGAGTGCGCCGCTTGTATCATAATAACGGCCGCGTTCCTCGACACCAAGTGTTTCGCTGGATGTGATCTGGATATTTGAAATATAACGATTATTCCATAGCGGCTCGAACATCATATTGGAGAAGCGGATCACCTCGATATTCTGGACCATTTCTTTTCCTAAATAATGGTCGATCCGATAAATTTCCTCTTCCGTAAAAGCGTTTCTGATCTGGTCATTCAACTTTTCCGCAGAAGCATAATCGCTGCCGAATGGTTTCTCGATGATGACCCGTTTGAACCCGGCTGTATCCGTAAGACCCTGAAGCTTCAGCTGATCGGTGATTTGACCGAAGAATTCAGGAGCCATTGCTAAGTAAAAGATGATATTTCCATCAAGATGATAGCGTTCGTCCATTTCAATGGACAGCCCTTTTAAGGCTGCATACGATTCCTGATCGGATACATCATGTGAATGGTAAATGAAGTGTTCCACAAAAGTATTCAATTTCTCATCATCGACGTCCTTTATTGCACTGCGGACCGAATGGGTGACCATTTCTTTGAACTGTTCGTCAGTCAATGACCTTCTTGCGACCCCGATCACCCCGAACTTCTCGGTGATTCTTCCTTTATTGTATAGACGATAGAGCGACGGATAGAGCTTCAGGTTGGCTAAGTTGCCTGTAGCCCCGAACAATATAAACAATGCGGATGGTCTGTTTTTGTTCTTCATGTTGGAACCTCATTTCGTTCGATCAATGGTTATTGACCGAAAATATATAAAAACTTTTTAAATATAGAATTTTCCTACTACTTTATTATATATTCTTCTATTAAAAAAATAAATTAAGAGACATTCCGAAGGAAGGTTTAGATTGCTGCAATCGGAGGTATTAATTTATTGTCAAGCTCTTCCATGGCTGCTCTGCAACAGTTTAGAGTTGAGATTGACACCCCCTTATGATAAATGAAGGAGCGTTTCCGTTCCTGCGAAAAAGTGCCTTTCCTTCAGGAAGGCGCTATTTTTTTGTGGAGTCAATAGAAAAACGGCTTTTGGGGTGAAACGGAGGTTTATTGTATGAACTATTTTTTTTTACCGGAAGGTTATATAATAGTGGCATTACTAGTATTCGGAGCTTTTGTCCTGTTCTGTGAATGGTGGACAAGAAAGTAGCCCCAAGAAAGAAAACGGAGGAAAATCGTGAACTTTGTATTTTTAGGGACCGGGGCAGGCATGCCCGCAAAGGCAAGGAATGTCTCGGCAGTGGCATTGCAGCTGCTGGAGGAAAGAAGAGCTGTTTGGCTTTTTGATTGCGGGGAAGGGACCCAGCATCAAATTCTGCATACTTCCGTCAAACCGGGCAAAATTGAAAAAATTTTCATTTCCCATCTGCATGGCGACCATATCTACGGTTTGCCGGGTCTTTTAGGCAGCCGTTCTTTCCAGGGAGGGACCGGACCCTTGACTGTATATGGACCGAAAGGCATAGAGGAATTCATCCTTACATCACTTCGCATCAGCCGCACGTATCTGAAATATCAGCTGCAAATCGTAGAGTTGGAAGAAGGGATAATTTTCGAGGATGCAGCTTTTTCTGTTGAAGCAAGGAAGCTTGAGCATGGAATGGAATCTTTCGGTTTCCGGGTCACGGAAAAAGATGCGCCTGGGGAGCTCAAAGTATCCGAACTGCAGAAGTTGGGCATCCGGCCGGGTCCGATCTATAAAGAAATCAAAGCAGGTAAAACCGTCGAACTCGATGACGGTACATTCCTCCGGGGAAGTGATTTCGTCGGGGAACCGAAAAAGGGCAAGATCATCACGATCCTCGGCGATACGAAACCTTGCCGGAATGTCATCGAATTGGCAAGAAATGCTGATTATTTAGTGCATGAAGCCACTTTCGCCGGAGGCAATGAAAAGATGGCGGAAGAATTCAATCATTCAACGTCGATCCAAGCAGCCGAGGCTGCAAAAGAAGCGAATGCCGGCAGATTGATCTTGACACATATCAGTTCGAGATATAACCGTGAAGATGCCGAAATGCTCCGCAGGGAAGCGTCGGAGATTTTTCCGGAGACGATTGTGGCAGAAGATCTTATGACAGTCGAAATCAGGAGAAACAGCAAAGAAGAATCATGAAAGAAATGGAAGGAACAAGATTGAACAGTGGAATTAAAGGAAAAACGTTCGTGATCACGGGCAGATTGTCGAGGACGCGAAGAGAGTTTGCGGCCGAGATAATCAAAAGGGGCGGCAATATGTCCGGAGTTGTGACGAAGGGAACGGACTACTTGATCGTTGGCGAGAAATTCGGCAATACAAAAATCGAAGCGGCGTTCCGGCATGGTATCTTTACAATAACGGAAGAAGAATTCATGCAGCTCATCAGTGATTAAAAATATGTAAAAAGGGTACAGTCCTTATATACCAAAATCAAGGAAAGAGGGATGTACCATATGGCTAAAAAAATCGCAGCAGTATTGACAAATGACTTTGAAGATGTGGAATTCACGGACCCGGCAAAAGTATTCAAGGAAGCGGGCCATGAAGTGATTACTATAGAGAAGGAAGCGGGGGCTACCGTGAAAGGAAAAAAAGGAGAATCGACAGTGAAAATCGATAAAGGCATTGATGAAGTCACTGCCGACCAATTCGATGCACTCTTGATCCCTGGAGGTTTCTCACCTGATCAACTGCGCGCGGATGAGCGTTTTGTCCAGTTCACGAAAGCTTTCTCTGACAGCGGAAAACCAATCTTCGCCATCTGCCATGGTCCGCAGCTGCTCATCAATGCCGATGTATTGAGAGGGAAGAAAGCGACCGGCTTTAAATCGATAGCGGTGGATATGAAGAATGCGGGTGTCGTGTTCGAGGATTCGGAAGTCGTGGTTGACGGCAACCTGGTGACTAGCCGTACTCCGGACGACCTGCCCGCCTTTAATCGCGAATCGCTTGCTTTACTGAAATGAAAAAGAGGGACGCCGAATGGCGTCCCTTTTCTTCTGTTACCAGCCTCTTTCATATTGTACAGGGGGCTTCAATTCAGTCCGCAGTTCTTTTGCGGCTGTTCTTGGCCAATAAGGATTCTTCAACAGCTCGCGTCCGAGGAATATCAGATCTGCTCTGTTGTTTTGCAGTATCTCCTCCGCTTGTACCGGAGAAGTGATGAGACCCACTGCTCCTGTCGGGATATCGGCACCATGTTTGATCTGCTCGCTCAAGCCGACTTGGTAACCCGGAAAGACAGGTATCTTCGCCGGAACAACGGCACCTGAACTGACATCGATCAAGTCGACGCCGTCCTCTTTCAGCCATTCACCGATACGGATATAGTCCTTTGCGGCAAGTCCTTCCGGCTGATAATCAGACGCGGAAACCCTGACCAATAATGGACCGTCATATACTTCTTTGACAGCAGTAATGACGTCTTTCAATAAACGGTATCTGTTTTCCGGACTTCCTCCGTATTCATCGGTCCGCTTATTGGAAAGAGGGGAAAGAAATTCATTGATTAAGTATCCGTGGGCGGCATGGATTTCTATCACATCGAATCCTGCTTGCTTCGCCCGCGATGCTCCTTCTTTGAATGCTGCGATTGTTTCTTTTATTTGCTCAACCGACATTTCGAGCGGCGTCTTGGAGCTGTCATCGAAAGGGATGGCGGAAGGAGCGATGATATCGCCTTCCAGCTGTGCTTTCCGACCTGCGTGCGCGATTTGGATAGCGGCTTTCGCATCATTTTCATGGATAATTTCGACGATCTTTGAAAGGCCGGCGATATGTTCATCGCTCCAGATGCCTAAATCTCCCGGGCTGATTCTCCCTTGAGGAGTGACCGCGGTCGCTTCCACCATAATCAAGCCGGCACCCCCGACCGCTCTGGTTCCATAATGGACAAGATGCCAATTCTTCACTTCTCCGCTTTGGTCGGAACTATACATGCACATTGGGGACATGACGATCTTATTCTTGAGTGTGACATTTTTGATCGTGTAGGGTTCAAACAACTTTGCTTTCATTGATGACTCACCTCTTCATAATCTTTGCTCTGCATTCCCGAATGTCCATAAAACAAAATGTGGAATGGAGCCTTATTCCATTATCCTATATTGCGGCTCAATAAACATCGATGACGCTTCGGAATAAAGGATATCTTATTTATCTGATGAGCGTCTTTGCGGAGATATCATGATTGATTTGGTCTCCAAGCCTTTTGGATTGTCTTGCTGCTTCCTTGATGCAATCCACAATGGATTCCTGAACATTTCGGTCTTCAAGCACCTTGATGCCTGCTTCTGTTGTCCCGCCGGGTGAAGTTACTTCCTTTCGGAGCACTGCCGGGGTTTTATCCGATTGCTTCAGCATTTCGGCGGCGCCGGCGATCGTCTGCAGGATGAGCTCCCTTGCTTCATCTTCCCGAAGACCTGTTTCCTTGGCGGCTCTTTCCATGGCTTCCACCAAATAATATATATAGGCAGGGCCGCTGCCTGATAGTCCGGTTACAGCATCCAGCTGCTCTTCATTCACAATCGTCACCAGTCCGATCGTCTCTAATAAGGAAATTGCACGCTGCAGCTGCTCCTCCGTGACTTGTTTGTTATGTGCAAGTGCTGTAGCGGATTTGCCGACTGCAGCTGAAGTGTTCGGCATACATCGGATGACAGCAATTTCATTGCTGGTCATCATTTCAAGTGTATCGATGGATACGCCTGCCGCAACAGAGATCAAAAGTGTATCTTTTCTTATATAATCCCTGACGGAGGATAAGGCTTGGAACACATCTTTCGGCTTCACGGCAAGAAAAAGGATATCCGCTTTCTGTGCGAATGCTTCAATGGATGCTTCACTTTGGACAGAATAAGCATTATTCAGATAGGTGAGTCTTTCTTTATTGTTTCGGTTCAGCACCCAAATTGCTTCCTGGCTGTCGGCGCCTCTGGCCCGGATTCCTGCGATCATTGCTTCGGCCATCGATCCGGCCCCAAGAAAAGCGATATTGTTCATGGGATAGACCTCCTTCAATTCATTATTTATTATTCCCGGAAATTATCGGGAACGGGTCAGTTGATACAAAAAAAGCCTTTCATCCTTATGAATAAAGGACGAAAGACTTATGGCTTCCGTGGTACCACCTTTGTTCGCTCTTTTGAAGACAGCGCACTTTGAGCATCCTGTAACGGAGGATGAAGACCGGCCGGGTTTGCCTGGCAGCCTGCAAGGGAGGTTCAATAAAACAGCGGGTCTTGAAGCCTTTCAGCCTATGGACTTCATTCTCTTTCACCATCTTTTATCTACTATTCTTGCTTTCGTGCTTTAACGTATGTGTAATATTCTAATAAGTATGAGGGAGACCGCTGCATGATGTCAAGAGATAATAGCCTAACTGTTTCTTGTTCGCTTCTTATGTCAATAAAATGACAATTTTGGTTCTTCATAGTAAACTTGTGGTACGCGAATGAATGATGATTCACAAAAATACAGCAAAACAGGTGATCAAAAATGACTGATTGGAAGAATGGAATCGCGAGTATTGAAATACCCACCCCTTTTGCGGTAGGGAATGTGAATGTACAGATCGTGAAAGGTGATGCACTCACATTGATCGATACCGGAATCAAAACAAAGGAAGGAAAAGAAGCGATTCAGGCCGGTTTATCACGATTAGGGATCGGAATGGAGGATATCGAGCAAATCATCATCACGCATCATCATCCGGATCATATCGGAGGAATTGATTTCTTTTCGCCGGGTACTGCATTGCTCGGGCATAAGAAAAATAGTCGCTGGCTCTCACCGACAGAGTCCTTTATGGGAGAAAATGAGCGGTTCTTCATATCTTTGGCATCGGAGATGGGTGTCCCTGATGAATTCCGATCCTCCATCGGCAATATAAGAGGGGAGAAGAAGTATGGAACCAAGCGGAAGTTGACAGCGTATCTTGAGGAAGGAGAAGAGATTCCCGGATTGAAGGGCTGGACTTCCCTCCATACCCCGGGGCATGCGGGAGGCCACATCGTTCTCTACCGTGAGCTGGATGGAACGGTTATAGGCGGAGACTTGCTCCTTGAAAAAATTTCACCGAATCCGATCATAGAACCGCCGGAACAAGAAGGAGATGTACGTCAGAAGTCACAGCTCCTGCTGAACAGCTCGTTACGGAAAATACTTGATCTGCCCGTGCATACTGTTTATTCAGGTCATGGCTCGAAGATCCAGTCACCGCATGAATTGATCCAGAAAAGACTTGAAGCGCAGCATAAGAGGGCAATGAAAGTCAAAGAGATGTTAAAGGAACGGCCTTTGACTGCATTTCAGGCAGGTATGTCACTATTCCCGAAAGCCATCCACAGGGAAACCGGACTTGCTCTATCGGAAACGCAAGGTCAACTTGACTATCTGCTTGATTTGGGCGAAATTAGAGAAGAGAAGAATGGGCGCATAACTGTATACAGCGTCCGGTAATAGTTGAGGTGATTTATTCGTTGAATCGTATTACAAACAAAGTGATCGTGATAACAGGAGCATCCGGCGGGTTAGGGAAAGAAATAGCACTCCAAGCGGCTAGAAGAGGTGCCCAACTTGTCTTGATCGCCAGGAATAGGGAAAAGCTTCTGCGAGTAAAGAAAGAAATAGAAGCTTTCTCTGAACAAGCAGTACATATCTATGTTTGTGATGTAGCGGACATGGAAGCAGTCGGACGCACGTTTTCCGATATTCATCAGGAAATCGGGGAGATCGATGTTCTTGTCAATAACGCAGGATTCGGCCGGTTCGAAGATGCACTGGAACTCGATCTTCCCGAAAGCAAAGCGATGATTGACGTCAATGTGCTTGGTGTGATTTCCTGTACGAAAATGGTGCTGCCGGAAATGGTGAAAAGAAAGCAGGGGCATATCATCAATATTGCTTCTCAAGCCGGAAAAATCGCCACGCCGAAATCAAGCGTATACGCGGCAACGAAGCATGCTGTCCTCGGTTTCTCGAATGCCCTCAGGCTTGAAATGGCAGAGCATGCTATTTATGTGACGACCGTCAATCCGGGACCGATTGCCACAGACTTTTTCGATATCGCCGATTTGTCGGGTGATTATGTGAAGAATGTCGGCAAGTATATGTTGAAACCGGACTTTGTCGCGGAAAAAGTGGTGGGTTGCATGCTTACGAATAAACGGGAAATCAATCTTCCGGGATGGATGCATGCCGGTTCGCGTTTTTTCGCCGTATTTCCACGAACATTTGAAGCGCTGGGGCAGAAGTTCTTTTTCAAGAAGTGACCTAGGTATGCAAGGTTGTTCATGTCACAATTAGAAGAGGTGAGTGCTGTGAAAAGTCTGCCCCTTTTGCTAAGTATACTGATATTTATCGGCGGCTGCGGCCATGCAGAACCTGTCCATAGCGGGGAAACCGGCTTCCTGACCATTATCGCAGGTGATGAGGTGACCATAGGGGACAAAAGGTACAAGATAAGAAAACAGACGAAGATACAGGATTCCAATGGGGAAACCCTGAACCGAAGAGATTTGCAGATCGGGATGAAAGTCCAGGCATTCTTCAAGGGGGAAATGGAGGACCGGCTGCTGGCGGAGAAAGAAGCTGTTCTGCTGCGGATTGAAGCGGATGAAGATGGTGAGCGGGAATCCGAAATGGTCGCAGATGTTTTGGAACAGCTTAAAGAAAACAAGAACCAGAATTTCATCATCACCAATGTCGAATCCGAAGAGAATAGCGGAATATATACAATGGATGTCATGAGGCGTTCCAATCTCGATATCGGTTACACCATCACTGTCGACGCAATTACATATGAAATTTTGTATAGTACATATAGAACCGAATAAGTACAGGCCCGCCCCTCCGTGAGAGGGCGGGCCTTGCTGTTGTGATCGCATCAAAGCTAGTCATCAAATTCTTTATGGACATATTTTTTATAACGTTTATGGTTTATTATGGAAGTTAAGAGTGCGAAAGGATGCAGGCTGAATTGAAGACTATTATTCAATCATTAGTTATTTCCTTTATGATTCATGTAATCTATATAGTTGGAACAGTCGTAGTTGGCTATATAAAAACAAGGAATTATAAGCCTGATATTGAGAATAATAGGGGATCCAACATTCTGCTTGATATAACAAATTTCAAAAAAACAGATTCCTTAGTTTCTTATTGTCTTTTTCTAAAGTTTTCAGGGTAAGAAACAAAAAAAAGACAGACCCCGTAACAGGTCTGTCTTTAGCTTCTTATGAAGCTTTTTGAACGTTAGTAGCTTGTGGGCCGCGTTGTCCTTGTTCTACATCAAAAGTTACACTTTGACCTTCGTCTAAAGATTTGAAGCCTTCGCTTTGGATTGCTGAGAAATGTACGAATACGTCTTCTCCAACTTCACGCTCGATGAATCCAAAACCTTTGTCTGCATTAAACCATTTTACTTTACCTTGTTCCATATGTGTTGCCTCCTGTGTGTGGTGTTTCCACACATTGTATTACTATCCTTGCTCAAATACCTTAGACGAAAATCAAATACTTCTCTATTTGCTGAGAACAAAAATAATTCTTCTTAAGAATAACATGGTTTTAAATAATTAGCAAATCATAAAAAATATGGAAAACAAAAGGGCGGCAACATCCCTGATCGAGCATGGCCTCTAACAGAGACAATGAGAATATGGAGAAAATTGGTGAAAACCTTACGGAACCGACTTGGTGAAGAAAGCAATAGAATGGAGGGAAACAGCCAATGATGCTCAATACTCGTCTATTTATCCTAAGTGTATGAACGTGAAAGTGAAGATCAAGTTGAAAGGATGGCTGAACGAATTCAGCCATCTTTTTGTGCTGATCCATTTAAACGGAAAAACGGCTTTATTTTATTGCAGGCAGCCGGCAAGTAAGGTATAACTACTAATATTGAGTCCGTAAATGGAGAGGTATAAAGCATGGAGATGCAAAAAGAAAATAAGGTGATGGAAGTATGTCTGCTGGCCGGAAAGCTGTTGCTAGAAAGCGGGGCTGAGACATACAGAGTGGAAGATACAATGATGAGGGTGGCTAAGGCTTTCGGGGTGAAGGCATGCGAATGCTTTGTCATACCGACAGGGATCATCATGACGGTGGGACATGATGATACACATACAAAACTCGTCCGTGTTTCGGAGCGTACGACCGACTTGCTGAAGGTCACAAGGGTGAACCGGATTTCACGGGCAATCAGTGAAGGGGCATTGTCCCTCGAGGGTGCGCAAAAAGCACTGGAAGAAACGAGCAAAGCAGGATTCGCTTTCTCAATTCCTGTCCAGATATGCGGGGCAGCATTGTCAAGTTCTTGTTTTGTCATTATGTTTCAGGGGGACTGGTGGGATTTCCTTGCGGCTTTGTTCGCGGGCGCATTGGGATACGCAGGATATCTTTTCTTTGCTTGGCTCGTATCGGTGAAGTTCATATCGGAATTCCTGGCTTCAGCAATCATCGGTTTTTCCTCTTATCTGCTGCTTCAAATAGGAATCGGGTCGGAAATCGACAAAATCATCATTGGGTCCGTGATGCCCCTCGTGCCGGGGCTGCTGATCACTAATGCTGTGCGTGACCTGATAGCCGGACACTTGGTGTCGGGACTTTCAAAAGGAGTGGAAGCCTTTCTTACAAGTTCCGCCATTGGTGCGGGCATCGCGATTGTGCTGACACTCGTATAAGGAGGGACAGGAATGGATTATTTGGCTCAGCTGGTCACCAGTTTCATCGGATCTGCGGGCTTTGGGATCATTTTCAATGCGCCCAGGGAATCGTTGCTGAAATGCGGTTTCGTCGGAATGGCAGGCTGGATGACATATTTCATACTATCGGAGCATGGGACGGACGTAATCATTGCCACGGCTGCTGCGTCCACATTGGTCGCCGTAATCAGTCAATCCTTTGCTAAATTATATAAAACGCCAATGATTGTCTTCATCGTAGGAGGCATCATACCGCTTGTGCCGGGAGGATTGGCTTACAATGCGATGCGTCTCTTCGTCGAGAATGACTACAGCGGCGCCCTCTCCCTTGCGGCAAGGGCTTTGCTCATCTCGGGCAGTATTGCAATGGGTCTGGTCTTCGGGGAAGTGTTTTTCCAAATATATAATAGAATCAAAGAAAAAAGGCAGACGGTTTAATATGGAGAAGGGAGGGCTTCCTGATGAAAGTATATCCTGTGATGCTATCCTTGACAGGCAGGACCGTGGTAATCATCGGAGGAGGACATATCGCTCACAGAAAAGCGCTTGGTTTTGAAGGGACCGGAGCAAAAGTGATCGTTGTTGCCCCGGAAATTCAAGAAGATTTGGCAAGCCTTCCTTTTGTGGAGTGCAGACATAAAAGATATGAACCGGTAGACATACTGGATGCGGACCTGCTTTTCGCCGCAACAAATAATAAAGAGCTGAACAACAGGATCATGGCTGAGGCCCCGCCTGCCACATGGACCAATAATGTCAGCGACGGTAAGACGGGCAGCTTCATGACTCCTGCTGTCGTCAGAAGAGATGAATTGGTGATCTCCGTCAGCACTTCAGGAAACAGTCCGCGGCTGGCGAAAGAAATAAAAAAGCAATTGGAAACACAATTCGGAGCGGCCTATGGGGATAAAGTGAATCAATACAA
>JAZNGP010000075.1:0-3012 GCA_045576475.1 Bacillus sp. (in: firmicutes) | reverse complement strand
CTATTTGCTTTTCAAATGAATGTACAAGAGCATGAATATATTTTTCGCCGTTATAAACCGGAATAAACACACTGATCATGAATAGCCTCTCTTCACCATTTTTTCCTATACTATAATGCCGTTACATAAATGTATACAAATTTTGTTAAAATTTATGAAGAGTATGAATATTGCTTGGGCAATTATAGGCAGCCCATTATTCTCAAAGAGTAAAACATTCATATATTGTTCTCCGGATTAGACATGAAACTTCTCAATTTATTGCTATTAATGATAAATGGAGGTGATCAAAGTGGGAATCATGAGCGGGTTAATGGGCAATTCTTCTCCCAGCGATAAGGAAGAGGCCGTAAAGAAACTTACAAATGTCTTGTTTGAAGGAGAATCAGTGGAACATGCATACAAATTGATTAGGGATATGATTGTATTCACGAACAGCCGTCTCATTCTCGTCGATATTCAGGGAATGACAGGGACAAAGGTGGATTATCACTCCATCCCTTATAGAAGCATCACGCACTTCAAAACAGAAACAGCCGGTTCTTTCGACATGGATGCTGAATTGAAAATCTTCCTTTCGGGAAGCGAACTGCCAATCGAGAAAACGTTCAAAAGAGGAAACAGCATCTTGGACGTGCAGAAGTTATTGGCATATTATGTTTCAAGGTAATTTCAGGTCCTGAAAAATGACATGATAGCAATTACTTAAAAGATTTGGAAATCGCACACTTATTCTTCTTATAGAGTAGGTGTGTTTTTATATTGATAAAACAATATGTAACTTAAAATAATAAAAAAGACGATTTCCGAAAATATTTGTACTTGTATCATCCATGTACTCTGAAAGTATAACAGGGATACTTATTTTCTAGAAGTTTCATGTACCGATTTGTTTCTTTCCCCATAAACGGGGAACAATGTATAAAAAACGGTCAATCGGCAAAAGGGAGCGAAGGTATATGTCAAATGCAAAGCGAATGCCCCGTGAAGAAGGAATCGACCATAGCATCGGTCTTTTGAGGGAAGGGTATATGTACATCTTGAACCGGCGGAGAAGCTTTCAATCCGATCTGTTCGAAACCCGCCTGCTCGGAAAAAAAGCGATCTGTATGGGCGGAAAGGAAGCGGCGGAACTATTTTATGATGAGAATAAGTTCAAAAGGCAAGGTGTTCTCCCGAAGCGGGTCGAGCAGACCTTAGTGGGAAAGGGCGGCGTCCAATCCTTGGACGGTGCTGCCCATAAAGACCGCAAAGCGATGTTCATGTCCATCATGTCACCTGATAACATCAAGAGACTGATCGAAATCACCAAAAGACAGTGGGAGATCGCGATCCGTAAATGGGAACAGCAGGACGAAGTCGTCTTGTACGAAGAAGCTCAGGAAATCTTATGCAGGACGGCATGCGAATGGGCTGGTGTATCGGTTGCTGATGAAGATATCAAAACTTTGACAAAGGATTTGGCAGCAATGTTCGAGTCTCCAGCGGCGATGGGTCCCGCACATTGGAAAGGCAGGCATGCGCGCAACAGGGCAGAGACATGGCTGGTTGAAAGAATCGAGGCTATACGGGAAGGGAAGCTTGAAGTTCCCGAACATATGGCCTTGGGGCGATTCTCCCTGCATCGTGATCAGGACGGGAAATTGCTGGATGCCAAGGTTGCGGCTGTGGAAATCCTGAATATTTTGAGGCCGATTGTGGCCATTTCCATATATATCAGCTTCACAGCACTTGCCATTCATCATTATCCGGAAGAAAGAAAGAAGCTGGCAATCGGAGATGAGAAATATGCACAGATGTTTGTTCAGGAAGTCCGCAGATTTTATCCGTTTTTTCCATTACAGGGAGCGGAAGTGATCGAAGATTTCACTTGGAATGGCTTCACATTCGAGAAAGGAGTCTTCACTGTGCTCGATCTCTACGGCACGAACCATGATCCGGCAATTTGGGACAACCCGGATGTGTTCCGTCCCGAACGTTTCGCCGATTGGGAAGGTAGTCCTTTCGATTTCATTCCGCAAGGCGGAGGCGATCATTATTTGGGACATCGCTGCGCAGGAGAATGGGTCACGATCGAAATCATAAAAGCAAGTCTCGATTTCTTGGCGAACCGTTTGGAGTATGAAGTCCCTGAACAGGATTTGAGCTACAGCATGGTCAAAATGCCGAGCATGCCGCACAGTAAAGTCCTGATCAGGAAAGTCCGCAGAAAACAATAAGTATATGAATACCTCCTTATCCCGGATTCTGACTGTACGAATGAAGGAATTATGAAACGCACAGAATAAGAAGGACAAGGAGGGAATAAGATGACAAAGAAACCCGAAGAAAGCGAACAATTGGTGAAAAACGACCTCAAACATTCCGGGGATTCCATTGATGAATTACGGGAACAGGAAGAAGCCAATATTTATTTGGCGTCCAAGGAAATCGGACAAGTAATAGAGAATTCTTGAAGGAAAAGCTCAGCGGTTAATCGGCTGAATTGAATTTTCTTTTACGGAGACAAAAGCATTTTTTTAAAAAGAAGGCATACTGCAGAATGTAGTGCACCCCAAAAGTTAGAGTTAAAAATCTAACTTTTGGGGTGCTTTCTTATGGCTAAATACAGTGAGTCTTTTAAACTCAGGGTTGTGCGGGAGTATCTTGGCGGTCCTTTACTATTTGGCTCTGTTATCGTTTAATGTTGTTTTTTCTTTTGTCAGACCAAATTCTACTCTTCATTAGATATGATTGAAGCGGAGAACGGCGACTCCTGCGGGATTAGCGAGCAAGGTGAGACCCCGCACGAAGGAGGAGGCTCACCGCTCGCCCCGCGGAAAGCGTCCGTTCGCAGCGGAAATCAACATAGAACTTTACAGAGCCTTCTATTTATATAGAGGGAATGTAACTTTTTCTGCCTAAATGAAGCATTGGACAGGAAATGCTGTTTGAATCGATAACAATAGACGCCATACAAGCATATAAAAAGCATGCAATGAATCCAAGAATCATTGCATGCTCCTCATGAAT
>JAZNGP010000074.1:0-146498 GCA_045576475.1 Bacillus sp. (in: firmicutes) | reverse complement strand
AACAATAAGGCCATTCCATCCACAAGCATGAAGCTTGGACGTTTGATTTCCATTTAAGATTCACCTCTATCATCATTCTTTTTTTATTTTAGCATAATAAGAGAGCCTAAGAGCAGCTTTCGACAACATTCCGCCATTTATGCAATGATGATGACCAATTAACCCTTTAAGGGAACGTACTAGTTCATCATGTTTCTGCTTTAACTGATGTTTCGCTAAATGGGCAAGTTTAACTAATCATCTTCTCCTTTTTCTCCTTTTATGATTCCCTTCATCATCAGGCGTTCTGAAACACCCAGTACATTTGTAGCCACTGAACCAAACTTAATATTCGCTCCCTCCAACACTTTCGGAATACGATTGGCTTCTCTTGCTCGTTCCTCAATCATACTTGTTCTATGTTAATTTCCGTTGCGAACGGACGCTTTCCGCGGGGCGAGCATCCTGAAGCGGGTAATTCAGAATCCATCTGCCCTTCAAGGAATTCTTTATTCCATTCGCTCCGGAGGTTATCGATAGGAGACGATTGAATGCTTCAGTGGACCCAACTTCTTTTATTCTGTCTAGGCAAAGAAAAATCCCCTTTAAATAGAATGTTAACTCCAGATTACTGTAGCTCTTTTAACATTGTCTACTTAAAGGGGATAATATCAATACTCTTTTAACATGATTCTTTCGGAACTTGAAGATGGAGAATCATGTTATATGTCTTTTTTTTCACACCCTACTGTTTCTCGAGCAAGGATGCAAGCATTGTTTCTTTTTCTTCATATAGTTCCTTCTGCTGCCCCATTTCCAAGACGGAACGATAGCCATTGAAGGCTTCTTCCAGTTGCAGCAGGACATCAGCGGCCAGTTTCCCATATTCCTGCTCCGCGATATTGCTGTAATACAGCTTCGCTTTGCTGCCTTCTTTCGCCAAGTATTCATCCGTAGGCTTTTGCAGAGAAACTTGCAGGGCATCAGCCATTTTTTTCTTTTCATTCTTTTCAAAGAAAGATTTCGGCGACTTGAAGATGGCAAGTTCCCTTTTGAAGTCGGCAGCAGTCAGCTCTTCGAATGCCAGCCCGAAATCAGGTACTTCATATGTTCCGATCGAGACTGTCCCCGTCTGTACGGAAGACCATTTTTCGACGATCAGAGAACGGAAATTCTCTTGTTTATCATTAAGCAGCCGGATCAGAATCTTTTCAAGCCGGACGCTCAGGGCACGCATTTCCTGACTGAAATCGAAGCCGATGCTTTGCAGGAGCTCCATTAACGCGCCCCTCAATGCTTTCTTCATGTCCCTTCCATCTTCTTTTATGACGGACGGATTAAAGGATTCCTTGAAGAAATCACCGTATCTCAAGAACACTCGTTGCTTAATATAATAAAGCAGTTCATCAGCCTCTTTGGAGAAGATGGCAAGTTCATTGGAGAAATCGGCTTCCTTCAGCGCATCCTTCAGCTGTCCGTACTCTTCTTTCAGAATTTCCAGGCGTCTATGTTTCTCTTCTGCCGAAGCATTGGCGGCAGCACTCAGATCCTTCATCTGGAGATAAGCCCTTTCCAATGCTGTTTCTGCCTGAGCACACGCCATGTCCATCAATTCATGCTGGATGAAATGATCGAAAGCTTTCTCGAATGCTTGTATTCCGCTCGTTTCAAGGAAATCATGCTGGAATGCTTTCCCGTTCTTCTCTCCGAGAGCTTCCTTGCTGGACACACCGAATAGTCTCGGGAAACGGATGCCGAATCCTTCAAGCTGAGAAGTGATGTAATCCATCACATCGGACAACTCGTCCTCTGTCCTGGCCAAATCGACCGCATTGCAGATGAAGAACATCTTATCCATGGAGAATGCATCTTTCACCCGGCCAAGCTGGATCAGGAATTCCCTGTCGGCTTTTGCGAAAGGATGGTTATAGTACGTCACAAAAAGAATGGCATCACTGTTCTTTATGTAATGGAATGCTGCATTCGTATGCCTTGCATTGATTGAATCCGCCCCCGGTGTATCTACCAGCACGATTCCTTGCCGGGTGAGATCGCAAGCGAAATGAAGCGTTATTTCCTCGACAAAGCATGATTTGGCTTCCTCGGCAGCAAATGATTTATAAGCTTCATAATCGGCTGTGAATGTCGTGCCCAAACGTTCCTTCAACAATGGATACCCTTTCGTGAACGCGGTGATGAAGGAAAGATGCGCTTTCCCTTTTCCTTCGGCCGAAGCGGAAATCCCTTGCGTATTGTTTCCGATTTCCAGAACCTCTTCAAGTGTTTTCGGGGAAAATCCGAGTGCATCCGAAGCGATTTTGAGATCCTCCAGCATCATCTCTGCCGTCTTGATTTTGATGGTTGCCGTCTTATGTTCATGTTCTGCATCCGGTGCTTTTATTTTGTTGATTACCGCAGTTGTCGGATTTGGAGATACCGGCAGCACCTTTTCTCCAAAGAGCGCATTCGCGAAGGATGATTTTCCCGCACTGAAAGCTCCGAACAAAGCGATCGTATATGTCTGATTTTCCAAACGGGACGCTTTATCCTGCAATTCGGCGGCCATTCTGCCGAATCCTTGCACGTCCATAAGGCTTGCGGATGCTTGCTTAAGCTTCCTGCTCCAATTCAGCATGTGGATATTGCTGTCCGACTGTTTCCGGGTCGCTTCAACGGCTGGAGACTGACTGTTCCGTTTCTTTTCTTTGGCATCTTCCTTATCAGCAATCGGAGAGATGTCGACTTTATTTCTCTGTTCTTCGTCCTCCATACTGCGCCGCAGGTCCTCAATCAAATATTCTTGTATTTCTCCATGCCCACCCAAAATACTCTTCACTTGCTGCTGTACACTCGTTTGGGAAGCTTCCAGTTCCTCCAGGAAATCCAAGGCACGCTCGTATTTTGATAACTTCTCCAATTCCTTGTTTATCGCCTGTATTTGCTTCTTCTTTTCTTTTTCTATTTCTTGTTTCAAAAGGGATCCGAACGCAATCATTTTTGTTTTCCCTTTTCGTTTAAGAAGATCGGATACTTTGCCACTGAAGAGCAATACATAATCCCCATTGACATCGATTTGTTTGACCAGAAGCTCCTTAATCTCATCCAATTCGAAATCCGCCGTCATTTGCTGCGCTTCTGATTCAATGGAGGAAGAACGTATACCGGCATTTTTGATGCTTTTATTGGCAAATTCCCGTAAATGCCAATCCAGCTGTGTTTTCGTTCTTTCCCTCAATTCTTCCATCAGTTTATTTTCCCGTTCTTTGCGTGCTGCCTCGGTCTTGTTCTTGGCAAACAGCAACCCGACTTTGAAGCCCGGCTGCTGCGCTTCAAGGAAATCCTTGATCAGCTCACGGCTGTCAGCTGTGAGCAAATATGCATTCTTCAGCAATTCATCCAAATCCTTCAACAGCTGGATCCTGAAGCGCTCCGGGAAAGCTTCCTCCGTTTCTTTCTCCTTCTTCAGCTCGGAAACGGCCGAGCGAATTGCTTTAATCTCCGAATCGGTAAGCTGTTCCAAAACCTCTTTCGCTTCCGTATATGCTTCTTCCCGTTCTTCCTGAAGGAATAAGAGATGCTCATCCGCAAGCTGCATTGCGGCTTTGCGGGCGGAGACCGGAATGCCGGCACGTTCGTTCTTGATCTGCTCATGAATGAACGTCTGTACTTGTGCGGCCTGATTCCCGTGGACGCCGCTATCCCTAAGGGAGGTGTAGAAGATTTCTTCCGGTTCGATCTCCCACTGCCGGAAAGAGTCTACAACGGACTGCTTGAAGGCAGAGAAAGAAAGTTCGCTCTCATCATGCTTATCAATTTGGTTCACCAATAAATACAACTTCTTGCCCGCTTCTTGCATTTTCTTCGCAAACAGGAAATTCTCTTCGGACTGCACATGATTATAGTCCATCACATAAAAAACGATATCGGCTAGATGAAGCATGCTTTCCGTCGAAATCCGATGCGCATCATCCGTTGAATCAATCCCCGGTGTATCCAGGACTGCGCAATCTTCTGAGAGGGGGAAATCCTCCGAAGAGATATGTATCTCCTTGATGTCCCCTTCCTTGCAATATTTCTTTATTTCCTTCATATCATGCTTTCCATCAAATATCGCATAGGTGCCGTCGAAGAATATGACCTTCACGGCATCCTTGCCCTTCTTCAGTTTCACGATGTTCGCACTTGTCGGGACTGGGCTGGATGGCAGGACGTCCTGTCCCATCAAGTAATTGATCATGCTTGATTTCCCCGCGGAAAAATGCCCGCAAAAAGCGAGCTGGACTTCTTTTGCATTCACTTTCCTGATCAGCTGCTTCAATTTGTCGCTTCTTTCACTGTCCTGGTTATTGCTGAATAGTTGATGCAAACCCGCCAACGAAGACAGGAGTTCTGCATGATTCACTGCTGTTTTTCCCATGATTTTTCCCCTTGTTCACCTGTATATTTTCTTCCATTGTAATGTATTTTCTTCATATTTCATACTATTAGGAATATTTTTGTTGTGCAAGGACAGCTCTGTTAAGTTCTAGTTTGATTTCCGCTGCAAACGGACGCTTTCCGCGGGCATGGCTTCAGCCTTCTCGACTCGTCACCTCGTCTGCGGGGTCTTCCGCTCATGCTATTCTGAGCAGGAGTCGCCCGTTCTCCGCTTCAATCCTCTGTTATTTTGTTTCACACTGATGAACGTAATCTATATAAAATCATCTAAGTTCTATATAATTAAACAAGGCATAATAAAAAGCCAGAATGCTGTTTCTGGCTTTGTCTTGTATCGTCATTATTCAGTGTTGGCGTTGTGCGGCTGTGTGAGCGGGCTTGCCGACTTTTTTTAGGATTCCGTACATGATTCCTGTATAAATGGTGATTGTTCCTGCCACAAATATCCCGACCATTTCTTTCACCTTCCTCATATGTAGTGAGAATGATTATCGTTATCTTTATCATAGCAGAAAGAAAAGCACTAATCAACAGATATTCAAAGCGGCTATTATCCTCCTTTAACAGATTGTATAGAAAAAACAGCATCCCTTATTTATAACAAGGGATGCCGCTTAGTTGATGCATGTTCATTCAGATTGCAGAGCCTCTATGATTCCATATCCGTCTTTCACTTTCACATTTACACGGAGTTTTCCTTGCTGCGCTTTTGCTTCCATGGCTGTTCCTGTGTTTTCTTCCAAGTAAAAGCGGTTCAAACCGTAATCTATATGATGGACAGCATCATCCGGCATATCGCTGTAAACGTACATCCTTCCTTTCAGATAGATGTCATTTTCCGGCTTTTGCTCTGTGACTTCCTTTACGGTATAGACACCTTCCTTTTCCTCCAATACGGAATAAACAGTCATCTTGTCGGCCCAATAGTCGTCCCTCTCTTTTTTCTTCATCTCTTGGAGAAGTCCTTCACTTATTTTCGATGCCGGGACGGAGTTGATCTCAAGGTTCAAAATGACATAATCTCCGTAAAACAAGTCAGTAGGATCAACCGGCTCAGTGTCCAGCACTATTGGATGCCCAGAGAAGGTCGCGGATAGAGGTTTGATCGTCATGGACAGCAAAATAACAAGAGGAAGCAGCAGCGCAAAGATGAATCGCTTTCTGTTATTCATCATCTACAGCTCCCCTCCTTTTTCTTTCAAACCAAAATCCAAACAGAATCAATATACTGCCTCCTACGATGAAGAAAAGGCTCTTCGGTAAGAAATCATAAGAATAATCCGTATAAAAACGAAGAATCAATATGCAAAGCAATACAATTGCCCAGACAGCATCTTCTTTCAGCAAGAAAAGAAGATAAAGGCCGTACAGTAATGCAAATAGAATCGCCGCCGTGCTGGATACAGACTCAGAAAAAACATCCATCCACACGAAAGAGAATGTCAGCATAAGACCATAAATGCACTGAAGTACGACAGAGACGTATGCAGCAGGCTTTTCATATCCCCTCCACTTTTTCCTGGTGAAGAACAACCCTGATGCAAACAAAATGAGGGCGATCCACAATTGATCCAGACCAGAATACCATAAACTTGTATGTGTAAAGAATAAGAATAAAGCGGTATTCAGCATGAAAACGGATTGCGAACGATTCATTAACGTATGATTGATCCAATAAACCGCAGGGATAAATAATAGAAGCCAGAAAGGAAAGACGCCATTGAAGACAATTTCGGCATTATAGACAAACAATAAGAGTACAATGAAGGACAGAATCCGCTTATCTTTCAAGTAGTACGCCAGCGGCAATATGCCTAATGCCCAAACCAGAAATGCAGGATACAGTTCTCCGCCAAGATGGAAGGTTTGACCAATCAGAAAGATGCCTGATCCGAAAAGAAAGCCGCCTATATAATAGAGTGATTTCGATGTTTTGGCCACCGTGTTTTCCGTTAACCGGCCTGCAGTGTAAAATCCTGCAGTACCGAAGAAAATCAATATGAATTTGGACAAGGGCGAAATTTCAGACCAATTGGAAGCGACGGAGGACAAAATCCCCAAACCGACAAGGACTGCCCCGATCCACAGAATGACCTGCATTGAATTTCCTTTCTTCCCGTCCACCACTTCATATAAATCTTCTACTTCTTCCTTATTCCAAGACACTCCTTGACTTTTAAGGAAAGAAAGTTCCTTAAGCAGGAACTCTTTTTGTGAAGCAGTAATTCTTCGCTTCAATTCCCCACCTCCTCTTGATTCATCCTATTCCACATTTATACAATATATGGATGATCATCAAATGTAAATGAGCAATTTGTCAGCTGGCATCCCGATTATTTTTTTTCATGGATTGCACTGAAATGATGATTGCCTTTAATTCACTGCTTCCGCATTTCTCGCATATTTGACCGTTAGTGCTCAATGAGGAGCATCTTGTACAATATTTCTTTTCCATATCCTTCTTCAATCCTTTACATTCTTTTTTTCATTATATTCACCAATATATGTAATGGTTTGTTTTAGGATTATATATTCATTGCAAGAAATCCTTATAAAATCATCTTGTCTTTTTTATTACAAATTATGAAAAGGTTGTTTCCGGAAAATTTACGGTAAAAAGAGCCGATCCCCTGTACCGGCTCCATTCATTGTTACTAACCTAAATCTTTCAAACTGACTTTTTAGATTCTCTGTCCGCCAGAATGCGGATGTTATGCAGTTTTTCTCATTCTCCAAAAAAGATACAATGTGGGTATAATCAAAACAGCGGAAGATGCGATGCCCCACTCTATCGAGGTATAGAGGGCGATGATCCCTACCAGGGGTCCGCCGGCCACTTGCCCGAATGCATCGAGCTGTCCAAACATCGATAGAGCTGTTGCCCGGCCTTGTGCCTGCAATCTTTGATTTGTCAGGACACTTATTAATGGATAATTGACGCTCCTGAGTGATGCGATTGTCCAATATAATACCATTGCCGCCAAAAAGCTGTCTGTGAATGCAAAGAGCAGCATCCCTATAGACAATATGCCGTTGATGAGACATAAAACACTGGCATATCGTCCCTTCATATACAATTCCACGAATTTCAGCAGCACAATATTCAATAAAAATGCTACCGCATAAAAAGCACCGAACCAGTATACCGAATCCTCTTCCGCCAACCGGAACCCTTCGATGAAGCGGGCTCCCCACAGCCGGTCAAATCCTTCACTGGCAAGTCCCCACAGGAGTGTGACCGCCGCAATTCCGATCAAAACTGTATTTCCCTTAATCAGTGTTGTCCCGCTCTTAATAGCGAGAATCATCTGCCTAAAGCCGGAAGCATCTTCACGGGCGACAGAGACAAATTTCGTTTCCGGCATGATGATCAGTGAAATAAGTGCCAATAGAATCAATAATCCTCCCGCCAGCAAAATGGCTACCTGTACGGTAAAGACGGCAGCAATGAGCACACTGAACAGTATTCCAATGAATCTGCCGAAAGAGCTATAGCGCGCTCCCTTCAGGAAAACGCTTTCCAGGTCTTTGTTTTCCAATTCATCAGCTATCCAGGCTTGTTCAGCACCGCTGATACATGTCCAGCCGATGCCCCATAAAGCCGATCCTATCGCGATTGCCCAAAATTCAGGGAAGCTTCCTTCGAGCAGATGGGCAAGACCTATAATGAATGTTCCGAGGATGATCGATTTTTTCCTTCCGAAAAAGTCGGCCACCAAACCTGTCGGAACTTCAAACAGCAAAATGGAAAGTTCCAATATGGTGCCGATCAAAACCAATTGAAGCGGGTTCAAATCTGCTTGAGATACATAATAGATTGCGTTCAACGTAAACACTATCTGGATGATGCATGAACGCGAACTTGTCAAAAAATAATAGATGTTATGGATAGTCAATTTACCGTCCTCCGATTTCGAGAATATTTACAATACTCAAATCGAAGAAATATTGCTCCTAATGAAATTAAGCCAACATACCGTTCGATTTGTATGTGAAAGTAAGTGGTGTGCTTGTCATATTCATCTCTCCCTTTTCTTGAATATCATCATTGTAATCTATCTATAATGAATTGTCTCATAAATTTTTCCAACAAAAAAAGAAGCGCGGCTGCTTGGCGCTTCTTCCCCTCCACAAAAATGGAATGATCAGTTCCCTGCGTCCACTGTAATCTTTCTGTCTTCCACTTTGACAGATACTTCCTGTCTGCTTCCTTTGGCGTGGAAAAAGACATTCAGGAAGATTGCCGTCAGGCTTCCTGTCACGATGCCGCTTTCCGTAAGGACCCCGATTCCCGAAGGCAGCTGTGCAAATAATTCAGGAACCACCGTCACACCAAGACCGATCCCTACGGAACAAGCGATGATCAGCAAGTTTTCCTGTGAAGAGAAATCCACTTTGCTTAACATCTTGATTCCTGCCGCAACAACCATTCCGAATAATGCAACCATCGCTCCGCCGAGAACCGCTGAAGGGATGACGGTTGTGATGGCACCGATTTTCGGAACAAGACCGAATAAGATCAAAAATACACCTGCCGCATAGATGACTTTCTTCGTTTTCACTCCAGACATTTGGACGAGTCCTACATTTTGTGAGAATGCGGTATAAGGGAATGCATTGAACAGGCCGCCAAGTACAATGGCGAAGCCTTCCGCCCGGTATCCTTTCTCAAGATCCTTCTCAGTCACTTCCTTATCGCATATATCGCTCAAGGCATGGTATACCCCTGTCGATTCGACAAGTGAAACAATCGCCACCAAAGTCATCGTCAATATGGGAATCAGATGGAATTCCGGCATTCCGAAATAGAATGGCATCGGTATTTGAATGAATGAAGCTTCACTGACGGCGCTGAAGTTGACAACCCCTGCCAAATAGGCCGCGGCTGTGCCGGCAACAAGGCCGAGAAGAACTGAAATGGCGCGCATGAAACCTTTGCTGAAACGATAAAGAATGATGATGAATAATAAAGTGCCGAATCCAAGAGCAAGGTTCTGCAGGCTGCCGAAGTCTTCCGCTCCAGTACCGCCGGCAAGATTATTGATGCCGACAGGAATCAATGTGATTCCTATGATTGTGACCACAGAGCCCGTAACGACCGGCGGGAAAAATTTGACCAGCTTTCCGAAGTAGCGGCTGACGATCATGACAATCAGACCGGAAACGATAATTGACCCGTAAATACTCGGAATACCGTATTCTCCGCCAATCGCGATCATAGGAGCAACAGCTGTGAAAGTACAGCCCAGCATGACCGGCAAGCCGATTCCCATGAATTTATTGCGGAACACTTGAAGAAGAGAAGCTATGCCGCACATCATAATATCGATTGATACCAAATAAGTCAGTTGTTCCTGTGTCAATCCAAGCGCTTCACCGACAATCAAAGGTACGATGACAGCGCCGGCATACATGGCCAATACGTGCTGGAAACCGAGTGAACTTAATTCTGCAAACCTCTTTTTCATTAAAGCGTACCTCCTATTGTCATCAATTCATCCGCAAATCTTGCTTTGCCATCGGCAAGGGACTGAATGCGTGCAAGGGACTCCAATCGGACTCCGGTTTCCAAAACACGTTTTCTCCCTTCCTGGAAAGACTTCTCTATGACGATCCCTACTCCGGAAGGCACCGCTCCCGCTTGCTGCACGATATCGATCAATCCAAGGGCTGCTTGCCCATTTGCGAGGAAATCGTCGATGATCAGGACTCTCTCGCCTTCTTTGATGAAATCTTTGCTTATGGTGACTTGATTGCTTTCCTGTTTTGTATAGGAATAGACCGTGGACGAAAGCAATCCTTCCGTCAAAGTAAGCGACTTTTTCTTTCTTGCGAATACCATCGGGATCCCCATGAATAAAGCTGCCATCAAGGCTGGTCCGATTCCGGAAGATTCCACAGTCAAGATTTTATCAATCTGCTCCTCTTTGAATCTTTCAGCAAATTCTTCGCCGATTTCCTTCATCAATACGGGGTCCATCTGATGATTCAGGAAAGAATCCACTTTCAGCACGTTATTGGGCAAGACCTTTCCTTCTTGTTGAATTTTTTTCTTTAAAGCTTCCATCTTCAAAGACCTCCAGTAATTTTTTGTATACAAAAAGGCTCAGATTCCCTTGCTGCCCGCATTTAAGAGTGCAGCAAGGAAACCTGAGCCATTATTAACGCTCAAGTAATCAAGCTCACTCATAGTCGGATCATTTACGGTAATCCGGTAGAAACTTGCAGGCCATATCCCTGCGATTATATGAGAAACTTTCTTATCACTATATGATTGGTTACTATTTTCGTATTATAACAAGACATATCCGTTATGGGAAGAGGAAATCTTACCATCCCAAAATGTTCAAACGTTCAATTGATAAATTTCCTTGTATTTGTCTTTCAGATAGTCAATCAAATATTGGACATTCAATCCTTCTCCTGTAATATCTTGAAGCAGTTCCAGCGGCTCTTTCATTTTTCCGTGACGGTGGATGTTCTCCACCAGCCAGTCTGTGATCGGCTTGATGTTTCCAGCAGACAGCAGCTGTTCGAATTCAGGAAGGTCTTTCTTCATCGCGTTCATGAATTGGGCTGCATACATATACCCGAGTGCATAGGAAGGGAAATAACCGAAATCCCCGCCTGCCCAATGGACATCCTGCAATACTCCTTCACCGTCATTTCCAGGTCTGATTCCCAAGTATTCCTCGTATTTGTCATTCCAAGCCTGCGGAAGATCCGCGACTTCCAACTCTCCGTTCATCAACGCTTTCTCCAGTTCGTATCGGACCATGATATGCAATGGATAGGTGACTTCGTCTGCTTCGATTCGAATCAGAGAAGGCTTCGATTCATTGATCGCACGATAGAAGTCCTCCAACGAAACATCACCGAACTGCTCAGGGGCAGCTTTCTGCAGTGCATCATAATTCTTCTCCCAGAAGTGATAATTCCTTCCAATGAAAATTTCATGGAATAACGATTGTGATTCGTGTATCCCCATGGAAGTGCCTGTGGCCAGACCCGTCCCGATCAGTTCGTCCGCTATATTCTGTTCGTAGATCGCATGTCCGCACTCATGGATGGTTCCGAATACAGCCGTACGGAAATCTTGCTCATCATAGCGGGTTGTGATTCTGACATCTTTGTTGTTGATGGTAATTTCGAAAGGATGCACTGTTTCATCCAGTCTGCCTGCATCGAAATCATATTGGAGCTGCTTAAGGATTCCGATACTGAACTGCTTTTGCTTCTCCTTAGGGAAACGTCTGTAGAGGAATTCCGTTGCCGGTTTGTTCCCTGAACTGTTGATTTCCTTGACCAGCGGCACAAGTTCATCCCTCAATCTGCCAAAGACTTCATCCAATATCTCAACAGTCATCCCTTGCTCATATTGATCCAGAAGGGTATTGTATTTATTTCCTTCATATCCCCAGTAATCGATGAATTTCCGTTTATAAGCTACGATTTTCTCCAAATATGGCTGGAACAAGTTGAAATCAGCCGCTTCCTTCGCTTCCTCCCATGCGCTTTCCGCTTGTGTGGCCAGCATTGTGAACGCTTTATACTCATCGGCAGGAATCTTCTTGTTGAGTTCATATTCTTTCTTGCACTCATCCACCAGCTTTTGCGTGATGGCAGGCAATGTCGCTTTCACCTTTTCTTCGGACATTGCATTTATGTATGATTTCATTTCATCGCCTGTCGACATTTCATATAATTCTGCCGTAAGAAGTCCAATTACCTCCGAACGCTGATTTACGCCTTTTTTCGGTGCGCCTGTCCGCAAGTCCCAGAAGATCAGGTTTAGCGCTTCCTCGTATGCCCCCATCTTCTTGACGAGCTGCAGCAGATTTTGTTCCGTCCCTTGTATATCCATCAATGATTCCTCCGTTTCTTTTTCATCAGTTTACCATATTATCCTAAGGGAGGTATAACCGATTCTCCAACAAAAAAAGGCTGAAGTCATCCTTCAGCCTTTCTTATATTATTGCGGCGCAACCGGCAGTACATCCAGTACCGATTGCCTCACTTCTTCACTTGTTTCTGCATCCATGAACAATTGAACTGTTCCGGAATCCGTGCTCGTACGGATCAGCCTTCCGATTCCTTGACGGAGCCTCAGCAGCATATACGGCAGATCCACTTCATGGAAAGGATCTTTCGAAGCCTGTCTCTTCGCTTGGAATACAGGGTCATTCGGCGGATACGGCAAATTGTAGATGACGACGTTGTTCAATGATTCTCCAGGAATATCGAGCCCTTCCCAGAGATGATGCGCACAGAGGACTGCATGCTTCTCATTTTGGAATTTCTTCACCGTTTCGCTTATTTCTTCTTCTCCCTCGAAATAAACCGGATACGGGAATGATTCCGTACGGATGCTTCGCTTGAACGCTGCCATTTCTTCTTCGGAAGGAAACAGGACAAGCGTGCTTCCGTTATTATCTCTTATTGACTGGATGGCACTTGCATTTCTTTCCTTTTCATCATCTCGGTTAAAGGATGAGACCTTCACTTTCATCACTTCTTCATAATCGAATGGAGACTCCACGGAGAAGGAGGAATACTCGCTGATTCCAAGAGTAGAGGCCAAATAATCGAATGAACCTTGTTCGGATAATGTAGCGGATGAGAAGATGTAAGGAAGATTCGCGGAGAATACTTCTTTCGACAGTATTTCACTCACGAGTCTCGGCATGATCACGAGCCGAAGTGTACCTTCTCCTTTTTCAAGCCAAACGACCGCATTTTCCCCTTTTTCATACAACCCTAGCGAATGGGAAATCTGTTCGAGATATTCTTCGCTGATCTTCAGGCTGTATTCATCAAGCGTATAAAGCTCCGCTTCGAAAACGAGATTCTCAAGGATTTCCTCGATTAATCTTCTCAACTCGGCGGCTTTTCTGCGCAAGCTTCCATCTTCGACGATTTCATGACGGTGTGATCCTTTAATATGGATACTTTTCGCATCAAGTGCGGAGAAGAAGTCTTCATTAAGGTACATCGCATCCTCAATGAGAAGCAATGTTTCCTCCCGCATGTCATTCGCCTGCAGTACAGTCAGCACATCCGCCAGCATATCTTCGGCAATCTTATACGTGAGCCCTTTCTGTGCAGAGAATTCAAGCAAATGCCCTTCATCGAACACCACTGCTCCATATTCAGGCAATAGCGGAAGCTGCCCTTCCCGTTTGCGTGACTCTTTTGTCCATACATGCTCCATGAAGAAATCATGTGAACAAACAATTAGATCGGTTGATTTCCTGTAATGGTCACGGGAAAGCGTCTGACCGCAGCGATGGCGTTTATCACAGGAGAAGCAATTCTGTAATGAATCCCAGCCGACCTTTCCCCATTCCTCGTCATTGAGATAAGGGTATTCTTTACGGTCTCCATATGGCTCGAAGGATTTCAAAGAAGAACTATCATGTACAAAGGCAGGAAGCGATTCATGCAATAGATCGATTGATTCGCTGTCTTCATGAAGCACAGCCGATTCCACTTTATTCAAGCAGACATACTGGTCCCGCGACTTCGCAAGCCTGACATCAATATTCAGGTCAAGCGCTTTCGAGATTTTGGCAATGTCGCCTTCTTCCTTCACCAATTGTTCGATCAGCGTTTCATCAGCACATGAGATGATCGCCGGTTTATTAAGATACTTGGCGTAACAGACGGCATAAAGGAGATAGACGATTGTTTTCCCTGTACCTACCCCTGCTTCCGCAAAGATTGTTTTCTTTTCCTTGAAGGCTTTTTCAAGCTGAAAAGCCATATACACTTGTTCATCACGCAATTCGAATCCTTTTTCCGGCAGAATGTCATAAAAGACATCCCCGATCCATTCCGAAAGCTTCTCATAGAAAGTTTCCTCTTTGGAAACTGTAAACGGTAATTTATTCCTCATACTTTTATCTTTCCACCCTTACGTTTTCTCCCAAATAAAAAGAATTGGCAGTATTCGTTTCAGACGAGCTGCCAATTCGATTGTGGCTGTTTGCGATTAATCTTTTGCAGGTCTAGGAGGTCTTTTGCCCCAGTACTGGTATAGATCGGTTCTGATGAACCCGTTGAAGAGTTTCCGTTTTTTTGTGGCCGGCTTTCCGTACAGCCTTTCAAACCCTTCATAAGAAGTCAGGATGTATACAGACCATGTGTCGAGTTCATTGAACACTCTTCCCATATCCGCATACATCTGCTCAACAGTCGCTTTATCACCGAGCCGCTCCCCGTAAGGCGGGTTCCCGATGATGACACCATATTCATCTTTTGTCGTGAAATCACTTACCTGCATTTGTTTAAAGGTAATCAAGTCACCGAAACCTGCTTCCATACTGTTTGCTTTAGCAAGTTCCACCATCCGATGGTCGATATCGGAACCGATGATTTGAAGCGGCTGGTCATAATCAGCCTTTTGTTCCGCTTCCTCACGCACTTTGTCCCATATGGCCGAATCGAACCAAGGCCATTGTTCGGAAACGAAGTCACGGTTGAATCCAGGGGCAATATTCTGTCCGATCATCGCCGCTTCAATCGGAATCGTTCCCGATCCGCAAAATGGATCGACCAAAGGGCGGTCAGGGTGCCAGTTCGTCAACTTGATCAAAGCGGCAGCCAAAGTTTCTTTCAGCGGGGCTTCCCCTTGAGATACTCTGTAGCCGCGTTTATGAAGTCCCACACCTGATGTGTCGATCGTGAATGTCGCCTCGTCCTTCAGTAAAGCAACTTCCACTTTAAACAGGGGACCGTTTTCCTCGAACCATGCAATACGATTATATGCTTTCTTCAACCGTTCAACGATCGCTTTCTTTACGATTGCCTGGCAATCAGAGATACTGAAGAGTTTTGATTTGACTGATTTGCCCGAAACCGGAAATTCGCCATCTTCCGGGATATAGTTCTCCCAAGGAATTGCTTTGGCTGCCTGGAACAGTTCCTCGAACGTATAGACTTTGCATTTGCCGACTTGGATCTTCACGCGGTCGGCCGTTCGAAGCCACATATTGGCTCTTGCGATTGCCGTTTCATCCCCTTGGAAAATAACCTTTCCATTGTCCACCGTACATTCATAACCAAGTTCCCTGACTTCTTTTGCCACGAGTGCTTCCAAACCCATGGCGGCTGTTGCGATAATTGTATATTGAGCCATTAGATCACCTTATGTCTTTTCTTCTTATTTATTAGTATTGCCATTTGCGCTGTATCATTATAACAATAAAGACTCTCCTCTGAAAGTAAAAGGAGAGCCTTCTGATCATCATTTTTGGATGTTATTCATTTGACAACGCTCTGTAAGCCATGTTTTGTCCCTTCCGTACTGCGAATGATAATGTAATTATCTCGTACAAAGGCGGTAATCATCTATCTACAGGCTGTACCTGTCCTTTCACCCGTTCATTTCCGGTTGAAAGGTGCCCCTACCAATATTTGGGTTTCTCGCTCGTGGGGTTTACCCGTTCCACCTCTTCCATTTCTGGAGGAGCTTCGTCACTGTGGCACTTTTATAGGGTCATACCATATCCCAAAGGGACTTAGGTAATTTCCCGGCCGTCAGCCTTTTCGGCTGCCCTAGCTTATTTTTTCACTAGGCACGAACACTACAAGCATCTCAGCTTGTGCGAGCATGGACTTTCCTCTACGATCCGCATATGCGGCCCGCAGCGATTACCCGAACGCCGTCAAACATAACAGTACTCATTATATGCCTTTAAGAACCGAAACACAATAGAAATTTTATCCAAATAGGCTTTTAGCGGTTCTTTCATGCATTATTCATATAATTTGTTGCCGAATACATGCTTTTCCAAATTGGATAACCTTTTCAGGATATCGAAATTCGTTGTACCTGGTGCTGCTTGTTGGAATGGCTGGGAAGAACGGGTTGCCGGCTCCTCCACTTTCTTGCGGAGCTTGGCGTTTTCTTGTTTAAGTTCTTCGATTTCTTGGTAAAAAGCTTCATAATCACGGATGATCACATCAAGGAATTGATCGACATCCTCAGGCTTATAGCCTCTCATACCTGCCTTGAATTCTTTCTCCAGAATATCTTTCGCTGTTAGTTTTATTTTATCCGATTGCATCAGAATCACCTCTATTACTTACGACATTCTATTTAGATATCTATTATTTTTTCAAAAAGAGTATACTTTGTCAATTTATCTTGGTGATTTTATCATTTTTTTGAAAAACAATGTGTATTTCCGGTATTTCCTCCCCTTTCCGGTGTGAAATACGGAAGCAAAGCTTCAAGTCCAGTCCGGACGGTTCCGGTCCGCTTCCTCCTCCATGAGCTGCTGCAGCTCATAAAAGTCGATCAGATGGATGTCATATGCATTTCTTTTTTGCTGATGGTTCTTGGCCGCCTGAAGCAGATATTTCGGCGACCCTTCCTTTTCCTCGTCATAAATAAGCAATAACCCTTCCGATTTATGTAGGATGAACTGATCTTTGTTCCTGAACTGCTGCGGATTGCTGTATGGCTGTTTGCTGACAGAATCTACAAGGTCGGCCCGGCCGATGATCGACTGATAATAATCCTTATTCTTATCATTCCAATTTGATTCCTGTTCGAGGAAAGGTGTTAAGACAGCGAGCTTGAGATCTTTATAATCTTTCTTCAGTTCAAGGACTGCTTCCCCTGCCCATAGTTCTGTCCCGATTTGTCCGGTAATGATCACCCATTCCAATCCTTCTTCACAAAATGCTTCCATTTTTCTTTTGAGGGCTTTCCTTATAATATCGGCCTCCGGTCCATTGTTATTAAAAATACCCAGTTCATGACCTTTATAACCTGAAACATACAGAATTTTTATCGTATATCCCTGCCTTCCATCGTATATTTACTTGTCCCTATATTTTATAAAAAAGAAGGGCCGATAAAAAGCCCTTCGAATCATCAGAACGATCTGTATGGCGGGCAGCATGGATTTGGCGGCGGTGAACCGCAAAATACATGCTGATTACAGCACTTATTTACGACAGAGTGCGTTTTCGGGAAATAATGCTGATGTTGAAAAACATGCTCATTGACTGTTGTCGTGTGCGTCGGGTGAACATGAGGGATAATATGCTTTATCACATTTGTCTTGACGAAATTATTGGTCGGACTAACATTCGCAGGCTGAACCTGACTCGGAAACACATTCTGCGGGCAACTGGTTGTGCCTCCGGATCCATATCCATATCCCGCCATATTTTGTGATTGAGTAAAGTGCCCTCCCTGCATAGTTGGCTGGACATAAGGATTCGCATACATTCCTTTGGACTCGTTTGAATTCCTAAACATCGTGGTGTCCCCTTTCTACATAGTTTATTCTACATAATAGACTATGTAATTATCGGAAGCAGGTACTGAACGAAACACCCATTTACTTCGAAAAAAATTCCTTCAAGAACCGAACCCGGGCTTCCGCACTTTTCCATGGACATTGCATATTGTATAGAAAGCATGCGTTGATTGATCAAAGCTAGAGGAGGAGTGCTATGCCTTCATTTCATGAAGATAAGACGAATTTCAACTCAAAAAAGGGCGACCCATTCTTCGGGTTCATATCCAATATGGATCAGCTGTTCAGTGGAAAGCCTTTCGGCGGGGTTCTTCAATCAATGGATGATTTCTTCCAGGCTTCCGCCAAGAACCGAAGTTTCCCGATTAATATCCGGGAAGATGCACATCATTATACAGTCACCGCACAGCTTCCAGGCATCAGCCGGCAGCAAATCATGATCGAGTCCCTTCCACAGGCCATACAGATCACCATTAAGCAAAATGAACATTCAGAAGAAAAACATACGAAAAAAGGATATATGAAATCAAAGCTGGTATCCGGGGTACAATCAAGAACCGTCCGTTTCGTTCAGCCCATCAATCAAAGCGGGATACAGGCGGAACATAAAAATGGATTGCTGCAGATACATGTACCTAAAATCACGGGGAAATCGATCCAGATCCGTGAATGACTCCGCGATCTGCAGATATTGCACTAAATTCCGAAACATATAAAAAGAGCTCCGTCCCGGACGACGAGGGCTCCTTTTTTGATTGCATGCACTTACAGGGCATTAGATGCATCCTGCTAGGTTGTTGTTTTGAAGATGCCTCCGATTCCTTTGAAGATACTTTGCGCCTGGCTGACCGTTCCCATCATTTGACCGGCGGTATTCATCATTTTGGTGACATCCATTGCACCATCCTGTGTTTTGAATTGATTCATGATGGACTGAAAACCGGATGTCTGTGGTTTTGCCTTGAAGGACTGTTTTGGATAAGGAACAGGGAACTGTGCCTGCATCTGTTGTTCCTTCTTTGTCTGCAACGGGTTGGCGAACAAAGATTGACCGTTCGGCTGCTGCATCTTCGGGGCAGGATTGTTCGCCATGCCGTTGAATGGATTGTAGGGCTGAGGCTGATAAGGCATAGGTTCCGGATAGGCCATATCTTGATTGTGGTACGGTGTTTGGTGCATCATCTGGTTCCCTGCATGGAACATCTGATCACCATACATGCCATACGGCGGCATGATTGCTTCTTGATGATATGGATTAGATTGTCCGGGTGCTCCCCACTGTTGCTGCGGTACCATCTGCATCCAAGGAGGGCCGCCGCCATAATCATTACCCCCCATTGGTTGAAAAGGCTGCTGTCGGAACATATGATGCCCAGGGGATATATTGCCTTCTAAATAAGGATAATGTGGCACTCCGTTACCTCCTTCCTTTTCATGAATTGTCATCACTACAGAATATGAAGGTACCTTTCGATTTGTGCTCTGCATCATACATTACGCTTGATGCTTGTCAGAAGGAATCTTGTGGATTGGTGATGATCTTTGAACCTTTTTAAGCTGGCTGTATGCTGGAAAGCCATGACACATAGTTGATTCATGTTATCTGCCACCTGTTCGATCTGCGCTGATCCGATATATCTTATATGCTTCTTGTTTAGCTCCTCCATGACCATTGTCTTCCACTTCTCGGCCAGCATATACACTCGATTCACGAATGGCTCTATGTCTTGATAGAAATCGTATTCTTTTTTCGTTTCCTTTGTTTCGTGAAAGAGGGCTTCCACCTCATCCAAAATACCGATTAATTCATCGGTGGCCTTTTTTGCGTCTTCCATCTTCATCTCTCCGTTTTCTTTATTGTCGGATTCCATATTAGACTTTTTCATGGAAACAGATTCATTCTGCTTTCATTCCATCTTATTAAGAATCTTTTGTAATTACCATACACAATCCATCGCTGAATGGGAAGAAAGCAAGCTGAATGGGCGGGTTAAAATTCTGTTCCCTCACTTCTTTCCTCGGTGTTCTTTTTTACGTATCATGGTTCGAACCTTTCGAGCTTGCCCGTCTGGCAGCATGGATTGTGAATGCGGCCAATCTCCTATGATGCCGGCAATATAGGCTGACAAGAGGAGTATTGACAAGATGGGTTTAGACTTAGAATGTATTCCCGGTGTTGGTCCCGTCAGAGAGACACATATTTCCGGGCAAAAAAAAAGCGCCTGCAGGACGCATAGTCGTCAGTAACTATATTTTGGTTCTCTTTGAAGCGGCTTCACCGGCTCACGGAAAAGTGCGATGGAAGCAGCTTGGTCGAATTGACCGCTGGCCTCTTCCAATTCATCATATGCATGCACCAAATTCTGAAGTGATTCGTTTTGTTTACTCAGCAGGCTTTCCGTTTCTTCATTGACTTTCTTCGTCAGCTGCTCTTCAATCTGGTCCAGCTGGTTCTGTATATCATTCAACATCGTAAATATGATCCCTATATCCGAAACTTGTTTTCCCATCTTTACCCCTCCATCTTTGGTTTGTGTACAGTCTATTCTTGAATTGGCTCTTATATTCCTTCCTCACTGACAAAACTAGTTACATGTCGCCAAAGAAAGCAGCACACTCATCACTTTCGACAAATTTCACTGCATGATTTTCCATGTGCCAAGAAACAATATTTCTAGGAGGTGTTTTATATGGGAAGAAATGATTCGATCGAACAACAAAAGAAAGAACAAAAAAACAAAAAAGTAACGAAAGCTGGAGAAGGCAATCCGAAGCTTGACCGTCCTGACCGTCCATCGACATAAAGAATTGAGCGATGGAAAAATATAATCAACAAAAAAGGAAGCCTGTCAATCAAGCAGGCTTCCTTTTTCATTGTAATTTCTTGGTCATTTAAGGAATTTCTTATATAGAAGAAGCGCTTGTATCAGTTTTTTTTGCTTTGACCCGAATGAATCCGTTATATCCATCTGAGTCAGAAGTTCCACCGGCTCCCACCACTCTTCCTTCACTTTCGTATTGGCATCCCATCTTAACCGCTTTTCTTCACGATGATGTACGACAGGGTAGACATACTTAAGTTCAGGTGTCCAAAGAGGGCTCAATCCGGCGTTGAATATGGTATAGTCCCTTCTCGATCCTGTATGGGGACAATTACATGCAAAATCATATATATCATTACGATATTTCGAAAACAAAATGGATGCCAGCCTTTTCCCCAATAAAATCCGGCTGTCGACTTTTCTGAAATCTTTAACGGTCGTCCCGTACACTCTCCCTTTTCTCGTCGGAAAAAGCACGGTACTGAAATGAAAATGTTCATGAAGGAAATAAAGAGCAGACCGGAAAACTTTTTTTTCGAAAAAAGGATTCTCTATGACCGTTTTTTGTATAACATTTTGTTCATTGATAATCAGTGCATGCATCAGCCTCTCCTTTTCCCCGTTTTTCAAAAATCTCGACCATTCCGAATGAATGAACGTACTGACCGATATATGTTCAAGAAAATGAAACAAATCATCATTCATTTCCTTGGAATAATGGTACAAAAGTAACTGAGGAAACACATCCTGAAAGATGAGATAATTGGCCCGCTCATATGTCATAAATAAGGCGGAACTGTAACTCGGTGACAAAATCGAGCTATACAAGCGGCCCTTCAAATCACACATATTCCAACCGGCATTCCTCGATACCATACTCGCAAGAAACGACCACATGATCTCAGGGTGCAGCCTGTAGAAGGAAAAATAGGCCGAAGTTCGTGAAATATTATCTTTGTTCCATTTTTCCGTACTCTCCTTTATAATTTTAAGGATGTCTCTTTTCCCGTCGATACCAGAAATGGAAGAAAGGAATTCACTCACATAATCACCCTCTTTCTAATCAAAAAGCAAAAAGTGTATAATCATAGAGTAAGTTATCCCAAATTTTTTATACTTCTTTTCATTTGAATTTCTGTTATTATAAGGTGATACTTGTTCCGGCTTCCTTATCATAAGGCGTATAATGGGAAGTGATTCAGGGGGGAATGCAATTGGTTTTTCACTATCCGAACGGAAGAAAGTTCATTTCTGTACAAAAAAAGGATAAAGCGGAAAGCGGAAATAAACTTCATACCAACATCAATTATGGCAAACGCGGTATGACACTCGAAGCCGATCTCAACGAAACAAATGAATATTATCTGAACAACAATATAGCGGTCATCCATAAGAAACCGACACCCGTTCAGATCGTGGACGTCCACTACCCTAAACGCAGTGCAGCTGTCATTAAGGAAGCATACTTCAAACAAGCGTCGACGACTGATTACAACGGTGTCTATAAAGGAAGATATATCGATTTCGAGGCAAAAGAAACGAAGAGTACCACTTCTTTTCCTCTGAAAAACTTCCATGAGCATCAAATCCGCCATATGGAACAAGTTTTAAAGCAAGATGGATTCCCCTTCATCATATTCCGCTTCGCTGCGACAGAAGAGATATTTCTGATGGAAGCTGAACATATGATCCGTTTTTGGGGAAGAATGATGGATGGAGGCAGAAAATCCATTTCAAAGCAAGAAATAGAGGAGATATCATTCCTGATCAAACTAGGATTAAGCCCGCGAATTGATTATCTTAAAGTTGTGGATCGACTATTATAGCTTTAAAGTATCATATACATTGGTTTCCAATTTGAAATGACCGACATACCGATCAATTACGCGAACATTTTGCATTTCGGTTCGCCGAAGTGTTAAAAGGCTTCATGAAAGGCAGGTTAGCTGTAATGGCTGATAAGTTCCAAACAAGAGAAGAAAGACGCAAAAATATGCAAAAACAGAAAAAAGGAAAAAACAAAAAGAACAAAAGCATCTTCAAAAGAATTTTGTTTATCCTTCTCATACTCTTCACAGCCGGAATCGTCGGCGGGGCCGCAACTTTTGCTTATTATGTGAGTTCAACGCCGGAGCTTGACGAATCCTTGCTTAAAGATCCGATTTCCTCCAAAATCTATGATGAGAATGGAGAGTTGATCCAGGAAGTGGGCACCGAGAACCGGGATTATGTCAATTACGAAGATATTCCCGATGTCGTCAAGGATGCCATCATCGCAACCGAGGATTCACGATTCTATGAACATAGCGGGGTCGATGTGCTTCGTCTCGGCAGTGCCGTAATCGCCAACTTCACGGATGGATTCGGCTCTCAAGGCGCAAGTACCATCACCCAGCAGCTCGTCAAAAGGTCTTTCCTGACATCGGATAAGACGCTTAAACGGAAAGCACAGGAACTGTGGCTAGCTCTTGAAATTGAGAGAAAATATTCCAAAAAAGAAATCTTTGAAATGTATGTCAACAAAATTTACTATGGTGCCGGCGCAAACGGAATTGCGACCGCAGCTGAAACCTATTTCGGTAAACAATTGGATGAGCTGACTCTAGAAGAAGCAGCCATGCTGGCCGGAATGCCGCAAAGCCCTTCCGCTTACGACCCATTCCAGCATCCCGAGAAAGCGGAAAAAAGACGGAATGTCGTATTGACACTGATGAATAAACATGGATATATCTCAGAAGCGGAAATGAAGGAAGCGCAAAGCAAGAGCATCACCGATACCTTGCTGACAGAAGAAGAACGTAAAGGTGAAGATACAACACCGTATGACTCCTTCGTCGATCAGGTCATCAAGGAAGTGGAAGAAAAGACAGAATACAATATCTTCACGGACGGTCTCGAAATCCACACGACGATGGACCGTAATGCACAGGAATATGTGTATAATATGCTGAACTCCAACGATGTGATCGACTTCGGCGACTCCAAAATGCAGGCGGGCATCACATTGACGGATACAAACACCGGAGCGATCCGCGCCATTGGAGGCGGACGCAATCAGACCGTATCACGAGGTTTGAACTATGCAACCGGCATTTCAAGATCAGCCGGTTCCACAATGAAGCCGATCCTTGATTACGGTCCGGCCATTGAATTCGAGAAATGGTCTACGTACGAACAAGTCGTCGATGAAGAATATCAATATTCAAACGGTACACCATTCAAGAACTACAACAACCGATACCATGGACAAATGTCGATCCGGACAGCATTGGCCAAATCGTATAATGTTCCGGCATTGAAAGCGATGCAAGCAGCCGGCCTTGAGAATTCGAGGGCATTCGGAGAGAAATTAGGATTCAATTTTAAAGAATTCCATGAAGCTTATGCACTCGGTTCGAATGAAGTATCTTCTCTTGAAATGGCAGGCGCATATGGCGCTTTCGGAAATGAAGGTGTATACACGGAACCATACGCTGTCACTGAAGTCGTGTTATCAGATAAAGAAACAAAAATCAATCTGAAACCTGAGTCTACTGTGGCCATGAAGGACTACACAGCCTTCATGATCTCCGATATGCTGAAATCTGTATTGACTTCCGGAACAGGAACCCGTGCGAATGTTCCCGGTTTGGATGTGGCCGGGAAAACCGGAACAACCAATTATTCGGCAGAAGAAAGGGAGAAATTCAACATTTCGGACAGTTCGCTTGTGCCTGATGCTTGGTTTGTCGGCTACACGACCAACTTTACCGCAGCCATCTGGACAGGATATGAAACACGGAAAGACGGCTTGGATAAAACAGAGCAAAAATATGCGCAGCGAATGTTCAAAAGCTTGATGTCCCATGTGTCTGAAGGAGTGGAGACAAAGGATTTCAAAAAACCTGGAAGTGTCGTGAAATCCGCTGTTGAAGCAGGAAGCAATCCAGCGAGACTGCCTAGCGCCAACACACCTGAGAATCAAATTGAATACGAGTATTTCGTAAAAGGGACTGAACCTACAAAGGTTTCCGAGACATTCGACAAACTTGATGCACCGCAAAACCTCAATGTCTCCTATTCTGAAGAAACAAATGAGCTTACCCTCACTTGGAACTATCCTGAACAAGAGGATACACCATCATTCACTGTGACGGAAAGCATCGATAATGGAGGCGCAAGAACGGTAGGGACAACCGAAGAAATGACTGTGAGTATTTCGAATCCGACAGCGGGAAGCATCTACACATTCGCTGTAACAGCCAAAGTCGGTTCACGTACGAGCGACCCTGCATCCGTAACCATCCAAATTCCGGATCCGATGGCTGAAGAGCCTGAAGAGACGGAAGAACCGGAAGTGCCTGAGGAAGAAGCAGAAGAAGAACCAGTTCCAAGTCCTGACACTGAAAATCCGGAAGATACACCACCGGACACCGGGGATGAAGATGGTACAGAGACCGGGGACGGCAATGAAAATGGCAACGGTAATGGCAATGGTAACGGTAATGGCAATGGTAACGGTAATGGCAACGGTAATGGCAATGGTAACGGCAATGGCAATGGTAATGGCAGAGGAGATGACAGCGGACAAACTTCAGGTAACAGCGTCCCTGCCAGCTCACAATCCGATACGGAAACCGCTCCTCTGCAATTCATCGGTTTTCAACGATGGTGGCATACACTATTAGGCTACCTATAATATAATTAATTAGCCGCTAACCAAAAAAGGTGGAGAAAACGAATGTTTTCTCCACCTTTTTCTGTATAATTTCACGAAAAAAGAGTACCAATCAGTGATGGACACTTTCATGGCACTCCATTTTCATCCTTTCTTCCTTTGTTTCAGCTGTTCCCTTACTTTTTTCTTTGCTGCAAGCTTCTCAAGTTCCGCCATTAATTGTTCAATCGTTTTAAAAGATTGAAAAAGGGCCGGCCTCTTCAGGATAAAGCTCATTCTCTCACCGAAGTTCACTGGACAATAATCCAGTTCTCCCACTATTCCTTCCCAATCATTCAGCTGAACAGGCCTTCCGTTGAGCCAAAAAAGGGTGGAGAAACAGTAACTGATCGCTTCCAACATGAATGGAGCGGCTCCTTTGCTGTTCCTCATTGCGTACAGCTTATCCAGCTCCGGCTGCAGATCCGTCCGCCATGCCTCGAAAACAGAGGGCAAAACATCGGAGGCTTTCTCCCACGGCCGGTATGTTTCATCCGATACGGAAGCCGCCAATTCATAAGAGAAGCTCCGCATATTGTGTATGGCAAATATTTTGCATGCATCCATATCCAATGCAACAGAATTTTCCTCACCGAAAAACAGGCTGTTACACAAGGTTTCGGGTATATTTAATTCTCTATTCATTTTTTCCCACAACTTCTTTCTTCTTTAAACGTTTTTTGCCTTCCCGGCATATATCATTTAATGGACAAGTTGGGCATTGGGGATTTTGCGCCTTACAGTGGTATCTGCCGAAGAATATCATCGTATGATGTGCACGGGACCACTCTTCTTTTTCGATTTTTTTCATCAGTGTCTCTTCCACCTGAAGTACGCTGTCTTTCCAGCGGCAGATCGCAAGACGTTTGCTGATCCGCTCCACATGCGTATCCACTGCAATCGCAGGAATCCCATACGCGACCGACACGACAACATTGGCGGTTTTCCTTCCGACACCGGGCAATTTGACGAGCTCGTCCCTGTCAGCCGGCACTTCCCCTCCATAATCGGCCAGAAGCATATGGCAAAGCTTCTGTATGTTTTTGGCCTTATTGCGGAATAAGCCGATCGATCTGATATCTTGCTGCAGTTCCTCGAGAGGCACCTTCAAATAATCTTGGGGTGTTTTGTATTTCTGAAACAATGACGCAGTTACTTTGTTCACCAATACATCCGTGCATTGTGCAGACAATGCGACAGCTATGACCAATTCAAAAGGATTGCTATGATTCAGTTCACAATGCGCATCCGGGAACATTTCCTGCATTTTGTCCAGACAGTATTTGGTTTGGACTTTGCTTAGCATTTTTATACCCCTCCGGAAATATCTATTAATTCTCCAGCCAATTATAGAACTTGATTTCAGGTCCGTTGCTTACGGGCACCCTTTCCCTTTTCTGATGCGAGCGGAATTTCTCCCCGTATGCCCGCGCCTGTTCAATTGTCCGGATATTGTTTTTCTTCCACTCGAATAAGATGCGGTCGATATATCTGAAATTCAGCTTTCCGGATATGACCGCTTCCCTGAGTGCGGCTTTGATGATGACCGTATCATGCTGGTCATCGTCAATCCACATGGATAGTGTTTCACATTCAAATGGAGACAACGGACGACCAAATTCTTTTTCGAATACTGTATATACACTTTGCTCATCTTCCTGCTTCGAAACGGTATCCTCCTGTTTCATCTGCAGCAGAAAGTGTTCAGCTATCTTCTCCTGCAGGGGTAGAAGCGAATAAGATTCACACCTCATATTTTCATTCAATTCTTCTTTAATTTCCACAAAGCCTTTTTGGATTAATTTCCTTAAAGCGTTCATGCATTCCACAGGGGAAATCGACATCCGCTCACTGATCAAATCAGGAGTCGGGAAATGGTTCCCCTCTTTTTGAAAGTGCTGCAGGTGAAGAAGAAGACATAGTTCTTGCTCGTTAAGGCCCATTTCGGCATAATGCACGAAAAGAAAAGAAGGAATCGTTATGTTTCCTTCCTGAAGCCAATGAATCAATTGATTTTTTTTCATAACAGACACCTCCTGAATAGTATATCATGAAATCAGGTGCATTAAGAATATGTAAATCCTTCTCCATTATCATTTTTTGTCGAAACGACCATAAAACCCTTTTGATCCACATGCTCCCCGCGCAGATAAATTTGCCGGAATGCCTGTTACTATGTCGAACGAAAGGACAATTGGTCGTGTTATGCATACAGGAGCATTCAGCCTTCCTTCGGTCTCTTCCACTCTTCTCTATATCAAACCACATGTAAGCGAATTAGCCCGTCCGCTGATCTATGATCTAAACAGGAGTCCCGCACCTTCCGTTTATTCGGAGAACTTATCTATACGACACTTTTTAGAGTAAGAGGATTTTTTATTATGGTGTTGAATATGTTCAATCATACCAAAAAAAGGCGGGATAAAATGACGAATCAAGTTTGCGTTATAAGTATTTACGTACCAAATTTAGACAAAGCAATTGACTTCTATATTAATACTTTAGGTTTTGAAGTGAATAAACAATATGGTCCCGGCATCGTATCACTTGTACATGGAGAGGTCCCAATCATTTTAGAGGAAAAAGAGGATGCAACCTTTAATCAAGAGCATAAAACCACAGGCGTCGTATTAGGATTAAAAACAGAAGACATTTATGAAAGGCTTCAATTCCTGAAGAATAACGGAGTGCACCTCATCACAGAGGAACCAGCTAAATGTCCTCCAGGAAAATACATCAGTTTCAGCGATCCTTTCGGAAATACCTTGGAATACCTCCAATTTGATTAAGTCACCCGGCATGGCATTAAAAGTCCAACATAATTTAAGAATGTTAGCAAAACAATCCTGGAGATTCTCCAGGATTATTTTCATTCGAGTTATCCCGCTCCAGGATGCTCGCTTTCCGCAAGGTGAATCAACATATTATGGACTGGCTTTATTCACAGAAGTATTTTTACAACAATCTTTATACAGGGCTGTGTATACTCCATCTTTGTTGCTTGAGTACAAAGCTTACAAAAAAAGCCGTAAAAAGTCAGAATCACTCCTGACTTTTTACGGGCAGTTATTTTCACATTATGGGTATAGACGGTTCAATAGACGAGGGAATGGAATCGTCTCCCTGACATGTTCCACGCCGCTGATCCAGGCAACCGTTCGTTCAAGCCCCAATCCGAAGCCGGAATGAGGAACAGAACCGTATTTTCTCAGTTCCATATACCATTTATACGCATCTTTATCCAATTGATGCTTTTCGATATTTTCCAGAAGCATATCGTAATCATGGATCCTTTCGGAACCGCCGATGATCTCCCCGTACCCTTCAGGAGCAATCAGGTCCGCACAGAGAACCACATCGTCCCTGTCGGCATCCGGCTGCATATAGAATGGTTTAAGTGATTTCGGATAATGTGTGATGAACACAGGTTTATCATAGCTTTCCGCAATTGCTGTTTCATGCGGTGCACCAAAATCGTCGCCCCACTCGATATCATCGAATCCTTTTTCGTGAAGGAATTTGATCGCATCATCATATGTGATACGCGGGAAAGGAGCTTTGATGTTCTCAAGCTTCGTGACATCCCTTTCCAGGGTCTTCAGTTCCAAAGTACAGTTCTTCAAGACAGCTTGTACAATATATTCGACATATTGCTCCTGTACTTCCAGGTTTTCATTGAACTCGACAAATGCCATCTCCGGCTCAATCATCCAAAACTCGATCAAATGGCGTCTTGTCTTCGATTTCTCGGCACGGAAAGTCGGTCCGAATGAAAATACTTTACCGAGGGCCATAGCCGCTGCTTCCATGTATAACTGTCCGCTTTGTGACAGATAAGCATCTTCATCGAAATATTTCGTTGCGAATAATTCTGTTGTTCCTTCCGGTGAACTTCCTGTCAAGATCGGTGGATCTACTTTGACGAAATCACGATCATTGAAGAATTCATATGTAGCCCTGATGATTTCGTTACGGATTTTCATGACAGCATGCTGGCGTCGGGAACGAAGCCATAAATGACGGTTATCCATCAGGAATTCCGTTCCATGTGCCTTTGGAGTGATCGGGTAGTCTGTCGCTTCATGTATTACTTCGATTCCAGTCACCAGTAGTTCATAACCCAGAGGAGAGCGTTCGTCTTTTTGGACCTTTCCTGTTACATACAGGGAAGATTCCTGTGTGATCGCACGTGCTTTTTGGAAGAATTCTTCTCCTGTTTCCTCTTTGACGACGACCCCTTGTATGAATCCGGTACCGTCACGGAGCTGAAGGAAAGCCAGCTTTCCGCTTGATCGTTTATTTGCAAGCCAGGCTCCTATTGTTACCTCCTGGTCCAAGTGTTTATATACTTGTGAAATGGTTGTTTTCAATTGATATTCCCTCCAAGTTTTACAAAAAACATTCAATACAATCTACATTATACAATTCGCCACTGTTTCTATCAATCATTCTCTGATAGTTCCCGGCTGGCAGTCCATTCCGGACCTTTTACAGAACAAAAGCTAAGCAGACGCTTAGCTTTTTTCCTCCTAATATTACCCGTTTGTCTTTGAACGGATGAAAGAAGCAATTCGTTCTACAGCTTTCTCAAGCAATTCCAATGAAGTCGCGTATGACAGACGGATATTGTCCGGAGCACCGAATCCTGACCCCGGCACAACTGCCACGAGTGCTTCTTCTAGCAATGCTTCGACAAAAACATCGACATCCGAATAGCCGGCGGCCAAAGCAGCTTCCTTCACATTCGGGAATAAGTAGAAGGCTCCTTGAGGTTTGATGCATGTGACGCCCGGTATATCAATTAGCTTATCGTATATGATATTCAAACGTTCTTCAAAAGCCTTCCTCATCTCGACGACAGGTTGCTGATCTCCTTCATAAGCCGCAATAGTCCCGTATTGGGAAGGTGTCGTCGGATTGGAAGTACTGTGGCTGGCCAAATTCGTCATAGCTTTGATAAGCGCCTCTTCACCAACAGCATAACCAATTCTCCAGCCGGTCATACTGTGGGATTTACTGACACCATTTATGATGATTGTTTGTTTCTTCAACTCTGGTGAAAGCTGGGCAATGGACGTATGCTTTGCCTCTCCATAAACAAGCTTTTCATATATTTCGTCGGAAACGATCAAGATATCATGCTTCAGGCATACCTCCCCGAGAAGGCGGAGTTCTTCTTCCGTATACAGGACACCGGTCGGATTGCTCGGTGAATTGATGATCAGTGCTTTCGTTTTATCTGTGATACATTGCTCCAGCAATTCTGGAGTGATCTTGAATGAATTACTTTCTTTTCCTTCACAATATACCGGTACCCCTCCTGCAAGCTTCACCTGCTCCGGATAACTGACCCAATAAGGCGTCGGAATGATGACTTCTTCTCCTTCATCCAAGATTGCCTGGAATAAGGTATACAGCGCATGTTTCGCACCGGAACAGACAATCACTTCCGATGGAAGATAATCTAAGCCTTGATCTGCTTTCAACTTAGAAATGATGGCATTCTTCAGTGCCGGAAGGCCGGCAGTCGGTGTATATTTAGTCTGTCCTTCATTCATGGATGATACGGCTTTATCGATAATATGCTGCGGAGTATTGAAGTCAGGCTCCCCCGCACCCAGACCGATGACATCAAGACCTTGTGCCTTCAGCTCCTTCGCTTTCGCTGTGATTGCCAATGTGGTTGATGGTGTAAGAGCTTGAACACGCTGCGCCAGTTTCATACTGAAAACTCCCCCTATTTCTTTTCTCTATTATCATGAATTCTTGGGCTTCCGAAACGAATGGAAGTCTATTTCAAGAAGTCATAATTTATATATTGTAAGTTATCATATTGATCTTTGATCGTTATTTCCCAAATCGGGCTGTCTTCTTTCATCCCAAGCTTCGCTGAAAGAATCTTGTATGGACTGTGTTCAGCCTTCACTTTACTGATGACTTCATCCCTTGTTGTTCCTAGAGACAGCTTCACTTTCTTGATGGAGTCTTTCTTCATATCCTTCGGAATCCAAAGCACTTGCTTCTCTCCATCTTTATCTGGTCCGATCACCACTGAATAGACCTCGCTTCCATGGTAAAGATAATACTCCTCCACCGAAGTCAATCCGCCTTTATTCAGTGCTGTCTCGACTGCTTCCTCTTCTGCCGCTTTCTTATGATCCATCCCAGCCATAACGGAAGCGATGACGTAGCCAAGCATCAGCAGAATGGCTGCACTTATAATCCATATCCATTTCTTCATAAGTACCACTCGCTTTATGTTCGATAAATCGTTACTACAGCCTGCTCTTGATTCTCTTTATCAAGCGCCAGCCCAAACATCAGATTATCATATTTTAGATTTCGGTTTAATGCATCAACAATCTTATACAGGTCCGGCTGGTACTGGACCTTCACTGTTGAAATGATTTCAGGTTTCCTGTCCATCTATGTCTGCCTCCTGGCAACAGAAGAATTTATACAATACTTCTCATATTATAACAGTTTTTCTGATGGAAAAATAAACTTTAAACAAAATTATTGCCGCTGAAGTTTTCTTGTTTCCCTCAGTTCAGCCAGTCAATCATCTTATCATGCAGCTGTGATACAGTGACTTCTTCCATCTTCAGTTCAGGCAAGGAAGCGATGAATTCCTCTCCGTACCGGGTCGTTGTTATTCTCTTATCACACACAATGAAGACCCCTTTATCTTCATTTGTCCGGATTAAACGGCCGAAGCCTTGGCGGAATCTCATGATTGCTTCTGGAAGGGAATAATCCCAGAATGGGCTGCCGCCCTCTTCTTGAACCCTTTTGGCTCTTGCCTCGGTCAATGGATCAGCGGGTGATGAGAAAGGCAGCCGGACAAGGAGCAGACATTTCAGGATGTCTCCCGGCAAGTCCAGTCCATCCCAAAAGCTGGCTGTCCCGAGCAGAATGGATTTCTCGTAACTTCGGAAATACTTGATCAATCTTGATTTGCTGTTGCTTGAGATACCTTGGGAAAGGATATTGAAGCCGTCGAGCTTATCACCGGCCTTAAGGAAGGCATGCGTTTCCTTCAGCATTTCCTTCGAAGTGAAAAGGATCAACATCCTTCCGTTTGATACCACCGCCGCCTCTTCGATATATGCAGCGAGTTCCCTGGCATAGTCTTCATTACTCACTTTGTTCACTTCAGGCAAATCGGAGGCAATGAGCATCTTGACTTGTTTCTCATAATTGAATGGCGATTTATAGACATATGCTGCCGCAGCCATATCAGTAATTCCAAGTCGTTCCTTGAAGAAGTCGAATGACCCGTTCACCTTAATTGTCGAAGAAGTCAAAATGGTGCTCTTATGTCTGCCGAAGAAATGATTCCGCAGTTTATCGCCGATGAAACAAGGCTGAGAATACAGCCGAACATACATCGACGGACTGTTCTTATTCCACTCAAGCCAGTATAGATAATCTCCTTTACGCTGCTTGAAAAATTCTTTGATCTGCATATGCTTTTCCTTGAAGAATAATTGCAGGGAATGCATCTCAGTCAAATAAAATAACTGTGATTTACCGAGCTCGCTTTCATCCATGAGGGATGTGATCACCTCATCAAACAGCAGGCCAAGATCCTTGAATTGCCAGATAAGCCGTTCGGCGATCATTTCGATTGCTCTAGCATCCGAATCATTCTTCAGCAGATCGAGAAGATTCAATCCGTTCTCCCCGCTTCCTCCTGTCTTTTTCACGATTCGTGCACTGACCCCTCCAAGTATTCCGAAAAATTGTTCGAGCTCATAGGCCAGATCTGTCACAAGCGATTCGATCCGCTTCGGTGCATGTTTCAGGACGCCCTTGCCATTTAGCATGGATTCCACTTTATGCAAGAGCAATCTCTGGTCCCGGGTTCCGATTTTATTCAGCATCATCTTCGCGGAAATATAATCCAGCGAAGAGCCCATATACTTTAAAGCTGCGTTCTCAAGGTGATGAGCCTCATCCACGATGACGGCGGCATTACTCGCGATACTGTTCTCCGTGGTGAAATGATCCGTCATCAAATAAGCATGGTTCGTGATGATCAGATCGGAATGTAATGCCCGATTTTTTGCCCTTTCATAAAAATCCAGATTCCTCCAAGATTCTAGATGCTCAGACTGCAGATGTTCACCATCTTGAAGCTTCTCCCAGAATAACTCTCCGCCGCTTGATAAATTAAGCTCATCCTTGTCCCCAGTCTCCGTTTGAAGGAGCCAGTTCAGGATTTGCATTTTGGTGATAGCCGCTTCATAATTATCATTTCTTGTCCTTAGTACACGGTCGAATTTCGCCATCGATATATAGTTGGAACGGCCTTTCAATACGCAAGTACGTACAGAAAACGGAAGCATGTTCTTCAATGCATCGAGTTCTTTATGAAGGATCTGATTCTGCAGGTCGATCGTATACGTACTGATGACCACTTTTTCTTTCCTTACATGCGCGTGATATGCTGCCGGAAGCAAATATCCTATCGTCTTACCCAGACCTGTCCCGGCTTCTATGATGACAACTTCTTCTTTGCTCAGTCCGTTATATACGGCATCCATCATATCAAGCTGATCTTCTCGTTCCTCATACTTCGGGAATGCCTTTTGGAGCATGGACAGCTTAACTTCACGCTTTACCGGGAAGGTCGCATCTCCTTCACCGGAAAAGGCCGGATCAGGCTCAGGTTTTCGTACCGCGATCCCTTTGTGGATATATAGATGTGGATGGTGGATGGGACTCTTTTTCATCCTTTCTTCCAGAATGCTCGTCAACAGCTCCGATATATCGCTCTTTAAGGATAATGACAATTTATTCAGCTGTTTCAGAGTTACGAGCGGGATGCCTTCAAGCTCACTTTTAAACAAGAGAAAAAGTTTTGCGGTGGCATAGGCATCACTGTCCGCTTGATGGGGCCGGTCATGCAGGAAACCTTCATCTGCCGCAAGATGAGCCAATTTATAACTTTGTGCCGTTGGTCTTGTGATTTTCGCCAATTCCACTGTATCAATCGCTGAACCGTAAAACCCTGGATATCCGGCTTCGACCAGCTCTTCATGCAAAAAGGATAAATCGAACAGGACATTATGCGCCACGAAACAGGCATCTTTCAACAGTTCCATGACTGTCGGGGCAATGTCCTTGAAAGACGGCGCCGAATCGACTTGTTCCTGTTTAATATTGGTCAATTCTTCTATAAAAAGAGGCAATTGCTGCCCTGGATTCAAGAAAGTGGAGTATTCCTCGATGATATTGCCGCCTTCGATTACGACAGCAGCAAATTGAATGATTCGATCACCCTTCTTCAAAGAATTTCCTGTCGTCTCCAAATCGACGACCACATAGCGTTGTGTCATTTATGTACACCTCAAATTAAGTAACTACTGCTATACAAGTAAAGTGCCGGCTATCCTAAAAGATAAGATTCTACAGAAAAAGCCGACTGCAAAAGTAATTAAGTCTGTATCATCATCTTACTGAATATACAGCCCAATTACAATGCAGTCAGCATGTATCGTTGTTCGTTTTTTTATAATCAGCTCAATATAGTGGCTTCCGGCTCGTATCCGATCATTTCGGCAATCGTATTTCCTTTGCCCATGATCGCAATCTTCGGTTCATGTGTTCGCACATGTTCTTCCGCGACGAGCGCATAAGATATGATAATGACGATATCATTCGGCTGCACAAGTCTGGCAGCGGCCCCGTTCACACAAATCACACCGCTTCCACGCTCGCCCGCAATGATATACGTTTCGAATCTGGCACCATTATTGTTGTTGACGACAGCAACCTTCTCATTTGGAAGCATATCGACCGCGTCCAAAATATCTCTGTCGATGGTGATGCTTCCTACATAATCCAAGTTCGCTTCCGTTACGGCCGCGCGATGGATTTTCCCCTTCATCATTGTTCTGAACACTTCATTTCCTCCCATTCCTTATCCCACTTGGATGATGATATTGTCAATCAGCCGGGCAGCGTGGAACTTCACAGCAGCAGCTAAAATCAATTCCCCTTTAAGTTCCTTCGGTTCCTCAAGTTCCGGATACGCATATAATTTCACATAATCGATTGTCCCGCGCGTCTTCTCCTCGATATGGCCGCGGACTGTCTCGATGATGACAGCCGGATCTCTTACTCCTTCTTCGATCTGCTTTCGTCCAAGAAGAAGTGCAGCATAGATTTCTTTTGCTTCATTTCTCTCTTCTTCAAGCAAATACACATTCCTCGAGCTTTTCGCAAGACCGTCCTTTTCCCTGACCGTCTGGACCCTTACAACCTCGAGCGGGAAGTTGAAATCGCGGACCATCCTTTCAACAACAGCAACTTGCTGGGCATCTTTCAGACCGAAATAGACTTTATCAGGCTGGACAATATGGAACAGTTTGGTCAAAACCGTCGCAACACCGTCGAAATGGCCGGGTCTGTTTCTGCCGCACAGTACATCGGTTCCTTTTGTCACTTTCACGCTGACAGACATTCCATCCGGATACATCTCCTGGACTGTCGGAAAAAATATATAGTCCGTATCGTGCTTCTTTGCCACTGCTTCGTCCCGATCCATATCTCTCGGGTACTTCTCAAGATCCTCATTCGGACCGAACTGCAGCGGATTGACGAAGATACTCAGTACAACGATATCATTTTCCTGTCTCGCCTTTTTCAGAAGGCTTTCATGACCTTCATGCAGATATCCCATCGTCGGGACAAAGCCAATCTGCTTTCCGGCATTCCGATATTGTTTTAAGATGTTCTGAAGTTCTCTGGCATGTGTAATGATTTTCATCCTTTTCCACCATAAAGTGCGGTAACTTCTTCCTCATTCATCGTGAAAGAATGCGCTTCGGCAGGGAAAGTCCTGCTCTTCACTTCGTCTTTATATGCAGACAACGCCTTCAGTATATATTTATTGCTGTCTTCGTAAGCTTTCACGAATTTAGGCAGCCTGCTCACTCCATATTGAATAACATCGTGGTAAACAAGCACTTGGCCGTCTGTTCCATTTCCGGCACCGATTCCGATCACGGGAATCGCCAGTTGATCCGAAATATGGGAAGCGACCTGGTGAGGCACACATTCAAGCACCAGCATACATGCACCCGCTTCCTGACACTTCAATGAATCATCCAAAAGCTTTCGTGCATCATCAGATGTTTTCCCCTGTACCTTATATCCGCCCAATACACCAACGGACTGAGGCGTCAACCCAAGATGTGCCACCACAGGGATGCCGGCTTTCGTCAAGGCGTCGATCTTCTTCAATACTTCACCCGCGCCTTCGAGCTTCACAGCATCCGCCTGCCCTTCTTGCATGATGCGTGCCGCATTCTTCATCGTTTCATCAAGGGATAGATGATAACTCATGAAAGGCATGTCCGTGACAGTGAATGTTTCTTTGGCACCGCGTTTGACTGCCTTTGTATGATGAATCATATCATCGACCGTCACCAATACAGTTGAATCATATCCAAGTACAACCATGCCAAGCGAATCGCCGACCAATAGGATGTCGACGCCCGCCTCTTCCGCCAGCTTCGCGGATGGATAGTCGTACGCAGTCAGCATCACAATTTTTTCTTCTTCTTTTTTCATTTTGTAGAATTTGCTGTTCAGTTTCATTTCTTTTCCTCCTTATAAATAGAGGAGATAAAACAGTGGTGTCGATACGCGAACACAAAAAAGCCCTCTGTATACGCAGAAGGACCTTGTACGCCGCACAAATGTTTCATCCCTCTGTCCCTGTCCGGCATCCGGATCTAGGCAGACTATTCAAAAAAACGCAACTGTGCCCAATCGTCATTGCCGGTTCTATAGAACCGCTCACAATCTGGGTCATTGAAACAAAAATATCTATCTCGCATCAAGGTGCAGTTCCTCTCGGATACTGCCCATTGCAATTATAACAAAGCATACCGATCGGATGCTATATTTCTAGACTGACTTTTCACAGAATTCAAGATTAAATATGAATATCGGCTGAATAGATGGAATGGACGGTCCCTTCGGCGTCCTCAAGCAACAGTACACCTTCATCGGTGATACCGAGTGCTTTTCCTATGATGGTCTCACGGGATGTGACTGCCGTGATGGTCCGGCCGAGGCTGATGGCAAAGCTTTCCCATAGAGTCTTGATCGGTCCGAACCCATTTTCACGATAGATCGTATATATTTTCTCGAACTGCGAGAAAAGGCTTGCGATGAGTTTTTCCCTGGATATCTCTTGCCCTGATAGCATGGACAGAGATGCCGCTTTCTCTTGGAGATCGGCAGGGAAATCATTGGCTTTTTGGTTCACATTGATCCCGATGCCTATGATGATATGATGGATTTTATCCGCTTCAGCCTTCATTTCCGTCAGGATGCCTGTAACCTTCTTTCCGTCTATCAAAATATCATTCGGCCATTTGATGGCTGGCTTAAGCTCCGTCACTTCCTGAATCGCCAAGGAAACCGCTACCGCAGTCAACAACGTCATTTGAGGGGCTAAGAAGAGTGGAATATCCGGCCGGATGATCAAGCTCATCCATATGCCGGTGCCTTTAGGCGAATGCCAGCTTCTCCTTAATCTCCCCCTGCCTGATACTTGTTCATCCGCAACGACCGCCGTTCCTTCAGGAGCACCTTCACCTGCCAGCACATTGGCTTTTTTCTGAGTCGAATCCACACTGTCGAAATAATACAATCGCTGTCCGATCACTTTCGATGCCAGTTGAAGGCGGATACTGTCTGCAGAAAGGATATCAGGAGAAGAAAGAAGCTTATAGCCTTTTCGGCGGACAGCTTCAATGGTATAACCGTCTCTCCTCATTTCTTCAATATGCTTCCAGACGGCCGTTCTCGAAGCTCCCGTCAATGTCGCGATTTCTTGACCCGATATATAACCGCCTTCCGCTTTGGCTAAAGCATCCAGCAATTGCTTCCTTATCGATGATTGCATGAAGTCACTTCCTTATATATGGCTTCTCTTTCATTCTTCAGCTTACCTTCTATAATACCTGCGATTATGGATTGCAGCATCTCCTTCACCCAAGGACCGCTTTGCTTATTGGTCCATTCCATCAAGTCATTCCCATTCACTTCAAGCTCCGAAAAGGAATGGATCGGAAGAGCGCTCCAAGCTTCCTTGATTTCCGTTATGAGAGAAGCGGGATTTTCATGTTCGATGACCGCTTTCACGCTTGCGGCCTTCATCATTGTGTCAATTCCTGTCATGAAAAGGGCCATAGGATCATGGAAAGCATTCAAATCCACTGTCTTCATGATCGCTTTGATCGTTTTCATTTGCTTGACGGGCAGCTTCCACGAACGAAGGAAGGCATCTTGGTTTTGTTCTCCTTTAAGGAACATCAAGGCAGCCCATTTCTCCTCCAGACTCGGCAATAGCCGCAATTCCAGTGAAGCATATTGCTTCAGCATTTCCTCCTGTCCATCCAAGCCGGGAAGCACTTCATGCAATTTTGTTTCAGTAAGCAATGAAAATGCCTCTTTGACATTGATTCCACGCATCAGTTTCTCGAACTCCGACGTAATCCGCTCTATGCTGATATACTCCAGCAGACGGCGATTCCTACGGATGGAGTCGATTACATATTCCGGACAGGTGAAAGAAAGCTGACTGGTGAACCGCAGTGCCCTCATCATACGGAGAGCATCTTCCCGAAAGCGTTCATCCGCATCACCCACCGTTTCAATCAACCGTTCATGAATCGCTTTCTGCCCGTTGAAGGGATCAATCAATTCTTTGTCCTTCGTCATGGCGATTGCATTCATCGTGAAATCCCTGCGTTTCAGATCCTCATGAAGGGAGCGGATGAACTTTACTTCCTTCGGCTTTCGGAATGCCTCATACTCTCCTTCTGTCCGGAAAGTCGTCACCTCATATGCATTGCCTTCATGCAAGACCATCACAGTACCGTGTTCAATACCCACATCTACCGTCTTCCTGAATACGCGTTTCACTTCCTCCGGTGTCGCTTGAGTGGCGATGTCCACATCATGATTGTCTCTGCCCATGAGATGATCCCGCACGGAACCGCCGACGAATACCGTCTGAAATCCGGCTGCCTCCAACCTTTCCAACACAGGGAGAGCTTCATCAAAACAATCTTCAATCATTTTTGCGATCTCCTCCGTCCACTAAACTGCGATATATGTCTTCATACTGTGAAATGATTTTTTCTGAACGAAATTCTTCCCGGACCGTTTTGAGGCATGCATCCGCCATTCGCTGATGAAGTTTGGGCTCTCTCAATATCCGCAAGGCTTTTTCCGCTATACCGTCAATATCCCCAAGCTTTCCGATGAAGCCTGTCTCATTATGTTTGATCACTTCCGGTATCCCGCCGATGTCTGTACCTATGCACGGCACTCCACATGCCATGGCCTCAAGCAGGACAAGTCCGAAACTTTCCTTTTCCGACAGAAGGAGCATCAAATCGCTGATATTGTATAACTCATGGATATTATCCTGTTTTCCGAGCAGCAGCACATCATCGCTCAAACCTAACCGGTCGACTAGTTCACATACAACACTCATCTCCGGTCCATCGCCAACAAGGAGAAGCTTGGTCGGGATTTCCCGATTCACTTTATCAAACACATGGATGATATCCTTCACCCGTTTCACTTCACGGAAATTGGATACATGAATCATGACTTTCTGATCAGTAATACCTAGTTCTTTCTTAAGCTCTTTTTCTTCTGTCTTCCTGTATTCGTTCTCATCAATGAAATTATAGATTGTATGTATTTCCTTATCAGGACTGATTAGTTCATATGTCTCCCGTACAAGCGCATTTGAAACAGCCGTGACATAATCGGACTGCTCGATAGCGAATCGGATGAGTGATTGCAAAGAATGCTCGAGCCCGAGAATCGTTATATCCGTACCATGCAGTGTCGTCACCACTTTAAGGTGATTGCCAGTCATTTGTTTCGCCAAAAGAGCGCAAACCGCATGAGGCATAGCATAATGCGCATGCAGGATATCCAATTTCTCCCTTTTTGCCACTTCAGCAATTTTACTTGCCAGCGATAGATCATAAGGAGGATGCTGGAATACTGAATAATGAGTCACATCCACAGCATGGAAGTAGATCCTGGGATGCATTTTCTTCAGACGGAAAGGGATGCTGCTTGTAATAAAATGGACGTGATGACCTTTATCCGCCAGCTTCCTGCCCAGTTCAGTGGCCACCACGCCTGAACCTCCCACTGTCGGATAACAGATAATTCCGATGTTCAGATTCATTTCAGCCCTCCTAATAATGAATTTGTATCTTGTTCATTTACGGACATTCTTAATACCATGACTTTCATAAGGGAAAGGAGTGTCCGGTCCCTTTCCTTTCCCTTTTGGTTACTGCATTGCATTCATTCTTCACCCTTCATCGCTTTTCTCCAATCGAGCGCTCCATCCGCAAGCCCTCTGATCAATACTTCCGCCGTTCCCATATTGGTGGCAAGCGGTACATTGTATACATCACACAGACGAATTAGAGCCGAGACATCGGGTTCATGCGGCTGGGCGGTCAATGGATCGCGAAAGAACAAAACAAGGTCCATCCGTTCATTGGCGATTTCCGCACCGATTTCTTGGTCGCCTCCAAGAGGCCCGGATCTGAATCTATGGATGGCAAGTTTCGTCGCTTCTGCGATTTTTGATCCTGTTGTCCCTGTCGCATAAAGCTTATGCTCCTTGAAGACATGCAGATAAGCTGTGACAAATTTTATTATGTCTTCTTTTTTCTTGTCATGAGCAATTAACGCTATGTTCATATGTCCCGACTCCTCTCTTACTCCAATATATTCTCAAGACCATACACAAGAATGTCCAATTTCATAATTTCTTCAACTGCCATCTTGACACCTGACATAAAGGAAGCACGGTTATAGGAATCATGACGGATCGTCAACGTTTGTCCATCCGCTCCGAACATGACTTGCTGATGAGCGACCAATCCGGGTAATCGGATACTGTGCAGACGCATACCGTCGACATCCGCCCCTCTCGCACCTTCAATCGTTTCTTTTTCATTCGGATGGCCTTGTTTCTTCGCTTCACGGACTTCCTTGATCATTTCAGCCGTTTTGACAGCTGTCCCTGATGGGGCATCCAGCTTCTTATCATGATGCAATTCAATGATTTCCACATCAGGGAAATACTTCGCGGCCATTTGAGAGAATTTCATCATTAAAATCGCTCCCACAGCAAAGTTTGGAGCGATGATACATCCCAGTTTTTTTTCTTTGCAAAGCGCTTCCAGCTCTTCCAAGTCGCCTTGGGAAAAACCGGTTGTGCCGATAACAGGGCGCACCCCATTACGAAGGGCACTGACCGTATGTTTCATCCCTGTCTCAGGCGTCGTCAAATCAATCAGCACATCCGCCTCCACAGCAGACAGACATTCATCTATATCCGAATAGATGGGCACATCCAAATCAGGAAATCCGCCGATGTCCTTCAATTTCCTGCCGTCATTCTTCCTGTCGACCACGGCAGTCAATTCAAAATGCCCTGTCTCTTCCACAAGTGCCACCGCTTCTCTTCCCATTCTTCCCCTTGGTCCCGCAATCACAATCTTTATTGTCTCCATGTTCATGATTCTCCTTCCGCATCTTCGATTTTTGTCCATCTGTCCGCATCACGTTCATTGAATTTCTTCATGACCATATCATGCGCTTCCTCCAGGTCAATCTGCAGAGAATTGGCCATGCAAATCAGGACAAAGAGCATATCTCCCATTTCCTCCTTGATTTCTTTCTCATTCTCCGTCTTCTTTTTCGGTTTTTCCCCATAATGATGGTTCACTTCACGCGCCAGTTCCCCAAGCTCTTCCGTCATACGCGCCAGCATCGCCAATGGACTGAAATATCCTTCCTTGAACTGGCCTATATATGTATCCACTTCTTCCTGAAGATCCTTCATGCTTTTACCCAATGTCATTCACCTATCCCGCTTCCATGTATTAAGTTTTAAATTCACTCTAATGTTAGCGAAAACGGCTGCCGATTTCAATATTTCACGATCGCAAGGCGGAAATGCGGCTGACAATTACAAAAAAGTGCTTCATGTCCCTCGGTTTGTTGCTTTATGGATTCTCGTTCTTATATAATAAGAGCGCATTACTATACTTACATATTACAGGAGGGTCTGCCCGTGCAATCTGGATTGAAACTCAAAAACATTTTCTTCATCTTACTGGGATCGGGCATTTTCGCTTTCGGACTTGTTCACTTCAATATGCAGAACCACCTGGCGGAAGGCGGATTTACCGGAATCACGCTAATCCTTTACCAAGAATTCGGCATAAACCCATCCTATTCGAATCTATTTCTGAATCTTCCTTTATTTTTCGTAGGATGGCGTTTCTTAGGTAAAACCTCTTTTCTTTATACCATTATCGGGACAGTCAGCCTATCCGTCTGGCTATGGGTCTTCGAACGAAATCAATTCAATATCCCTCTTGAGAATGACTTGATGTTAGTTTCCTTATTCGCTGGTGCTTTCATCGGAATCGGTTTGGGGATCATCTTCAAGTTTGGCGGGACAACCGGCGGAGTGGATATTATAGCGCGTCTCGTACAGAAGTATGCAGGATGGAATATGGGCCGGACAATGTTCCTGTTTGATGCTTTAGTAATCGGACTATCGCTGCTGACTTATCTCGATTATAGAGAAGGGATGTACACATTGATTGCTGTCTTGATTGGGGCAAGGCTGATCGACTTCATGCAGGAAGGGGCATATTCGGCGAGAGGTGCCATGATCATCAGCGAGAAAAACGCAGATATCGCGGATATCATCATGAAAGAAATGGATCGGGGCGTAACCGTTTTGAAAGGCGTCGGTTCTTTTTCCAGAAAGGAAAGGGATGTCCTCTATTGTGTTATCGGAAAGAATGAAGTAGGACGTTTAAAGAATGCCATCACTTCCGTAGACCCGCATGCATTTGTATCGGTCAGCATCGTCCATGATGTACTAGGAGAAGGATTCACACATGATGAAAACAAAATTCCGATCGAACGATAAAAGAGGATTCCGATCAGCTCCTTTGCAGGGAAAGATGCTGAAGACAAAGAAGAACCTTGCCATATCAGGGGCAAGGTTCTTCTCTTGTGATCAATCGTCACCGTTCATACCAGTATAGATCATGATTAAACGAACAAGTTCAAGCACCGCGACAGCTGCGGCAGCAACATATGTCATGGCTGCAGCGTTCAACACTTTCTTCGTCTCACGCTCTTCATCGTTGCGGATAATTCCGATTGATACTACTTGATCCATCGCACGATTCGAAGCATCGAACTCGACAGGCAAAGTGACCAATTGGAACAATACCGCCCCAAGCATGAAGATGATGCCGAGACCGACCAATCCTTGAATGCTCGCCAACATCCCGATGATGATGAAGACCCACGAGAAGTTGGAGCCAATATTCGCTACCGGTACCAAGGAATGTCTAAGACGCAATGGCGCATAATCTTGTTGATCTTGAATCGCATGTCCCACTTCATGGGCAGAGACTGCAGTCGCTGCAAGCGAGTGTCCGTGGTAATTGCCTGAGGATAATCTGACTGTTTTGCTCCTTGGGTCATAATGATCGCTCAAGAAGCCCTTCGTTTCTTCTACATGAACATGGTATAGACCATTTTCATCAAGAATACGTCTTGCAACTTCTGCTCCTGTCATGGCTGTTGAAGAAGCAACCTTAGAATATTTATTATAGGTGCCTTTCACTTTCATTTGAGCGTATATCGGGATCAAGATGATAATCCCCAAGTAAATCAAATAAGTTATCATCGCTACCTCCACATAGTTTGTTACTCCTATTGTAGAAAATTACAATTCATGTGTCAATCATTCAGTTTTCTGCCTTTTCTGGCAATTTTTCTATCTCCCTTATATTTTCTCCAGCCGACGTAGGACAATGTGGCTATGATAGTACTCCCGGTTGTAATAATGACCCACCATAAAGACGGATCGGCTTCATCTTCCTTCATTTCATCAAAAAGCTGCTGCATATCATAATGAAGACGGTCGATTTCCCTTTGGGAACTTACATCCTGAAAGATCTCCGGCCTATACGTATCCAAATAATTGAACCTCGTGTTCAAGCTTTCCACCGTTTCCGCTTCAAAGTCGACCTGTAGACTATAATAGATCATGTCGTATTCAGTCATCAATTCATTCAGTTTCTCATGGAAAGCCCCTGAATTCTGTTCATTCACAGCCTTTCTGGTCTCAGTGAAGGTTGTCATCATCCGATCTTCCATTTCCGTCCATAACGGTTCATGCTGTGACATGACAGCATCTGTCACAAGCCGCAGTTTCGTCACCGCATTCACTTTCTGTTCATATCCGCCGTTCTTATTTACCATACTTTCACTGGCACCATTATATGCTGAAGTCAACACGCGAAGCTCGTCGACTGAGAAAGGACCTGATGAAGCTGTCATCCGAAGCAATCCTTTCGAGAAAGAATCCAGCTTTACGGAAGTCTCCTCATACCTCTTGACCTTCACAAGCTGCAAAGCCTGATCAGCCAGTTCATTAAGCTCGTCCATGTCCGAAGAGGCTTCTGCATCATTATTGAACATCAAAAGTAATATCACCAAGCTCAGCAAAGCTGCCCATCCCTTTTTCCACATAGCCTTGTCCCTCCTCTTTCATACTTACATATATGAAAAAAGAGCAACTTATAGACCCGTACGGTTAAATTTCAGTCAGAGATTAAGCGTCCATCGCTGCCTTTTCATCCCGAAATAATAACAAAGATAGACAGAGGCCACACTCAGCCAGAAAGTGAAATAGCCGATTTCATTCATATATATCGCTAAACTTCCATATGTAGGCATCTGGCCGAAAACATAGTCTATGATTTCATTATGGAAAGTAAAAACCGCCGCTATCGCTAGATGTACCATTTTGATTCGGTAGAAAGGGGCATACAGAAGTCCTTGAACAGCCATCGCCAAATGGGATGCCATCAACATATAGCCTGTCCAATGGAGGCTCCCATCCACCTGAAGAGTGAGAATATTCATGACGACCGCCCACACTCCATATTTGAATAAAGATATCAACGCCAAAGCTTCAAACAAACCCCAGTTCTTCCCGAGCAATAGCCCAAGAAGTGCGATGACAAAAAATAAACAAGCGGTCGGGCTGTCCGGTACAAACGGAATGAAGATGGCTTCCGTGCGGGAAAGCTGTCCGCTGTACCACATATAACCATATATCGTTCCGAATATGTTGATGATCAGGAGAAGGAACATAATATTCTTGTTTCTCAGAAACGTATAAAGTAGATTCACAATATCGGACCTCTTTTTTCTTTGATTATGTACATAATCATCATACTATCATACAAAACCGTTTGCATCTCCAAGAAAAAAAAGAAGCGGAAATGACTTTTACAGTCATCCGCTTCTTGCCGTCATTCTTCCTCTATGCTGGCGATGAAATTCGTAAGCTGTTCCAATTCTTCGTCCGTGCCTTTGAAAGCATTCGCCGGCATGGCTCCTTTACCCTCGACCGCTATTTTGGCGATTTCTTCAGGTGAAAGGCCAGTCCCGGTCAATGCCGGACCGCTTGCACCCTCCAGATTGCCGCCGTGACAGCCGATACAGCCTTGCCCTTCATATACAGCGAATCCCGGATCCTCTTTGTTGATTTCCGGTCCTTCAACAATCGCACCTTGCTTCTTCGCAGCTTCCCAATCATGTTGATCAACAGAAGCCCATGTCAGATAAAAGATGCTGATTATGGAAAGGAGCATAAACCCTGTGGCAAGAGGACGCTTAAATGGACGTCTCTCCGGTCCGCGGTCGATGAAAGGGGCCAGCAGCAGTGCGCCGAAAGCCAAGCCCGGCATCACCATTGCCCCGATGACGTTATAAGGACCTGATGCGTACGTATACTTCAAGAGCTGATACAAAAACAGGAAGTACCAGTCCGGCAATGGAATATACCCTGTGGCGGTCGGGTCTGCCACTTTCTCCAATGGAGACTGATGCGCGACTGTTAAACATAAATATCCGATCAAGAAGACAGCTCCAACCATCCATTCTTTCAAAAGAAAGTTTGGCCAAAATGCTTCTGTTTTTCCGGGATATTCCGAATAATCTTTCGGAATATTCGGTTTACGGTCCGCGGAAATACGGGAATCTCCGACAAACTTCATACCTTTTCCACGATGCATGTTTCCATCCCCCTCCTTTTTTAAAAGGTTCGTATTTTCAAATGATTGCTCTCATGCTCTTACAACGGACCTGATATACCCTGTTTACGGATCATCAAGAAGTGGGCCGCCACCAAGCCAAGCAGAGCAGCCGGCAGGAAGAATACATGGATCGCAAAGAATCTGGTCAATGTCTGTGCTCCAACAATCGTAGTGTCGCCGGCAAGCAAGATTTTGATCTGATCACCGATCAATGGTACAGCTCCGGCAATCTCAAGACCTACCTTCGTAGCGAAGAGGGCTTTCATATCCCATGGCAATAAATAGCCGGTGAAACCCAAACCAAGCATTACGAAGAAAATCAATACCCCGACAACCCAGTTCAATTCACGAGGCTTCTTATAAGCACCCTGGAAAAACACGCGCAATGTATGTAGAAACATCATGACGATAACCAAGCTTGCTCCCCAGTGATGCATGCCTCGTACAATCTGGCCGTATGCCACTTCATTCTGAAGATAATAGACAGACTGCCAAGCATTTTGGATATCCGGTACATAGTACATGGTCAGGAACATACCTGACAAAATTTGAATGACGGTGATAAAAAACGTCAACCCGCCGAAACAATACACAAAAGCTGAAAAGTGATGGGCCGGATTCACATGTTCAGGAACCTCATGGTCGGCAATATCCCGCCACAGCGGCGTAATATCCAGACGCTCATCCACCCAATCATAGATTTTGTTCAGCAAAGATTACGCCTCCTTATTTGGCACAATTGCCCCCAATTTGATGATACCTTTTTCAACTTTCACTTCGTACATATCGAGCGGTCCAAGAGGTGGAGTTCCGGGCACATTGGCACCATTTTTCTCATACAGTCCGAGATGGCATGGACAGAAGAATTTGTTTGGATTGCTTTTATCGGAATTCCAATCAACTGTGCAGCCCAAATGTTTGCATACAGGTGATAGAGCGACAATCTCCCCTTTGTCGTCCTTAAAGACCCAGGCGATCCTGGTTTCTTCGGATTCGTACCAAGCATCCACTTGTTCCACCGTGAAACTTACGCGTTCAGGTGTTTCAGTGACATCACTTTCTTTCATTTTGGTAGCTATGAAACCGCTGTCCGCCCCTCCTTTCAGAACAGGATCGACAGCGAACCGGATCATAGGCATCAATGCACCTGCCGCCATGAATCCTCCTACGCCAGTTAAGGTATAGCTAAGAAATTGACGTCTAGACACGCGCTGTTTACTCATATAATTTCCCCCCCTCTATCATCCAATTAGCTTTTGTCCGTCGGACATAACTATTACAATTCTATAAAACTAGGACATAACAATGATATATCAATATCAAAACAAGGTCAATATTCTGACAACACATTTAATGGCAAGAATGTGTCTTATATACATTTTTAGTTAAATTATCCTCTTCGCCATAATCGGATAATTTTCTGCATGATTTCTTGCACTTGTTCTTCTATTAAAGGCTTTTTGTACTTGTCTTCCATATGTTCCAACGGAAGAGAAGCTGTCCAAATCAAGGAATTCTCGGGAATGCCGTCCTCTTTCTTCCATTCCTCATCGGCTGTTATATAGAAAACATGCTTGAACTCCTGCCGAGTCAATGTTTCATGCCATCTCAAAATCGTATCCCGCAGCAAACCGGATTCCCAATCACTGCAATATGTCAATTGAGGAAGCAACAACACGCGTCCTTTGAATTGATTTTCGATTTCCTGTGTAAGGATGGAAATGAATTCATTCATGCTGGCGCTTTGAATCATCCCACCTTCGAATGTGATCCCGTTCAGCGGAAGGATGACTGTATCGACATATTCCTTCGCTCCTTTATATTTCTCTATGTCTTTCGGGTTCCATTTCATCTCATTCCAACTCCTCTTAATCTTTAACTTCAAAACTATGTATATCATACCACTTTTTGTATTTTCTGAGTAATCATGAGAGTCAACTCTCTATAACAACAGAAAGAAGCACTTCTATGAAGTGCTTCTTTCTGTTGTTATATAAATTTAGAGGACGCTGTTAAAGTTCAGTTAAATGTTTCTTTCATTACTTTTTTTCTGCCATTGTTTCAATTGTGCCGTCAGTTCAAGGAAGGATACTTCGTCATGACGGTCAAGTGCTTGGTCGATCTGCTCCAATAGTTGTTTCTTCCGGAAAGATGCAATGGATTCCTCAAGTAAGGTATCGACCGCCACTTGATCTTTCTCATTATGTTCCGCGTCGCCAGGCAGAAAAGGATTTCTTTCAAGAACAGCAGCATAATGATAGGAAGAATACGCCGCTCTGAAATTCAAGGTTATATAAATATCTTCATCACGATTCAACCGGATATCATGAAACGATTTCTCTGCGTCGGTTGTCATGACATTCAACTTATAGAATTTAAACGGGGCTTCTTCCGTACAATGGGTCGACATCACCAGACCCCGCGGACAGTATTGGGCATCTTCGACAAAATGCACTTTCTTCATAAGCTGATCGTGGCTCATCAAATAATTGAGGATCCATACACATTCACGTCTTTTAAGCTGATAATGATTCAGAAACCATCGGATGAATTCTTTCTTCTCATTCACAGAAACAGGGGCTGCCATTATCCTTTCCCTCCTCTGTAGCTTATATTTTTTATATATGGTCATTCGCCGAACAGGTACTATTCTCCCTGGATCGACTCAATAACTGAAATGTACTCTTCATTCCAAGGACTTCTTTCCAGCAGCCTATTAAATATTTCTCCAGCTTTGGCCCGGTCTCCTTCTTCCAATAGGAAAAATCCATATTCTCTAAGGAACTCTTCACTATCATTATACTCCTTACTCGCTTCGGCATAGAAATGCTTTGCTTCTTCATACTCTTCCATCCCATGCAGGGCTTGCGCCAGCAGCCAATCGAATTGCGGATCCGACTCCCCGGATTCCTTTGTGTATTCGATGATGTCCTTACAATCCGAATATCGATCCTCCGCAAGGAAAAACTTAGCCAATGTCAGCGCCGCTTCCAAATAACCCGGATCCACCGCAAGAGCTTCCCTCATATTTCTTTCGGCCGCTTCAGGATCTTTGAGTTTCAAGGCAAGCTTACCCGCCTTAAGAAACTGCTCTTTATTGAACTCATCCACCTTGATGCCTTCCTGAAGTGTTCCGTATGCTTTCTCCAAGTCATTGAGATGTTCATACGCTCCTCCCAAATACATATAGAGAGAATGATATTCATGATCCATCGCCTTCACTTCTTCCAGCTTATCCACCGCGGTCTTGTAATGTCCTGCCTGATAGGCCGTCAAACCATATTGGAACAAAGTATGAAGCTCCGTCTTTTGCTGCAGGCTTTTCTCGAAATGAGCGAGGGCTTCCTCGAATTGTCCGATATTGCTGTATGCTTCAGCAATCCTTTGGTGAATGGAGATACCGGCAACCTCTTCCGCCTGCTTCAGTACATTCTCATATGATGAAATGGCTTCCATGAAGCTGCCTTGCATGTATAGCTGTTCTCCCAAGGCAAAGTCGATCAGCATCTCATCCGGCAGCAGCTGCTTAGCTTTCTTCAGTTTCGCATAAGCAACCTCATCCAGACCGTTCATCGTGTAGAGGTCCGCTTCCAGCAAAAGGGCACTCGGGTATACGGCATCCGTCGTCTTTACCTTCTGCACGAGTTCCAATGCCTCGTCTTCCCTGTCGATTTCCATATAGATCTCCGCCAATGAAAGCAGCAGCTCCCCTTCATCCGGATGCACAGCAAGCAGCTGTTCATAGAGACCGATGGCTTCCTCGAGGTATCCAAGCTCCACAAGCTGCTCTGCAAGTACGTAAATGTCCTCCTCAAGTCCGCTGTTTTTTATTGTATGTATATGACGCTTTGCTTCTTCAAATTCGCCATTATTGATTTTTTCTATTACTTTTTCCACTGTTGCCACTATTCTTCATTCCCGTCTTTGATCTGTCATTTCCCGAATCGGCATTGCTTGGCCTAACGGTATTACACCTCTTATTTTATCATATTATGCCTGTCCTATTATAATTAAACATGTAATCTCTTTCTCCTGTATGATTTGAAAAAAAGGATGGTTTTTCACTTGAAGATTTTCCCCGAAGTTTCTATTCATTCAGCCAAAAAACGGGACACAGAAATCTGTGCGTCCCGTTTTTTGGCTGCTAGACCATAAGTGATTGAAGATGTTCAAAGAAGGTAGGATAGGAAACAGTCACCGCATCCGCATTCATAAGCTCTGCGTTTCCTTCCGCCAGCAGGGCAGCAACGGCCAGCATCATTCCGATACGATGATCTCCATGGCTGTCGACACTCGCACCCCTTAAAGGCGTTTTTCCTCTGATGATCATGCCGTCATCCGTGGCTGTGATATCAGCACCCATTTTGGTCAGTTCTGAAACAACCGTATCAATCCGATTGGTTTCTTTGACTTTCAGTTCCTTTGCGTCCGCAATGACAGTGGTACCCGCAGCCTGTGTAGCTATTAAAGCAATGATCGGCAATTCATCGATCAGTCGCGGGATGATGGCGCCGTCTACTGTCGTCGCATGAAGATCCGAAGCTGATACAAGGATGTCTCCATACGGCTCCGCGGAATCCATGTGATGGCCCATGATTTCGACATTGGCCCCCATTTTCTTCAAAACATCCAGAATACCGGTACGCGTCGGGTTCAATCCGACATCTTTCAGAAGCACCGAACTGCCGGGTACCAATAATCCGGCGGCTAGGAAGAATGCTGCCGATGAAATATCTCCCGGCACCATGATGGAAGTCCCCTGAAGTTTTTGTCCTCCTTCAAGACTGATTTCATTCCCTCGCTTGCCGACTTCAACACCGAACATACGGAGCATCGTTTCCGTATGATCCCGCGTCTCGGCTTTCTCGATTACGGTCGTTTTCCCGTTCCCCCGCAATCCAGCAAGCAGAATGGCTGACTTCACTTGCGCACTGGCTACCGGAAGTTCATATGTAATGGATTGCGGAACACTGCCCCTGACTGCGATCGGCGTGAATTTCCCATCGTCTCTTCCGTCTATCTCTGCACCCATTAAGCGTAATGGTACAGCGACTCTCGTCATCGGTCTTTTGGCGATTGATGCATCCCCTGTGAGTATACTGTGAAATGGGAAACCGGAGAGAAGACCTGTCATAAGCCTTAAAGTTGTCCCGCTGTTGCCCACATCCAAGATCTCTTCCGGCTCCTTCAGTCCTGCCTCTCCATTCCCGGATATGATAACATCCGAGCCCTTTTGTTCGATTTCGACACCCAGCTTACGGAAGCAGGATATCGTGCTTAAACAATCATCTCCTTCAAGGAAATTGCGGATTGTCGTCCGGCCTTCCGCTATGGAACCCAGCATGACCGCCCTATGAGAAATCGATTTATCCCCAGGCACCTGAATGGTTCCTTTTAAAGAAGTTCTGTTTGTGACTAATTGTTTCGTTGCCATAGGCACTCCTTTCCGTTTCTCACATTATATATACACCGTAGTTCGTTTGCTCCTTGATGCAGACTTCCGCATCTTCCCTGTCTTTCTCATTCTGAAAAGAGATGACGAGGACACCGTAGATTTCTTCCCTGGTTTCCAGGATACGGATACTCGTGATGCTGATTCTTTCTTCTGCCAGATACCCTGTTATTTCAGAAATAACACCAGGATAATCCGGCACATCCACATACAGATCATAGAAAGCCGGAATCGCACCTTGCGTCTTGATCGGAAGTTCATCTCTGAAAGCTTTGGCAGATGCGAAGTAATGGTATATCGCATCCCCGTCATTCCGCTCGATCGCCTGCTTGATCTCAACCATTTCTTCATTCCACTCTTCCAGCTGCCGGACAAGCATTTCCTTATTGTGCAGCAGGATATCCCGCCACATTTCAGGGCTGCTTGATGCGATCCTTGTGATATCCCTGAATCCGCCGGCGGCAAGCCTGCTGACGAGGTCGTTCTCCAAGTTGGATTTCCGTGCGCGGTGGACAAGACCAGCCGCAATGATATGAGGAAAATGACTGATCACACCCGTCAGATAATCATGCGTACCCGGCGGCACCACAATGAATTTCGCTTGTGTTCCCCTAAGCCATGCTTTCAGCTCCGCGATCGTTTTTTCTCCGGTCCCTTCGCCCGGGGTCAAAAGATAAAAGGCATTCTCAAATAAGCGGGCTTTCGCTGCTGCCGGACCCGTTTTATGCGACCCTGCCATCGGATGTCCTCCAATGAAAGCATAGCCTTGCTCACGTAATTTCACAGCCTTTTCGTTGATGACCTCTTTTGTGCTCCCCACATCTGTTATGATGACATCTTTCTTCAATGAATAGAGAGCCATTTCTTCAATCAGGGCCTCTGTTTGCTTGACAGGAGTGCCGATGATAATCAAGTCTGCTGCTTCAGCTGCCGCCTTCATCGTTTCTGCTTCTTCATCGATGATGGCAAGAGACTTGGCCAGCTTCAGATTCTTCTCGTTGATATCAAATCCCGTAATGACGGTATTGGTATGTGTATTCTTGATTGCCAGTGCAACCGAGCATCCGATCAGGCCCAGTCCGATGATGAAGATATTGCCCCTCAAAACTTCCACCCCTTTTGGTTAAGTGACCGGAATCAGGATATCCCAGCAAACCCTGCCTTCAAAAAAGCTTTCATCTCCTTGATGACGCCTTCGTTTTCTTCTGTTGATCCTACTGTCACCCTTATGCAAGTCGGATATCCAAGCGCTTTCCCGCTTCTGACAATATAACCCCGGCTCATCAGATGTTCAAAGACGGTATCCGCATCACACTGAAAATCAATCAGGATGAAATTCCCTTGCGAAGGGTAATAAGAAAGGTTTTCCTCCGCACAGAATGCTTCGTATTGTGCCATTCCTTCCCGATTCCTTCTTCTGCACTCTCCTATAAACGTTTGATCATGAAGAGCCGCAGCGGCAACTCGCTGTGCCACGCTGTTCACATTGAATGGCTCCCTCACCGGATCAAGCCTGGCTATGATTTCCTCATTCGCCAACCCATAACCGACACGGAAACTTGCCAATCCGTATATCTTGGAGAATGTACGGAGGATGATGATATTTGGATACGATTGCAAAAATGCTGCAGTATCCGGATAATCTTCTGCTGTTACATATTCCCTGTATGCCTCATCAAGCACAACCAGCACATCTTCAGGGACTGCATCAAGGAATCGGATCAAATCGGACTCCGGAATGTAGCGTCCTGTCGGATTATTCGGTGTACAAAGCCAAACCACAGCCGTATTTTCATCCACTGCAGCAAGCATTGCCTCCAAATCGTGACTTCCTTCCTGCAGCGGTACTTCTTTCACCTGTGCATTCTCCACCAGGGCGTTATGCTTGTACTGGGAAAATGTCGGGTAAGCCATTACTGTATTCACACCCGGCTTGAGTATGGCGCGTGAAATGATGGAAATGATTTCATCCGATCCATTGCCGAGAATGATCTGTTCCTTCGGCAATTCGGTATGCTTCGCAAGCGCTTCTTTCAGCAGGCTTGCCGCCCCATCCGGATACAATGCAAAGGACTCGTCGAACTTCGCAATCGTTTCTTTTACTGTGTTCGAACACCCATAAGGATTCTCATTGCTCGCCAACTTTGTTATCTTCTCCAGACCAAATTGCTTCTTCACTTCATCAATTGTTCTCCCAGGTTGATACGCTTTGATAGATAGAATATTCTCTTTCCATTTCATAGCCGAACAGCACCTTCCCCATATGGAATCATTTCTTCTTTATCTGAAAGGATAGCCTTCCTAAGAACCGGCATTCAAATCGGGTCTCAGTGTAACAGCATTTCCAAGATACACATGTTCAATTTCCTTTTGAGATTTATCCGTGTTCCAATGCAGCATGATTCTCACACATGCCTTCAGGGAATTCGGAACTGGTATTTCTTTGACGCACATAACCGGAACATATTGCCACCCTTCCAGTTTCCTGAGCGCTTTAGCAGGGAAAGCCGCATCCAAGTCTTCTGTGACGGATATGATCACCGAGCATACAGTTTCAGCTTTAATGCCGTTTCTCTTGATCATCTCTCTCAAGCATTCTTCTGTTCTTGAAATCAATTCACTTTCTACATTCTGTTCAACAGTGACAGCACCCCGAACTCCTCTAGTCATCTTTTCCCTCCTGTATGGATAAAAATTTATGCATGTAAGCAAGCAATTCCTTCTCATCGAGTTCGACGGCCGCAGGTTTTCCGATTCGTTCCAACAGAATGAAACGAATCCGGCTTCCTGTTGTTTTCTTGTCTTTCTTCATGATTTTAATCAATGCTTGATAATTATCGACGGGCATTTCCAAAGAATAGCCCAGCTTCTCCACGTATTCCCTGAATTCCTCTTGATCGAATTCCAGCCCTTTCAGCTCCATGCTGAGAGATATGGCGAACAGCATTCCGATCATCACTGCTTCACCATGTGTGATTCTGCCATATCCCAATTCTGCCTCGATCGCATGTCCCAAAGTATGGCCGAAATTTAAATATTCCCTTATACCGCTTTCCTTTTCATCTTCACGGACAATCGCCGCCTTCACCTGTATACCATGCATGATGACATGTGATAGACAGTCATCCTGCAGATCCTGCAGACTGCCGATTTCATTCAACATCCAGTCATACAATTCCGGCTGCTGTATCAATGCATGTTTAACCGCTTCGGCAAAACCGGAACGCCATTCTTTAGCAGAAAGGGTCTTCAAGAAGCGTGTGTCATAGAAGATCGCTTCCGGCTGGTGGAAAGCTCCGGCCATATTCTTTCCGAGTTCATGATTGATGGCGGTCTTGCCTCCCACTGCACTGTCATGAGCCAAAAGGGTCGTCGGAATCTGTATATATCTGATTCCCCTCATAAAGCTTGCCGCAACAAAGCCCGCTAAATCCCCTGTTGCTCCTCCTCCGAGGGCAAGAATGACTGTCTTTCGGTTCGCCTCAGCCATCAGTCCTTCCCCGAGGCAGCGCTCATACTCCTTAAAGGTTTTCGCATTCTCACCGGCGGGCACCAGCGTAATATGAACCGGCAAACCAACAGGAGACAGTGTATTCTTCAAGGTCTCCAAATAATGTCCGGCGACGAATTCATCCGCAATGACCCATATATTCGAGATCGATTGTTTGACCGATTCCAAGTATTCAGGAAGCATAGAGACCGCACCGTCTCCGATATAGACCGGGTACTTCTTGGATTCCGTCTCGATCATTAAATGTTTCATATTCAGTACTCCTTTTGCGCTTGGCGATACTCCGATAAATATGATTTGAGTCCCTGCATCGTATCGCTCGGGAACTGTTCCGTGATCGCCGCAGCGATTTCCCATGCCACAGCGGCTTCCGCAACAACGGCGGCGGCTGGTACAGCACAACTGTCCGACCTTTCGATGCTGGCCGAGAATGTTTCCTTTGTCATGATATCTACACTCTTCAAAGGTTTGTAAAGAGTAGGGATCGGCTTCATCACACCTTTCACGACAATCGGCATTCCGTTGCTCATTCCGCCTTCTATTCCCCCAAGCCTATTGCTGAGCCTGTAGTAGCCCTTATCTTCACTCCACGCGATTTCATCATGCACTTCGCTCCCGAAACGGTCTGCAGCTTCGAATCCTATCCCGATTTCCGCTCCTTTGAAAGCATTGATGCTTAATATGGCGGCCGCAAGCTTACTGTCGAGTTTCCTGTCATAATGGACATAGCTGCCTACTCCCGCCGGCATGCCTTCCACGATCACTTCCACGATTCCGCCGATGGAATCTCCATTTTTCTTCGCTTGATCGATCGCATCCATCATTCTCTTGCCAGCTTCTTCATCCAGACAGCGGACTGGGGAAGCTTCTGTGATTTCCTTCAGGCTTTCTATACTTTCATAAGCCGCTTGCTCCGCTTGTATGCCGCCGATCTTCACCACATGGGATGCGACTTGGATACCCAGTTCAGCCAGCAGCTTCTTTGCCACTGCGCCTGCAGCCACCCTTACCGTTGTTTCCCTGGCGGATGAACGTTCGAGCACATTTCTGAGGTCTCTGTGTCCATATTTAAGACCTCCATTCAAGTCAGCATGGCCAGGACGAGGTCTTGTGATTGTTCTTGGCATATTTTCTGCCTCTTCTTCCGAAAGAGGCTCCGAACCCATAATCTTGGTCCAATGCTTCCAATCATCGTTTTCCACAACAAGCGCAATCGGGGACCCGAGAGTCGCAGCATGTCTGATACCGGATGTGATGCGGACAGTATCTTTCTCTATCTGCATCCGTCTTCCCCTTCCATGCCCTTTCTGTCTGCGGGATAATTCTTTATTTATATCTTCCGCGACAATCGATAAGCCGGCCGGCACCCCTTCGATTATGGTTGTCAATTGAGGACCATGTGATTCTCCTGCGGTCAAATAACGCATACTCTCACTCCTTTTACACTTTAACGCATTTAAGTAATAATATAACACAACGGCGCACACACTGTAATCTAAATGTTTTCATTATTCTAATACTTTCCATGTTATGTATTCATATCTTCCTGTAAAAGAATGTTTCATCCGAGATGAAACCGTATTTTTCAGCGTTGAAAATCTGCTCCGTGCTTCCGACAAACAGAACGCCTCCGCTCTTGAGGGAATGGCTGAACTGGTGATACACCGCTTCCTTCGCTTTCTCCGTAAAATAGATCAGGACATTCCGGCATACGATCAAATCACACTCTGTTTCGAAAGGATCGGCAAGCAAATTATGCTTCTTGAAGGAGACCTTTCTTTTCACTTCTTCCGATACTCTGAAAACATCATTCCCTTCCTGCATAAAATATTTTCTTTTCATATGTATGGGCAATTCTGCAAGTGCACGTTCATTATAAAGCCCGCGTTTTGCATGGGCAAGAACGTGATTATCGAGATCTGTGGCCACTATTTCCACAGCGACTCCAGGAATCACATCAGCTGCTATCATCGCCAGAGTATAAGGTTCATCTCCTGTTGAACATGCCGCACTCCAGATCTTAAGCTTCTTCGCTCCGGCCGCAATCTCCGGCAGTATACTAGTCTTCAATACATCCCATCTTTTGGCGTTTCGATAGAATTCCGTTACATTGATGGTGATGCGGTCGAGAAACTCCTGCAGGCCTTCTTCATTCCTCTGAAGATAATGGTAGTATTCAAGAAAATTGCTGCAGCCTCTTTTTTCATATAAAGTGGTAAGTCTTCTTTTCATCTGGGCTTCTTTATATTTCGTAAGATCGATACCAGTAAAACGTTCCATTTTTCTGCTGAATTCCAAAAATTCATTCCCCATCTTTACTTGCTCCCTTTCTCTCCCTGACTCCCCTTATTATAGCGAAAATAATCGGAAAGCCGTATCCTTGAAACAAAAAATCCTGCGAAAAATCGCAGGATCATCATTTGGTACCATTATATAAGATTTAATAAATCCATTCGTTCAAATTCTTGCTGTAGTCCACCAATTCTTCTTCTTTGAAGAACAATCCGATTTCGCGCTCTGCGCTCTCCGGAGAATCTGATCCATGAATAATATTCTTGCTAACAATCACAGCATAGTCCCCTCTGATTGTACCAAGTTGTGCATCTTTAGGATTTGTGGCACCCATCATATGACGAGCCGTAGAGATGACGTTCTCTCCTTGCCATACCATAGCGAACACAGGACCAGATGTGATGAATTCCACTAGTTCTCCAAAGAAAGGACGCTCTTTATGCTCTCCATAATGCTGCTCGGCAAGTGAAACAGGAATCTGCATCAATTTTGCTCCGACAAGCTGGAAACCTTTCTTTTCAAATCTGGCAACTATATCCCCTATCAATTGACGCTGCACGCCATCAGGTTTCACCATCAAAAATGTTTTCTCCATAATAACACTCCACTCCTATACGTATATTGGCAATCTTCTTATAACACAACCACCGAAAATAGTACCATTGATTCACAATTTTAGCAACATGAACAGAAGTTTCCTATTCAGAATTTCCTTTTCCCTATGTATTTCGCAATATCGTACAGCGCTTTCCGCGCTTTAATATCAGGAAGCTCTTCAAGGGATGCGAACGCCCTCTGCATGAAGCGGTCACTGATTTCAGCGGACTTCTCGATGGCTCCGGATTTCTTGATCTTCTTGATGACCGCTTTCATATCCTTATCGGAGATGGATTCATGAACCGACATAATATCTTGTCTTATCGATTCCTCCTCCAGGGCAAACAGAACAGGAAGCGTGATGTTACCTTGCTTCAAGTCGCTTCCTGCCGGTTTCCCGAGCACTTTCTCAGATCCGGTGAAATCGAGTATATCATCCATGATTTGATAGGACATGCCCACGTTGTATCCGAAATCATATAATTTCTTATGTATGGAAGAATCTGCTCCAGATACGATGCCGCCCAGCTGGCAGCTTGTTGCGATCAGCAATGCTGTTTTCCTTTTGATGCGCCGGAAGTAATTCCGTACGCTTTGGTCGAAAATATACTTGTCCCGTATCTGCTCTATTTCCCCGAGGCATACCTCAACAATCGTATTGGCAAGAAGCTTATGGGCCTGCTGGTTATCTATATCGGTCATCAGTTCAAAAGACCGGGCAAATATATAATCACCCGTATACATGGCTGTCCGATTATCCCATATGGCTTGGATTGTGGGAGCTCCCCTTCTCAGCATCGCATCATCAATGACATCATCATGGACAAGCGAAGCCATATGGATCAGTTCCAGCGAAACGGCCGCTTTCTTGATCAATTCGATGTCGTATTCCCCAAACTTAGCCGAAAGCAGCACAAAGACTGGCCGGATCCTTTTCCCGCCGGCCTTCAACAGATGCAAAGAAGCTTCCTGAAGAAGACGGTTATCCGATTGGATGCTGGATTCCAATGTTTTCTCGACCAATTGCAGATCCCCATCCAAAAAAGAAGATAATACTTTAAATTTCATCTGTTCCTTCACCAGCTTTACTTTATAGTTTCATCTGTCGCTTTGAATCCATAATGAGTCGCAGCAACCCCGCCCGTATGAGGCTTATAGGACACCTTTTGGAATCCAGCCTCCTTGAATAATCCGGCTAGTTCCTTCATCCCAGGGAAATTCTCCGTGGATTTATTCAGCCATGCGTATTCATCATAGCTTTTAGCCAGCAATTTACCCAGCATCGGCATGATGAATTTGAAGTAGAAATAGAACCCTTGTCTGAAGACCGGCATCGTCGGCTGTGAAGTTTCCAGACAAACAGCCATTCCTCCGGGCTTAAGCACCCTTCTCATTTCTTTCAGGACCTGAAGATAATCCTTGACATTCCGCAGTCCGAAACCGATTGTGACATAATCGAATGAATCATCCGGAAAAGGAAGTTCCATTGCGTTCCCATGCATAAGGGTGACGTTCTTCAATCCCGCCTGTTTCACCTTCTCACGCCCGACCTTCAACATATTCTCACTGAAGTCCAGCCCAGTGACTTGTCCTTCGGGGCCTACAGCCTCGCTTAAGGCAATCGACCAGTCACCTGTTCCGCAGCATACATCCAGACAACGTGACCCTTTTTCGACCATCATCATTTTCATTGTGGTCTTCCGCCATTTCACATGCTGCTGGAAACTGATGATCGAGTTCATTTTGTCATAGTTTTCGGAAACATTTTCGAAAACTTTATGCACTTTTTCTTCTTTGGATTGTTGCATTTTCTACCCTTCTTCCGCCAACTTATATATAGTCATTTTCTCCTCGGAACCTTCCGGCAGAAACGCCTGGATATTTGGTTCTTTTTTCGACAGTTCCCGTATCTGCTTCATACAGTCTTTTCGAAGTCTCTCTATATGTCCAATCCATTCATTTTGCAGTTGTGACCGCTGCGGATCTTCCAGATCACGGAAATCCTTCCCGAATCGCATATAGGAATATGCGTCATAGAAAGCAGATCCACCCTTCCGTCCGTCTGCATGTCTTTCTTTTTTCAGCCGCTGCAGCAAGAGTGTATCGCCGATGAAAGCAGTATACTCATCCACTCCGAAGGCCTGGCCGGCTTTCACCAATAAAGAAGATTCTATCTTCCTGAGACAATCCAGTAACTCTTCCGGACCTGCCGCTGTTTTCTGACCAAGTCGGATTTTTTGATCATTCACATGCTTAATCCCTTCAGCCAATGCTTTGATCAATTTGATATCACCAAGATCAGAGAGGATGAAATAATACAGACCGCTGTAATAATCCCCTGCCAAGACTGTAAGCTGCCGATCCCGAAGCATCTTTTCGTCTTCTCCCGAAGCAAACTCCCTCACTTCATCATGAAGTTCAAGGGCAGTCTGAACCAGCATGGCAGCCGTGATGGATTGTCTCCGCACTTTTTGGTTTATATCAAGCCGCTGCAGAATAAGAATCAGCAATTTCAATTTATCCATATCAAGGGCAGGCTCTTTCAGATGCCGGCTCAAAAAAGGATGACGGGCTGTCGACATGATATGGTCATACAGTTCTTTGGAATATTTGGAAACGTCCACGTTCTACCACCCTTGCTTTTAATATATGTATCGGTTGTAATGACTGCGTTCCATTTGTCGAACAATGGTGAATTCACTGTCATTATAACATAATTGACTCGGTCCGGCTTTGCGGAAGCCCGGAGGAATAAGCAGGAAAACGCTTATTCCTTCTTGCTTTCCACTTCACCGAACGGAGTGTAGATTTGTGCGTGTCCTCTTACTTTAATTGCGGAAGTATGTTCCGTGAACTGAGCAATCATCACTTCACCGCTGTCAAGCTTCTCCGAATGGTGAAACCTTGTATCTGTCCCGCGGGTAAGCCCGATCACGTTCACGCCATTTTCCTTCGCTTTGATGACTATATAATCCACCGTTTTCTCAGCCATTTTTTCACCTCTGACAACCTTTATTTAATCAATGATAACACTTCTGCACGAGATCTGGAATCAGCGGCCAATGTGCCCCTTACGGCAGATGTGACCGTCTTGGCACCCGGCTTCTTCACGCCCCTCATCGTCATGCACATATGTTCCGCTTCCACCACTACCATGACGCCATGCGGCTCAAGTGTATCCATGATGCTGTCCGCTATGGTGGAAGTGATTCTTTCCTGTAGCTGAGGACGTTTGGAGACAGCATCCACTGCCCTAGCCAGCTTACTTAATCCGGTCACACGCCCGTTTTTCGGGATATACGCTACATGGGCAACCCCGTAGAATGGTACAAGATGATGTTCACATACCGAGAAGAACGGAATGTCTTTCACAAGGACAAGCTCTTCATGTTCCTCGCCGAATATTGTCTGAAAATATTCTTTAGGATCTTGATTGAGCCCCGAGAAGATTTCTTCATACATCCGGGCAACACGCTTTGGTGTATCAAGCAATCCTTCTCTATTTGGATCTTCCCCAACCGCTTCGAGTATCATCTTTACTGCAGTTTCAATTTGTTCATGATTGACTTTTCCCATAACCAACCGATCCTCCAATGTATTCGCTGTCGTGCAATATATCTTTCCGTTCGCGATTTTATTTTGATCATAATAAAGCATGCCTTTTCATCATATCATAGCTTCATCATTTCATAGCAAAAAAGGACCATAATTAAATGGTCCTTTTCTGATTCTACATATTTTAATGAATATGTAAATTATTTAACTGCATCTTTAAGCGCTTTTCCTGGTTTGAATGCAGGAACTTTGCTTGCAGCGATTTCGATTTCATCACCTGTTTGCGGGTTGCGTCCTTTACGGGCAGCGCGCTCACGTACTTCGAAGTTACCGAAACCGATAAGCTGTACTTTATCACCATTTTTCAAAGTGTCCAAGATTGTATCGAAAACAGCATCAACAGCTTTAGTCGCATCTTTCTTTGAAAGCTCGCTAGCTTCCGCAACTGCATTAATAAGTTCTGTTTTGTTCATGCCATTCACCTCCTCCCAAAGGAATTTCATTTGCAACATTTCAGTCATCCTGTATACATGTTGTCCAATGAATGGTTTTATTTTAATTTATAATTAACTATACTCCGCATTGAATGCCTTCTGATCCTTACCTTTCGGAAAAAGCGAAAAGGAACGCCGGCAGTCACGGATTTAGCTAAAAACCTATGTAACGACGGGATTCCTTGGTGTTTCAGCCCGTTTACTGTTAGTAGATTATCATAATAAAAACGTGTTATCAAGAGAATTCAATAAATAATGTCATCTTTTAATGATTTGTTACATATATTTTATATTTAGCACATCTCTTAACGGTTTTACCCTATGTATATGCATTTTATTCATGTTTTCATAAAAAAAGGTCATAATCGTCTTTTGATCATGGAATATTGCTTTTGAAGGTAAAAAGTGGATATTAATTTAATTCTAAAATAATAAAAGGTCAGGATTGATTTTCGATGCGAACGGGGGCTTCAATCATCTGACTAAGCGCAATAATATAGTCTAACAAAGTTATAAAACCAAATTAAAGCCACCCGTGATCACGGGTGGCTGCTCTGCGGCTGAAAGTCTTTGTTTGTACACCAAAAACTTCTATAGACCTTCAGCGTCCTAGAGGATGATGGCAATCATGCCGCCGGATCCTTCGTTTATGATGCGTTCGAGTGTTTCTTTCAATTTATATCGGGCGTTTTCCGGCATTAAAGTCAGTTTTGCCTGGATTCCTTCCCTGACCAGGCTGCTCAATGATCTCCCGAAAATTTCGGAATTCCATATGGAAAGCGGATCATCGTCGAAATCCTGCATCAAGTAACGGACAAGTTCTTCACTTTGCTTCTCTGTGCCGATGATTGGCGCAAATTCAGATTGCACATCTACTTTAATCATATGGATGCTCGGGGCCACAGCTCTTAAGCGGACACCGAATCGATGTCCCTGCCGGATGATTTCCGGTTCGTCCAGACTCATTTCGGAAAGCGAAGGCGCCGCAATTCCGTAACCCGTCTGTTTCACCATCTTCAAAGCATCAGAAATCTGGTCATATTCTGCCTTGGCATGTGCAAAATCCTGCATCAATTCAAGCAGATGATCTTTGCCCCTGATTTCGACACCGACAATTTCCTTAAGGATGGAGTCATACAGTTCATCTGGAGCAAACAAATCGATTTCTGCGATGCCCTGCCCCATTTCCATACCGGCCAGCGAAGCGCTGTCGATGAAATCGAAATCGTGGAACTGCTGCACCACGCGGTCGACATCCCGCAGCCTTTTGATATCCTTCACTGTTTCCTTGACCGCCGTTTGATAGCTCTCCCTCAGCCAATGGTTCTCCCGCAGTACCATCACCCAGCTCGGAAGGTTCACATTGACTTCAAGTACCGGAAACTCATACAAAGCTTCCCTCAGTACATTCAGGATATCCGCTTCCCGCATACTTTCCACACTCATGGCAAGGGCAGGGATATTATACTTCTCCTGAAGTTTATCTCTTAATGCTTCCGTATCCGGATGATAAGGCTGCACTGAATTGATTACGATGATGAAGGGTTTTCCCACTTCTTTCAGTTCTTCTATCACTCTTTCTTCCGCTTCGAGATAATCCCGTCTCGGAATTTCACCGATTGTTCCATCCGTAGTCACCACCACACCAATTGTAGAGTGGTCTTGAATCACCTTCCTGGTCCCTATTTCCGCAGCTTCATGGAAAGGAATGGGCTCTTCATACCATGGTGTCGTGATCATTCTCGGTCCATTTTCATCTTCGTATCCTTTCGCACCGGGTACTGTATACCCCACACAGTCTACAAGTCTGATATTTACCTCGAGACCGTCCTCCACCTTCACTGCGGCAGCGGAATTCGGCACGAATTTAGGCTCGGTTGTCATAATGGTCTTACCGGCCGCACTTTGCGGAAGCTCATCCAATGCCCTGGCCTTATCAGCTTCATTCTCCATATTAGGAATGACGACCAGTTCCATAAATTTCTTTATAAATGTTGATTTGCCGGTCCGGACCGCCCCGACTACCCCCAAATAAATATCGCCCCCGGTCCGTTCTGCTATATCTTTAAAAATATCCACTTTTTCCACGAGATTCCCTCCCGATTCAGAATGCCTTAGTTTACGATCCAAATTGATTGATCAATTGCATACTGCTAATAAATATGATGTTGTCCCATGACATTATGCCAACTATTTCGTCCGTTCCCATATTCGGGCCGTTCTTTTATCATGTCAGCAAGTGCATAATTGTTATTATTGATAGATTAAAAGGGAGCGCATCATGACCAGCCTGCTAAACTGCCTGCAGGTGAAAATAAATAACCCTTCTCCTACAGTGTATTTTGCAGGAGAAGGGTTATTCCTATTTTTTCATGAAAACCGGCTGATTGTTCTCATCCACTGTGTATGGGAGGGAATATGCAGGAACATACAGTGAATCTTCCGCCAGAATGGTTCGTATGTCGTCGCCTTTCTTGACGTCATTCTTTTTGTCTTTCAGCACCTCGTTCAGGTCAGGGGTATAATCAATGTGGATATTTTGATCCTGATCAACCACTATATGCAGATCGTTCCCTGTGTAAGGACTTTTCACCAACGGAGCTTCCTCATAGCCCAGCTTCTCGTGATCCAGGAGGAATACATATGTACTCAACTGTTCCTTGAAAGGTAAATATTGATTGCTATCCATATAGATTCTAAGTTTCAGATAATAATCCTGTATGGCCTGGCTGATTCGCAAATCGAATACTTTGACGGTCGGATCCGTTTCCGGATTAATGATAACATATTGCAGTGTCCCGCCGACTTCGTATGCACTGCCAGGCGGTTCAGCCATGTACTTCTTCAATTTAGAAAAATCGATCATATACTTCTGGTACATGTCCACGTCCGCTTCCTGTGTTTTGATCGGCAGAAGACCGCCTTCCTCTTCACGGAAACGATCTACGGCATTTTGCACCGCATTCACTTGATCTTCAAAAGCGATTTGATTCTCGGATTTCTGCTCCGAAGGATACAGGCATCCTGTCAGCAGCGACATAAGCAGCACTATTGCGATTACATTTGTTATTTTTTTCATTATCACTACCTCATCTTCACTGATTTGTCGGTCCGCTCAATACGACCAGTAAAATGATGAGTCCTGCAGAAATCATCAAGACATATGCAACAATTGCTGTGAGTATTTTCGGAATTTTCTTTTTAAATTTATAACGGCTGAAATAAATGGAGAAAATGGATACAAACATAAAAAACATCGCGATGAACGAGATCCACATCTTCTGTAAAGCTAAACTCACTGTTCTTCACTCCTAATCGTACGAAAATCGGGGGCATCTCTCCGCCAATCATTGTCTATCAAGATGCACTTTTCCATTATAGTACAATCTTTCCAATTTATAAACTAAAGCTTCCCCTTGAGAATAAATCTAAAAAAACGGAGAAGCTCTAAAGCTCCTCCGTTTTTTCGACTAATGTCCATCACTGGCTGTTGAGCCGTAATTTTCATAGCATAATATGCAAATAGGATACAGGAAGTATCTCCATTTGCCCTAAAATATTCATTTATTTGACATTTGGAGTATATTGAACAAGTCATCCATCTCCGATTTACGGTCCCTTGACATTAGGTTATCGACTGCATCCTTCACATCGACACCTTCAAACAGAACCCCGTGCAATGCTTCGGCGATCGGCATCTTCACATTGTACTTTTTGGCAAGCTGGTAAGCTGCTTTCGTCGTACGTACCCCTTCAACGACCATCCCCATATTGGCGAGGACATCTTCAAGTTTCTGCCCTTTCCCAAGCATATTCCCGGCTCTCCAGTTACGGGAGTGGACACTTGTGCAAGTGACAATTAGATCACCGATGCCGGTCAATCCAGCAAACGTCAGCGGATTGGCACCCATCACAGTTCCGAGTCTGGCAATTTCCGCCAGTCCTCTTGTCATCAAGGCAGCTTTTGCATTATCGCCATAACCCAGACCGTCCGTGATTCCTGCAGCAAGTGCAATAATATTCTTCAATGCTGCACCTATTTCCACACCGATCAGGTCGGGATTCGTGTAGACACGGAAATTCTGATTTATGAACAGATCCTGGATCCGTTCGGCAGCCTCCATGTTTTTCGAGGAAACCGTGACAGTCGTCGGATGGCGCAGACTGACTTCTTCAGCGTGACTAGGACCCGAAAGGACAACAACATCCTTCACCACTTCAGGATCCGCTTCTTCCTCAATCATTTCAGTAATCCTCAATAATGAATCCGGCTCAATTCCCTTGCTCACATGAACAATGGTGATCTGATTCTTAGAAGCATTATTCAGGAGTTTCACCACTTCACGGATCGCTTTCGTCGGGACAGCCAGGATTACTGTTTCCACCCCTTCAAGGGAATCTTCCAGACTGATATATCCCTTGATGCTCTCCGGAAGCTCCACATCTGGAAGATACATGCTGTTCTTATGTTTTTTATTGATTTCAATGATTTGTTCTTCATTGTTTCCCCATAGCCTAACATCATGACCGTTGTCAGCAAGAACCATGGCAAGCGCAGTACCCCAGCTGCCTGCGCCGGCAACTGTCACTTTTTTCTTTAATTCCATGTTCATCACGACCTTTATTTATTTTCTTTTACGGGCAAAGATTCTGATCGGTGTCCCTTCGAAGTCAAACGCGTCCCGGATACGGTTCTCTAAGAAACGCTGATAAGAGAAGTGCATCAATTCCGGATCATTTACGAAAACAACAAATGCAGGCGGTTTAACCGCGACCTGTGTCGTATAGAAAATCTTGAGTCGCTGCCCTTTATGTGTCGGTGTCGGATTCATAGCCACAGCATCCATCACGACTTCATTCAGGATATTCGTCTGTACGCGCATAGAGTGGCTTTCGCTGGCCTTGTCGATGACAGGGATCAATGTATGGATCCGTTTCCTTGTCAACGCTGACAGGAAGATGATCGGCGCATAATCCAAGAACAAGAAATGTTCACGGATGTTCTGTTCGAACTCCTTCATCGTTTTCTCATCTTTCTCGACAGCATCCCATTTGTTCACAACAATGATGACAGCACGCCCTGCTTCATGTGCATACCCGGCGATTTTTTTATCCTGTTCGCGTATTCCTTCTTCCGCATTCAGAACAACGAGCACAACATCTGATCTCTCAATTGCTCTCAATGCACGAAGGACACTGTATTTCTCAGTGCTTTCATACACTTTTCCTTTCTTCCTCATACCCGCCGTATCAATGATCACATAATCTTTTCCATTGAATTTCAACGGTGAATCGATTGCATCACGAGTAGTGCCTTCAATATCACTGACGATTACACGGTCTTCCCCAAGCAATGCGTTTACCAAGGAAGACTTTCCTACATTAGGACGGCCGATCAGTGAGAATTTAATGATTCCTTCATCATATTCCTGACCGCCATACTTCGGAAAATGCTCCGCTGCGGCATCTAACAGGTCGCCGAGGCCTAAGCCGTGTGTTCCCGAAATCGGGTATGGTTCACCGAATCCTAAAGAATAGAAATCGAATATTTGATCGCGCATTTCAGGATTGTCCACTTTATTCACAGCCAGTACAACCGGCTTCTTGGACTTATAAAGGATTTTGGCCACTTCTTCATCGGCAGCCGTCACACCTTCTCTTCCATTTGTCATAAAAATGATAACATCGGCTTCGTCGATGGCGATTTCCGCCTGCTGACGGATTTGCTCAAGAAATGGCTCATCCCCCAAATCGATTCCGCCTGTATCTATAATATTGAACTCATGTGTAAGCCATTCCCCCGAACTATAAATCCTGTCACGGGTTACTCCCGGAATATCTTCGACAATCGAGACACGTTCTCCTACTATACGATTAAAAATAGTGGATTTACCGACGTTCGGACGTCCAACTATCGCAACTACTGGTTTTGGCATGATCATCACCCTTCCTTTATTTACTTTTCACAGCATTTCTTTTATATAAATGAATTGCTTCTCCATCATTTGCTTAAGGAGACAGGTTAAAGCCTTCATCATTTCGCCTGAGGTACCATTCATTATGCAGTTCCCTCTAAGTCCCCTCTGCAAAACAACCCTTCTTATAATAAGAAGGGTTAACTATCCTATAGTAACAGACTTTTTTCTATTCAACAATAACATCACTCGTTTAATGTTTCACGATAATATAAATCTCTTCACTTATTTTGTGGGCAATCCCATCCAAAATCGCTTCAAGATTATTGCCGACATCATTCATTTCTTCTATTGTATCACAATGGAACACAGCAGGTGCAACCGGAACCTTGTTCGAGTCGGTCGTAATCACTGCAAGGATATATTTCTCGATGATCATTTATAACATCCCTTTCTCATCATGATCGATTTTGCTGGGAAGCCGTATCGCATTCTCGAGTGTCGGTACATTGCCTATGACCTTGAGAGCCTTGTCGATGTCTTTATCCTGAGGCAGGATAAAGACAGCAACCCTGCCGTCATCCAAATCCCGCTTTGCCAGCGGAACTAAAGCTGGAGTACCGGAATCTCTATATACGCCCAGAGCGATGGCTGTATCGTGAAGAATTGCCTGGCGCTGCCCTAAATTGGCAATTGTGGTCCGGTCATTGAACCGTTTCGGTTTCAGAATAAAGCCCATTCCATAGCGTAAGATTTCTTCCTGCCTTTGAGGAAGACCGATATTCATGATATAAATATTGTCCACATATAATCCTGCACCATCGAATCGAGGCTCCATATAGGTGATATCCACAATATCCTTCAGCGTCGCTCCCGACATTAATGATCTTGATAATAGGATACAAAGGATGAAGACGACAAGTGTTACCCAAACATTGATAAAGATACAGGAGGCTGTCGTCAGCATTGACGTTAGAATGACCAAATAGTTCCTGCCTTCGAATGCGATAGCGATTCCTTCAATATATGTATTCCCGCGCTTTACCAGCTCCAGTTCATCCAACCCGGTCAAGGTGTTCCGTTCCATATTCCTTACTTCACGAAATTGCGAAGCAGCAATCGTCAGGAATGTGATTGCCGTGTATTCCTCCAGAATCAAAGCCGGAACAACGATGCTTCCAAGCCCCGCCGCAATCACACCAAGAGCCAAATGAATGATTTTTCCGTGTAAGTAAGTGGGGTACTGACGATAGTCGCCCCTCAACGTAAATAATCTGCTAATGATACCCGCAGCCAATCCTGCAATGATCGGAAGAAAATACTCATTCATGCGTTAAACCTCTTTCTTCTGGTTGTTTTATATTGCGTCCATTTATATTGTTTCAGCTGTTCCATACTGTACAGAAAAGAAAGGAACAGTACACCGACAGACAATTGATCTAATAATTCCAAACTGAATGGCTGAAAGGCCAGCCAGGAACGGGCATATGCATATGTCAGCAAAACATCACTGATTACGATGCCCAACACGAAGAGTAACATACGCTGCATATGCTGTTTGTGCAGCATGACCGATAGATATACAAGCAGGATGGTGCCGATCCACTCAGGCGCCCACATATACCATAAAGGTTCCAACAGTCCGTAAAGGATGTAACTGGCTTTGGCAAACGCAATGATGAAGCAGCAGAACACCACATATAGCAAGCTCTTCATCGGCAGCTTGCCGCAATAATACATAGCTGTCCCTAAGATATACATTACCGCCAAATTAACTTCCCATATATTAACTGGAATGAAATACGGCGAAAGGAAAATGACTATTAAGAGATGGTAAATAAAAGCGGCCGGAACATGTTTATGATAGAAACAAGTAAGAAGAATGAACAAGAACCAGCAGCTCCACAAGAAAACATATCCTTCCATTTCTAATCCCTCTTTTCATCAAACAGTATGGACAAAAGAGAGAAAATAAAAACATGTTGCCGGACCAAACGGAAAGCGAGGTGCAAAATGGGGAAAGACCGCCAAGAGAAAAAGCTGAAGCAAAGCAGAAGAACCGAATCGGATCGGGATCAGTCTTTAGAATATCCGGGTGCTGCCAGGCTCGATACACCCGAGGAAGCACGGAAGATGAATGATAACAGAAGATGATGAACAGGTTCAAGAGGCTGCCAATTCGAGCAGCCTCTTTTTTATCTTGCATTCACAACGCAAAAAAGGATTGCCCAGTATATATTTCTGTACAATCCTTTTCTATTACAGGAGTCCTCTTTGTGCTGCCCAATGGTAGGTGTTTCCCGATATCACTGTCGGCACATGTTTGAGGTCATTGAGTTTCCTGCAGCCCAGTGCTGTCATAATGAATTTGATTTCCTCATGGATATAATCGACTTCCTCGATCAAGGAGTCGATCCCGCCACGATCAAGGACTGCCAGTAAATACCCCGCAAATCCCGTCCCGATTGCACCTAAGGCTAAACACTTGGCTGCGTCCATTCCGCTTTGAAGCCCTCCGGAAGCCAATATCGGCAAGTTCCCTGCAGATACCGCCTCCATGATGGAAGCTGCGGTAGAGATTCCCCAATCATTGAAGTGGGACATCATTCTTCGCCGGCGCTCATTTTCGATCATCGCGAAATTGGTGCCTCCAAATCCTCCGACATCCACCGCAGAAACTCCAGCCTTCATCAGCTGACGAACCGTTTCTTTGCTCATTCCGAAGCCGACTTCTTTCGCGATGACCGGTACATGAATAGCAGCAGCTATTTCTTCGATATTCACGAGGATATTGCGGAAATCCCTGTCCCCTTCAGGCATCACAAGTTCCTGGATGACATTGAGATGGACCTGCAAGGCATCTGCCTGAAGCATGTCCACCGCTTTCTTCGCCTCATCGACCGATGCTTCACCACCGATATTCGCCATGATGAATCCATTCGGATTCTCCCTTCGGACGATCTGATACGTATCCATCTGAGACGAATCACGCACTGCCGCCATTTGTGAACCAACCGACATAGCAATCCCGCATTCCCTTGCGGCTATGGCTAACTGCTGATTGACGGAAAATGTTTCCTTTCCTCCGCCGCCAGTCATTGCGTTTATAAAAATCGGTGAACTTAAAACAAGTCCACCGATTTCCAATGAAAGTGAGACATCATCCGTTTTCAGCAGCGGTAGGCTGTTATGAACAAATGAAATATCCTCTAAACCGTTTTTATTAATTTGACCCGTTGTCAGAGCATACTTCATATGCTCCAGCTTGCGGCTCTTCCTTGACAATGTCATCACCCGATCATTATTTTCTGAATTTCTTGAGCTGATCTCCAATTACATCGCTGAATTGGAATCCTGTTGTTTCTTCAGGCATTTTATAAGAATGATACTCCTCTTCTTCCTTCTCGAGCAGTTCCTTGATGCTTAAAGATAGTCTTTGCTCGTCTTCGTTCACATCCAGCACTTTCACTTGCACTTGCTGTCCTTCGGAGAGTTCTTCATGTGGTGTGCCGATATGTTTGTTCGATATTTGGGAGATATGGACAAGTCCTTCAACACCAGGGAAGATTTCAACAAAAGCACCGAAGGAGACAAGCCGTTTAACCGTTCCGTCCAACACAGCTCCCCTAGGCGCCTTCTCTGCAATGTTTTCCCATGGTCCAGGCAATGTTTCTTTGATGGACAAAGAAATTCTTTCATTATCTGGATCAACGGACAGCACTTTGACGGAGACCACATCCCCTTCGCTGACAACATCGGATGGCTTATCCACATGTTCATGCGATAATTGGGAAACATGCACAAGTCCGTCGATACCGCCGATATCAACAAATGCCCCGAAATCTGTCAGTCTTTGGATTGTACCTTCAATCACTTGATCCGGCTGGATTTCATAAAGACGGTTTTGTTTTGTTTTATTCTTTTCCTCCTGCACGACGGCACGATGAGAAAGAATGAGGCGATTGCTTTCCTTCTCGATTTCTACAATTTTAAACGGAAGTGTTTTCCCTTTGTAATCCGAGAAATCTTCCACATAATGATCTTCCACTAAGGAAGCAGGAACGAATCCGCGTACTCCAAGATCGATCACAAGACCGCCTTTGACTACATCTTTCACTTCCGCTTCAATGATTTCGCCATCCTCGAACTGTTGTACAAGCTTATCCCACGCATGATGAGCATCCACTTTACGCTTCGAAAGAATCAGGCTTTCCTCTTCAACTTTCGTCACTTCAAGTTTGAGTTTATCTCCTTCAGAGACCACATCTGAAGCTTTTTCTACATGCAGGCTGCTAAGCTCGCTGATCGGAATGATTCCGTCAACCTTGCTCTTCTCCACGTCTACAATCACTTGCTTATCTTCCACTTTTGTGACGGTGCCTTCAACGATGTCTCCAACTTTGAATCCTTGCACTTCGTATTCTTCTTCGTTCATATGTACTCCTCCTTACCCATGACTGCTGAAAAGCTTTTTTATTTGTTGAATGGATGTATTATCAATGCTATATCCTTTCCCAAGGATATTCAAACATCTTTTTGGTAAAAATGGGAAATTAGCTGCATGTATCCTCTTCCGCCAAGAGACGCTCTGCAAAGAGATACATCCCTCTATATAATCCTTATATGTCAGGCGGTTTGTCAAGGAATGTGGTTCATTTATGTTCCTCAATCAATTTAGCGATATTCTCCATAATGATGTTCGTGGCTTCTTCTGCGTTCAATTTCTTTCCTTCTTGTTTATATTCCTCGAATCGGATCGGCTCCCCGAAAACAATCTTCAGTTTTTTGAATTTCCTGTATGGACCAATAATCGCACATGGAACAACCGCAGCATCCGTTCTTAATGCAAAGAAACCGGCTCCGGCAAGTCCTTTCTGCAATTGTCCATCCTTACTTCTCGTACCTTCAGGAAACAGGCCCAATACCTTTCCATCCTTCAGTAAGCCGAGACCTTGTCTCAGGGCTTCCCTGTCACTCATCCCGCGTTTGACCGGGAATGCAAGCAATCTTGGAAGAAGCTGTTTCAGAATAGGGGCTGAAAACAACTCTTCCTTTGCCATGAAATGGACATCCCTCGGACTATTGATCCCGACCACAGGAGGATCAAGATTCTCGATATGATTGGAGCACAACAGAACTCCTCCCTCTTTAGGGAAATTCTCCTGTCCAATCACATCGAATCGATAGATTGGCTTCAGCACCAAATAAACTAAGTTCTTGGCGAAAGAGTATACACTCATGATTGACAAATCCTTTCTTTGACCAATTGCATGATTTTCTCCGCCACTGACTGAATATCCATGGATGTCGTATCGATTTCGACCGCATCTTCCGCTTTTCTTAAAGGAGCAACTTCCCGCTCCGAATCATATTTATCCCTTGCTGCAATCTCTTGTTTCAACTTCAGAAGATCTGAGGGATACCCTTTGGCCATGTTTTCCTCATGTCTTCTTTTGGCACGTTCATCCACGCTTGCAATAAGGAAGAGCTTCAGCTCGGCACCCGGCAGAACATGCGTGCCGATATCTCGGCCGTCCATGACGATTCCTCCGTTTTCCGCAAGCTTTTGCTGTTTCTCGACCATCACTCCTCGGATGGTGGAATGCTTGGAAACAGCGGAGACGTTATTTGTGACATCCGCTCTTCTGATTGCTTCCGTTACGTCTGCTCCATCTATATATACGAGCTGTCCTGCAGGACTCGGCTCAAGATGGATATCGATCTCCAGCAGCAGACGATGCAGCGCTTGCTCATCCTCTACATTGACTCCCCGCTCGAGCGCCTTTAATGTGAGGGCTCTGTACATCGCCCCGGTATCCACATACACATAGTTGAAATGTTCTGCGACTATTTTCGCGACCGTGCTTTTTCCTGCAGCGGCCGGACCATCTATAGCAACTGATATTCTCTTTTCCATAATACCTCCTGTGACTGCACTACAATAAATATCTTTTGAAATACCAATTAACATTCTATCATAAAATCCGGTGCATGGTGCCCGGGTAAACAAAAAACTCCAGCATTAAGCTGAAGCCCTAATATCATCTGTTCCAATCAGGTAAATCTTCGAGCACTTCCGCCGCCCTAGGATAGTTATCCCGGTATACCCCCTCATATTCAGCCAACTTCTTTAATTCTATAAATGAATCTTCCCGATGGAAAATCAACTGAAAAAAGAGCAGAAAAAAGAGCTGGATCACAGTCAGATTAATGATTAACCGTTCGATTCTCTTCATGGACCCCCATCCTTTTGTTTTTTTATCTAGGATGGGCAGTTCTCCTCTTTTTATTCAGCAAGTGAAATACTTGCATCAGGAAATGCCTTTCTTTCTATTCTCCAATTGCTTTTCGAAACAATAACGGAGCAGATTCTGCCTATCCTCATTTTTCATATTGATGAATTTCACCGTTATCATATCGAAGCGTGTGTCATCTTCTTCCCTAATCACCCTGACCAGTTCACAATCCAGCTTAACAAAATGTATTTCACCGTTTTTCAGCGGTAAAGCCATCCATAGTGAAAGCATGCTTCCTTCCACCATCTCTTTCCCCTTCGGGAGGTAGATTGCCGCTCCCCCGGCGCTGACATCGCTTGTGACGGCTGTGAATGGGGAAAAGTCATCACGGTGGCTATGTACGGCAACATCCGCACTCGTCCGGATCCTCACATACTCACGTCTTTGGATTTTTATATGTTCCTTTTTCTCCGGCATCACCAATTGAATCAGCGGAATATCCGCCTTCATCTTGCCGAGTACTTCCGTATCGAATATGTACACTGTCCCGCTGCTTCTATATGTAATCTTCAATTGGGATCCATTAGTCAAAAATATGGTTTTATTCGTTCTTTCATTTAAGGGATAATCAATGCAAAAAGTATCCCCGTCCATTTCCAGCACTTTTGAACGATAACGCTCCTTTTGAAATGAATGCTTTGGTTCGATGATGATTTTGTCCCCGATTTTCAAAGATATTGCCCCCTTTCACCTTTATGGATTGTAAAAATAATCCTTTTTTATCATTATCGCAGATTCACAAAAAAAGGGAAAGTACATAAGTACATTTCCCTAGATAATTTTACCTACTTCACAAGTTTTCGTAAGCCGGTTCCGATTCGTCCATTTTCTCGATCAGTACTTCTTCTCCATTATCTGCATTGACGAAGATACGATATGTTTCATCATTCAATAGCCCTAGGATTTCATAACAAAGCACTTCTTCCCCTCTTGTATCCGCTATGACTGCCAATCGGTTCTCCATGATTTTAAGCTTTGGACTGACCTTCGATTTTACTTCCTCGAACGATAATTTCGGTTCTTTAAGGTCTCTTTCTTTATTCGTCTTCAGATACTCTTCAGCCGAATATCCGATGACCCCGCCATTGTCGAGAGCAACCTTCACTTTAATCGAGTCCGTGTACACGCGTACCCCGTTCTCTGTATAGACAAAATTGAACAATCCGACAGAATCATACTGTGTGCTTTCAAACAGCTCCATCGAGGTGTAATTTTGTTTCTTAAGGAAATCCTTTGCGATTTCCCCAGCTTTGTTCAGGGATATTTTTGCTTCACCCACATCCCTTGTATTCATGAGTAAAATCGGATATCCGACAGCCTTCGTGATGTCAATCGCAAGTTCACTATCACTATCGGGATCACGCAGATTCACACTATAAAATGGGAAGTCACTTTCTTTTCTGCTTTCCTGTACACTCACAACCGCTCTCTCATCATAATCGATGAAACGTTTGGCGATCGCGACCGCCTTTTCTTTTGAGATATTCTCGCCCTTTATATTTCTATACCGTTCGTCTTTTTGTTGATTGGCTGTGTGGGAAGGACCGAATTGCGATGCTTCCGAGTAACCTGTCACTTTCTTTTCTACTGTGGAAAAACCGTCCATGATTGTATTATCTTTCGGTTCTTCATCACTTGCAGAGGCCGCTTCAACATCCGACCAGCGAAGATTATTCTTCATTACCTTATATTGAATTGCCCGCAGTTCATTCTGGATGTCTCCGGATTGTTCATATAAGTCCTCAAGTTGTTTATATTCTTCATCACTAAGCGGTTCTTTCTCCAAATCCCTCACCGCTGTCTGATAGGAGAATTTACCGATATCCGAAAGGAATTCTTCCGTTTTGTTAATAGGCACAACGGATAGCGGCAGAAGTCCGATTTCATTCTGTGCCTCAGATGTGATCCTCCAAACATCCGATAAAGCCGGAGAAAGCGTCTTTCCTGTATTCATGGCAAGTGTTGTGCCGATTTTGTCGTTCAGTAAATCGAATTGATAGGTTAGATTATGATATGCCCTTTGATATTGGTTTTCCGCTGCATTGAGCACTGCGACACGCTGCCCATGTTCCTGATATGCCCAATAGCCGGTACCGACCAATGCTACTGCCAGAATGGCTATAATTACATTTTTAAACATGTTGCTTCCACCCTTCTACTCGCAAAAAATATGATTGCCTATTTGTTTGATCTGCGGTCTTGACCAGATCCATTCACTGGTTGCTGTTTTCGGGTTGAAATAATAAGTGGCATTCCCTGACGGATCCATTCCATTTATTGCATCCAAAACCGCTTTTCTTGACGATTCATCAGGTTCAAGCCATATCTGCCCATCCGCAACAGCTGTAAAAGCCAAAGGCTCAAAAATGACACTTGAGATGTTATTCGGGAAAGAAGGGCTTTCTACTCTATTCAAGATGACCGCAGCAACAGCAACCTTTCCTTCGTATGGTTCCCCACGGGCTTCGCCGTGGACCGCCTGCGCCAATAGGTTGATATCATTCTCTGAAAATCCCGCTGGTGTATTCGTGGATGTTTTTTTGTCCGTACTCTTACTTGTTCCCGTTTTGTTTGCTGCTGTTTTTGTATTCTTCTTTACTTGTTTCTCGATCGGGACATTCCCATAATAAGTGAATGTATTTCCTTGATCTATTTGCTGATGGACCCACTCCTTATTGAAATTGGAGGCTGCGACAAGTTTCTTCTTGGTTGTGCTTCCGGCCAGACCATCGATCGGGAGCCCGAATTCCGATTGGAAATTCCTCAGTGCCCAATAGGTACTCCATCCAAATTTCCCATCGATCTTCCCCGTATAGAATCCGATATTCTGCAATCTCGCCTGCAGTTCCACCACATCATCCCCGCTGGCGCCTTTCTGGATTACCTGATTGGTGAAAGCTAGTGTTTCCTTATGGGGAAAGACATTCATAAACATGCTAAAGACAAATGCTAAACATAATACCCTTTTCACACTGAACACTCCTATACTAGAGATAATGGAATTTGAACCTATTATTTGTCGTTGACTACATTTTATTCCTTTGTTTTCTTCAGGAAAATCATAAGGTCAGAAAGCGGAGGATCCGATTAGCGAATCGGGATCAATCAGGAAAGGAGGAACACCGTAAAAAAAATGAAATGTAAGCGTTGACAAAATGCCGTCTCGCAACTATGATAGGAATTGCAAAACCTGTACGTACAGGTTCAAATAAACTCTTAGGAGGGGGCCCTATTGGGTAAATATGCAGATGAAGCAAAGATCCTACTCGAACATATAGGAGGTAAAGAAAATGTAAGCGCTGTTACACATTGTGCGACACGTCTGAGATTCGTCCTGAACGATCCAGCGGCAGCAGACAAAGAAAAGATCGAAAACATGAAGAGTGTAAAAGGTGTCTTTTCTCAGGCGGGACAATTCCAAGTCATCATCGGAAATGATGTATCCGTATTCTATAATGATTTCGCGAAAATCTCAGGTGTCGAGTCGGTCAGTAAAGACGCGGCGAAACAAGCAGCGAAGAATAATATGAATTTCATCCAACGTTTAATGGCCAATATGGCTGAAATCTTCTCACCAATCATCCCCGCTTTAATTGTCGGTGGTCTTGTGCTCGGTTTCAGGAATATTATCGGTGATGTTGCCTTGTTTGAAAATGGTACAAAAACATTAGTCGAGACATCTCAATTCTGGGCAGGAGTCCATAGTTTCCTTTGGCTGATAGGCGAGGCTATTTTCCACTTCCTGCCTGTAGGTATTACGTGGGCAGTTACTAAGAAGATGGGAACTTCGCAAATACTCGGTATCGTTCTTGGTATCACATTGGTATCTCCGCAGTTATTGAACGCTTACGGTGTTGCCGGGGCTTCTGGCTCTGATATACCGTTTTGGGATTTTGGATTTGCACAAATTGACATGATCGGGTACCAAGGACAGGTAATCCCGGCTATCCTTGCTGGTTTCGTATTGGTTTACTTGGAAAGAGGATTGAGAAAGATCTCGCCTTCTTCCATATCCATGATTATCGTACCTTTCTTCGCTTTGATTCCGGCGGTCTTGCTTGCACACACTGTATTGGGACCGATCGGCTGGACAATCGGTGAATGGATTTCAACTGTTGTTTATTCAGGACTGACATCCGCTTTCGGATGGCTGTTTGCTGCAGTGTTTGGTTTTGCCTATGCTCCGCTTGTCATTACAGGTCTTCACCACATGACAAACGCGATCGACCTTCAGTTGATTGCTGAATTCAACGGCACAATGCTATGGCCGATGATTGCACTTTCCAATATTGCACAAGGTTCCGCTGTTTTGGCTATGGTCTTCTTACAAAAAGGAGAGCAAGAAAGACAAATTTCGGTACCAGCATGCATTTCCGCTTACCTGGGCGTAACGGAACCTGCTTTATTCGGAGTCAACTTGAAATATGTATTCCCGTTCATCGCAGGGATGATAGGATCAAGTGTCGCTGCGGTGATCTCCGTCAGCACAGGTTCGATGGCCAATTCAATCGGCGTGGGAGGAATTCCAGGTATCCTGTCCATGCAATCCGCAAGCTGGCTTTCATTCTCAATCGCAATGGCAGTGGCAATCGCAGTTCCATTTATCTTGACTTATATGATCGGGAAAAAGAAACTGCCTGCTATGGCTGAACAAAAATAATGCATGGGCCGGCACTTAGCCGGCCTGCTTACTTGAAAAGGAGTGGCTCCATGAAAGGGTTTGAAAAAAGTACTGTGTATCAGATTTATCCACGTTCCTTTAAGGATTCCAATGGTGACGGAATCGGTGACTTAAAGGGTGTTACGGAAAAATTGGATTATCTGCAAGAACTCGGGGTGGATTATATTTGGCTGACGCCGTTTTATGTTTCTCCTCAGCGTGACAATGGCTATGATATCGCCGACTATTATAATATTGACCCTAGGTTCGGGGATATGGATGATTTCGAGGAATTGGCTGCCGAAGCGGAAAAAAGGAATATCGGCATCATGCTGGACATGGTATTGAACCACACATCCACGGAACATGAGTGGTTCCGCAAAGCGCTTTCGGGCGAAGAGAAATATCAAAACTTCTATATACTGAAAGAAGGAAAAGACGGGAAGGAACCGACCAACTGGATCTCCAAATTCGGAGGTTCCGCCTGGAAGTATCGCGAAGAATTCCAAAAATATTATCTCCATCTTTTCGATGTCACGCAAGGGGACCTTAATTGGGAGAATCCTGAGGTACGGGAAGAAATCTATAAAATCGTCAACTTCTGGATCGATAAAGGGGTTAAGGGCTTCCGTCTGGATGTCATCAACCTGATTTCCAAGCCTGATACTTTCTTGGATGACACCGAAGGAGACGGACGGAGGTTCTATACGGATGGTCCGAAAATCCATGAATACCTGAAAGAATTGAACAGAAACACCTTCGGAAAGCATGAGGATATCATCACGGTCGGGGAGATGTCTTCCACTACGATCGATGAATGCCTGAAATATTCCAATCCGGAGGAGAAGGAATTATCGATGGTGTTCAATTTCCATCACTTGAAGGTTGATTACAAAGACGGTGATAAATGGACGATGATGGATTTCGACTTCGGCATGCTTAAGGATCTTTTCAAAACTTGGCAGGAAGGCATGCAGAAAGGCGGCGGCTGGAATGCGGTGTTCTTATGCAACCATGACCAGCCACGCGCCATTTCCAGATTCGGGAATGACGGAAAGTATCGCAAGGAAAGTGCGAAGATGCTCGCATCGGCCATTCATATGATGAGAGGCACCCCTTATATATACCAAGGGGAAGAAATCGGGATGCCGAACCCAGGATTCGATGATATTTCCCAATACCGCGATGTCGAATCAATCAATTATTATCATATCCTTAAGGAGCAAGGAGTTTCCGAAGAAGAAATCCTTGAAATCCTGAAAAGAAAATCGAGGGATAACGCACGGACACCTATGCAGTGGAACAGTAAAGAGCATGGAGGGTTCACAACCGGGACTCCATGGATTGCCGCAGGTAATTCCGTTCATGAAATCAATGCCGAGGAAGCTGTGAAGGATTCGGACTCCATATTCCATCACTACCGAAAGCTGATATCCCTAAGGAAGGAGCTGCCTATCATCGCAATCGGCGATTTCGAGATGATATTGGAAGAACACCCTGAAGTATTGGCTTACACAAGAACGCTTGGAGAGCAGCAGCTGATTGTCCTGAATAATTTTTACGGACGGGACACCGTTGTGGAACTTCCTGAATATTTGACCCGAAAGGATAGCTCGATACTGATCGGAAACTATGAGGATGCACCGGCCATGGGCAATGAAATAAAGCTTCGTCCATATGAAACGATCACCTACTCCATAAATGTGGAATAAAGAAAATAATAAAACTTCTGCAGCGTATGTGATAAAATGATTATGGTGATTTGATTTGAACAGTAAATATGTAAGAATATATAATGACATAATCAATAAAATTGAATGTGAAACATACGCTCCCGAGGAAAAACTGCCCTCCGAGAAGATGATGATGGAGTACTATCATGTATCGAGGGATACGATTCGTAAAGCATTGACGATGTTGGAACAGAACGGGTATATCAAGAAAGTGAACGGAAAAGGTTCAATTGTATTGGATATCCAGAAGTTTGATTTCCCTGTTTCCAATGTCGTATCTTTCAATGAATTGACGAAACAGCTGGGTGAACAGTCCTTGACGGAAGTATGTGTCCTGGAGAACAGGATGGCCGGTCCCCAAACAAGGAAGCGGCTGAATCTGGAACCAGGTGAACATGTTTGGGAGTTGATCCGTACACGATCATTCTCTGGACAGAAGGTGATTTTGGATAAAGATTATATCCCCGCCAAGTACATTGAACAACTGACGACCGATATTTGCCAGGATTCTTTATACAAATATGTAGAGAACGAACTTGGTTACAAGATTTCCTACGCAAGGAAAGAGATCACCGTTCAGGCTGCAACAGAAGAAGATAAGAAGTATTTGGATATGAAAGGATTCGATATGATCGCTGTCATCAAAAGCTATACGTATTTAGATGATACAAGCTTATTCCAATACACCGAATCCAGACACAGACCCGATAAATTCAAATTCGTCGATTTTGCGAGAAGGCATTAAATCCGATGAAATCCTCCATTCCGCTGGATGACCGGTGAATAGCAAAAGGCTGTCGAGACAATCTCGACAGCCTTTTTTTCATAGATAGGTCTGTTCCGTTTTCGAAGCATGGATTTCGGAAAGCTTCCGCGCTCTCTTCACTTTGAAGATTCCAAATGACCAAAGGAATATCATGAACGGAGTAATATAGTAAATCCAATTGGCTTCACTCAACAATATATAATCATAAAATCCATGCAAAATTACAGGGATGATCAATGCAAGGACCAAGAATAGATTCGTGCGTTCTTTGGAGAACTTGTTTCTGCTGATGTAATAACCCATGATCACGCCGAATAATGCGTGGCTTGATACAGGAAGAAGCGCGCGCCCTAGGGCATCCCCGACACCGTTCGCTATGAGATAAAAGACATTTTCGACAGTGGCGAAACCAAGTGACACAGCCGATCCGTACACAATGCCATCATATGGTTCATCAAAGGATACATGATGGTAGATGGTGTACATCAATATGAACCATTTAAAGAATTCCTCAGTGAAGCCGGTCGCGATAAAAGCCATGAAGAAATCATTTACGACCCAATTCTCTGTCTCCACTACGTATTGTAAAAACATAAGAGGCAGAACGAGTACAGCTCCGAACATGAAGGTCCTGGTCACCACAGCAACGGGTTCAGAGCCGTATTGGTCTTTCAAATAGAAATAGCTCAGTAAAGCCAATCCAGGAGCGATCCCTGCTGACAAAATGATTAGCATCTGCTGCCCTCTTCCCTTGGGGTTGTAATTGTCTAAACTATGTAAGAGCCAGGAGGCCCGCCTTAAGCGGGAACATCTTTAGCTGCTTGGTGGATCCTGTCGCGCTCAATAAGTGAAATCAGAACCATTCACGGAGTCTTTCGAGGATAACAGCACAGCAAGCTTAATCCTTGCCTTTTTACTGTCATAATCTTCCCCCAACAAGACACCTCGCTTCAACAGATCATGTGCACTTCCTTCATAACCGTATGAAGGATACACTTTCCCTTCCTCGGCACTTGTTGTCATCACGACGGAAACCCCGCTGTCAACGGCGTTTTGGATGCTGTCGATCATCGCAGGTGCAGCCTGTCCTCTCCCGACTCCTTCAAGGACAATTCCTTTTGCGCCTGCTGCCAAAGAAGCTTCAACGAACACACCGTCTTGTCCGGTATGGCATTTGATGATATCCACTCTCGGCAATTCCTTTTCGATACGGAAACATTCCCGGCGGATCGGCTTCTGATAGATACTGACGATGTCATTATCGATAATACCCAAATATCCATAGCCGAATGACTCGAATCCTTGCACATTGCTCGCATGCACTTTCTTGACATATTTGGCCGAATAGATTCTCTCATTGAAAACAACTACAACGCCTGTCCCATGAAGCAGCTCACTTGAAGCTGTATAAATAGAATTCTTCAGATTGCTGAATACATCCGTACCGACTTCGTGAGGAGATCTTTGGGAACCCGTAACAACGATCGGTCTTTGATCATCAATAGTTAAATCCAGGAAATAAGCGGTTTCCTCGAGACTGTCGGTGCCATGAGTCACCACAATCCCATTCACGCTGTCATCTTGCAGCTCCTCTTCAATTGCCTTCCTGATTCGATTCATACTGTCGAAGTTAATATGCATGGAAGGAACTTGCATAATGTCAACAATCTTGATGTCATAGCATTCCGGCAGTTCACAAAGGGAGGCCAGTTCTTCCCCGCTGATTGCCCCCGATGCCAATAACCCTTTATTAATTTCTTTACTCGCTATTGTGCCGCCTGTAGTGATAAGCGTAATTTTTTTTGTCATACTTCTACACCTCAATAGTTATCATACTACTTACGAAGGCTTGCTGGCTATATCAAAAAAGGTGCAGATGTTAATTTCAAAGATTCTTGTTCTTCGCCGCATGCTCGGCAATCAACCCGCCATGAAATTTCCCGTTTTCGATGAATATTTCATTGGCATTATTCCCTGCCGCTATAACACCGGCGATATAAAGTCCCGGTACATTCGTTTCCATCGTCTCAGGATTGAAAAATGGACGCCCGCTTTCCTCGTTCACCTCTACTCCGATTGATTGAAGTAAACAATGATCAGGATGGTATCCGATCATCGCAAATACAAAATCAGCATCCTTCACTTTTTGTCCCTCGCCGGAGACCGTATATATTATCTGTTTTTCTGTTATCCGATCCACCGCAGCATTGAATTCCATCTGAATGATTCCTTTCTGTACCAACGCATCGAATTCAGGAAGGATCCAAGGTTTGACGCTTTTGCTGTACTCGCTTCCCCTGTATAAAACAGTAACTCTTGCTCCTGCCTTCACTAGTTCCAAAGCGGCATCCACGCTTGAATTCTTGCCCCCGATCACAGTAACATCACAATCGAAATAAGGATGGCCTTCTTTGAAATAGTGGAAGACATGGGGCAGCTCTTCCCCCGGTACATTCAGCATATTCGGCTGATCATAATATCCGGTCGCCATAACGACAATCGGCGAGCTATATGATCCTTTACTTGTATGGACCTCAAATCCTTGTTCCTTCTTCTTCACTTCCAACACTTTCTCGAAGGGTTGTACGTGTACATCTTTCCTTTTCACTACTTCCCTATAATAAGCCAGAGCCTGATTGCGGACCGGCTTACGATTTTCTGTGATGAAGGCCACATTTCCGATCTCCAATCGGTCGCTTGTGCTGAAGAATGTTTGATGTGTCGGATAATGATACAGAGAATTAACCACATTGCCTTTTTCAATGATTATCGGCTTAATCCCCTTTTCCTGTAAGGCGATTGCAGCAGCCAAACCGCATGGCCCGGCGCCAATAACGATTGCTTGTTCTTTTTTCAATTCCATCTCTCCTTACTTGTAGCTCATGAAGAAAACTCCCATCTTCAGAAGACAGAAGTTCATTAATATTGTTTTTTAATGCTCGATTAATATACAAAGTTTATGGATTGTCAATCACGAAAATAAATACCTATACTATTTCAGTATACACCCTGCAGATATGATTATAAAGAATAGAGCGAATTTTTGCGTAAAACCTCCATCTTCCTTAAAAGCAAATGACTGTTTTTAAAAAAAAGACCAAAAAAAGAGAAAGAGAGCAACATGCCAGAAGCCCTTTCCCGGTGTCACCTTATCGAAAATGTTCAGCGATGATTCCAATTGCATCCTTGACAGCAATTTCTTTCCCGTATTCCTGTACCTTCGGCCAGGTGAGGGTGGATAAATTCCCGTATTCTGCAGCCAAAGAAATCACAGCACCCGTAACCGGTCTTTCCGTCTGTTCCAATTGGAGTATATACTGTTCTCTATAGAAGAACAGATTGCTTTGTAATGGCTCCGCTAAGGTAATTAACCTTTTGCAAAGATGTATAAGGTCTTCGAGGTCCTCCACTTCAAAAACAACATGCATTCTTTCTTCCAGGCGGACCTGAAGCTCGAGGCTGTCGGATTCTTCCTCCGAAAACAGCGAGAGACAATCTTCATTTCTCGTAACTACCATGATCAATCCGGTGTACATAGAGTAAATCTCGATTTCCATCGCACCTTTCATTTGGAAGCCGGCTTCTTCACAAGCATTTTCCACCATGGATTGTACAATTGACTGTACTTTAAGACAATTATTCTTCAAATCATCTACAGTGATTCCTTTGTCATCCAAATCATCACTAGTTAAAAATATCTTCAATGTATTATGATTTAACCTGACATGCTTCACATACCTGCCTCCCACGCTAAAACAATTTCCTACATCATATGTGATGGCAGCATTGCTGTGCATATTCATTCGTTGCTTTTCGGCCGCTTCCCGGCAGGTCCGCTTTCATCCGATCTCTTCAAATGTATCAGATGCGTTTCAGGCTTGGCGCCAAGGCGCATCGGGATCGCGCTTGTACCATACCCATTCGAGACAAGCAGCTTTGTATTCCCTTTCTTCGAAAGCTTCCCAAGCTCGTACTGTCCCAAGCCGAAAATGCGGATCTGACCTCCATGTGTGTGACCTGAAAGCACAAGTGAAATCCTTTGATCGTCCTTCACTTTCTCCATGATTCCCGGTGAATGGCTCGCCAAAATCCGGAATGTCCCTTCAAGACTGTCCTGAATGGCCAGGTCAAGCCTGGCTCTGCCGCCGTCATAATAATCCACACCCATCAAAGAGATTTTCTCCCCCGACGCACTTTCCAGAACAATGGATGTATTATCCAAAATTTTGATGCCCATTCTAAGCATTAAGGCATCCAATTGATGATAGTCCAATTCATAATCGTTATTTCCCCAAACAAAATAAACAGGTCCAACCTTTTGAAGTTTCGCTAAATTCTTTTCGATCCTTTCAAAAGAAACACCGGCCTCAGCCAAGTCCCCTCCCATGATGACAAGGTCCGCTTTCCCTTTCACCTGTTCAAGCAATTCATCGTCTATTTCCCTCTTATGGACATCCGATATGAAAAAGATCGATAATGTCCCCATACTCGACGGAAAATCCGGGAAATCCAGATGATGAACCAGCAGCCGGTTCGTATTGGCCAGTCTGTACATATATAACAAAAGCAGCAATACAGCTGCCGTAAAAATGAAAAACAAATAAATCATAAAAACTCCTCGTTCCAATATACGTAGTTGTGAAAATATATTGAAATCATAACACAAACGCCTCTTAAATTGGTAAATTAAACAACTGGATTCAAAAAAGGAAGCAGCCCCATCAAGAGTGTCTGCTTCCTTAAGTCCATTCCATTTATAAGGCAGCTCTGCCCATCATCCATCCTTCATAATGCTCAATATCCGGATACCCGAATCTTCCAGCTTCTTCTTCCATTCAAACTCACTTGTTTTCATGATACAGATTTATGTCATATTGGTCTTTCATCATCTGAAAAATGGTATGCCTGTCCTTCCAGGCACTTTCGTGTTTCCAGAGATCCTTGCTTCTGTCCACTATTTCACAGCGTAAAGCATGGTATTCCTTTTCCGCTTTATCTGTCTTTTTCTTCAATACCAGCATATACCCGTATAAACCGAAAACGATGCAGGTATAAATCAATGTATCTATATGGTTAAAAAAAGCATTCAACATGTCCATAAAGGAATAAGAGTACGGTTGTATAATGGAATAGTATACATATAGGATATAAACCAAACCAAGAACCAGTGATCCTACCGTTGTCCAATAATGTTTCCTTTCCAGCAGATCGTATTTTCGTTTACGGTTCACCACATTTTGCAGCATCTTCTTTGTAGCCGGATCGGTTTTATCATTATCGAGATTTTTTATTGCACTGTCCATGGAATCCCCCCTTACATATGGATTGTATGAGGACTTGCCTTGGAACAGAACTGCAGATTCAGGATCATTTCTTCAACGGGATCTTTAATACTTGTCCAGTCCTGATCTCATTCCCGCTAAGGTTGTTCCATTTCCGTATGAGCTCAATTCCCTCTTGTGAAGAATAATAAGTCATAGAAATCCTGAAAACAGTTTCCTTCGGCTTCACGATATGTTCAACAATCGTGTAATCTCCTTCAGAGGATTCAGAAGGTTTCTCATTATTTTCAGCGGGCGGTCTTGTGTTCGTCTTCTCATCAGAAGCTGGTTGGTCTGCCGCTGCGCTGCTGTCTTGGCTGTTTTCCATTTGACCTTTATCGGAAACTTCCTCCGCTTCCGTTTTTTCTGTCTCAGTCTCACTGTTTCGGTCATCCGCTGCCTCTTTATCTTCCTCTTCTGATTCAGACTCATCAGCCAGTTCAATGATGACCGGATTTTCTTCTTCAGCGTTTTCCTGCATTTCATTGCTGGTCCCGCTGTCCTTCACTGCTTCCTCGCTGTCTTTTGTTAAATACGTATAAATGGCAAAAGTCGATATAACCAGCAGGATGAAGGACATCGTCAGCAGTTTGATCAGCGGTATCTTAATCTTAAAATTCATCTTCTGCTTTTTATTGCCGTGAACTTCCTTCCTTGAAGGCAGTGAAGATGTAGTGAACTCAGTCGGTTTCTTTGTTTGGTCTTCAAAGTCTTTCAATCATAACCCCTCACTTTCGATTTCTAAGGTTTGTTTTTTATAAGAGCGGCGGATCTCAAGACCGAGCAAGAAATCCACCATGAAATGAAATACAATTGTGACAAGCAAATTATCCGTCAAATAAAAGAGCCAGCCCAAAATCAGGCTTAGCATACACACATAGAAAAACAGGAATGCTTTATGCAGATACCGGAAATGGACCAGTGCGAATATCAGGCTCGCAATCCATACATTTGTGTGATACTGAATGATTCCGCGAAACAGAACTTCTTCACAGACAGCCACAGTCAAGGATAAAAGGAAAATCATCGGAACCGGCAATCCTCTGAAGATCCTTTCATTGATTCCTCCATCATCGATCCAGGATGGAGGAATTCTCTTTGTAAGCAGCACATCCATTACCGCAGCCAATGTGCCGAAGCCTAGTCCGTACAGGATAATCTGAGCGGCATCCCATCGGAATAAAGCGGTGAAATCACTGATTTCGTTAAATAAAACAAAACCGAACACGACAGATATAATAAGTACAATCCCTTGTGTCAACCAAACATTCCAAACCAAGACATGGTCGGGTATGTTCTTCAGCTGTTCCGCTTGTTTATTATTCATGGGCGGCCAGCCTTTCCGGCTTCAGGAACATCTTCAATTCCGCTTTCCAGCCCATAGATGATTCTCCAGGGAAAGATGTATCGGCATCAGCTCCCCGCAAATAACCATTCAATGAATCGCCGCAGTTGCTGCAGCAGACATGTCCCTTGCTTTCCGATAATGTTTCATCGTAATAGGACCGGATCCCTTCCCGCAGGCATGCTGGATTAGTGAACCACTCATGGAACTTCCTCCATCTTTGCTGTTTTCTGCGCTTTACTTCTTCAATCGCCATTTTCACATCCTCCACCCTTTCTTCAGGTCGAGTCCGTACAGACGTGGAAAAGTAATGCCTAAAAACCCGTTCCTGTGTCTCAGTGAACCCTAATGACCGTAATCGAACACTCAGTTCCTCTTCTGCCGGTGCATCCGACTGTGCGAGAAAGAAATGGTGGAGTGCCGATAACTGCGGAACCTGCGGCAGTTCGTGCTCCATCAGGAATAAAGGAAGGCCTTCATCCCCTTTTGTATATAACAGGATCGCCGCACTATTCTTTCCGTCCCGGCCCGCTCTTCCGATTTCCTGTAAATATGTCTCCATATTTTGAGGAAGGTGGAAATGGATGATAAAACGGACATTCTCTTTATTGATCCCCATGCCGAATGCGCTTGTGGCACAGATGATATTCAACTGTCCATTCAGGAACTGCTGCTGTATGAGAATCCTTTGCTCTTGTTCAAGATCCGCATGATATAGACCGGCATTGTATATTCCTGCCTTATTCATTTCTTCACAAGCTTCCTCCGCCTGTTTCTTACTGGAGAAATAGACAATACCAGGGTTCTTCAGTTGACGACAAAGCTCCAGCATCCGTTTTTTCTTTTCTTTATAGGTAGATGATTCCTCTATGAAGATGCCGATGTTCGGGCGATCCACTGATGACACCACTTCATAACAATTATCCAGCCTGAGAGATACTTTTATTTCCCTTCGCACTTCCTCAGTCGCTGTGGCAGTCAGGGCAAGTGTCAATGGATTTCCCAATATCTCTCTTGCCTTGCCGATTTGCATATAACTTGGCCGGAAATCGTGTCCCCATTGTGAAATGCAATGCGCTTCATCAATTGCCAGCAACCCGATGTCCAGCTTCCTTAATGCCTGTATGACCACATCACTTGATATCATTTCAGGAGAAAGGAAAATGAACAAATAGTCTCTGATATGCGCAAGTGCCCGTTCTTTCTCTTTCCGGTCCAGGAATGAATTGATCGCGATCACCCTTTTCTCCCCATGCAGCTTCAGTTGTTCCACCTGGTCCTGCATCAATGAAACTAGCGGGGAGAGGATGACCACCGGCTTCTTAAGGATATATGCCGGAAGCTGATAGCATAGGGATTTGCCTGTACCTGTCGCGAGCATCGCCAATGTATGCCGGCCCGCAAGCAAAGACGATATGACTTCTTTTTGATTCCCTCGGAAGGAATTGAATGAAAAATGTTTCCGCAATTCTGCTTCAAGATTCACTTCGGCCATCCTCCCTTAATGAATGCCAGCCTGATCTGAAAGAAACTCACATCAGCAGGCAGCTCCTGTTTGATCAATTTAAGCTGTCTCGTTCCTTTATCTGTTATGACTCTCTGAATGGCAGCATACAATTCATTATTAAGGAAAGGTGATACATCGAAATTTGGTGACTGCAAAGCTATTTCGACAATATGATCCTCTATCGTATTTTTTTTCAGGCGTCTGATTCGGACGATTTCTTCAATTGAATATCCCTGTTTCAGATAGTACCAAGTTTCCGCACTGCTCTTCGTCAATGTTACCCGTTCATCCGTGAATATGCTTGATAAAACCGGATATCTATCCGCTTCTTCGAATGCTGATCTAAAAAGAAAGTGCAGCGTATCCAAGAATAGATAATGCACTTCCGTTTCATCCAGCTCCAGTTGGGATTTAATTTGATTATTATTGTATCCGACCCGGTGAAAACCGGAACATTTCCGGATGAAAATCTCTGCCTGCATGTCCAATATCTCAGGCGGCATAAGCAGCTGCTGCAGTTCATCATGCAAACTTGCGGTAACTGCAGTCAAATTATGTTTATTGCGGCCGATCCAGGACTTCACCCAGCTTTGGACAGTAATATCCCGGTCAACCGCATAGTATTTTTTATTTTGATGGACACTGTTCGACAACACCTGAAAAAGCAAGGCAAACCTTCTCCAGTGCATTTGTGCGGATCTATGGTACAGATAACCATTCAGATGTGTTAATCGTTTCTGCCCCTTATGGAATTCTTCAAGGATCTTCAAGCTTTTATCGTGGAGCAGATAATTCCCTTTCTCGTCTTGGAGTACGATGATTCCATCTTTCTCCAATTCAGAAACAGCCTTATTGAATACATTCCTTTCAAGGAGAGGGAGTGTGCTGAAATAGACTGCCAAATGGAATATCCGGCAATCTTGAATGGTTTGGGAAGATTTCTTGCCTGATAATAAATGGTAAACGGAGTGAACAGTCCTTTCTCCTTTCAGACGGAACAAACAGTGAAGGATTAGATCATTTATATAAGGACGGACCATCCGATTCACACTCCAGTTTCTTTGTAATTCTTCCTTTTATTTTATCAGAATTTATCGTTTTCTGCTGAAAAACATTTTGGAAGATACACACTGTAATTCATCTTCGCCAATAAATTATATTGAAAAGTTAAAGTATGACATATACAATATGGTTTAGAGTAATCCTGATGTATATGTTTGGGTATAATAGTACTCATTGATAATTAAATACGGTACAATACCCATGTAGAAGACATATACAGACAGATTTTAGAAGGAAGGGGAACTAAGCTGATGGCTAAATACACAATTGTTGACAAAGATACTTGCATCGCATGCGGAGCATGCGGGGCAGCGGCACCAGACATTTTCGATTATGACGATGAAGGAATTGCTTTCAACATTCTTGATGACAACCAAGGGGTTGCGGAAGTACCGGATGTTTTAATCGATGACATGCAGGATGCTTTCGAAGGTTGTCCTACCGAGTCCATTAAAGTGGCAGACGAACCATTCGATGGCGATGCGCTGAAATTCGAATAGAAAATGCAAGAGGTACGAACGATTCCGTTCGTACCTCTTTTTATAATAGCTCTCTTAAAGTTCTATGTTGTTTCCGCTGCGAACGGACGCTTTCCGCTTAGGCGAGCGGTGAGCCCGCAGGAGTCGCCGTTCTCCGCTTCAATCATATCGAATGAAGAGTAGCATTTGATCTGACAAAAGAAAAAACAACATTAAACGATAACAGGGCCTTTATAATAAAACAGTTAATAATTCTTTTAACCTAATGGATATGCGAGACTTAAACTTAGATCAGCAATAAAGCATTGTGAAAACAACAAAAAAGAGGAAAGCATCTCAGCTCCCCTCTTCTTGTGTATATATTAACGCACTGTTTTCGTTTGCATCTTGCGCTCTGCCGGAACTACCTTCTCAAGCCACCTTTGGAGTTTGCCGAACAGCAGCAGAAATGCGGCTGTCACAAGAATACCCTTCAATATATTGAATGGCAGGATACTGAATGTCACCAGTTTCCTTACTTCATCCGCAGCCATCGTACCCCAGTCCGCAAATATCATATAAGCAGGCAAGATGATGAAATAATTCATGACAGACATAAGCACCGCCATAAACACAGTCGAAATGGCCAATCCAAGTATAAGTCCTTTTTTGTTTGTCATCTTCTTATAAACGAAATACGCCGGTAAAACAAATGCCACACCCGCTATAAAATTCGCCATATTTCCGATCGGTATACCGGTTTCACTGCCGGTCAACACAAAATCCAGCACATTTTTCACCAGCTCGACGATGATTCCAGCCATCGGACCAAATATGATGGCGGCCAGTAAAGCCGGGATATCACTGAAGTCGACCTTCAGGAATGCCGGGAATGTCGGAAATGGAAAATCCAACAACATTAAGATGTAAGCTATACTGCTGAACATACCGATGATGACAAACTTTCTTAGGTTCATTGCTTTCATACAAATCTCTCCTTCTTTTGTGAGATCCCTTCACGAAAAGAGGATAGGTTCTTCCCTGATCCATAATAAAACCCTTCAGCAAAAGAAGCTAAAGGGAGATTAAAATCAAGGTTAAATAAACGTTTAAGCACTAACAAAAAATGCAGAAAAACGTTGAACCCCCACCTTCTCCCATCCAGACTATACTGTCGGCTTTGGAATTACACCAAATCAGCAATAAACTCACCGTATGGTACGCTTAAAGCTCGCGGGCTGCGGAAGAATACTCTTCCTTACCGCCGGTCGGGAATTTCACCCTGCCCCGAAAGTGATCTATCAAATTGTATTATATTCGGTTATATCCTAGTTATGTTACAAATCTACTATATAACCTTAATTCAATCTTAATTCAATGAAATTAAAAAGACAAGGAATATATCCTGCCGAATTGTCGACGAATTTCTCTTTATCGAATATATTATCGCTTTCACGCGTTAAATTGACAGATGAAATATTGTTATGTAAAATGAATTATTATTATATTTTTTGAAAATTAAGTTTGTTTTTACACAAACACATAGGATGGTGTTCCGGTTGTACAAAATTCTAGTAGCTGATGCGATTAAACCTGAGGGGTTAACACCTCTTCTTCACGATTCCGAAGTCATTCTCATCCAGGAAACGGTGGAAGAAGCAGCTGATAAACTACATGAGATTGATGCGATTTTGGTAAGGAGTGCGACAAGAGTCACAAAAGAACTGATGGATAAGATGCCTGCATTGAAAATCATCGCAAGGGCTGGAGTCGGTGTCGATAATATTGAGATCCCGGAAGCAACACAGCGCGGTATTGTAGTAGTGAATGCACCGGATGGAAACACATTGTCGACAGCTGAGCATACATTCGCAATGATGTCTTCATTGGTACGCCATATCCCTCAAGCATATTCTTCCTTGAAGAATGGACGCTGGGAGCGTTCTTCCTTCACCGGGACAGAACTCAACGGAAAAATATTAGGGATAGTCGGCATGGGGCGGATCGGAGCAGAGATCACAAAAAGAGCAAAAGCATTCGGAATGACGGTATTCGCTTTCGATCCTTATTTGACCGCAGAAAAGGCCAAACAGCTTAATGTCATTCCGCTATCGATCGATGAATTGGTTGAGCGGGTCGATATCCTGACTGTACATACGCCATTAACGAAAGAAACAAAAGGAATCATAAATAAAGAACGGATGATGAAAGCGAAAAAAGGACTGTTTGTGATCAACTGTGCCCGTGGAGGCATCATTGATGAAGATGATTTGTATGATTGCATCACAAATGGGCATGTCGCAGGGGCAGCACTTGACGTATTCGTGGAAGAACCCCCGGTGGACAATAAACTGTTACAGCTTGATACCGTAATTGCCACTCCCCATCTTGGTGCTTCCACGAAAGAGGCACAATTAAACGTGGCTTCTCAGGTGGCCCAAGAGGTTCTTACATTCTTGAAAGGAAATCCGGTATCGAATTCCATCAATTTACCTGCCATTTCAAAAGAGGTGTTCGAGAAAATCCAGCCCTTCTATAACTTGGCTAAACAACTCGGAAAGATCACATCTCAATGCCTGAAAGAAGGCGTCCATGAAATTTCCGTTACATATGCAGGTACGGTTCTGGATTTCGACAGCAGTCTTTTGACAAAAAGCCTTTTATCCGGATTCTTCAAATCCCGTGTCGATCATTCTGTTAATGAAGTGAATGCCATGTTGGTTGCGAAAGAAAGAGGAATAACTGTCGGCGAAAAAATATCACAAAATACATCCGGCTATACAAACCTTATTTCCGTAACAGTGAAAGGCGATCATTCTCAACTTGAAGTGAAGGGCACATACATTGATCATTATGGTCCGAGAATCGTCGGATTAAATAACTTCTCAATTGATTTTGTGCCAAAAGGGAATTTGCTGTATATTCAGCACACCGATAAACCAGGCGTAATCGGCCGAGTAGGCAGATTCTTGGGCGATAATGATATAAACATCGCCACTATGCAGGTCGGGAGAAAAGAAGCCGGCGGAGAAGCAATCATGGTCATGTCTTTTGATAAACCGCTTTCCGATGACTTGTACAAAGAAATGTCAAGTTTGGATGAAATCACCACCCTGCATCGGATGCAGCTATGAAACAAAGAGAAGGGAGTCCCTTATATCGGGTCTCCCTTCTCTTTGTATGTATTCGGGTCCCCTGAAATATGATACTTCGGCACCCTCTTTCACTTCCGCATTCCTACTCCTTCGCCACCCCGCTCCTTCCCTGCATATGGACATCCATTCCTGCCTTTTCTAACCGTTGGTGTGAGTCATCTATCTTGGCCCCGACTCCCGATGCCTGCCCGAACGTTCCCCCGATGAACATCAAGCCAATGCACAGTGCGATCACCAACGTCACCAAAATCCGTTTTCCAAAGTCCCGCATACCCAGCCTCCTAAAGATTTCATTCCTTCTATACATATGAAAGAGCCGCTGGTCTAAGAACAACTTACTGAACAATTACAAAAGCCAGAACCAAATAAGAAGCCGCAGACTCCAACTCAACATTCTATGCAAAAAAATCCATTGCCGACACAATGGATTCAACATAAGCTGCAAATCGTATATATACTATTATCTTATCAATCGGCTGTTCTAATAGAACCAATCACATTCGGTGCTGCCGGAACATCCATTTCTTGATCGATTTCATAAGCGCCTATCTTTGAAATGCCGCTGTTCTCAAAGCGTACATGACTGAAACCGAATTCCCTTGCAGTCAATAAGATTGCTTCCACCATGATGATATTCTTCTTATCATTCTGCAAAGGCTCCTCAAAGTGAATTATTGCAGTATCATTTTCTTCAGATACCCGGAAATCAATTTCAGCAGGGATAGACGTCCTCACTTGTTCATCTTCCCAATTCTTCATACTCATCAATGCCTCTTGGAATGCGGGATACTCATTTATTGAAGGTACATACAAAGTATATGAAGGTTGTTCCAGCACAAATATTGCCCGCTTGGATACATGCTTAATATTCAACTCGTCAGGTAAATTCCCTAAATCCGGATCCATTAAATTGTCATCTCCTGATTGGAAGGACATTTTTTCCACAGCAGATTTGTATCGAAAGCTTTCTTCCAGTAATCTCGCTGTCAACTCCCATTGTGCAGGAAGGTTCTCGAGCAGGACGGTAATCCGATTCCCTTCATCGTAGACCAGATCCATTCCTTCCGGGTAGAAAGGTTCGATATTATGCCCTTCAGCCCGAATATTCTTCAACTGCAGCTCTGTCAATTCCGCAATATCCATGCGGGAACCTTTATCCGAAAGGAAGGTGAATGGAACGGTGTACCTATTATTTAATGCGGGTAAAGAAATCGTTATATACTTCCTATTCTGCAAGTCATCCTGAAATAAGAGAGACGGCTTTTTTTCGATCAAAGAGGAGAATCCTGGCTCTTCCTCATGACTTTGTTGTATTTCAAAACCGCTTTTGCCAAACTCGGAATTTTTGTCAGCCGATTCCTGCAATCGATCATCCATCTGCGAACCAACTCCGCCTCCACTGTTTTGTTCATGGGTGCTTTGTTGAAGGAAGTTAGATGAAATGAATACAGAAAAGAAAAGCAAAGCTGCAGCAGCGCCGGTATAAAGAATCCAACTCCTGCTTTTCTTTTCACGAGATCTTGTTTTCATGGCATTTGCATAAATGGTTTTGGGATCCCTTCGATCTTGCACTTCAGGCATCTTCGATAACAAATCTTTAATTTCATTATCATCCCATTGAGATTTCTTCATCATCTCCCTCCTCTCTCGTTCTCTTCAAGTATGGAACGGATCGCCTTCAATGCTCGATGCTGTGTTGTCTTCACTTTACTCGTTTTCCAGTTGAGAACGGCTGCTGTCTCTGCTATGGTCAAGCCTTTTATATAACGCAGGATGATGACCATCCGCTGATCGATCGAACACAGGTCAAGACTTCTGTACACCGCCTGCATATCTTCATTCATTTGTGCAATTTCATCAGGCAATGCCTGCTCATCAGCGATGTTCTCTCTGCTCCACTCAAAATTTTCCATCAACCTTTGCTTCCAGTTCTTTTCTTTTCTGAAATGGTCGATTGCGGCATTTCGTGCTATCGAGAACAGCCATGTCTTTTCGCTGCTTTTATGTTCAAAGCTTCCATAAGAACGAAGCACTTTCATATACACTTCCTGCATCAGATCTTCCGCAGTTTCACGGTTCTTCACCAGATAAAAAAGAAACTGGAAAACATCTTGGTGATATTCATTATACAGCTTCTGAAAAACGGAGTGCATATGCTCCCCTCCTCCGTTATGAATTGGACGTGATGCAGGACTTAGAAGTTTCAAAAAATGGTTTTATGATATAAGCGTATCTTCAAAAAAAGAAGAGTTTTCACACTCTTCTTTCCAAGTTCACTATTCGGATATATACAGATACAGTAATTACGTTTCTTATGAAACAAGAATATTCGTCAATATCCTGCTCCTTTTTCATTGAAGTCCTCTTTCATCGGAATCGTGAAAAAGAAAGTGGTTCCTCTGTTCTCCAAGCTTTTGACCTGAATATCCCCATTATGGCTTTTCACAATATTCTTCGCAATCGCAAGACCCAGTCCCGTTCCTTTGCCCGACCTTTCTCTTGTTCTAGCTTTGTCGGCTTTATAAAACCGCTCAAATACAAAAGGAATATCTTCCTCAGGGATTCCGCTTCCTGTATCTGTTACTTCCACACGGAGAAGTCGGTCCTCGATCGTTTGGCTCACTTTCACACTACCCCCTTCAGGTGTGTGACGGATGGCATTGTCTATCAAATTCGTCAGTACCTGCTCAATCCGATCTGCGTCCAAAATCCAGTATGTTTGATCAGAAGTTGTTTCGACTTCCAAGTGCACCTTTTTTTCCTTGGAAATGCCTGCAAACTTGTTTGTCACCCTCTTCATATAAGAGCGGAGTTCCACCGATTCATAGTTCAGATGCATATGTCCGGCTTCCATACGAGCCAAATCAAGCAGCTCATTCACCAGCCTGCCCATCCTTAGTGATTCATCATAGATGATTCTGGCCATTTCTTGTTTTTCTTCTTTTGATTCTGCGATATCATCGATAATTGCCTCACTATACCCTTGAAGCATTGAAATCGGTGTTCTGAGCTCATGAGAAACATTTGCGATGAAGTCATTCTTCATCTTTTCCAGTTTCCTGTCTTCGGTCATATCCCGAAGCACAGCAACGACACCCCTGATATTCTGCTTATTATACAATGGACTTACGATGATGACCCAATAATGGCCGGCAACTTGAATTTCACCGATTTGCTCCTGTTCATCTTTGACTGAACGCTTGAATAATTCATTCAATTGAGGAGGGAATTCACTGCCGCTAAGTTTGGAATCCTCTTGTTTATACCATAGCTGCAGAAATAGATCGGCAGGCGGATTCGTCACCAGTATCGTTCCATCGATATTCATCGTGATGACTCCGTCCGCCATACTGCTTAAGACACTTGCCAGATTCTCTTTTTCCTGACTTAAAGCATTCATGCTGTATTTCAGCTGTCTGCCCATTTGGTTGAAAGCGGCGGCAAGCTCGCCAATTTCATCACTCGAGGGAGTCGGGACTTTCGTATCAAATCTCCCTCGGGCCACGTTGAATGCAGCTTCCCTCATTTTCCTTAACGGGGCTGTGATCCGCGTCGAAAGGAAAAAGGCAAAGATGGTCGTCAAAATTATCGCAACCCCCGCCGCAAGAAGGATGAATTTCTTTGTGGAATCTGTCGTGCTTTTCATGGAGTCGAGAGACTGCGATACAAACAGGACACTATTCCCGTCTCTCCACTCGCCAAGCTGTACCCCGACCACAATGGCAGGTAAGTTGTCATCGCCTGATGGATGGTTTATTTCTTTCTTCACCATCTGGGCGCCGTTAAAAATCCTGGATAAATCTTCATCCTTCTGAACAGTTTCCAAACTCAGCATATCACCCTGTTCGGACTGCATGGAAGAGAACACCTGCTGGTCTTTTTCGACGATCAGGATCTGATTGGATGCGCCAAGCAGCTCGGAGGAGATTTCCAATGTTTCATCGGGATCATCCCGCTGCTCCAAAATGGCGGCAATTCTGTCAGCGGATGTCAACAGCTCGGATTCCACTTGCTGCACATAGAAATTCTCAACAAATTCAAGGAGCATCACAGTCAATATGAGCAATACGAATGAAACCAGCAGCAATATGGTAAACCAAAGCTTACCGACGACGCTTCGGAGAAAAATCATTCATTCACAACCTCGAATTTATACCCTACACCCCAAACGGTCACGATCATTTTCGCTGCTTCTTCGGACACTCTGTTCAGCTTTTCCCTTAAGCGCTTCACATGTGTATCGACAGTACGCAAATCGCCAAAGAATTCATAATGCCATACCTCTTTCAATAATTGCTCCCGATCAAACACCTTATCAGGGGATTTTGCGAGGAAATAAAGCAATTCGTATTCTTTAGGGGTCAAGGAAATTTCCTTCCCGTCCGATGTCACTCGGTGTGCATCATTATCTATGGTCAGATGCTGAAGGACGATCACATCTTTCGTTGTGGTATCCGTTTGGATATAGCTTGCCTTGCTGGAGCGTCTTAGCAGCGCCTTTACGCGCAGCACCACTTCACGCGGACTGAAAGGTTTGACGATGTAATCATCCGTTCCCGCCTCGAAGCCTTGTACGCGGTTTATTTCTTCCCCTTTTGCGGTCAGCATAATAACAGGGGTCGATTTCTTTTCCCTCAATTCCCGGCATACTTCAATACCATCTTTGCCCGGCATCATAATATCCAGCAAAATCAAATCATAGTCATTCGCCGACGCTTTAAGAATGGCTTCATTGCCATCTTCCGCTTCATCTATCTGATATCCTTCTCTTTCGAGATACATTTTTAATAAACGGCGGATTCTTTCTTCATCATCGACCACCAGAATTTTAATTTCATTATCCATGTAATACTTCCTCCCCTTCAGCCTATATTACAAATGATGACTGGGTAAACGTTTTCTTTCTTTTTACCTATGTACAATAAGATTTCAACAATTTCATTATATATAAAAAGACGAGAAAGCGAAATAACCTTTCTGTATTTCCCTTGATTTCTCAGTCACAAAAGAGCGAATTGTGAAATATATTAGCGGAATATGTGTAAATTAGTCGAAAAGAGGCAGAATCCTTCAACCAGTGAAGGATCTGCCTCTTCTTCATGCATAGGAATGCAGACCTGCGATAACAAGGTTAACGAAGATCAAATTGAACATAATGATGCCGAATCCGATGACTGCCAGCCATGCGGATTTCTCACCATGCCAGCCTTTTGATAAACGGAGATGCAGGAAAGCTGCATAGAACAGCCAAGTGATCAAGGCCCAGACTTCTTTCGGATCCCAGCCCCAGAATCTAGTCCAGGCGATTTGAGCCCAAATCATAGCGAAGATCAAAGCCCCGAGTGTGAAGACAGGAAAACCGATCAAGACGGAACGATAGCCGATTTCATCGACCATATCCAAATTGACTTTCTTCACCAATGGCTGCAGAACGATGGAAATCCGCTTTCGGAAGATCGCGAGTAAGAGTAAGTATAGAACTGTCCCGGCCATAAATGACCAGATAACCGTATTCACTTTGACCGCGTTCAATATCGGAGGCAGTGTGACAAGCGGCTCCATTTGATTATCCGTCAGCTGTTCCCATTCGTTCGGTCCGGTGATAGGCGGCATATGGTAAACTGCCTTCTCCATCTTCTCTTGTTTGTTTATCCAACTGTACTCCGCTTTGTATCCGGATATGCTGAAAGCGGAAGATATGATGATGAAACCTAATGTAACCACAAGGAAGTAAACAACCACTTCCAAAGCAATTGAACTCCTTTTATCCTGTTTATGGTCGACATACTTAACGAGATAGATAAGACCAGCGATGAAACTGACCGCTAGGATGGCTTGTCCCAAAGCTGCTGTCGTTACATGGATATGCAGCCAATTGCTCTGAAGGGATGGTATCAAAGGCATGATATCCCTAGGGAACATCGCCGCGTATGCAATGAGCAGCAAGGCAATCGGAAGCGCGAATACACCCAAAGCATTCAGTTTGTATATGAAGAAGATGACAATGAACGCTCCGACAAGCATGATTCCGAAGAAACTGGTGAATTCGAATAAGTTGCTGACCGGAGCATGCCCGGAAGCGATCCATCTTGTGATGAAATAACCGACGGAAAATGCAAATCCGAGAATCGTCAGGCTGATCGCGATAAGCGACCATCTGCTCATTTTTCCATCCCCATCATCTTGTTTCTTTTCCTTGATGGAACCCGCAAAAAAGACTGTTGCAACCAAAAACAGCAAAAATGCTGTGAACAATAAATTACCGCTTAATTCTGCCAATTCTTATCCCCCCTTGATTATGAAGTCTTCCCTTTACGCTCGGCACGGTCCTCCGGTTCATCCAGGCCAAGCCCTTGAAGCGCCTTCGATAAATCCGTCTTCAACCCGTACCAGTTTTTATTCGTATGGGCCGCGATCAGAACCTTATCATCCTGTACACGGACCCAAATTCTCCGATGCTGCCAATAAGCTCCTTGGACGACACCGATCATGAAAATGAAGCCTCCCAAACCAAGGATCGGAAGTGTATAATCTCTGCGCACCGTCAAAAAGGTGGCGTTCTGTGTCTCGACATTGGCGAAAGCCATTTTGTAGATATTGTCATCAGAGCTTTCAATCGTTTTCTGAACTGCCACGAAACTGATTTCCCCTTTTGGTTTTTCCGGTGAAATCAGTTTGAACACGAATGCAGGATTATTCGGTACCCTCGACTGCGTATCCGGTTCTCCGTCTTCACCTACGATGAAGTCTGGCAGATACTTAATAATTTGAACAGAATAACCATTATCCAATTGATATTCGGATTTGGGGTTATTCAAATCGATTTTGATTTCCCCGTATTCCTGTTCTGTTTCTTTATTGATCAATGTAAAGTACATCGTTTTGAATTCATTCAGTTTGTAATCTGTTTGATACAAGGTTAGGCCCCCGGCTTTAAGCGGCTCGTTGACGCGTATTGCCTGTTCACGGACTTTCTTCAGTTCCGGTTCCTCGCCCGGCAGCCGATCTTCATCCGCTTCATAAAGGACTGCATCCGTCTGGAAATTCTTCACAACGGTTCCGTTACGTTCGATCGCTTCCGAAAAGACGTCCTTTTCTTTCTCCTTATCGTAGACATCTACGATAAATTGCTCATTCTTCAGATAATAACGGCCTTCCGTCTCCGGGATCGGTTTCGTTTCCCCTTCCCTGAGCCAAAGCCTTTCGTCCACGTACATATCAGGAACAAATCGGAACATTCCGCCAATTAAAAAGATGATGAGACCGATATGGTTCACATATGGACCCCATCTGGAAAAACGGTTCTTCTCGGCCAAGATGCTTCCGTTCTCTTCTCTGACCTTGTACTTCCTGCTCTTAAGCCGATGTTTCATTTCCTCTAAATCGAACTTGGAACCCTCCAGATCCGTCTCCCCGTATATCCTCTGACGCGCCAAGAACTGAGGATGCCGGTCGATACGTTGAGTCTTCAAGGCCCTATAAAGCGGTATGACACGGTCCAGACTGCAGATCACCAATGAAATTCCGATGGAAGCCACCAATATGAGGTACCACCAAGAACTATATAAATTATGAAAGCCAAGCGTATAATAGATGGTTCCTATAATGCCGTATTCATCCCCGTAATGTTCAGCAGGATCTACTAACGGCGGTATGTATTGTTCCTGCGGCAGGATAGTTCCTATAGCCGAGGCCGCCAAAGTGATGACAATCAGCCATACACCCACCTTAACGGATGAAAAGAAACTCCAGACTTTATCGATTACCGTCTGGTTATACGTCTGCGATCTTCTTGCTGTCCCTTCGTAACGCATGTCGACCATCTGCTCGTCCCTCTGCTTCTCATCAAGGACTCTGCCGCATGATTCACACAAAACGGTGCCATGCGGATTCACATGGCCGCACTCACATTTTACCTCTCTCATGTCCCGATCTCTCCAATGTTCATGGTTTAATTCTTTCCAATTGAGACTGTATCATCTTTTCGTTCATTCCGAATACAAGTTCATCGACAATCTTGCCCTCTTTATCGATCAAGATGGTTGTCGGAAGCGGATCCACTCCATAGGAGAGCCTGACCTGTTCCGTTTTGTCGATCATCACCGGAAAATCCAAACCATATTTATTTGTGAAATTCTCGACCGAAAGCTCTGTCTCGCCGACATTGACGGCCAATATCTGCACACCTTCTTCTTTATAATGGGCATATTGGCTGTTCATATATGGCATTTCTTTCTCACAAGGTTTACACCATGTTCCCCAGAAATTAAGGAATACTCCTTGCCCCCTATAATCCGACAATCTATGTTCATTGCCCTCAAGATCCGTCAAAACAAAATCCGGGGCCGAATCCCCTTTTTCGACGGCTTTATTCTCGTCTTTCGACCAATTCGCATACAATGTAAAAGCAAGGGCTAAAATCAAGACGCTTAGAATGACCGTCCTCATGATGAGGCGCCGCTTTTTTCTCCCCATTGTCTTCCCCCCAGAAACCATTTATGCCCATTATAGCATTAAACAATATCGCCATATTGTTTACAAGAATGAATGTTGTGTGAAAATTCCTTTATCAGGAATTTTTCGTTGCAAGAACCCTTAATTGCTTCACTTCATGAGGAGTCAATTCACGTGCATCCCCCGTGCTGAGTCCCTGCAGTGTCAGGAAACCGTATTGCTCTCTTTTCAGCTTGAGGACCGGATGGCCAATCGCTTCGAACATCCTTTTGACTTGTCGATTCTTGCCTTCATGGATTGAAATTTGGATAATACTGCTGTTTTTCTTTTTGTCAGATGAAAGAACCTTCACTTTTGCGGGCGCAGTCATCCCGTCTTCCAGTTTCACACCATATTGCAGTTTTTTCAGTTGTTCACGCATCGGAATGCCTTTGACCTTCGCAACATACACCTTCTCCACTTCATTTTTGGGGTGCATCAGCAAATTGGCAAACTCGCCGTCATTCGTCAACAGCAGCAGACCGGATGTATCATAATCAAGGCGTCCGATCGGATAAATACGCGCTTTGATCTCAGGGAAGAAATCGGTTACCACTTTTCTGTCTTTGTCATCCGAAACGGCAGAAATGACCCCTCTCGGTTTATTCAGCATGAAATATACAGGCTCTTCACGCTCCAAAGGAATGCCATTCACTTCCACTCGGTCATTCGGCCCGACTTTTGTCCCTAGTTCTTTGACTGTCTTCCCGTTCACTTTCACTTTACCATCTACAATAAACTCTTCTGCTTTCCTTCTGGAAGCAACGCCAGAGTGCGCAATCACTTTTTGTAATCTTTCCATATTTTATCACCTCTTACATATTAATACTTGTCGAATAATTTAACAAGCAATATATAATTATGTCATATTCCGGCCGAAAAGCAAAAATAAATCAACCGCTTGTCCTGTAGGCGGAATATTCAATCATCAAATTTCGGACATAAAAAAACTGCCGATCAAGAAGAAACCTCTTCCGATAGACAGCCTATGATTATCCGAACAGAAAATACACTACTGTTATTGCTGCGATCAGACCGACCAAGTCTGCCAGCAATCCCACTTTCAAAGCATCTCCCATTTTACGGATGCCTACAGCGCCGAAGTAGACAGTCAACACATAAAATGTCGTATCCGTACTCCCTTGGATGACAGAAGCCAATCTTCCGACAAGTGAATCGGCACCATGCACCGCCATAAGGTCGCTTGTCATGCCGAGTGCGGCATTCCCTGAAATCGGTCTGATCAAAGCTAAGGGCACGATTTCCGATGGCACGCCTATTAAGGAAAAGAGCGGATGAATCAATCCCACCAGAAATTCCATCGCTCCCGAAGCACGGAAAACGGCTACGGCCACAAGCATCCCCACAAGATAAGGAATGATGGTGAATGCGATGCCGATCCCTTCTTTTCCTCCCTCGACAAAGCTTTCATATGCAGGGACTTTCTTGATGGTCCCATATATAAGAATGCCGCCGATCATGAAAGGAAGGATCCAGGCTGATGCCGCCAATAAGATATCCATTCATCCACCTCCTTTTCTTTTTCTTCTGTGGTAGAAATACCGGTCGATCAATATCCCGCCGATCATTGATATCACCGTTGCCATAATGACCGGAAGGATAATGTCTGCGGGATTCGCGGATTTATGCGTGATTCTTAGGGCGATGACGGTTGTCGGGATCAATGTGATGCAGGAGGTGTTAATCGCAAGAAACGTAATCATGGAACGCGATGCTTCATTTCCTCCCCCGTTCAGCTTACTCAACTGTTCCATCGCCTTGATTCCCAGCGGAGTCGCCGCATTTCCGAGACCGAATAAATTCGCCATCATATTGGACATGATATAGCCCAAAGCCGGGTGATCCTTCGGCACTTCCGGAAAAAGCCTGGAGACCAACGGTTTGCATACATTGGTCAATTTATCGAGAAGCCCGGATTCTTCCGCAATCCTCATTAATCCAAGCCAAAAGACGAGAACACTGATCAGTCCGAAACAGATTGTCACCGAATCGGCGGCAGCTTTGAATATGGCTTGGTTTACCTCTTCAATCGTCCCGTTGAAAATCGCAAAGACAAAACCGATCAAAATCATGCCTGCCCAAATATAATTAACCATCTTGCTTTATCCCGAGGAACAAAAGCAGCGTCACTTTCCAACTTTCCATGAAAGTGATTCTCTGTTCCTCTGCCGCATCTGTGAAATATATATTGCGCTGTCCGATTGATTTCCCGTCGAGGAGGACAATCGCCTTGCCGACAATCTTCGGTACATCCGCATTTTCCTCCCATCCTTTTTTGGGTTTCAGGAGCTTGATTTCAATTTCCACATTTGCTTTTTCCTCTTTGTCGAGCGGATAGCGAAACTCTTTCAAGAGATACACTTTCCCTTTATAAAATTTATGTTTGATCGAGTTGATTTTCCCTTTTTTCAAGATGACCGGCATATCGTAATCCTTGAATGCCGTGTTGAATAGATACATATGATCATCCCAATCACTCGAGGCATTGAGTGTGACCGCAATCAAGGAAACCCCGTCCTTTTCTGCAGTGGATACCAGTGTCCTCCTCGCCAGTTTCGTGAATCCCGTCTTCCCTCCCGTAGAGTACTTATACAGTTTGAGCATTTTGTTTTTATTCGTCCACTGATAATCCCAGCCCTCGATCAAATTAGGGGCACGATGTGTTTTTGCTGCGGATATTTCAGCAAACACGGGATTATTCATCGAATACTTCGTCAGAAGAGCCATATCGTATGCAGTAGAGTAATGATCCGGTGTATTGTCCAAGCCGTGAGGGTTTGTGAAAGACGTATTTTCCATTCCTACCTCGGCGGCTTTTTCATTCATCATATAGATAAAGCCGTCCAAACTCCCTCCCACATGTTCCGCAATAGCCACCGCAGCATCATTGCCCGAGCGGAGCATAAGACCATACACAAGATCTTCAAGCTTCATTTTTTGGCCTTTCTGCAGGAATAAAGAAGATCCCTCTGTTCCGAATGCGTTCCCGCTTACGGTCACCATCTCATTCATTTTGCCGGATTCAATCGCCAGGATGGCCGTCATGATTTTTGTGATGCTGGCGATTTTCTTTTTCTCGTGCGCATCTTTCTCAAACAAAACCCGTCCGGTGCTTTGCTCCATTAAAACCGCATTCACTGCACTGATGGGAGCTTTCTCTGCCGTCGCTTCCGGAATATCCATGAAAATGAGCATCAATACAATAAGCATGAATGCCGTTTTTTTTGCCCGCATGTAATCCCTCATCCTTTTGTGTTTTGTACAAGTTTATGCAAATGGACAAGGGATATGACAAAAGAAGGCACACCATTATTGGTGTGCCTTCTCCCTCCTTATTTTCATCAGAACGGTTTCCATTTCAATTGACCGGCTTCAGCAAAACGTCTTTCAACAGCAGGCCAGTTGACGATATTCCACCAGTTATCAATATACCGGTTCCGTTCATTTTTGTATTGGAGATAATACGCATGCTCCCACACATCGATTGCCAGTAAAGGGATGGTATCCCATTGGGTCAGAAGCATATGCAGCTCTGTTTGAAGAATTTCCAGTCTTCTGGGACGCGGAGCCCAAACAAGAATTGCCCAGCCGACACCCGTCACTTGTTTGGCCGCCTCTGTGAATTGTTTCTTGAAGGACCGGAAACTTCCGAAATCTTTCTTGATTTGATTCGCCAAAGGACCTTTCGGCTCACCTCCGCCTTTCGGATCCATAATCTCCCAGAACATTGTGTGCAGATAATGCCCCGATCCATGGAATGCGGCTTCCCGTTCCCAATGCTTCAAGATCCCGAAATCATTCGTATCTCTTGCTTCCTTCATCTTCAATTCCGCCTTATTCAGACCATCAATATATGATTGATGATGCTTGTCATGATGAAGCATCATGATTTCTTTGCTGATATAAGGCTCAAGTGCATCATATGGATACGGAAGAGGAGGAAGCTTATGTTGTCCCGCCGCTACTTCCTTCGTATCATCATTCTTATTCAGGAGTTGATGAATTCTTGCGGCACGCTCTTCAATGAACCGGAGACTCCCCTTTTCATCCCCTGATGTCAAAACACGCTCAAGTTCTTCAATCTCAGACTGCACTTCGGCGGTATTCATCCGCCCTTCCATGTATTGTTTGGCTCCCTGCAGCCAATTCAGCACATTCAACTTATAAGATTCGAAGCCTTCCATCTATTTCCCCCCCTGAGCAAATGTTCTGCTTGCTTCCAATGATGACAGCATCTATACACTATATGAGGGGAAATGATCATTTAACACAAAGGTATATCCGAAATGTTTTTCCCAAAAAAAAAGCTGGCAGATGCGCCAGCCTTTCCTTTATTTAGATTGCAGCATTTTCGTCCTGTAATCTGTTTCATAATACTCAAGGTCTTCCCTTATTGTCTGGAAGCCGCTTTCAAGTTCCTTCACAAGGCCTTTGAAAGAGTCGGGTACTTCCTGATGGAATTTAATCGAGTTCTTTCCTGTATATGCTGATCTGCTGTCTTCGAACCATACATCATTCCTTGGTGAGAAGAACTCTTCCACACATTGATGATAAATAGTATAGAGCGTTTTTTCCGCAGCTCCTTTATGGAAGGTTTTATTCTTATTGATGATTTTACAGGCTTCAAGCCCTTCCGTACAATAGACTTCAAGCCTTCTTAAGTTCGAAAGCAAGCTTTTATGATAGTCCGTGTCCTCAGAAGCCCCTTGTTTAAAATCATCAAGTGTTGTTTGGTTCAGGAAATCTTCAAGAATTTGGACAGTCTCTCCCAAGAACAGCATCACTTCACCCACTTGTGCTTTCACTATACTATTCCCCATGTGATCACGCTCCCATTTTCCTTTTCGCATTATGTCTTATTTTTGTATATCATTGAATATGGATTGTAATTCCCTAATATCCACTTGCTTAAAACATGCTTCGAAATCCCTTTGATTGTTGAAATAAAGCCTTTTCCTCTCTGCCCCCTCCGGATGATACTTCCGCATCACAAATGCGACTATATCACGAAAGTAAACCTCCCTGCCTTTCGCAACGAAAAGAGGATCATCCTCATACGGCAGGTATTCGCTCTTAAATTCCTCAAAATAGCGAAGATATATCACCGACAACGTTTTCTCCGTGCCATCTTCCACATATGTAATCTCTGAGCGGTTGAAGGAATCCTCCGGTGAAGCAGGACGGTCTTTCTTTAATTCATATCCTCTGCACTCTTTGATTATCATTTCATACCTCCGTATGATTTATATGAGAATATTCAGACACATAGCCAGGAACGATATCCATATATCGGAAGACTTGCTCATGCTATCGTAACATATTCCAAAGTCCCCTGCTATATGAATATCTGTTTCCGTTCCCCTGACAGAAAGAAAGGCAGTCAACTAGGCAGCCCGAAGAACAGGTCCGCCTCTTTTTCATTGATCGTTTCCTCTTCCGCTTCTTCCAAAGGAGGTAATTCCTTAAGTGTCTTCAGGCCGAAGCAATCCAGAAATTCTCTCGTTGTACCATATAATATGGCTCGACCCGGTCCTTCTGCTCGCCCTTTTTCTTTAATCAGCGCCTTTGCCGTCAAAGTCTGAAGGGCTCGGTCTGTTTTGACTCCCCTGATTTCTTCAATTTCCGCTTTTGTAATCGGCTGCTTGTAAGAAATGATCGCCAATGTTTCAAGCGCAGCCTGGGACAAAATGGCATTGCCCGGTGTCTCCACAAGTTTCTTCAGAAACACGGAATGCTCTTTCTTTGTCACCAATTGGAAAGACTCCCCGACCTCGATCAAATGGATGCCTCTGTTTTCCTTTTCATACTGTTCTTTAAGATTCTCAATCAAGTCCGCGGACTGCAGCATCGTAATGTCGAGCACATTTGTGATTTGCTGCAGCGAGACACCTTCATCTCCCGCCGCAAATAAAAGCGCTTCGAGAATTCCCTGCATTTTATTTTTATTCAACGGTTACAGCACCTTCCTTGCTAGCTATATATAATTCGGCAAAATTATGTGATTGTTCAGCGATGATTTCATTCCTTTTCAGCAGCTCCAGAATGGCCAGAAATGTTATGACGATATGTTCCCGGCTGTTCGTGGTGAACAATTCATCGAAGCATATACGGCCGTTCACCGCACGAATGTCCCTGATGACTTCCTCCATCCTCTTCTCGATGGATATCTCCTGCCTTGTGACTTTCGTGTGCAGAGGCTTCTGCAGTTTCTTCCTTCTGAGGAGCTTATGGTATGCTCCCAGCATATCGTAAAGCGATATATTCAAATCCATCCTCGGAGAATTGGTTTCTTTCAGCAGATGCGACAAATCTTCCGGAGGCTTAGAGAACATCAGACTTCTTTCCTGTTCAAGCGTCTTCAGTTCAGCTGCTGCCTGCTTGTATTTCTTATATTCCAAGAGTTTCTCCACCAGTTCATCCCGCGGGTCTTCTTCGTATGTGAATTCATCGTCCAATTCATCATCCTCTTCTTCCTCATGCTTTGGAAGAAGCATTTTGCTTTTGATCGCCAAAAGGGTTGCCGCCATCACTAAATATTCACTGGCGACATCCAGTTCAAGTTCCTTCATTGTATGGATATACAGCAAATATTGCTCTGTTATTTCGGAAACGGGAATATCATAAATATCTATCTCCAAAGTGTGAATCAGATGCAAGAGCAGATCGAGGGGTCCCTCGAAGGCGTCGATCTTCACATTATAAATCATGTCAGTAACCACCATTATGTTAGAATACACTATTATTCATAGTATAGAGGAAAGAGCCGGCTAATCCAATACCGCATATAGGATTTCGCTTCAATATTTATGCTTTTTAGGCTGCAGCCCAAACTAACCAGCCCGTCATGACATATGCTGACATGGAAATAAACCTTTTAAGGAGGTCATCAAATGGGCAGCAGTAATTGTAATGATTGCGGAAATGGCGGAGGATACAGCGGAGGATACGGCGCAGGATTTGCGTTAATTGTCACCTTGTTCATATTATTGGTCATCGTAGGCGCGGCTTGGTGCTGACATTAACTACCCGGTATACATTCACCGGGTTTTTTCTTTTTGTGCGGCACATGTCTCGCAAGGAATCATTCATTTTGTTACAATTCTGTAAGAAAGCTGCGTTTCCGAAAGGGGGCCCTTGATGAAATATCCACAAGCGTTCATCGACTATTTAACGGAATACCATGGCAGCAGGGATTACTTCGAATGCCACGAAATACTGGAAGAGTACTGGAAAGAAGTGGATCCAGGCAATAAACAGTCCCATTGGGTGAGTTTCATTCTTTTGGCCGTATCCGCCTACCATCATCGCAGAGGAAATTTCACAGGCGCAGTAAAAACGATGCGGAAATCGTTGGACATCATGAAACAGACGGATCCTTATATCATCCGAAAGCTCGGATTGGATTATGATGCCCTCCTTCGAATGATGCGCCGCTCTTTGTCTTCCGCCGAAGCAATGGAGCCATATGAAAGCAAAGATCTGCCCATCATCGAGGACATGCTGCGCGATGACTGCGTCAAATCCTGCAAAGCGAAAGGATATGACTGGTACTTCAAAGGCATCGTGCATGATGATGTGAAACACAGACATACCCGCAGGGACAGGACATCTGTCATCTCTGAAAGGGAAGAACAAATGAAGCTGAGACAAAACAGCCGGAAGAATTAAAAAAAGCAAGCTCATCGCTTGCTTTTTCAATACCGGGGTATTCATCTCCTAATCTTCCTGTTGAAGGCATTTCTCAAGGAAGGAACGAGTGGAGTCCGTCGAATGGATCTGTTTCCCCCGATACATTACCTCTATTTGTTTCATCATCTTGCTGCCTATTCCCTGATAACGGAATGAGGGATTCACCGAGAGATGCTGAATGGTCACTCCATCCTCCGGCGCCGTCATCAATCCTATGGCTCCTATGATATCTTCTCCCTCTTTCCACAGGTACAGATGCCAATCTTCCGATGTTTCATACTGTTTAATCGTAGACTGCAGTTTCTTCACATCTTTCTCATCAGGCATGAATGAAAGCAGACCCATTGCAATTTTCTCTTGGTTCTTCTTAAATCTTATGAGCATATTCTTCCCTCTTTTAATTAAGAACATATCTTTCTATCAGACTTTACTTAATCGATCCGGTCGAATCTTGCGGCCTAACAAACTTTAATCTGTGTTTATTCTACAAGAATTTCCGCCTGCTATCAACTGAATATCACTTTATCCGGATTATCGGCTCAAACTGTTCCGGGAGCAATAAACTTCCAGTAAATCAACCCCCAGACAACCGCCAGGATCAGCAGCACCCCAAGTAAAATGATGTTCTTCTTCATCATATCCCCATCCCCTTTGCTTCAGTACATCTTCCCGCTCCTATAAGGACCCATATACTAAACTATCGGAAAGCGAACAATAATACAACCCAAGACATATTGCTTAAATCAATCAGATTATTTATTCTAATAGAGGAATATAGAGATTCATGCGGAAAATAGCTATGGAGTGAATCATTTTTCGTGCTTGACTCGTCTATACTTCTAAGGAGGAAAAACAAATGAAAAAAATTCTACAGGTAACCTTGGCGTTTATGCTCGGACTGTATATCACCCTTCCGCTCACAGTATCTGCTGATGCACAGGCCGGGGATATCATAGTCACATTGGGAAAGAATCTGACGGAAGAACAACGTGCAAATTTACTGAAAGAGATGAATGTCGATGAAAACGTTGAAATCGTCGAAGTGTCCAATGAAGAAGAACATAAATACTTGGGTAATTACATCTCCAAAAGATTGATCGGAACAAAAGCCCTTTCTTCATCCAAGATCACTTTGGGCAAAAAAAATTCCGGCTTGATCGTGAAAACGAATAATATCAATTGGGTTTCTGAAGAAATGTACATCAACGCGCTGGCGACAGCCGGTGTGAAAGATGCAGAAATCTATGTGACCGCACCTTTTGAAGTGTCCGGAACAGCTGCCTTGACGGGTATAATCAAAGCATACGAACTGACTTCGGATGTAACCATTCCGGAGGATGTGAAACAAGCCGCCAATGAAGAGATGGTGACGGCCGCAGAGCTCGGCGACCAAATAGGAACCGATGAAACTTCCGCATTGATGACAACCATTAAAGAAGCCATTGCGGAAAACCCGCCGCAAACGAAAGAGGAAGTCAAAACGATTGTGGAAGATTCGGCGAATGACCTTAATATTGAATTGACGGAAGAACAAAAACAGTCATTGATAGACCTGTTCAACAAATTGAAAGATCTCGATATCAATTGGGGGCAAGTCCAAGATCAGGTTGCCAACGCAAAGGACAAACTGACCGAATTCTTCAGCTCTGAAGAAGGCCAAAACTTACTTGACCGCGTGAAGCAATTCTTTGTTGATATCATCGACTGGTTCAAATCTCTATTTAAATAAATAGTCTGGAACGAGCAAAAAGGGTTTTGAAATCTTTCATTTCAAAACCCTTTGTTTTTCAATTGGCTTTTCTTCACAAGGCAGATGTTCTTTCCTTCATAGGCAAATCAAGCTTAATCAAGTCCTCGAGCGTTTCTCTTCTTATTACGAGATACTCATGCCCTTCCTCAACGAATACAACAGCAGGCCTGGCAATCCGGTTATAATTATTGGCCATGGAATATCCATAAGCACCTGTACAGAACATGGCAAGCAAATCTGTTTGCCTCGTCTTCGGCAGCTGCAGATTCCAGATGAGCATATCACCGCTTTCACAGCATTTACCTGCAATCGATACTTTTTCTTCCGGCTCATCATTCACCCGATTCGCCAAAACCGCTTCGTATTTCGCTTGGTATAATGCAGGTCTGAGATTATCGCTCATCCCGCCATCCACTGATACGTATTTCCTCACATCCGGAATCTCTTTCGATGATCCGATCTGATAAAGGGTTGTACCGGCATCTCCGACCAGTGAGCGGCCGGGCTCAATCCAGATTTCCGGGACAGCAAGATCCAGCAATCCCGCCTGTCTCGTCACTTCCTGGACAATCTCTTCCACATAATCTGCCGGTGCAAGCGGCCGGTCTTCCTCTGTATACCGGATCCCGAAACCTCCGCCCAGATTCAGGACTCTCGATTCAAATCCATATGTACCTTTCCACTCTTTCAATTTATTCATGATTTTTTCGGCCGCCAGTTTAAAGCCAGCCGTTTCGAATATTTGGGATCCTATATGGCAATGCAGGCCCAGCAGTTCAATGCATGGGCTTGCTAAAGCCTTCTGCATCGCTTTCTCTGCCTGCCCGTTCTGAAGATGAAAACCAAATTTGGAATCTTCTTGACCGGTAACAATATAATCATGGGTATGGGCCTCCACTCCAGGAGAAACCCGCAGCAGTACATTCATGGAAACCAAATGCTTGCTGCATAACTCATCCAGCAAAGCCAATTCGCTTTCGTTGTCGACGACAATACAGCCGATGCCTTCCCGGATGGCCATTTCCACTTCCTCACGGCTTTTGTTATTTCCATGGAAGTGGATTTTTTCCTTAGGGAAACCCGCAGCCAAGGCTGTGTACAATTCCCCAGCGGAAACGACATCCAAAGACAGTCCTTCTTCCTCCGCAAGCTGAATCATCGCAATAGAGGAAAACGCTTTGCTGGCATACGCTACCTGTGAAGAAACGCCGAGCCTTTCGAACGTTTCCTTGAATCCCTTTGCACGCTGCCTAATGAGGGCGACATCATACACATACAACGGGGTACCATATTTTTGGGCGAGAGTGACCGTATCCACGCCTCCGATTTCAAGATGCCCTGATTCATTCACTTTACTTGTGCCATATAAAAACATCTGCCTCATCCCTTCTCTTTGCAGCTTCTCTATTAAAAAAAGACAGTTATCAAACTGCCTTTTACTAAGCATCAAATATTATTTAAATTAACATAATACTCAAACAACTTCAAGATAAGCGATTACATTAGTTTTCAGGCTGCTTATATCGGTTCTGAGGATGTACAATACTCGGTCTGATTTTGGAGCCGGGCATCGTTTTCCTCACCAGAATCTGACTGAAAGCAATAGGATTGAATGGGATAAAAGGCCACAGATAAGGGGTCTTCAATGAACGGATATGGACCAGATACAATAGATAAACGGTCGATGCGATCATGAAACCCGGAAGTTTGAACACAGCAACAGCAATCAACAAATAAATCCTGGCTATTTTGTTTGCCACCCCGAGTTCCAAGCTTGGTGTCGCAAAGGTTCCAAGGGACGCCACTGAGACGTATAGAATGACTTCTCCGACAAACATCCCTACATCGACCGCAATCTGGCCAATCAGAACAGCAGCGACCAGACCCATCGCCGTCGAGAGTGGTGTCGGCGTATGTATGGCCGCCATCCTCATAAATTCAACCCCTATATCGGCAATCAGAATCTGGAGGAAGATCGTTATATTGGATTCATCATTGGGACCGACGAACACCAAATCAGGCGGCAGTAAAGACGGCTCCAGTACAAACAAGTACCATAATGGTACAAGGAACACGGAAGCCAGCATCCCCAAGAAACGGATCCATCTCACAAATGTACCGATCGCAGGTGACTGTCTGTATTCTTCCGCATGCTGTACATGGTGGAAATAAGTCGTCGGCGTGATGATGACGCTCGGCGATGTATCTACATAAATCAACACATGCCCTTCCAGCAAATGTGTCGCACCGACATCCGCTCTCTCCGTATACCGGACTAGCGGATAAGGATTGAATCCTTGTTGGACGATGAACTCCTCCACTGTTTTATCACCCATGGTCAATCCATCGATTTTGATGCTGCTTACCTTTTCTTTCACTGTTGCCACCAAGTCCGGATTAGCGACATCTTTGATATATCCGATCGCCACATCCGTCATGGAACGTTCCCCGACTTTAATGATTTCGAAACGAAGTCGTTCGTCCCTGATCCGTCTTCTCGTCAAGGCTGTATTCACGATGATATTCTCTACATACCCATCACGGGAACCCCTTACGACCTTTTCTGTGTCAGGCTCTGAAGGCTGCCTTCCCGGGTACTCCCTTACATCGACGGTAAGACCCATCCCTTCTCCTTCAACAAGGAAAACGGCAAGACCCGATAAGACTTGAACGATCAATTCATCCATATAGTAAATCTGAGCTACCGATTGATGGACGATATGGTTCTCCACCACTGCTTCCAAAGCAGCGGAAACAGAGCGGGTGTCATCATTCACTTCCATCAATTCATCCAAAATGCGAGATAACAATAAAGGGTTAGACAATCCATTCACATAATAAACATGGACTTTCTTGTCACGGACATGCAGTTTACGAACGCCAAGATCGAAGCTTTCCCCAAGCCCGGCATTCTTCTTCATATATTCTTCAATCTGCGATAACCCGGCCGGAATCTTCATTCCTGCTTTCAGCTTATTTGTCATAATAACCGCTCCTTTCCAAGATCAACTCCACAGCCATCTTTGTGACAGGCGATCCCGCACTGAGTTCGTCTTTCTTTGCCATCTTCCCGATATCCCCTATGCCTACCACTATTGGCACATGAAGGGAATCGATATTATAAACTGTATCTCCAGTTATTATCCCCACTTCCATTTCCTGCAGCCCGAATTTATCTACGCCTTTTTCAGTCAGATTCCCATCACGATCGATAGAAACATTCACATGTGTCCACTCCCTGCTCCGGGACTTGGATGCCACCGCAAGAATTCCGAGGACGTGGATATCCGGATGTTCAACGACATATTTCATGACTCTCTCTCCGGAGCCCTCACCCATATACCCGCTGTCATCCACCATGACAAGGACAGGATCATGCTTTGCCATTTTGATTTGCTTGATCAATTGAGGACCGGATATGATCGACGGGTTGCCTCCTGATACGGAAATGCAGCGTCCTCCGATTTCTTTCGCTACATATTCGACCGTCTTCCTGGCATATTCATCCCCATCCGTAATTAAGATGACATTCCTTTGTCTTCCTGCCATTTCGCATCACTTCCTATTGGTCTGCATAATATATCCTTAACAATCAGCTTTGCGCTCCTTCAATACGAGTGCCATCGACAAGGCAAAAACCGTTTCAGCAGGCACTTGTTTGATTTATCCCATTAAGATGATTCATATGGATAGTATGGATAAAGCAGGAAAGCAACATACGGAACATAGACAACATCTATTTTTTGCCAAGGCATTCATTGCGAAAAAAAAGAGAAAAGCTTTAAAAAGCTTTTCTCTTTCCTTATTTCCCTTTGTAATGGAAGGGACATTTTCCTGTGATCGGTTCACAGTCATCACCGATGAAGTATTGCTTCCATTCTCTATGTTCCACATCCCCATAATGACTGATATCAGGATGTTTCGGTAGTTGATCCCAAGCCTCGACCCGTTCCCTGACCTTCTCCCGGGACATTGCCCCTCCTTTTTCAGTTCCTTTAAGTCCTTCAAAGATGAGACGGGGCTGGAAGCCAAGGACCATTGAATTGCCCAAATTCCGGGTCCGCCTCTGTTTATATGCCGGTGTATTGCCGAACACAAAATACGGCACCTCATCAAAGGTGAAATCCCATAGATGATGCTCGGGATCAGTCGGTTGATCATGGGGCCATGGCTTCTCATCCTGCTCGTGTAAATATTGCAGGATTCTCCAGAAATACTCACGGTAATACGGAATATCCTTTTCGGTTTCCTCTGGTTCTACGAATAAAAAAAAGCCATGACGAATTAGACGTTTATCTTTCTGGAATAGCTCCATGAACGCACGGAGGGTTTCCGGTAATGTGGACCAATCATCATGAGAAATATAGGAGTATCTCAATTCCCCTCTATGCTCGGCAGACATGCCGAAATAGCAGGGAAACGTTTTATCAGTCACAACTGACCGGAATGTCGAGTATTCTTTGATCACCCAATCAGGTACTAATTCAGGATTCATCATATCTTCTTTCTTCAACAAACGCGCTTTAGTTGTTGTTTGCACATTCCCACCTCATTTGATTTTTACAATATGTCTTTAATACCCAAACTTTCATTTCTGCAAACAAAAAAATGCCCCTGTAAGATACAGGGCCATTTTTCTTTTATACATGATTCAGCTGTTTGGCAGCCATTATCATCCATTCATATTGGCGAAGACGCAATTCGAACAGTGTGACAGCATTTTGATAGATTTCAGGTTTTTCCCTCATAATACGCAAGAGATCTTCTTTCGATTTGATTTCAGCTTCCGCTTCCGTTTTCTTTCGGTTCAGCTCATCGATCGGCTGATTGAAAAATAAACGGACATCCCGGTCAAGTGCTTTCTCGAATACATCGAACGGCAGCATATACTTCGATAGAACTGTTTGTACTGTTTCCGTATAGTCCTCATTCTCAATGAATTTTTTATATTGATTGTAAAGCATGTTTTTATTTTGCGGGATTGCTCCAAAAATCTTTCCTGCCCCCTTCAACAATAACTGTGAAGGAGTCCTTCTTAAGAAGATGTTTTCCCTTTCGATATCCACCTTGGCCGTCATTCGGCTGATGTCCCGATGCCAATCATCCAGAATACGGAAATCCCCCTCAAGCGCGACCGCATTCTCTCCGTAAATTTTGTTCAGGCTTTCTGCCATATCATCAAGATATGATTTACTTTCAAGCATCTCTATTTTGGCCTGCACAAGCCAATTTTCCATTCCTTCATAGAAGGTAGGGAAGATATTCTCATCAAAATACATTTGTATTTTGCGGTTCATCGCTTCATTGATTTCCAGATGGATTCTGCGGAAATCACTGTCTTCCTTGACCATTTCCGCACATTCCTTCAGAAGTTTCGGCAGTTCCGTTTCCACCTCTGCTTTCAGTTTTTGCTTGATGGCAAAGAATGAGTTTTGGATGGAAGCAGCCCGATCCTTTTCATATTCCAAGACTTGCTGGGAGGAGCCTTTCAATTTTTGGACCAGATCATTATTCCATGCGATCGAATCGGCAAGAAGATTTTCTTTTTCGACTCTCTTCTCTATCAAATATCCAATTGCTTTCTTGATCACTTGTTTCAATTTAACAACCCGGCGCTCTTCATGATCGGCCATGGACGCGATCTGCGTGAATAAGTCCATTACCGCCTGACGTTGTCCCGGCACTTCGTATTTGGAAGAATATGCTATCACTTGCGCTTCCGGTTCGTATTGGATAATCCGTTCATACGTGTCTTCTACGATTCTTCTCGCTTCTTGCTTGTTATAAATGGCATCAAGCTTCGTCACCACGAATACAATCGGTATGTCGCTTGCTTTATCTTTCAATTTCAGGAGAATATCACGTTCCTGCTCCGTGAATGGGTCCTCTGCATCAAGGATGAAAAGCAGACAGTCGGCGAGCGGGAAATATTCTTCCACAATCAGCCCTTCTCTTCGTCCTTTGAATCCCGGAGTGTCGATCAACGCTATATGGTTTCGCTCCAGGACAGCAGAAGGCAATTCAACGTTCATGATTGCTTTGGAATGAAGCTGCTTATCATAATTGATCATCTGAACCAGATCGATCACCTCCGATTCAGAATACATCCCCTCCTCGGAAACGACAGTGATATGAGGTTTCTCCCCATGCTGAATCCGATACGCATGTTTAGTCGGTTCAAGAAGCAGTTCCTCGCCCAGAACAGAGTTAATAAATGCGGATTTGCCTGTTTCACTTACACCAGTCAGCAATATATTATGCTTGCTTTGATCGGTCACTTCCTGAATGAACCACTGCAGCTTTATGTCCATTTCCACATTTTGTCCCGCTGCCCATTCCTTAATGGAGCCGAACAATGTCACCAGCTCTTCCATCAGATGCGGGTTGCTGCTGTCGCTCCATATTGCTTGTTCCGCTTCTTCCTGTCTTTCCTTCTCAATCGATGCAGGAAAGAACTCATTCCACGCAAGCAGAGCCGAATTTGCGGATAAAGATTCTGCAGGCCGCGCGATCATCGCCCAATTCGTTAATAGTCTCGGCATAAACCCAATCATTTCGTTCCAGTCAAACCGGCCATTGATGGACTCAATGAATACTGTTTGATAGAGCTTCGACATCTCTTTCCATGAGGAAGAATGCCGCACATCGAATTCAGCGACCAGTTTATTGATTAATTTAATCCATTTTATATAAAGTGGACTCGGCTCATACCATTTCCAAATCGCTGCCGCAAGCTTCTCGAATCGGATCGGATCGACTTTATAGACAATTCTCAGGACCTCTGTGAAATAATCAGGTTCCATACTTTTTATGTATCCTGCTTCCACATAATCGATTAAGACGCCGAACCAATAACGATCCTGTGTACGTATACTTTCCTGCACTGCGAGCTCCATGGCATTCTCGTGATCCCTTTGCTGTTCAAAGAATGCCTGTGCCGCTTCCGTGATATTTTGGTAATCAGGATTGATGGCGATTGCCTGTTTGATGTATTTGACAGCCAGATCCATCTTATCTTCCTTTAGATAAATCTCAAACAGTTTCAAAGCAATTTCTGTTTTGAGAATAGTATTATCTGTTTTAATTTCTTTATAGGCTTCTACCGCTGTCGACAATAAGTCCAGCTCAAAATAGGCATCTGCAACATTTTTCTTTGCCCAAGACTCCAACTCATCCGTAATATTTCCCCATTTAAATATAGCTGCTTCATAGTCTTTATTATGGTAATATACTTCTCCTTGAGCAAAACGAATGGATGATAAGTCTCCCATTTCTTTTTGGTTTTCTTCAAGGAATATATTCCCCAATGCCGCGACCGGATTTCGTTTTTCCTCTTCGGTCAACAAGGTTTCATAATAACTCTTCGTGCTTAAATGCTTTTCATCCATCATGGCCATCACCTCATTCTGAAAAATTCACCTGTAATCTATTTATGAATTATTTTAGGATCATCAATATTACTTGCTTTACCCTTCTTTACTATTCTAGCAAACTTTCTTTCATGCTAATTTTTATTTTCTTTTCATTTAGAAGACATTATAGGAACATTCCGAAACAAATTTGACATATGTGAAATAAGTGGAATGTTCTTATAATTATACCATTTATGGAATTGGATGTTTTTCATATACGCCCTGTTAAAGTTCTATGTTGATTTCCGCTGCGAACGGACGCTTTCCGCTTAGGCGAGCGGTGAGCCTCCTCCTTCGTGCTTAGGTCTCACCCTGCTCGCTGATCTAAGCAGGAGTCGCCGTTCTCCGCTTCAATCATATTTAATGAAGAGTAGCATTAGGTCTGACAAAAAACAACATTAAACGATAACAGAGCCTTCATATAAAAAAAGCCGGCCTTTAACAGGCCAGCTTGATGATTAATGCGGCAGGAATATCATTTGAATGAGGAACAGTACACCGAACACATAAATGAGCGGATGAACTTCTTTTCCTTTACCGCTGAACAATTTCAATATTGGATATGTGATGAACCCGAATGCGATGCCAGTTGAGATACTGGAAGTCAACGGCATTGCCAGTACAACCACAAACGCAGGGAAAGCATCGGTTATGTCATTCCATTTGATTTTGGAAAGACCTCCTGCCATCAGCGACCCCACAATGATCAATACAGGTGCTGTGATGGAAGGAACATTTGATAAAATCGCGATGAAATCTGAGAAGAAGATAGATAATAAGAACAGCACCGATACAACAACTGCCGTCAATCCAGTTCTTCCTCCTGTTGCTACACCCGTAGTAGATTCCACATATGCTGTAGTCGGGCTCGTTCCAAAAGCGGCCCCTAATGTAGTAGCGATGGAATCACTGAGGAATGCCTGTTTCGCTCTAGGAAATTTCCCGTTTTTCGTCAAACCGGCCTGTTCCGAAACCGCCACCATTGTGCCGGTTGTATCGAAAATCGTCACCAGAAGGAATGCGAATACAACCCCATATAAACCATTTGTGAATACTCCCGCAAGATCTAGATCAAAGAATACAGGTGCGGGCGGCAAAGTAGGGACAATATCCTTTGCCTGCATATCCATAAGTCCGAAAACATAAGCAAGAATACCGGTTGCCAGCATCCCAAAGAATAAGGCACTTTTTACATTACGGACCATTAATATCAAGGTGATGAACAAACCGGCAAGTGAAAGCAATGCAACCGGCGATGTCAAATCGGCAAGCCCGATCAGATTAGATTCGCTTGCCCCGATGATGCCTGCTTGTTTAAAGCCCAAGAAAGCAATGAATAAACCGATACCTGATGTGATACCATATTTCAGTGGATCAGGGATCGCTGCAATGATATGCTGACGCAAATTGGTCAAACTCAACAGGATGAATATGATACCGGCTACGAACACCGCTCCTAAAACGGTTTGATACGTCAGCCCCTGCTCAGCTACAATGCTGGCGAAGTAAGCATTCAATCCCATCCCCGGTGCAAGTGCGATCGGATATTTCGCACAAAGACCCATGATCAAGGTTCCTGTAACGGTCGCGATGACAGTAGCCATGAACACTTGATCAAAAGGAATGCCTGCAGCCGTCAATATCGCAGGGTTTACGATCACGATGTAAACCATCGTCAAAAATGTCGTTAAACCTGCTACCAATTCCGTTTTGAGTGTGGAACCGGCTTTTGTGATTCCAAAATATTTATCCAACAAAAGAAAAACCTCCGAACTGCTTTTTTTATGTTTTTTCTTCGTTAATACGAATGTTTTATAACAACACCAATAATAATATTCGTTTTTAGGGGATATTTCAAGATAAAAATTAAAATTTATCCCATTTTATCTTTCACCTTCCATTAATCATGTCTGTTTCTTATAACATAGCCAAAATGAGACCTTTTATGATGCAGCTTTTGGAAACAAAAAAAAGCCCGCTGAATCAATCATTCATGCGGACCTTTATCTGCTGCAATATCCTTTTTTCTAGACGGGATACCTGCACCTGCGAGATATTGAGCCTCTCAGCTACTTCCGATTGAGTCTGATCTTTATAATACCTCAGATAGACAATCAGCTTCTCCCGCTCATTCAGTTCTTTAATTGCATCATTCAAAGCAATCTTTTCAAACCATTTATTTTCACTTGTATCCGCTATCTGATCCAGCAAGGTAATCGGATCTCCATCATTTTCATATACCGTTTCATGGATAGATGCAGGCTGCTTGCTCGCTTCCTGGGCAAAAACAACTTCCTCGGGAGTAAGTGCCAGCATTTCAGCGATTTCGTTCACAGTCGGCACTCTTCCTAAATCCTTGGATAATTCCTCCCTGGCCCTGCGGATTTTATTTCCTTGTTCCTTGATCGCTCTGCTTACTTTCACTGTACCATCATCCCTAAGGAAGCGCTGAATTTCCCCAATGATCATCGGCACAGCATAAGTGGAGAATTTCACATCATAACTGAGGTCGAACTTATCGACCGATTTCAACAGCCCGATACAGCCGATCTGATATAAATCATCAGGCTCATAGCCTCTGTTCAGGAATCTTTGTACGACGGACCAGACGAGCCTAAGATTGGCTTCAATTATCGCATCCCGGGCTCCTTGGTCGCCATTTTGACTCCTTTTGATCAGGTCCTTCATCTCATGGTCTTTTAAATGGGCGGCATTCTTCTTTTTTTTGACCTCGACATCCATACGCAGATCTCCCTTAATTGATCAAAGCTTTACTGTTGGCTACATGTTTCTTCACACGGATAATGGTTCCTTCACCTTTATGGGAGACAATACTCAGTTCATCCATAAAGTTCTCCATGATGGTGAACCCCATTCCGGAGCGCTCCATCTCTGGTTTGGTCGTGAACAGCGGCTGCCTGGCTTCTTCAACATCTTCAATTCCCGCTCCCTCATCCTTGATCGACAGTTCGACGGTTTGATCTTTAAGCGTCACTTCAATGGTGACAATCCCTTCCGGATCATTATGGTATCCATGGATGATGCAGTTCGTCACTGCTTCCGAGACCACCGTCTTGATTTCCGTCAGTTCATCCATCGTCGGATCAAGCTGTGCAACAAATGCCGCCACCGACACTCGTGCGAAGGATTCATTTTGGCTTAGTGCGGAAAACTGCAAAGTCATTGTATTTTTCATTCATGCAACCCCCAATCTTTTTAACGCCGTGTTCTCTGATGATTCTTCTTGTATGATCTTGAATAGGCCGGACATCTCAAACAAACGCTTTACAGGAGGGGAAATTGCACAAACAACCATCTCGCCATGATGCTGCTTAATTTGTTTATATCGGCCAAGGATCACTCCGAGACCAGAACTATCCATGAAGGATAGCAGCTCCAGATTTAGGATGATATGCTTGATCCCATGACTTTCGATTATGTCGGATGCCTTGATCCTCAGCTCATCCGCTGCATGATGATCCAATTCTCCTTGCAGCCGGATGCACAGCACATCACCTTTTGTTTCCATATTGATAGACAGACTCAAAACGCACAGCTCCCTTCTCCATTCTTGTACATGAAGAGATTCTATATGTGTGAGCCTGATTCCTTCCACACGACAAAACTAGTGTTTTTATGCGGATTTATCTTATGATTCGCCTTTCACTTGCCTCCGTGGGTGAACATTCCCATCGATTTCTTGAACAACTGCCACCAGCTGGCCTCTTTGATTTCCTTTTGAGCGACAATAGGAGATTCTACAATTTCCTTACCGGCTTTGACAATTTTCAGGGTGCCGATTTTCTCTCCCTTTTCAATTGGAGCCGACAGCTTTTCTTTCATCTCCACCTTCACTTTATACGCCTTTTTGTCTTCTCCTTTTTTCGTGAGAATCGAAATCGGCTCACTTGTCACACCCGAAACTGTTTTTTCTGTACCTTTGCTGACCATTACACCCTTCAATACTTCATCTTTCTTATAGAGCGGGTGCGTCGTATATTGTGCAAAAGCATAGTCGAGCATCTTGGTCACCTGAGCATTCCGGGCTTTCGGATTCTCGGCTCCGAAGACGACTGCGATCGCTCTCATGTCTCCTTTTTTGGCTGTTGCCGTCAGACAATACTTCGCTTCGTTCGTGAATCCTGTTTTCAGACCATCCACTCCAGGATAGAATTTCACCAGTCTGTTGGTATTGACCAGCCAGAATTTCTTCTCCGTCTCTTCTCTTAAATAAGCTTCGTACGTCCCTGTGTATTTCGTGATTTCTTTATATTTCAACAGCTCTTTCCCGATATTGGCCATATCGTAGGCAGTGCTGTAGTGATTTTCCACAGGCAGTCCTGTCGCGTTCGAGAAGTGTGTATTCTTTAATCCGAGTTCTTTCACTTTTTTGTTCATTCTATTTACAAACGCCTCTTCGGATCCCGATATCCTTTCCGCCATGGCTACAGAAGCGTCATTTCCGGATCCGATGGCAATTCCTTGCAGCATATGCTCCACAGTCATTTCTTCACCAGGTTCGAGGAATATCTGCGATCCTCCCATTGATGCCGCATACTCGCTTGTCCGGATTTTCTCGTCGATTTTAAGATCACCCTTATCGAGTTCCTCCATGATTAACAGCATCGTCATTATTTTCGTCATGCTTGCCGGGGAAAGCCTTTCATGCTGATTATGGCTGTATAGAACAGCTCCTGTATCTCTTTCAATCAAAATTGCGGATTTTGAATCTTCTGCGAGCTTGATTTTTTCCTCGGCGGCAAAAGCTTGAGTCATGGATAAACTGCTCAGAATAAGCATTGTCGCCAATACAATAATTGCTTGTTTCCTCTTCACAACAAAACCCTCCAATCTTTATACAACCATTTTTTCCAACTCCTTTATTTTTATACAGATAATTCCATGAGGTGATTATATTCCCCAATCAGTATTCTAAACTTCCTTCATTTCAACCAAAAAAAGACAAAAAAAGACAGCCGGGTTTTTCCCGGCTGTCTTTGCCATATTATTTATCAATATGCGTATGAATCAAAGGCGGTGCTTCGACTTTATCCGGTGAAATGAGAATACTTTCATAAAGCATCTCTTTTACCTCTTCCACATTTTCATTGTTGCTGTGGATCGTCAATAATGCGTCTCCTGCATTCACTTCATCACCGATTTTCTTGTGAAGCATGATACCGACTGCCAAATCGATCTCAGATTCTTTTGTTGCCCGGCCTGCACCAAGCTTCATCGCTGCCGTTCCAATTTCATCCGCGACTATCTCCTTAAGGAATCCGGATTCTTTTGCAGGAAGCTCGATTTGGTATGCCGCTTTCGGCAGACGGGACGGGTCATGCACAACCGAGCCATCTCCGCCTTGAGAAGTCAAGAACGTTTCGAAGGCTTTAAGTGCTTTTCCGTTATCGATCACTTCCTGAAGCATTTGACGGGCTTCTTCCAATGACTCTGCTTTATCAGCTAAATACACCATATAGCTGCCAAGCGTCAAACAAAGTTCCGTCAAGTCCTCCGGTCCTTCCCCCTTGAGCGTATCAATCGCTTCCTTGACTTCAAGTGCGTTCCCAATGGCATATCCGAGCGGCTGGCTCATGTCTGAAATGACTGCCATTGTTTTGCGGCCTACATTATTTCCGATGTTCACCATCGCTTGCGCCAATTCGACAGCATCTTTTTCCGTCTTCATGAAAGCACCGGCACCGGTCTTAACATCAAGGACAATCGCATCCGCACCGGCAGCGATTTTCTTGCTCATGATGGAGCTCGCGATCAATGGAATGCTGTCAACGGTCGCTGTGACATCACGAAGCGCATATAATTTCTTATCGGCAGGTGTAAGATTACCTGTTTGTCCGATTACAGCAATCTTATTTTTATTCACGAGCTCAACGAACTGCTCTTTGGAAATTTCCACATTGAAGCCTTCCACTGCCTCAAGCTTATCGATGGTACCTCCCGTATGTCCCAACCCGCGGCCGGACATTTTGGCGACCGGCACATCTACTGCTGCGACAAGCGGTCCGAGGACTAAAGTCGTTGTATCACCGACTCCTCCGGTGCTATGCTTATCCACTTTCTTGCCATCAATCGCACTAAGGTCGATCGTTTCTCCGGAATTCACCATAGCCATCGTCAATGCTGCACGTTCCTTTTCCGTCATGCCTTTGAAGAAGACCGCCATCAACATCGCACTCATTTGATAATCGGGAATACTTCCATCTGTGAAGTTATCTACCATGTACTTAATTTCTGTTTCCGTAAGCTCTTGGTTATCCCTTTTCTTCTCGATCAGATCTACCATTCTCATACGTAATGACCCCCTTTATTGATTACATATTCTTTATCAATTCTTTGACATATCGAAGGAAGTCCTTCTTCACTCTTTCAGTTGTTTCGATTACTTCCCCATGATCCAGCGGCTGATCCAAAATTCCGGCCGCCATATTCGTTATGCAGCTGATGCCAAGGATGCGCATGGAACAATGGTTGGCAATGATCACTTCCGGCACTGTGGACATCCCCACAGCATCCCCGCCGAGGATACGGACCATTTTCACTTCTGATGGTGTTTCGTATGTAGGACCTGTCAATCCAAAATAAACACCTTCCTGAATAGAAATTCCCAATTGCTGTGCAGTTTGCTTCGCCATTTCCTGATAGGCTTTATCATAAGCAGACGACATATCCGGGAAGCGCGGACCGAATCTTTCATCATTCGCTCCGATAAGCGGGCTTGTGCCTGTGAAGTTGATATGATCTGTGATGAGCATCAGATCACCAGCCGAAAACTGCTCATTAACTCCTCCGGCCGCATTTGTGACAACCAATTTCTCGATTCCCAACAACTTCATTACACGCACAGGGAAAGTGACAGTTTCCATCGTATATCCTTCATAGAAGTGAAAACGCCCTTGCATAGCGGCAACGGTTTTTCCTGAAAGCTGGCCGATGACCAATTTTCCCGCATGCCCCTGTACAGTCGATACAGGGAAACCTGGGATGTCACTGTATGGGATACTGACCGGATTCTCGATTTCATCAGCCAGTACGCCTAACCCTGAACCTAGGATGAGACCGATTTCCGGCATTTTTTCTATTTTTCCTGCTATATAATCAGCAGATTTTTTTACTGATTCATACATAATTATTCTGCTCCTTAGTTTAATGACTTCAAAAAACTTGTGCCATGTTTCGGCATTTGCACATTGAAATTATCCGCAATTGTAGCCCCTATATCGGCAAATGTATCCCTGATTGGCAATTCTCCAGGTGTCTGCAGTTTCTTGCCATAGACGAGAAGCGGCACATATTCACGTGTATGATCCGTGCCATGGTGGACAGGGTCGTTTCCGTGATCGGCGGTGATGATCAACAGATCGTCCTCCTTCAGTTCCTCAAGAACTTCCGTCAGACGGGCATCATAGTCTTCAAGCGCTTTACCGTAACCTTGCGGATCCCTTCTGTGTCCGTACATAGCATCGAAATCAACAAGGTTAAGGAAGCTTAAACCTGTGAAGTCCTTACGAATTGTCTCCATCAACTTATCCATTCCATCCATATTGGAGACTGTTCGCAGAGATTCCGTGACTCCCTCGCCATCATAGATATCAGAAATTTTGCCGATTGCGAGTACATCGTATCCGCCATCCTGAAGCTCATTCATGACAGTACGGCTATACGGCTTCAATGCATAATCATGACGGTTTGCGGTTCTTACGAATTTACCCGGCTCCCCAAGGAAAGGACGTGCGATAACACGGCCAAGCATATATTCCTCACGCAGTGTCAACTCACGTGCAATTTTGCAAATGTTATATAATTCCTCAAGCGGTACAATCTCTTCATGTGCTGCAATCTGAATGACAGAGTCAGCTGAAGTATAGACGATGAGGGCACCTGTCTTCATATGTTCTTCCCCAAGCTCCTCGAGGATTCCTGTTCCGCTTGCAGGTTTGTTGCCGATCACTTTTCTTCCTGTTCTTTCTTCCAGCTCATGAATGAGTTCCTCCGGAAAACCATCCGGAAAGACACGGAAAGGCGTCTCGATGTTCAGACCCATGATTTCCCAATGACCTGTCATCGTATCTTTACCGTTAGAGGACTCCTGCATCTTCGTATAATATGCCATCGGATGTTCCGCAGCTTCCACGCCAGGAATTTCCTCGATGCGGCTTAATCCTAATCTCCCCATATTAGGCATGCGCAAACCGTTCATTTTCTCTGCGATATGCTTTAAGGTATGTGCTCCTTTATCCCCGAATTTTTCGGCGTCCGGTGCTTCACCTATACCTACTGAATCCATTACGATCAAGAATACTCTATTGAATGTGTGCGCCACGCTTGATTCCTCCTAAATATGTAAATGCTTTTGTCTGTATTTTGCCGCAACAGACCATTTTCTTCATTGTACCCGTTGACTAATCAATTAATCCGGGTTTTATTAGTACCATTATAGTCGGATGTCAGACGACTTAACAGAAAAAAGTCCTTTTTCTCTATTTAAAAAAAGGAGATTTCACACTTTATACACATAATTCCGTTTGTTTAAGGTACGCCTGACTCTTACTCTATCAAGCTCTCGGATGGAATTTTGTATACACATCTTTCAGCCTTGTATTGGTGATATGCGTATAAATTTGTGTGGTTGAAATATCCGCATGTCCAAGCATCTCCTGAACAGAACGCAGATCTGCTCCATTCATTAAAAGATGTGTTGCGAATGAATGCCTTAAAGTATGCGGCGTCAAATCTTTCTGTATATTGGCCTGCATGGATAATTTCTTCAGTATTTTCCAGAAACCCTGCCTTGAAAGCCTGTTTCCCTGATGATTCAAAAATAAAGCCTCCGTTTTACGGTCTTTACGGACAAGTTTCTCTCTGCCGTCTTGCAGATATCGCTCCACAGCCTGCAATGCTGTGCTCCCGATCGGAATGATCCGCTCCTTGTTCCCCTTGCCGACGCACCTGACAAATCCCATGGCGCTATGCACATCCGTGACATCCAATGAAATCAGCTCGCTGACACGCATTCCTGTCGCATACATGATTTCAAGCATCGCTTGATCCCTCTGACCGTAGCCGTCATTTCCTTTCGGCGACTCCATCAATGCTTCGACTTCCTCCATACTGAGCACCTTCGGCAATGTCTGTTCCTTCTGAGGGGTGTCTATATGCACAGACGGATCATGATCTGTCTGCTTGTCCCTCAGCAGGAAGCCATGGAAGGAACGGATGGAAGCGATATGCCTTGCGATGGTCCGTGACGATTTCCCTTCTTCCTTCAGGGACATCAAGAATCCGACAATCGATGCTCTTCCGACTTCATTCCAGCTCTTGACCTGATCCACATGCACCACATATTTCATATAGGAATTCAAATCTCTTTCATAGGAAATAAGGGTATTCTTTGCAAGTCCTTTCTCCACTGTTAAAAAATGAATAAAATCCGTAATTCCATCTTTCATTTTCATTCTCCGTTCCAATAAAAAAGCTTTAACCGATTCATCCAGCCGGCATCTCCGTCCGTTTCGGAGCTGGAAACCTTCAACGCGGCTCCTTCAGGCTGCTCATACCGGTTATAATCTTCATACTCTTCATTTAACCATATCATTCCGGCATAAAAAAGAATAGTGAAACCCACAAAAACAACAAAGACCTTCACTGTATGCAATATATTCTTAAGAAAGCTGATCACTTTTCACACCCCCATACGGACATCTTTAATTCAATCTATGCCCGGATGGGGATTTTCTATACATCCTATCTTCAAAGAGTAGAGAAAAGGACAAACAAAAAAAGATGCCGCCATCCCTAAAGGCTCTATCGCCCTTTGTTCAGAAGCATCCATCTATCCTGTTAACAGCCGTTCAGACTGTTTTCTTATCATTTTTTGTCTTGGCAGCGATGACAAATCCCATGGAAAGTCAAGCGGTGATCTTTGATCTTGAAGTTCCAGCGTTCTTCCACATCCTGTTCGACTGCTTCAAGCAGATCTTCCTGGATCTCATCCACGGCACCGCACTCCATACAGACGAGATGATGATGGAAATGGGTCGCGCCTTCCTGACGCAGATCATATCTTGAAACGCCGTCCCCGAAATTTATTTTGTCCACGATTTTCAGTTCTGTCAGTAATTCCAATGTTCTATATACGGTCGCCAATCCGATTTCCGGCGATTTTTCTTTAACAAGGAGATATACATCTTCCGCACTCAAGTGATCTTCTTCATGTTCCAGCAGAACACGAACCGTTGCTTCTCTTTGAGGAGTCAGCTTGTAATTTGATGAATGCAACTGTTTCTTTATTCTATCGATACGTTCTTCCATACTTTTCTCCTCCTAGCCACTATCGTATACTATTATATCAAAATTGCTGGAGGTGTCAAAATAGAATTATTATTCATTTCAAATAATAATAGTTACTATTTAATAATTATTATTATTTATTTAGGCTGATGACCTGTTTCATCAGCATCGGTGAGATGTATGCCTCAATCGCTGCCGCACCGCTGATGATCACAATGCACGCAATAAAGGATATCATATATTTAATCAAATAAGGTTTAAGCGGCGACCTCACATTCTTGAAAAATACTTTCCGGACGACTTTCATCCCTAGGGAAAGCGAGGAAACCGTCAAAAAAATCGTGACCGGGACAAGCAGCAGGTTCTGCGGAAGAATCGTACCCAGTGCAATCTGAAACCCTTCCCACCCTAAGGAATTCACCAGAAAACCTACCGTGAAGCCGATAACGACACCCTTCAGGAACAATAGGACTAAGATGATCGGCAGACCGATAATCGAAATCCCGAGCAGCCAAATGGACCCTATATACTGCACATTATGTTTGATGCTGTTTGAAAGCAGCTCGGATGCCGCCGCAAGATTGCCTTGCTCAATCTGCCCGAAGAATCTTGTCAGATAATAAAGTAAATCTTCTTTTTGTGTATAACTCAGGCTGTTCACCAGTATGGAACCACAAATGACTCCCATCACGAATAACACAAGGATGAACATATAAAGAGAGGATAGTTCACGGAAATGATTTTGGACTGCATAGGAATACGGCGACTTTTTCTTCATTATTGATCCTCCCGAACATATTATTTACTAGAGTCTATGCCCCCTCCAGTCATATATGCCGATTCTTTCCGTTCCCCTCTTATTTCCTATAAGCGTATTGATTGAGTTTTTCTGTTTACAAAATAGTACAAATAAGGATATTTACAGGAAAAACAAGCCATTTATACTATACTAGACCTTCTCATTCTATAGTATAATTCCAAATATCTATTTACATTGTGAGTGGTATACCTATCCCCATACCCTTTTCGCAGCCTGTGTATGCCATCCTTCAAAGGAGGTTCCGAAATAGTCGCATAATATGTAATCGCCCTATAAAAATTTTTTAACGAAAGGAAGCGCTTCCATGACAGTGACGAAATCCGACCAAATGAAACATCCGCCGACAGATGATGCCGCATACACCGACATAGTTCAATCAACTACTTTCCAATCCTTGCTGCGGGAAAAGAAAAAATTCATCATTCCGCTTACCATCTTCTTTCTCTGCTTTTATTTTGCTTTGCCTCTCTTGAGTTCCTATACCGACATCCTGAATCGCCCTTTCATAGGCAGCATTACATGGGCCTGGGCTTTTGCCTTCATGCAATTTATCATGACCTGGGGCCTTTGCATGCTTTATTCCAAGAAAGCTGCCAAATTCGATGAACTTTCTGATCGCATCTTGAAGGAAAGGGGCCGCTGATATGAATGTACCTGCATTTACAATGTTTCTGGGCATTGTAGCCGTAACCTTGTTCATTACCTATTGGGCTTCCAAGAAAACAAGCAATGCCAGTGAGTTCTATACTGCAGGAGGAGGTTTGACCGGCTGGCAGAACGGTTTGGCCATCGCCGGTGACTATATGTCCGCAGCCTCCTTCCTGGGGATCGCCGGAACAATTGCTTTGGCCGGCTTCGATGGATTCTTCTACAGCATCGGTTTCCTGGTCGCCTATCTTGTGGTCTTATATCTCGTTGCGGAACCGCTTCGGAATCTAGGCAAATATACATTCGCCGATATGATCGCCGCACGGTTCAACACCAAGAAAATCCGCGGATTCGCTGCCTTCAACACTATCACAATCTCCATTTTCTACATGATTGCGCAGCTTGTCGGGGCAGGTGCACTCATTAAGTTATTATTGGGTATCGAATATACGACTTCCGTATTGATTGTGGGCACCTTGATGACCGTCTATGTCATCTTTGGAGGCATGCATGCCACCAGCTGGGTGCAGATCGTGAAAGCTGTCCTTTTGATGGTCGGGACATTCATCATATCCGTAATCGTATTCTCTAAATTCAACTTCAATATCTTGCATATGTTTGATGAAATGAAGTCAGCGACACCCCTGAAAGAAGCATTCCTTAATCCCGGGGTGAAATACACCGACGGACTGGACACATTATCGCTCACACTCGGGCTCGTACTCGGCACCGCCGGACTTCCGCATATTTTGATCCGTTTCTTCACGGTCAAAGATGCCAAAACGGCAAGAAGTTCCGTTGTCTATGCCACTTGGATCATCGGTATTTTCTATGTGATGACGATCTTTCTCGGGTTCGGGGCAGCCTATTTCGTCGGGAACAGCGCAATCATCGCAAATGATGCGGCCGGAAATATGGCCGCGCCCCTGCTGGCTGAGTCCATCGGCGGAAATATGCTGTTCGCTTTCGTTTCGGCAGTCGCCTTCGCTACGATCCTTGCCGTTGTGGCAGGACTCGTATTGACATCGGCAGCCGCTTTCTCGCATGATTTCTATAATTCGATTCTGAAGAAAGGAAAAGCAACTGAAAAGCAGCAGATGAATATGGCCAAATTCGCATCGATCGGAATCTCAGTCCTTTCCATCATCCTTGCCTTATTTGCCCAAAGCTTGAATGTTGCCTTCCTTGTGTCACTTGCATTTGCCGTCGCAGCAAGCGCTAATCTCCCGGTAATCCTCTATACGATTTATTGGAAACGTTTCAATACGAATGGCGCCATCTGGGCGATGGCCGTCGGTCTCATTACTTCGATAGGTCTTGTGATCATCGGACCGAATGTATTCAACCCGGTAGAAGGCAAAGCCATGTTTGTCGGCGATCCTCTCTTCCCATTGACGACACCGGGTCTAGTTTCCATTCCGCTCGGATTCCTTGCCGGTTATCTTGGCACCGTCTTCTCCAAGAAAGAGGATAACCAAGTCAGCTACGATGAAATTTTGGTCAAAGCCAATACTGGCTACAGCACCACAAAATGAGAAGAAAGCCCGGATCTGATATGGTCCGGGCTTTTGTTTCTGGACGGCAAACCTTATTCAACAGCGTTTGCTTTCAGCTTCATATATTGGACCGCATAGGCTGTTTTCGCGTCAGCGATCCTTTGTTCCTGTATGTATCGCTCTGCTTCCTCAAGATCCACCAGCATCACTTCCACGAATTCATCTTCATCGCATGGTGCGGCATCCTCTTTCTTCGTCAGTCCTTCCGCCAAGAATAAGTGAACCAATTCATCCGCAAATCCTGGTGAAGTATAGAAGGAAATGATCGGTTTGAGACTGCGGCATTCATAACCTGTCTCTTCTTCCAGCTCCCGTCTTGCCGTGTAGGCTGGATCTTCTCCTGGTTCAAGTTTACCTGCCGGTATTTCAATAATCGATTTCTCCAATGCTTTTCGGTACTGCTCCACCATCACCAATTTCCCGTCATCGGTCACGGCAATCACCGCTACCGCTCCTGGATGCTTAATGATTTCACGCTTGCTTTCTTTTCCATCGGGCAATTGGACGCGATCCACCTGTAACCGGACAATTTTCCCCGAGAATATCTCCTCGCTGCTGATGGTTTTTTCTTCGAATTTCTTCATACATAAACACCTCGTTCTATTGAGTGACCTGCAATACATACATTTTATCATACAAAAGCAGAGAGAAGGTGCTGAATGAAAGTCGTTGTGGATCACAATAGGATCATTCTTTCAGGTAAGAAGAAGGAAATCACAGCCATTTTGAAGAAGCTCTCAGAAAAGTATGTGTATGTGCACGAAATGATCGCAGCCCATCGGCGTCATCTTAAATGAATAGGCGAATCTCTCCCTCTGCAAAGAACTTTATCTTCATATACAATGGAAGAAAGGATTCTTTAAGGAGGGTGAGGAATATGAAGAAAAGACAGATTGGCAGCTCAGAGCTGTTCGTAAGCGAAATCGGGCTTGGGTGCATGTCCCTTGGCACAGATAAAAAGAAAGCGTCCGAAATCCTTTCAGCTGCATTGGATGGCGGCATCAACTATTTGGATACAGCAGATTTATATGATTTCGGAACAAATGAAGAAATCGTCGGCAGCGTACTAAAAGGCAGACGGCAAGAAATCATTCTGGCGACCAAAGCAGGCAACCGATGGAATGAAACGAAAGACAGCTGGACATGGGATGCTTCACCGGCTTATTTGAAGCAAGCGGTGAAAAACAGCCTGAAACGGCTTCAGACCGATTATATTGATCTCTTCCAGCTGCATGGAGGAACAATGGAAGATGATCATGAAGCAATCATTGAAGCATTTGAAGACCTCGTCAAGGAAGGTGTCATTCGTTATTATGGCATTTCCTCCATTCGTCCGAATGTCATCCACAGCTACTTGACAAAGTCGAACATCGTTTCCGTCATGATGCAATACAGCCTTCTCGACAGGCGGCCTGAAGAGTATTTGCCTTGGTTCAAAGAAAACAAAGTGAGCGTCCTTGCCAGAGGTCCCCTTGCCAAAGGGCTCTTATCCGATAAGATGCTTGAGAAAGCGGGCAAGAACATCCTTGAGAATGGCTTCATGGATTACAGCTTCCGGGAACTCGAAGAATTACTCGGCAGGCTGAAGGAACGTTTCTCTTCACGTCCGATGCAGGAAACGGCTTTCCAATATATCTTATTCCATCCTGAAGTCGCCGCTGTCACAGCCGGCGCAAGCAGCAAGGAGCAGATTCTTGCCAATATTAAAGCCGCGCAGGGAAGCAAATTATCTCCCGAGGAGCTGTCCTTCCTGAAAGAAGTCACCAAAGCAGGATACTACGATCAGCATCGGTTATGAGCTGTATTTGAAAATAAGCCATTGTGCCCTCCGGCACAATGGCTTATTTGAATTGCTTCCAGTTACGGGAATCCTCATTCAGCAATTGTTCAAAGGACTTGTTCTTCTCTGCCAATTCCCTTGCTTTTCGTTTTTTCTTTTCTTCCAGTTCCTTCTCCGCCTTCTTTTCCGCTTCCAATTCTTTCTGTTTATTCTTCAGCTTATGCAATATGTCCGTATCAAGCATATTTGATAGTGTCAGCTGTCCATTATCATCAGACGGCCTTTTCGTCTGTTGTTTTTTCTTTTTCATATAGAATCCCTCCTCCTGTTCTTCATTATAACATGCCGGTTCATAAACGACGCTTCTTCCTTTTTCCCTCGCGGCTTGTTACAATATTCCCAAACGACCTTGGGAGGCTTTTTCATGAAGAAAAGATGGTTTATGCCGCTGCTGGCAGCTGCAGGAGCTGCAGCCGCAGCCGGCATCTATTTGACCAATCAGATCATGTATCTGAAGAAGAAAGAAGATGCTTTCATACAGGAGAGGGAAATGAAAGCGAAGCGCTGGGTTGCGGAAGATTTCGATGCATTGCCGAAAGAAAGGAAGCGGATTGCCTCCCCTTTCGGCTATTCGATCAGCTGTCTGTTCATTTCCCCCTATCCGACAAATAAGTGGATGATCTTTTGCCATGGCATAACAGAAAACAAGTACAATATGATTCGGCATATGAATCTTTTCCTTGAATTAGGCTTTAATGCGGTCTTATACGATCACCGCCGCCATGGAGAATCAGGAGGCCGTTCAAGCAGTTACGGGCACTACGAAAAAGAAGACTTGGCTGCCGTTGTCGATGAATTAAAGAAAAGGCAGGGCGAAGATCTTTTCTTCGGGATACATGGTGAATCCATGGGAGCGGCAACCGCACTGCTGTATGCGGGAAACATACGGGATGACGCTGATTTCTATGTTGCCGACTGCCCATTCTCCACTTTCGAGGAGCAGCTGCAGCTTCGCATTGCCGCGATGACAAAGCTCCCGCCACGCTTGATTCTCCCTCTTGGGGACCTTTTCCTCAAATGGAGGGATGGGTACCGCATCAAGGATGTGTCTCCGCTTGAAGCCGTCAAAAGAATCGGAAAGCCGATTTTGTTTGTGCACAGTGAGCCCGATGCCTTCATCCCTGCCGATATGACTAAACGGCTGTATGAAACAAAACCGGGAGCTAAACAACTGTTTCTGGCCCCTAAGGGAGGGCATGCTCAATCCATCAATGAAAACAGACAGGAATACCTGGCTGCCGTCCGCCAGTTCCTATCGACTTATTTCCCCGATTTGCATTGATGGTCATGAAGAGGAAGGAGAGCCGCCCATCCTTCCTTTTCATTCCGTAAAACGGCTGATCTCCACGATATTGTCCAAATGGAGATAGTGCACTTGTTCGAATCGGTCCTTTATATGCAGCTTCCTTTGATAGTCATCATAATAATGGATATAACCGATCATCAAGCGATGCTTCCTGTTTTCATAATAGGTGACTGCTGCCATGATCTGGTATTCCATCGCTTCGGCAATGAAAAGATTCATCGCTTCCAGTTCTTGTTCGTCAAGCACTGCCCGCTGTTCATACATATCTTCCTCCGCCCATTCACGAAGCATCGCCACATGCTCGGGCAGCATCATGCTGGTCCATTTCATTTTCCCTCGGTCTTTAATCATTTCCATCCTTCTTTCTAAGCTTTATGGCCTCCCACCAAACGGCTTCTGTATACCGCAGTCCCTCCTTCCGCATAGGAAACAGCCCGAAGCAGGGATTTCGAGCCGAAACGCCCGCGAATCCTGTCCACTGTATATCCCAGATCTCTCTTTCTCCACCTTTTCTGGTCAAAAAGCGTCAACTGCATGCAGGCATCATCGGTAATGCCGGAAAGCGTCACCGACAGCTTGCGGACAATCTTGCCTCCGTAATGTTCTTTGAAAAGCTGCAGGCACACCCCGTATAATTCCATTGTGATATTGGTAGGTTCTTCGATTGTGCGGGCTCGTGAGAAACCTCCTCCGAATTCATCCTTGCTGTAGCCGACACCAAGTGTGACGGTACGCCCTGCTTTTCCCGCCGTTCTTGCCCTTCTTGCCACTTCCTCACATATCTCAAGAATGACACGCTTGATTTCCTTCTCATCTTCATAATCCCGCAGCAGGACCTGGCTCTTGCCGAAGCTGATTTGTCCATCCATGCACGGGGCCCCTATGTCGGACAAATCGATGCCCCACGCATGATGATACAGCTGATTCCCCATAACACCGAACTTCTTCTCAAGCAATTCCAGACTATGGTTCGCCAGCTGTCCCACCGTATAGATCCCCATGCTGTTCAATGTCCGCTCCACATTCCTTCCGATCCCCCACATTTCGCTCAAAGGGGAAACAGGCCACAGCTTCATCTTCACATCATCATACGTCCACTCCGCGATCCCGTTCTTCTTGGCCTCCAGATCCAGGCATAATTTGGCCAGCAGCATATTGCTTCCGATCCCGATGGCACAAGGAAGCTGGTACTCCCTTTGGATTTCGTCTTTTATCTTCCTTGCGATTTCCCAGGCATCCCCGTGAAGGGAATTTGTCCCGTCGACTTTCAGGAAACTCTCATCCACACTGTACGTATGAATGGCTTCCTTCGGGACATAACGATTGAACAAACGCGTAATCTCCGTGGAAATGCGTAAATACATCCGCATCCGCGGATCAACGATGATGATTCTCGGATCATCCGGTATTTCGAACAGACGTGAACCCGTTCTGATGCCGAATTCCTTTTTCATTAAAGGAGATGCCGCGAGAACCACGCTGCCCTGTCTTTCGGTGTTGCCGACAACCGCCAAATAGCATGTCAATGGATCCAGTCCCATCATCACAGCCGAACAGCTTGCATAGAAGCTCTTCATGTCCACACAAAGTATTTGACTTCGCGGCATCGCGTCGTATTCCACTGTTTTCCCTCTCCTCCAATAAGAATATATGTTCGTTTTCAGTATATGTTAAATAATAAACGAATATACGTTCGCATTCAACGTAAATTTTTGGGATGATATCCAGATTTGGATGTCATCCCTTTTGAAAAATCCATTTGGAATAGCAAAGTATTAAAAACCAACATAACGATAACAGAGCCAAAAGAAAAAGAAATCCCTAAAGAGTTCCTTTTTCAGAAAGAGTATTCGGTAAACTTCATTGAAGCTCCTTCACCATATACAAATATGTATGCCCGTTTATTGTACGGTATTTCTTGAAAATGAAGCCGAGGCGTTCATAAAGATGCTTCGCTTTGTTATTGTTTTCCTCCACATTCAATGAAGCTGTCTTGAATCCTTTCTCCGCGGCAAAGGAAATAGCTGCCTGCAACAGTTCGGTTCCGATTCCTTTCCCCCTGAACGGCGGACTGACGCTGATGGTATCTATGTAAAAATCTTCTTCATCCGCCTCTTCATCTATAGTCGCAGGACTCTGGGGGTTCCTTTGCTGAAGATGAGTCAGAATGGGTTCATCCAGTTTTTTTGCATCCGAGCCGGCGTAGACGATGACAAGACCTGCCACTGTATCTTCTTCTGTGGATTTGACGAGTGTATTCTCATAACTTAATCGGTTTCCTTCTTCTTTAAAGTAAGCTTCAAGCCCCTGAAGGATTCGACCGGTCTCTTGTTCGCCTGTCAAAGCCTCGGCTATATCGTGGATGGCATCATGAATCAATCTGGCTGCTTGCTTGCTGTCTTTCTTCTCAGCTGTACGAATTGTCATCATAATCTTCCTTTTTTTTCTTATAGTGTATCTTATCTGATACCCTTTTTCTAGACATGACTCGTATAATCTGCGCAGGATCTTCGAGAATTTATGTGGGCCAATCAAACTGGTTTTATTCAACGAAAAGAAGAAGCTTACTCAAAAAAGCCAAAAAATTGCAGCATTCAAAGATGAAAATGTTAAGAATGAAATACAATTCTGGTCAAATAATAGGAAAGAAATGAAGGAGGTTTAATCATGAAGAGAAAAGCAGAATATGATACAGCAGTAAAAACAAGCAAAACCCCTAAAAAGAATTTAAAGGAAACAGAATTCTCAACCGAGTTTGCCGGCGGGGAAAATGAAAATCCCGCTAAAGGATTCAACAGGAACTCCAAGCAAGGACGCAAAGGCAAGTAATCAGAGAAGGGAGGCGCAAAGCTTCCCTTCTTTTCATTTTCATGCATCATCCATCATCCAATTTCCTATAGTAAGTTATATAATCGATGAAGAGATTTAAAAAAATGGCTCTGTTATCGTTTAATGTTGTTTTTTGTCAGACCTAATGCTACTCTTCATTAGATGTGATTGAAGTGGAGAACGGCGACTCCTGCTTAGATCAGCGAGCAGGGTGAGACCTAAGCACGCAGGAGGAGGCTCACCGCTCGCCTAAGCGGAAAGCGTCCGTTCGCAACGGAAATCAACATAGAACTTTAACAGAGCGAAAAAAATAAATGCTTCCGTGTAACCAATTCATTCCATAACCGTCAAATAGGTAAACAATCTTTTAAGAAGAGGGGATTATAATGAAAAAAATAATGCTGTCGATGGCTGGAGTCATTTTATTGCTTGCAGGCTGCGGTCAAACCGATAAACAAAAAACCGGTGAAGAAAAGAAGCCGGCGGAAAAGACCTATTTTGAGGAAGTATTGGAGAACAATCTGCAATACTCCATGGAAATCATTTATGATGATGAAGGGACAGAGCAAACAGAAGCCGGCACTTTCGAACTCGCAAAACCGATCAAAGTCATCGCGAAAGTGACAAATACAGGAGAGAAAGACTATACATTCGATGGGAATCCGTGTGACGGTGAACTCACCATCTCCTTATTTGATTCCAAAGAAAACATCAAAGCGGAAGGCACCGGGGACATCACTCCGGACATGTGCATCGAACCGCTTGTGCAGCATACAATCAAAGCCGGTGAAACAATGGAAGCCGAAGCTGTATTCAATATGGAGAAAGGTTTCGACCATAATTCAACGGACCTAAGCCAAACAAAAGCTGATCTGAAGACGGGCGAATATACCATCACGGCAGTATACGGAAAACAAGAACTCAAAGAAACCATTAAAATCACAAAATGATAGACGAAAGAGACCGGGTCCCCAAGGAGCCCAGTCTCTTTCTGTATGATCAAATCTTGGTACGGATCTCCCAAAGTTCAGGAAAGAAATACTGGTCCAGCACCCGCTTCAAATATGTCACACCGGAGGAACCCCCTGTGCCTATTTTATGACCGATGATCCGTTCGACTGTTTTCATATGGCGGAAACGCCATTGCTGAAGCCGGTCTTCGATATCGACAAGCTTTTCGGCAAGCTGGTACAAGTCCCAATGCGCATCCACATTCCGGTAGACTTCAAGCCAAGCCGCTTCAACCGATGCATCACCTTCATATGCAAGAGTGATGTCCCGGTTGAGCACTTCCGGTGAAATATGGAAGCCTGCTTTCGCAAGCTGCCTGATACTCACATCATACAGGCTCGGTGCCTGGATGGCTTGCTTCAGTTGTGCATGCACATCCGGATCTTTTTTGTAGATTTCAAGGGCGTGCTTCGTTTTGTAACCGAGCGCAAACTCGATCATTCTGTATTGATACGACTGAAAGCCTGACGCTTTCCCCAATTCGTCCCGGAACTCCATGTACTCGGAAGGCGTCAATGTCGAAAGGACATCCCAAGCCCCGATGATCTGAGTCTGGATGTTCGAAACACGCGCCAGCATCTTGAATGCCGGTGCCATTTCCTCTTCTTGAATCGCTTTTATGGCCGCCTGAAGCTCATGGAGAATCAGCTTCATCCACAGTTCGCTGACTTGATGGATCACGATGAACAGCATCTCATCGTGATGGGTCGACAGCCTTTGCTGGCTGGATAATAGCTTTTCGAGCCCTAAATATTCACCGTATGTCATATTTTCACGGAAATCAGTATGAATACCTTCCTCCGCAACAAGCTTTTCACGATCTTTCATTTTTATTCTCCCTTCTTCTTCAGGATAGCACGAACCGGGCTTCCATCCGCCTCTTTCAACGCAAGCGGAAGGGCGATCAATTCATAATCTCCTTCAGCAATATGATGAAGCACGGCATTCTCAAGAATATGGATGCCGTGTTCGAATAATGAATGATGGGCTTTCAGCTCTTTTGAATCCAAAGGATCCACTGACGGGACATCCACCCCCACCAGCACCACACCGATCTCTTCCAGATAAGGAGCCGCATCTTCCCGTAAATAAGGGATACTTTCCGGGAATCCGGCAGTTCTCTTCACCGAAGACGTTTTCAGCAGTAGCCGTTTGACTCCAGCGAGATCGAAGGAGGAAAGTTCCGCCTTCCCGATGCTTTCAAATGAAGAAACGTCGATGACCCTCGCATCACCGATATACACATCCAAATCCAGTTCCAGTACTTTCTTGCCGTCATTATCGAAATGGAACGGCGCATCTATATGCGTTCCGGTATGGACACTCATAGTGACCTGTCCTACATTGACAGATCCGCTATCAGATTTCGGCCATGTGATTTCATAGGAAAAAGGGGTATCCCCCGGCCACACGGGAATGGTGTCATCCAATTGCTGTGAAATATCGATCCAACTCATGTCTATTCACTCCTTATGCGATTACACCGCGTTTATTTTCATATTGCTTGTATTGCTTTTCATCCATGATTTTCTCCAAAATCCGTACAGCTTCCCACACATCCTGAAAGGTATTATACAAAGCCGCCGGTGCAAGACGTATGCCATTAGGCGCCCTGAAATCAGGGATGACGCCGTTCTCTTTCAATGCCTTGCATATGCGGGCGGCTTCCGGATGTTCAAGGAAGAGATGTCCGCCCCGCTTCTTGTCCTCGACAGGGTTTCCGATTGTGAATCCATGCTTTCCGATAAGCGGCTCCATCAAGTCCATCATATACCTGGTCAACCGAAGGGATTTGGATCGAAGCCGCTCAATGCCCGCTTCCCTGAATATCTCAAGGGAACCGGCTAAAGGAGCCAGACTTAAAATATGAGGTGTACCGATTTGATATGCACCCGCATCACCAGCAGCTTCCAATGTATGTTCCATATCGAATTGCTTGTCTTTTCGGGAACTGAACCAGCCTGCAAGCCCCGGTTCAGCAGAAAAATGACGCCGGTTGACGTACAGGCCTCCCACACAGCCCGGTCCTCCGTTCAAATATTTGTAATTGCACCAGACCGCAAAATCCACATCCCACTCCTTGAAGCTGTGGGGAATGCTGCCGATAGAATGACAGAGGTCAAAACCGATTAGGATTCCCCGCGCATGGGCTTCCTTCGTCAATCTTTCCATATCCAGAATCTGACCGCTCCTATACAATACACTTGGCAGAAGGATAAGAGCGATTTCCTCCGTCATCGCGGCAATGATTTCCTTTTCATCAAGGAATCTTCCGTCCTGGCTTGCCACTTGGACCAACTCGTTATCGGGACTGATGCCTTTCAAGGCTATTTGGCTCTTAAGCGCATATATATCCGAAGGAAAAGTCAATTCATCAGCCAATATCTTCGTTTTCTTTCCTTCCGGCCGGTAGAATGTCGCAATCATCTGATGAAGATTGGTCGTAGTCGATCCAGTTGCCATCACCTCATCCGGATCCGCTCCAATCAGAGGGGCCATGGAATTTCCCAGTCTTTCCGACAGATTGAACCAAGGATGCTTCCCTTCCGTCCACCCGTCGATCGCATGCTCCTTCCATGAATCCAAGAGCTCCAAAAGTGTGCGTTCCGCCCGCTTGGACATCAGCCCGAGCGAGTTCCCATCCAGATAAATCGAGCCTTCTTTTATGTAAAACTCCTCGCGGAAACGACTCAGCTCATCTTCCCTGTCCAGCATTTCTGCCTGACTGCGTCCTTCATCCGCACTTGACGGTATCATAAGCTTCAGCACCTCTCTTTTTTGTTTAAAAATTCAGATAGTTGAACCATAAACAAAAATTGACATCATGTCAATAAGTTTCTGACTCTTGCGATGTGTAAAGGCCGGATACATATACTTCCGTGATGGAAAGAGCAATCTCTTCGACCGATTCGGTGTTCTCCTCCTCCACGATTTCCCAAAGATGCATTTCATTCATATAAAACCAGCTTCGTGCAACTACCTTATGGGGGAAATTCAGGCGCACCAGCCCGCTATGTGATGCCTCGGCGATATCGTTCGTGATGCCTTCAATGAATTTCTGCCGTATCGATTTCCATTTTCGGGATACCATATCCGACACACCTATTGCTTGGTTGAACACCTTCAGCACTGCTCTCTCCCGTTCAGCAAGCTTGAGAAAATCATATGCCTGCTGTTCGATCATACGCTTCGCCTCTTTCTTGGACTTTGGATTGAACGGAGTTTCGGCAATCTGATAGAAAGATTGCATCACATCCTCCATAAGCACAATCAGAATGTCATCTTTCCCTTTGAAGTGAACATAAGCCGTTCCATATCCGACTGAAGCTCTCTTCATGATTTCCGAAATGGTCGTTTTCTGAAAGCCTTCCTCAAGAAAAACATGTTTTGCCGCAAGCAGAATTTTTTTCTTTGTGGCCACTGACCGTAATAATCGTTTATCAACAATCTCAGTTTCCTTATTCAAATGAACACCTCATTTTGTACTTCCTTCACTTTAAGCATAAAAGGAAAAACTCAAGAATAAAAGAGATTGAGGCAAATTTCAGAAAAATATTGACGCTTTGTCAAATAGCTTGTTACACTTCTCTCACGGGGAATTGTACTATTGATGAATCACTTCCCCTTCTCCGCAGGATGCACCCATCGACTTGATCACTACATACTGCACAAAACACCATTCATTCAGCAGAAGCAATTATTCCATTTCAAAAGACAGGAGTTGGCTTATGGGCGTTAAAGAAACAAATTCAGGTTTAAGAAGAGAGTTGAAAACAGGCCAATTGACTATGATCGCGATGGGGTGCGCACTGGGGACGGGATTGTTCCTCGGGAGCGGACTGGCTATCGGTCTTGCCGGACCTGCCGTATTGGTGAGTTACGCCATCGGTGCATTCATCGTTTTACTGTTGATGGGATGTTTGGCGGAAATGACAGTGGCTTATCCCACATCCGGCTCATTCGGCACGATTGCCGAGAAGTACATCAACCCCTGGGCAGGTTTTCTTGTCCGCTATTCCTATTGGATAGCCAATGTCCTTGCACTTGGGACAGAAGTGAGTGCAATCAGCATTTACATGAAGTATTGGTTTCCTGATGTACAAGGACTGGTGTGGATCATCTTATTTGCGCTGATTTTGATCTACGTCAATGCGACAAGCGTAAATGTATTCGGCACCACCGAGTATTGGTTCTCAATGGTGAAAGTGAGTGCCGTTGTCCTGTTCATCATTATGGGGGCATATGTATTAATAGGAGGAAACCAACCGGAAATCGGCCCGCACAACTTGACCGATGGAGGCTTTATGCCATTCGGCTGGTGGGGTATATGGGTTGCGGTCTTCATTTCATTATTCAGCTTCCTTGGGACGGAACTGATCGCTGTCACAGCAGGGGAAGCGAAGAATCCCGATGTGGCTGTGCCGAAAGCACTGAAAGCCACAGTTTTCCGTCTCAGCACTTTTTATTTGGTGACTTTGGCCATTATGCTGATGATTGTTCCATGGCAGGAAGCCGGTATTGATAAAAGCCCATTCGTGAAGGTAATGGAGTATATCAACATCCCAGGGGCATCGGGAATCTTGAATTTCATCATCCTGACGGCAGCATTATCGGCAATGAACAGTCAGCTCTATGCTTCCACAAGAATGATGTATTCCTTGTCGGAAAACCGTCATGCACCAAAGATTTTCAGTAAATTAAGCCGGAAAGGCGTCCCTTTGAACGCACTTCTCATCTCCACTTTGGGAATTTTCGCGGCCGCGGCCATCACAGCCGGCGTTCCCGGTTCTTCCTATACATATATGATGGGAATTTCGATGTTCGGGGCAATCTTCACTTGGTTCATGATATTCGTTTCACATTACTTTTTCAGGAAGAAGTGGAGCGAAGCCGGCGGCAGGGAATTACCTGTGCGGATGCCGGGGTATCCTGTACTGACCATTCTCGGTGCCCTTTTACTGCTCAGTCTGCTCATCACAACATGGTTCACACCATTCAAAAACACTTTGCAATTCGGTGTGCCATGGCTGATTTTATTGACAATCGCCTACTTCATCTGGGGGAGAAACAATAAAGATTCACATACAGAAGGAACGGAAAGAAAAAAGACAGGTTGATGTATAGAAACAATTAAGCTTGGGAGATTCCCAAGCTTTTTCTTTGTATCTGCCCTTTTCACCCACGGGGGTCTCCATCTACGGTTCCTAACTCCAGCCCACTCCGTCATTTTGTAATGAACTTTTGTATACATTGGTATTAATAAGCAAGAAAGGTGGAATTTGATTTGATGCATCATTCAAACGGTTCACTGCAGCCATATACCGCTATCCGTACATTGACTGTCACAGGAAGCGGCAAAGTTACATCACGGCCAAACCATGTTCAGATTCAAATAGAGGTGGATACGACAGGAAAAGAGGTAAGCGGCGCTCAACAAAAAAACGCAGCTGTCATGAATCAAGTAATCGAAGCAATTCTAGGACTCCGTATACCAAGAGAAAATATTCAAACAGCTGCTTATACAATTTTCCCCTTATATAGTTATATCGAAGGAAAGCAAATATTGGAAGGCTATCAGATAAGCAATACTATTACTGTTAAAATAACCGACGTCAGCCAAGCTGGAACAGTTATTGATACAGCGGTGCAAAATGGCGCAAATCGTATATCATCCTTACAGTTTTCCATCGAAAATCCCGATTTTTATTATCAGCAGGCACTCAGCTTAGCTTTACAAAACGCACAAAAGAAAGCAAGAACAATTGCCGACACGATGCAGCTTTCCTTAAACCCTCAGCCGATAGAAATTTTGGAAGTAAGTAATGCCGCACCTCCTGTACTCTACAAATCCGCTGCGGCGGCAGAGCAATTTGCTTCAACACCAATCGAACAAGGACAGATCAACATTGATGCCGCGGTTAATGTTACATTTCAATACTGAACCTCATAATCTTATGGTGCGGACCTTTTTCAGCAACAGCATTTGTCCATTTCAAGTGGAGCACCCAAGACAGAATAAAAAAGCTTATAACCACATACTGTGGACCCTTCTCCCCATCTCTCGTTACATTAAGAAATTCAGAACACAAAGAAGATCAGCATCTCTGCTGATCTTTTCATTTGCTGCCTGGCGACGTCCTACTCTCACAGGGGGAGACCCCCAACTACCATCGGCGCTGAAGAGCTTAACTTCCGTGTTCGGTATGGGAACGGGTGTGGCCTCTTCGCCATCATCACCAGACATATTAAGTTGAAAGGAACATCGTTCCTTCA
>JAZNGP010000073.1:0-26157 GCA_045576475.1 Bacillus sp. (in: firmicutes) | reverse complement strand
ATATGCCTTCTTTTCCTGTTCCTCAAAATAATGATAGAATCTCTGCGTTTGTCTAATAAGATGCTTATCTTTATGGTTAAAGCCATCCGTTAAAAATAATGCGTGTTCTTTCATGATTCTTAGCCAAAACTTATTTTCAGTAAGAGAACGTTCTACAAATAATTGTTCCGTAATTGATTCAGGTTTTGCGGCAAATGATTCTGGTGGAACCAGCATTTGATTATATTCATTTTCCGTTATATGACCAGGAATATGATTTTGATTCTGCACATTACTCCTCCTTTATTCGCACATCCTCTCTTACATTTTATTCCTGGCTGCTCCATTTAGACCTGAAATTATTAATTTTGATTCGCATTGCATCATAACGCAAAAAACGTTAGTAGAAAGTTGTGTACAGCTAAATCGCCGAGTTCCTCTTCGGTGCGATGAGGTTGGTTGCATTTAACCTATAAATGATATGCTAATATGCCGCTGCACCCTTTATTTTCTCAAATTCCGTCTTTGCGTTTTGCATAGTGCGCTCTGTATATTCCTGCCACTCTATAATTGTTGACACAAACCCCTTATAGGCATCCGGCGCTGCCGCCAGCATTTTGTTCAAACCAGCCCTTACAGCTGCATCTTTCTCTTGTGCTTCTCTAATACAATATTCTATGACATTCCATAAAGTTGGAGCTGTATCTCCCTGTAAAATTCTGTTCCCTGTTCCAAACGCTGTCACACGATGATAGGAAGCCGGCACCAATGCGTCATGAGCCTCGTTAAGTCCATTTAAATCAGCAGTTTCTCTAATGTAATATAGCTGTGATGCCATCGAACAAACGATTCCTGCAGCATAAAGACTATTGGACAATGCATCCGCCATTTTACGAACTGTTTCGTTTTGTCTCACTAAAAATCCCCTCGCTTATGATTGATTCGATATCATATGGCGATCACCTATATTGGTGAATGGACAAAAAAAAAGCCGCCCCTGAAAGCGGATTTCTCACACTTTCAAGGGCGGCTGCATCAGTCACTGATTAGCGTTTGATGTTGTAGAAAGATTTAAGACCATCGTATACAGCTAACTCGCCAAGCTCGTCTTCGATGCGAAGAAGTTGGTTGTATTTAGCGATACGGTCTGTACGGGACATAGAACCAGTTTTGATTTGGCCAGCGTTAGTTGCAACAGCGATGTCAGCAATTGTAGCATCTTCTGTTTCACCAGAACGGTGAGATACAACAGCTGTGTAACCAGCGCGTTTAGCCATTTCGATTGCTTCAAATGTTTCAGTCAAAGTACCGATTTGGTTAACTTTGATTAGGATTGAGTTAGAGATACCTTTCTCAATACCTTCAGCCAATTTCTTAGTGTTTGTTACGAACAAGTCGTCACCAACAAGTTGTACTTTGTCGCCGATGCGCTCAGTAAGAAGTTTGTGACCTTCCCAGTCGTTTTCGTCAAGACCATCTTCGATAGAGATGATTGGGAATTCGTTAACCAATTCTTCGTAGAAGCTTACAAGCTCTTCAGAAGAAAGACCAGTGCGGCCTTCGCCAGCTAGATCGTATTTACCAGTTTCTTTGTTGAAGAACTCAGAAGATGCAACGTCCATTCCAAGGAATACATCTTTACCAGGAGTGTAACCAGCTTTAGTGATTGCTTCCATGATTACTTCAACAGCTTCACGGTTAGATCCAAGGTTTGGAGCGAATCCACCTTCGTCACCTACTGCAGTGTTAAGACCTTTTGCAGAAAGAACAGATTTAAGAGCGTGGAATACTTCCGCACCCATACGGATTGCTTCTTTGAATGTTGGAGCTCCAACAGGAAGAATCATGAACTCTTGGAAGTCAACGTTGTTGTCAGCGTGAGATCCACCGTTGATGATGTTCATCATTGGAGTTGGAAGTTGCTTAGCGTTGAATCCGCCAAGGTAACGGTATAATGGAAGACCTACAGAGTCAGCAGCTGCGTGTGCAACAGCCATAGATACACCAAGGATTGCGTTAGCACCCAATTTACCTTTATTTTCAGTTCCGTCAAGTTGGATCATTGTGCGGTCGATGCCTACTTGATCTGTTACATCCATACCGATGATTGCTTCAGCAATGATGTTGTTTACGTTGTCTACAGCTTTTTGAACACCTTTTCCAAGGTAGCGTGATTTGTCGCCATCGCGAAGTTCAACTGCTTCGTACTCACCAGTTGATGCACCTGATGGTACAAGAGCGCGTCCGAAGAAACCGGATTCTGTCATAACTTCTACTTCTACTGTTGGGTTACCGCGGGAGTCTAATACTTCACGGCCATATACGAATTGAATGTAAGGCATTGTTTAATCTCCTTTTAATTAAAATGATTTTTTGGTTTTGTTCTGTATGTATGCAGGATTCCCCTGCAGCAAACAGATTATTTATTAATCAATGTGGTACCTGTCATTTCGACTGGTTTGTCCACATGTAATAAATCTAGAACAGTCGGTGCCAAGTCAGCTAATTTGCCGTCTGTGCGAAGTGTAACATTTTCTTCAGTCACAATAACCGGTACCGGGTTAGTTGTATGAGCCGTCATCGGCTTGCCTTCGATTGTCACAACTTCATCTGAGTTTCCATGGTCGGCTGTGATCACTGCTTTTCCGCCTTTTGCAAGAATCGCATCCACAACTTTTCCAAGGCACTCATCCACCGCTTCAATTGCTTTGATTGTCGGCTCCAGCATGCCGGAGTGTCCAACCATATCCGGGTTGGCGAAGTTAAGGATGATCGCATCGAACTTGTCAGCAGCAATCTCATTCAGTAACGCGTCCGTCACTTCATAAGCGCTCATCTCAGGTTTAAGGTCGTATGTAGCAACCTTAGGCGAGTCGATCAGGATTCTTTCTTCACCAGGGAATTTCTCTTCACGTCCGCCGCTCATGAAGAACGTAACGTGAGGATACTTCTCGGTTTCAGCAATACGAAGCTGCGTAAGATTGTTTTGTGCAAGTACTTCTCCAATTGTATTGTCCAGGTTTGTCGGCTTGAAAGCAACATATCCTTTAACAGTTTCAGAGAAATGCGTGAAGCATACGAAGTGCAGATGCTTCGGCGCTTTCGGTCCACGGTCGAATGAACGGAAATCTTCATTCGTGAATGTGTTGGAAATTTGGATCGCACGGTCCGGACGGAAGTTATAGAAGATAACGGCATCGTTGTCTTCAATAGTCGCAACCGGCTGTCCATTTTCTTGAGTGATAACAGATGGAAGAACGAACTCATCGAAGATTCCGTTGTTGTAAGAGTCTTCCACGCATTCCATAGCGGAGGAATAGGTTGGACCTTCCCCGTATACCATTGCACGGTAAGATTTCTCCACACGTTCCCAACGTTTGTCGCGGTCCATGCTGTAATATCTGCCGGAAATTGTAGCGATTTGCCCAACGCCGATTTCTTTGATCACTTCTTCCGTACGACGGATGTATTCTTCAGCCGTTTTCGGGCCGACATCACGTCCGTCAAGGAATCCGTGGATGTATACATTTTTCACGCCTTCTTTTGCGGCTAAGCGCAATAGGGCAAACATGTGATCGATGTGGCTGTGTACGCCTCCATCAGACAAAAGTCCGAACAAGTGAAGGTTTGTACCATTCTTCTTCACGTGATCCATTGCTTCGATGAAAGTTTGGTTCTTTTCGAATTCGCCTTCACGGATTGCTACATTCACACGTGTTAAGCTTTGGTAAACAACACGGCCGGCACCGATGTTCAGGTGTCCTACCTCTGAATTCCCCATTTGACCTTCAGGAAGACCAACGTACTCGCCGTCAGCTCGAAGTGTCGCATGCGGGAACTGGTTCCAATAACGATCGAAATTCGGTTTCTTTGCCTGTGCTACAGCATTCCCCATTGTTTCATTGCGGAGTGCGAAGCCATCCAAGATGATTAAGGCAACTGGTGCTTTACTCATTTTTACCTGCCTCCAATAATTGAAGGAAAGATTTTGCTTCAAGAGCAGCTCCGCCGACAAGTGCGCCGTCGATATCGGATTCAGCCATGTATTCTTTGATGTTCTCAGGTTTTACGCTGCCGCCGTATTGGATACGGATTGCATCAGCAACATCTTGAGAGAAGCTTTCTGCAACAACAGAACGGATATGTGCGCATACTTCGTTTGCATCCGCTGCAGATGAAGATTTGCCAGTTCCGATTGCCCAGATTGGCTCATAAGCGATTACTGTTGCTTTCACTTGCTCTTCAGTAAGACCTGCAAGTGCTTTTTTCACTTGGTCGCCGACTAATTCGTTTGTTTTTCCGCTTTCACGCTCTTCAAGCGTTTCTCCGCAGCAAACGATTGGTGTAAGACCGTGTTTGAATGCCGCGATTGTCTTTTTGTTTACAGTCTCATCTGTTTCGTTGAACATTTCTCTGCGCTCAGAGTGTCCGATGATGACGTATTTCACGCCAAGGTCAGCAAGTGCAACCGGGCTGACTTCGCCAGTGAATGCACCATTTTCCTCGAAGTGCATGTTTTGTGCACCGATGCTTACGTTCGTGCCTTTTGTAGCTTCTACCAATTGACCAAGGAATACTGCAGGTGAGCAGATTACAGAGTCAACTGCTTCGTTAGAAGGTACTACATTTTTTACTTCCTCAACAAAGCTCATTGCTTCGGAAAGTGTTTTGTTCATTTTCCAGTTACCAGCGATAATTGGTTTACGCATAATAGTACCGTCCTTTCAGTTCATGAAATACCTTCAGCTGGCTTGATCCATTGGGCCCTAATGGACATCAGCCTTCGGAAGGGTTCATTCAGTCAATTATTTATCGTTTAATGCCGTTACTCCAGGAAGTTCTTTTCCTTCGATGAATTCAAGGGAAGCGCCGCCGCCTGTAGAGATGTGGGACATTTTGTCTGCAAGGTTGAACTTCTCAGCAGCAGCTGCAGAGTCTCCTCCTCCAACTACGCTGTATGCATCGGAGTTAGCCAATGCTTCAGCAACTGCTTTTGTTCCGCCGGCAAACTTATCGAATTCGAACACACCCATAGGTCCGTTCCAGATGACAAGTTTAGAGTTTTTGATTACATCTGCATACACTGCAGCTGTCTTCGGTCCGATATCAAGAGACATCCAGTCAGATGGGATCGCATCGATATCAACCACTTTCGTTTCTACGTTTTCACCGAATTCAGGTGCGATTACCGCATCGATCGGCATGTAGAATTTAACGCCTTTTTCTTTTGCTTTATCCATGAAGGATTTAGCAAGCTCGATTTTATCTTCTTCAAGAAGAGATGTACCGATTTCGTGGCCTTGAGCTTTGATGAATGTATAAGCCAAGCCTCCGCCGATGATCAGGTTATCTACTTTATCAAGAAGGTTTTCAATTACACCGATTTTGTCTTTTACTTTTGCTCCACCGATGATTGCAGTGAATGGGCGGTCAGGATTAGACATCGCTTTCCCTAATACGTCCAATTCTTTTTGCATCAAGAAACCTGATACAGCCGGGATATGTTTCGCGATACCTTCAGTAGAAGCATGTGCACGGTGAGCAGCACCGAACGCATCGTTCACGAACACATCTGCCAAAGCAGCGAATTCTTTCGCAAGATCCGCATCATTTTTCTCTTCACCAGGGTAGAAACGAACGTTTTCAAGCAGCAATACGTCGCCTTCGTTCATTTTTTCGATTTGTGCTTTTACATTTTCGCCGTAAGCTTCGTCAGCTTTCGCAACTGGTTTGCCAAGAAGCTCGCTTAATTTAGCGGCAACAGGAGTCAAACGAAGTTCTTCGTTCACTTGTCCTTTTGGACGACCCATATGGCTTGCAAGGATCACTTTCGCACCTTGTTCGATCAAATACTGAATTGTCGGCAATGCCGCACGGACACGTGTGTCATCAGTAATTGTGCCGTTTTGCATAGGCACGTTGAAATCCACTCGGCAAAATACGCGTTTGCCTTTAACGTCGATATCCTTAATACTCATTTTGTTCATGATGAGTATCCTCCTTTTTGCATTAAAAATGCGATTGCTTTGTTTATAGCGTTTCCCCGTTATCAGAAACTAATCGTTCATGTATGGAAGGAAATCCACAGAACACGTTTTTTTAAGATGGCCATCTTTTTTTATTCCGTGTGTCTCCTGATAATCAAAAGAAAAGGGGAAGGGGCTAATTCCCCTCTCCCCTTTATCTTTCATTATAGGATGAAAAATACATTTTTCCTAAAAGAAAGCAATATTTTTCGTCCTTATTTTAAATTAAAGTCCTTTAGAAGCGATGAAGTCGATCAAGTCAACTACACGGTTAGAGTAACCAGTTTCGTTATCGTACCAAGAAAGAACTTTCACCATGTTGTCTTCCAATACCATTGTAGACAATGCATCGATAGAAGAAGAGTGAGTGTTTCCATTGTAGTCGCGTGATACTAATGGAAGTTCGCTGTACTCAAGGATTCCTTTAAGCGGACCTTCAGCTGCTTCTTTAAGAGCTGCGTTTACTTCTTCAGCAGTTACGTTTTTCTCAAGCTCAGCAACCAAGTCTACTACAGACACGTTTGGAGTTGGAACACGCATAGCCATACCGTTCAATTTACCTTTAAGTTCAGGCAATACAAGCGCAACAGCTTTAGCAGCACCAGTAGTTGTCGGGATGATGCTTTCAGCAGCCGCACGAGCACGACGGTAGTCGCTGTGTGGAAGATCAAGGATTTGTTGGTCGTTTGTGTAAGAGTGAACTGTTGTCATCATACCGCGTTTGATTCCGAATTTCTCGTTAAGAACTTTCGCGAATGGAGCCAAGCAGTTAGTTGTGCAAGAAGCGTTAGAGATTACATCGTGTTTAGATGCATCGTACGCGTCGTTGTTAACACCCATTACGATTGTGATGTCTTCATCAGATGCAGGTGCAGAGATGATAACTTTTTTAGCGCCAGCTTCTAAGTGTTTAGCAGCGTCAGCACGTTTTGTGAAGCGTCCAGTTGATTCAACAACTACTTCTACGCCAAGGTCTCCCCATCCGATTTGAGCTGGGTCGCGCTCAGCAACAACTTTGATTTTGTGGCCAGCAACTACGATGCTGTCTCCGTCAACAGTTACTTTCTCTTCAAGAGTTCCGTGAACTGAATCGTATTGTAAAAGATGCGCAAGCATGTTTGCATCCGTTAAGTCATTGATTGCTACTACTTCAACATTTGGGTTTTTAAGAGCTGCACGGAATACGTTACGTCCGATACGTCCAAAACCATTAATACCAATTTTTACTGCCATTTGTAGTTTCCTCCTTTGAATTAGGAACTGCATGTATTTTTTATATAAAAGGGTTATCCCTTTAATAACTGTGTTGCTGCTGCTTCATCCGTGATGAGCGTAGTATTTCCAGGAGCGCTTTTCATATACGCCTGGATGGCTTTCGCCTTGGAAGGACCGCCGGCAACGGCAATGACTTCCTTCGCATTCGCCAGTTGATCCAGCTGAAGGCCCATTGTCTGTACCTTATGGACGATTTCTCCCCGCTCATTGAAGTAATACCCGAAAGCCTCGCCTACGGCTTCGCCTTCCTGTATTTTCTTCAGGATGTCAGGTGATGTATTTCGTCTTGTAGCCATTACATAAGCTTCCCCGATTCCATGGATGACAATATCCGAGGCTTTGATCAAAGAAATGACCTCTTTGATCGCGGGTTCTTTCATCATGCTCGCGTACGATTCATCACTTACCTGATCCGGTACATATAGTGCCCGGTATGATGCTTTCATTTTGTCCGCCATGGTTGCAACAATCGTATTGGCTTGGTTCTGAACATCTTCCCCAAGACCACCGCGTGCAGGTACGAATAAGAGATTTTTGCTCTCGGGCATCGGATTGAGCATTTCTGCAATTGCAGCCATAGTGGTCCCGCCTGTCACAGCTATGATATTTTCCCCTGAGATCATTTTTTTCATACACATCGCAGCAGCTTTTCCTAAAGCGCTGTTCACCCAAGGTGAGGCTTCGCTGTCTCCAGCGACCACAATCACATCTTTGACATTCAGCATTTCCTTCAATTGCTTCTCTAATGTATCTATACCCGATAGTTCTCTCATAACACTTTCTAAATTTTCCAGAATGTTCATGCCCTCATCGGAAAGCGTCATTCCGCTCGAGTGGATTTCGATCAAGCGCTGCTTTTTCAAGAACTCCACTTCACCGCGTATCACACGTTCCGTCATATCAAGGCTCAAGCCAAGACTGCGTCTTCCGACCGGCTGCATGAATTTTATGTAATGAAGTATTTGATACCTTTTCTGCATGACTTCCAGCATATCAGGCAATAATCTTTTTTGGATGTCCAATAGGGTCTGCATGGAGTTTTCTCCTTTATCATATAGTCTGGACATTTTTTGTCCAGGTTAGACATTTTACGTCCCGCTTGATCCAAAAAAAATTCATCCTTGCTACGACTTAATTCTAACAAGGGATAAATCTTTTTTCAACTCTCAATTGTATAGAACAATTAATTTCCATTTTTCAAAAAGTTCAAAAGCGATTCCGCATCCACTCTGCCATATTGGACAAGTTCCCCTTTATATTCTACCACGGGGATCATCAGTCCAAACTTCTCGAGCAGCAAGTCGTCTTTATAGATATCGACTTCTTCGTAAGAAATATTCATTTGCTTATTCAGTTTAACTAATTCCTCTTTCGCATATTCGCATAAAGGGCAATTATCTTTTGTATACAATATGATATCCGGCAAGTCATTGTTCCTCTTTTCGTTCAAAATCTTTTTCTTTTGGTTGAAGAAGGGATTTTCATCTGCTCCCTATATTTAGCGACTGTCCTTCTCGAAAGGATGATGCTTTTTTCTGATTGTAGCGTATCCGCTATATATTGATCCGAGTATGGCTTTTTTTTATCTTCCATATCAATCAGCATCCGAATCTCATTCTTCACTTCCTTTGCCGAAACATCTTCGGCACCTGTCGTTTGGAGACCGGCAGAAAAGAAACTGCGCATCTCCACCGTACCGAACGGAAGCTGCACATACTTCCCCTTCACCGTTCTGCTGACGGTCGACTCATGAATATCCAGCTCTTCCGCAATCTCCCTCATCGTCATCGGCTTCAAATAGGCAAAACCTTTCATCATGCATTCGCTTTGTCTTTTGGCGATGGCTGTCATGACATTCAAAATTGTCTCAAGTCTTTGTTCGATACTTCTGGCAATCCATTGATATTCCTGGTACTTCTCTTGGAGAAACTGCTTTACCTGCTTATCTTTCACTGATTGGAGTTCTCTATAATACGGGGAGTTGAGTGTCATTTTGGCAGAGGAATGGTTGGTCAAATAAATCTCCAATTCACCACCCTCGATCTTCACTGCGACATCCGGAACTATGTACGTTGATTGGTCGTTAGAAAATCTGGCGCATGGCCTGGGGTCCAATGTCTGGATGAAGTCATATATATGCTGTATATCCTGAAGGGATATACCGAGTTCCTTGGCAATCTGCTTCCACTTTCTGTCGGCAAACGCCAAGAAATGATTGGCTATGATTTCTACCGCGAAGGCGGGTGCCATTGTTCTTTCAAGCTGGAGCTGCAGACATTCTTGGAGATTGCGTGCTCCTGTTCCCGCCGGGTCGAGTGACTGAAGGATATCCAAGATCGCCTCCAACTGCTCGGTGCTTTCATTCGTTTGGGCAGCCAGCTGCTCGATGGAAATACGTAAATAGCCGTTATCATCAAGGTTTCGAATCAATTGCTTGAGAAGCTGCATTTCCCTGTCATTCAGGTAATGGAGAGGCAGCTGAGAAATGAGATAATCCTCGATACAAATCTTCTCATCCCCGATCTGCTCAATCCAATTTTTCGAATCGGCAAGCTTCCCGCTCTTCGGCTTCCTCTCCGCACCGCGCATGCTTTCATTCCGGTCGACTGAAATCAAGGGATTCTCGGCCGCCTTATCCTCCAGGAACGAAGCAAGCTCCAATGTGGAGTACTGTAAAAGGGCAATCGCCTGGCTCAACTCCTGAGTCATCGCCAAACGCATTGTCTGCTGTTGAAATAAACCCATCCTCATTTCCATAGACTTCCCCCTCTTCCCCATCATTCTACACGTATTCTGAATATTTTTCCAATTAGAAAGGCGGTTAGGCCAGAAAAATGTAAGCGCTTTACTTTTATCGTTTAAGTTATTTATATTCCTTTGTTATACCTATTCATTCGCCCTTTTTCTACTACAAATGGATTAAGGTTGATTTCCACTGCGAACGGGACGCTTTCCGCGGGCATGGCTTCAGCCTCCTCGACTCGTCACCTCGTCTCCGCGGTTTTCCCCTCATGCCATTCCCGCCAAAATGATCAAAGGATATATCGCTACAATAATTTTTGTAGAAGTTTCAAAGAAATTATGTATTTGTATTCCTCTTCATTTGTTAGTTTATCTTCAACCATTTTTTCCACCTCCGGATCTAACTATATTCGACAAAAAAGTTATATTCCCCTTCACTAATCATCGACTTCCTTTGGCGAAAATACTTTCTCCGTTACCTGACAGAAACTAGGTGTATTTTAATATAGATTGTCAAATACCCGATGATTGCAGCGGAGAATGGGCGACTCCTGCTTAGATCAGCGAGCAGGGTGAAACCTGAGCACGAAGGAGGAGGCTCACCGCTCGCCCCGTGGAAAGCGCCCATTCGCAGCGAAAATCAGCACTATCTATTCAATTTTTCACCCTATAAGAAAAGGTATTTTCATAATTCCTTTTAAGCAATGCTGTTATCTGAATGTTAATTGTTAAATACCCGATGATTGCAGCGGAGAATGGGCGACTCCTGTGGGATCAGCGAGCAGGGTGAGACCCCGCACGAAGGAGGAGGCTCACCGCTCGCCCCACGGAAAGCGCCCGTTCGCAGCGGAAATCTATACTATATCTTTTAGTTTTTCGCCCCAAAAAAGTGCTCCCGTAAAGTTAAGATCGCAGGAACACTGATTTAAATGAAAACAGATGTATTTTACAATCTTCCCCAAGGAATGCTTCAATGTTAATTGTTGAATACCCGATGAGTGCAGCGGAGAATGGGCGACTCCTTTGGGATCAGCGAGCAGGGTGAAACCCCGTATGAAGGAGGAGGCTCACCGCTCGCCCCACGGAAAGCGCCCGTTCGCAGCGGAAATCTATACTATTCTTTCAGTTTTTCACCCAATAAAAAAAGTGCTCCCGTAAAGTTAAGTTCGCAGGAACACTGATTTAAATGAAAACAGATGTATTTCACAATCTTCCCCTAGGAATGCCTCAATGTTAATTGTTGAATACCCGATGATTGCAGCGGAGAATGGGCGACTCCTGTGGGGATCAGCGAGCAGGGTGAGACCTGAGCACGAAGGAGGAGGCTCACCGCTCGCCCCACGGAAAGCGCCCGTTCGCAGCGGAAATCTATACTATTCTTTCAGTTCTTCACCCAATAAAAAAAGTGCTCCCGCGAAATCAAAATCGCAGAAACACTTTTCACAAACATCATTTAGCGCCCTCGGAGGGAATCGAACCCCCATTTTAAGAACCGGAATCTTACGTGCTATCCGTTGCACCACGAGGGCATATATGTATGTCCATGGAATCAGGACGTTTTTAATTATAGCCCAGTATGAGGAACATTGCAATAATTGAATTGATTTTTAGAATATGTTGACTACAGAGACCTTCTGCAACATGGCAATGCTTACGTTTAAATACGTGCATTTTGGGTATGATGGTAGAGTATATTTACACATAGCAGGAATTTACATAACATATCTCAACGGTCCGCAGGCATATGAAAGGATTGTCGATTAAAATTCCATTGTATCCGCGCCCTTTCGTTTGACCTAAATTGACCAAAAAGTGTATCATTATGAGTACAACGGATAAAGTTGAGAATATCGAAGGAATAATTCTCTTAATAAGGAGGAAGTTTACATGAATTTGATCCCAACGGTAATTGAACAGACAAATCGTGGAGAACGTGCATATGACATTTACTCCCGCTTATTGAAGGACCGCATCATCATGCTGGGCAGCGCCATCGATGATAATGTGGCCAACTCAATTGTGGCACAGCTTCTTTTCCTCGAAGCGGAAAACCCTGAGAAGGACATCACCATCTACATAAACAGCCCGGGCGGCAGTATCACAGCAGGTATGGCGATCTATGATACGATGCAATACATCAAACCTAAAGTTTCGACAATCTGCATCGGGATGGCTGCATCCATGGGTGCCTTCCTGCTCGCAGCTGGTGAAAAAGGCAAACGCTATGCACTTCCTAACAGTGAAGTCATGATTCACCAACCACTAGGCGGAGCACAAGGGCAAGCAACTGAAATTGAGATTGCGGCACGCCGCATCCTTTACTTGCGTGAAAAACTGAATCGAATCCTTTCAGAGCGCACAGGTCAAGACATGGAAGTGATCCAACGCGACACAGAGCGCGATAACTTCATGCCTGCCGAAAAAGCACTTGAATACGGTTTGATCGATCACGTCATCTCCCGTAATCCGGTAGAAGACAAGAAATAATCAAGATTGAAACCTCCCGCTCTTTAGGGAGGTTTTTTCTTGATATATTCAAGCATAAAAAAAAGCCCTCACGCAGAACGTGCTGGCTTCCTTTAAATGGGTAATTATAGGGCATCTTGTGCCACAAACGTTGACAATACCTCCACCGCTTCTTCCGCATCTTTGCCTTGTGCAGTCAGGATGATCCCAGTGCCGGTTCCGATTGCAAGACTCATTAACCCCATAATACTTTTGGCGTTGACTTTCTTGCCTTCTTTTTCGATGAATATTTCACTATTGAACCTTGATGCTTCCTGGACAAATTGTGCTGCCGGCCTTGCTTGCAGACCTGATTTCAACTGAACCGTGAGCCTTTTCTCTATCATCCCTTTATCTCCCCTTTATTGGAATACGTTTTCTCCCATCCTTAACCTGTCTGCTATATCATCTATTTTTCTAAGGCGGTGATTCACGCCTGATTTACTTACTTTTGTTCCGTTGACCATTTCCCCAAGCTCTTTCAAGGTCACATCCTGATAAGCGACCCTGAGTTCGGCTATTTCCCTAAGCTTGTCCGGCAAAATACTTAAACCAATCGTTTCATCTATAAAGCGGATATTTTCCACTTGTCTCAACGATGCTCCGATTGTCTTGTTCAAGTTGGCCGTTTCACAGTTGACCAAACGATTGACCGAATTCCTCATGTCGCGGACAATCCGTACATCCTCGAAGCGCATGATCGCATTATTCGCCCCTACAATCCTCAAATACTCGGAGATCTTCTCCGCTTCTTTCAGATAAGTGATGAACCCTTTCTTCCGTTCAAGCGTTTTCGCTTTCAGTCCGAAGCCGTTCATCAATGCACAAAGGGCGTCATTATGTTCTTTATATAATGAATAAATCTCGAGATGATAAGATGACGTTTCCGGATTGTTTACTGAGCCGCCTGCCAGAAAAGAACCCCTCAAATAGGATCGTTTGCAACACTTCTTTTTGACAAGGTTCCGGTCGATATCATGGATGATCGTAAACCCTTCCCCAAGTATCTTCAGATCCATCAATATATCCTGTGCTTCTTCAGCGAACCGTACAATATATATATTATTTTTCTTGAGTTTCATTTTTTTCCTGACAAGCAGCTCGACATTCACGCTGTATTCCTTCTTCAGCAGCGTATAGATGCGCCTTGCGATAGCCGCGTTTTCCGTTTGGACATCTATGATCAATTTTCTGTTTGAAAATGAGAGGGAGCCGTTCATTCTGATGAGTGCAGACAGTTCCGCTTTAGAGCAGCAGTCTTTAAGCTCGAGCGTCGTTAATTCTTTTTTTGTTTCCGAAGCAAATGACACACTCTCACCTCCAGTTGGGAATCTTGTTTCTCATTCTACCTGATTTCCTGATAAAAAAGTACTATTATAACCTATCTTAAGTCAGGAACCATATAACGATTGAGTTTCCTCAATCAATAAGTCGTATAGAATTTCTGCGACCTTCTTCGTGTCATGTCTTATATATTCTTTCTCGAATGTCATAATCTGTTCTTGTACTACATCCAATCCGAGTTCAAGGAGATTAGCGACATCGAAATGCACGGGCTGCGCCGATTCTTCCTTATAACGCAGCTTCATTTGCCGAGGTACTTCTTCATTATTGACAAGGATCGTATCCAGGCAGGCGCATTGCAGATGCTCATATATGGCCTTCACATGGTCGCTTGCTGAATAATGAAGTGTTTCGCCGGCTTGAGTCATCAAGTTGCACACATACACTTTTCTCGCTTTTGCATTGCATACTTCCATGCCTAAACGCGGCACAAGCAGATTCGGCAAGATACTTGTATAGAGGCTGCCGGGGCCCACCACAATCAAATCCGCCTCCCGGATCGCCGTGGTCGTCTCCGACAAAGGTTGGACATCAGCCGGCGACAGAAATACCTTTTTGATTTTCTTTCCGGCTTCAGGAATTCTCGATTCTCCTGAAACGATACTCCCATCTTCCATTTCCGCATGAAGCACAATCGCCTGGTTTGTGGCAGGGAGTACTTTGCCGCGTACGTTCAATACTTTGCTCATTTCCTGGATGGCATGGACGAAGTCTCCTGTGATGTTCGTCATGGCTGCCAAGATGAGATTGCCCAGCGAATGTCCGCTCAGTTCATTACTTTGGACAAACCGGTGCTGGAACATCTTCTCGACAAGCGGCTCGACATCCGATAAGGCGGCGAGCACATTGCGGATATCACCCGGCGGCGGGATCTCGAGATCTTCCCGAATCCGGCCTGAGCTTCCTCCATCATCAGCGACAGTTACGATAGCCGTTATATCGACAGGGTACTGCTTCAGCCCTCGCAGAAGCACCGGCAGGCCGGTTCCTCCCCCAATTACAACGATTTTCGGCTGTGTTGTGCGGCTATGCATCTTTATGTCCCTTACGAAGCTTGATATCACGATGTGTCACTGTCGTGTGGTACGCATTGCCGAAGTATCTGCTCAGATATTCCGCAATCGCCACTGATCTGTGCTGACCGCCTGTACAGCCGATCGCGATTACCAACTGTGCTTTTCCCTCTCTTTTGTAATAAGGAAGCATGAAGCTCAGTAAATCTGTTACTTTCTCGAGGAATTTTGTCGTTTCGTTCCATTTCAGGACATAGCTCGATACTTCTTCATCGAGCCCTGTTTGAGGCCTCATATGTTCGATGTAGAACGGATTCGGAAGGAACCTCACATCGAATACCGTGTCTGCATCAATCGGGATGCCATGTTTGAATCCGAATGACATCAATGTCAAAGAGAATGGCGGTTTATTATCATCGGAGAATTGCTGCAGGATCCGTTCGCGCAGTTCCCTTGGCTTCAACTGAGACGTATTGAGGATTGTCTGCGCTCTTCCTTTGAGCTCCTCCAGCATATTGCGCTCCTGCAGAATGCCATCCAATGGCAGACCGGATGGCGCAAGCGGATGCGTTCTTCTCGTTTCTTTGTAGCGGCGCACCAAAGCTTCATCATCCGCTTCCAAAAAAAGAATCTGCGGTTTGATCCAAACGGATTCCGCCATATCATCCAAAGCCTTGAAGAGATGCTCAAAGAATTCCCTGCCGCGCAAGTCCATCACGAGAGCCACTTTGTTCATGTTGCTCCCGGAATCCTTCATAAGTTCAAGGAACTTAGGCAGCAAAGTCGGCGGCAGATTGTCGACACAGAAGTATCCAAGATCTTCGAAGCTTTGAACGGCAACTGTTTTTCCCGCGCCGGACATACCGGTGATAATCACCAGATTCACATCACGTTTTATTTCTTCAACCATAGTTATTCCCTCCTAACATTCATTTCTCTTTATCTTACACGGACATAACGGTCCTGTTTAATTCGGGTCCAAACGATATGACAGCAGCTTGAAATCAGGAGTGTAAGTGAACGTGCCGTAAATCAGGCCGTTTCCATGAATCATATAGTCAATTATATGATGATCTCCTTCAGCCATCGGCAACTCCTTCACCCCGTCCACTTGTTTCCACTCCAGGAACCCTTCATCACTTTCCTCAAGCTTATTGCCATCGAATTCGTCTGCAACGAAGGTGAACATCATCCACTCTGATTGGATTTGATCGCCTTCCTTCATTATAAATGTGAAAATCCCTTTAATTTTAGGATTTTTGATATATATGCCAGTTTCTTCACGAAATTCCCTTACACAAGCATCCTTGATGGACTCTCCGGACTCCATCTTGCCTCCCGGTGCAACCCACCAGCCTCTGCGGGGTTTCTGAAGAAGCAGAATTTGGTCATCTTTACGCAATACACAGTTTGTTACTCTTTGCATCTTTATTCACCTCATACACAGCTTCAAGAAACCGTATTCATCCCATTATACTATTTATTATTTAAATACGAAAGGTTGCATTGTCCTTTCCATAAACCGAAAAAATAGGCACAAGTAAGTTCACTTACTTGTGCCTTCTACGAACTTTATAAAATTAAAGGGGGTCAATTTCTATTCTATAGTACCCCATTTTTATTTCAATGCGGTTACAGGATAATTAAATGAGAATTACGGTTTATGCTTCCGCCTTCGTCTTCTTCATTTCCAGAAGCTCTTCCACATAATGCTGTGCATTTTGTGCCGCAATGCTTCCATCACCCGTCGCCGTAACAATTTGACGAAGGGATTTCTCTCGGATATCCCCTGCAGCAAAGATGCCCGGCACTCTTGTCTCCATCAATTCATTCGTTTCAATATATCCTTGCTCATTCGTGATGCCAAGGTCTTTGAAAGGCTCTGTCAACGGTACCATACCGATGTACACGAAGACTCCGTCCGTTTTGAACTCCTGCTCTTCTCCGTCCACCGTGGACTTAAGGATAACACTTCCGACTTTGCCGTTCTCTTCTTTGATTTCCTTCACGGTATGGTTCCAAATGAAGTCAATCTTCTCATTCGCGAATGCGCGGTCCTGCAGGATCGGCTGTGCCCTTAATTGATCTCTTCGGTGTACGATTGTCACCTTGGAAGCGAAACGTGTCAAATATACGCCTTCTTCCACTGCGGAATCTCCTCCTCCGACAACAACAAGTTCTTTGTTCTTGAAGAATGCGCCATCACAGACAGCACAATAAGAAACACCTCGGCCTCCCAGCTCTTTCTCGCCCGGTACGCCGATTTTCTTGAACTGCGCGCCAGCAGCGATGATGATGGATCTTGCTTTGTATTGTTTGGAACCCGCAACGATGACCTTGTGATCGCCGTGGTCTACGACTTGTTTCACATCACCGTATGCATACTCCGCACCGAATTTCTTCGCATGATCAAACATTTTCGTGGACAGCTCAGGTCCCAGAATCTGCTCATATCCCGGATAGTTCTCCACTTCTTCCGTGTTGGCCATCTGACCTCCCGGCACACCTCTTTCAAGCATCAAGGTGGATAGGTTGGCACGGGACGTATAAACCGCAGCCGTCATTCCCGCAGGTCCTGCTCCGATGATGAGGACATCATAGATTTTCTCTTCTGTCATAATAGCCACTCCTTATTCAGGTCAATTCGTTTATGTTAAGTTTGTTATGTTTACCCCTTAGTCTTTCCTACCTTTTATCGTATAAAACAAGAAAGGCGGAGTCCATTGTTATGCTCAATTACAGAAGCTCTTTCACCAATTTGATGTATTTCCTCAGAGTGGACACCGAAACATTTCCTTCTTCTGCCAAATACTGCTGTGAAATGCGCTTTCCGTTCTGCTGATGCCATATATATCGGACAGCCGCCGCCCATGCGGATGGATTGGTAATTTGCTGTCCCCTTGCTTCCGCTTGTTCCAAAACGGAAAACAGCAGTTTAAAGATTGTATCTTCATTGGATCCCGCCGGCTGATAGCGGCTCAAGAGCTGCTCTGCTGCCTCGTCCATGATTCTGATTTCTTCAGATGGTTTTGCCGAAGCAGTAAGTATTGCAGCATACTTTTCTTCCAGATCGGTGAACAGCGGATTGTACCGGATCAAAGTATGTTCCTTTACCTTTTCTTTTCCCTTCATATGTTTAGCCAGGAAGAGTCCGAATAGGCGCTCCCCTCTTTCGCTGCTCTGTAGATTCTTTAAGATTGCATCTGCCCATGATTCATTGCCGGCGGCCTTTTTCGCTGCATTCTTCCATGGTTCCATTCCTTCCTTCGAAGGATTGAACTCCAGTACTCTCTTCCAGGCCTTTTGGCTGCTTTGAAGCAGACCTAGTTGACATGCACAGTTCGAAAGCCAGTAGTAGAATGTCTCATCCCCTTCAAACCCTTTCTTATGAAGGCTTCTGAGCCATTTGTAGGCTTCTTCATACTCACCAAGCAAAGCAAAAGTCGTCGCAAGTTTATATTGCTGTTCGAACAAAATCGGTCTCACTTTCTTGAGTGACGAAAGAATGCCGGATGCCGCTTCCACATTTTTTCCATAGTGATGGAACACCGCCAGATTACAGAGTGCATGAAGATTGCCCGGGTTCTTGAGCAGAACATCCTCCAAAGTCGCGAATGCATCTTTTGTCCGTCCCATATAGAAATAGGCGAGTGCCAGATTATTATAGGCGAACCAGAAGTCCGGGTGATTTTCGATTGTGGCTCTGAGTACTTCCGCCGCTTTCTTAAAATTACCGCTCTCCAGATGTTTTCTTGCCTCTTCTTGTTCACTGATCAGAGAATCCTGCTCATACAGACTTTCTTCCGTATCGTTATTCTCCAATGTGATCAAATCGAGCAAGTCTTCGGCTTCTTCCGTGAACTCTCCGTAAGCTTCCTTTTTCAAGTATTCACTGGCATGCTTGTATGCATCCTTGAACAGGCCTTGATGGGCGAAGTTATTCGCCAGGAAGTAGTGGCATTCCGTCATGTATGGATCTAATTCCTTGATGATCTTATCGAGCAGCCTGTTTGAATCCGCGTAGTCACCCAAGTCGGTGCATACAATCGCCAATTGGCAGGCAATGACTGGCTCCAACGGTTCAAGATTTTGCGCACGTTCCAAAAATTTCTTCGCTTTATATAAATCACGCTGATGATAAGCTTTCAAACCTTTATTAAAATAATATTCCCCTGTGGGATTGAACGACAATACCTTTGCCGTCTGTCCGTATTTAGAGTCTTTACTCATGAAATCCTCCAAGTATATAGTTGATTAAGCGTCTTATTATACCATATTTTTACGGATGACGAAACATTGGAACAGCTTTGCCTTAAGGCCGCATCTTTCTTTTATTCAGATTATTTCTTTAGAAGCTGTTTGTTCTTCATTCCCGCATCTTCCGCTTCCATTAACAACTTCTTATGAATTGCTCTTTCACTGCATCAAAAAAAGCCCACCCTATTAAGGTGAGCAGTCATACTTCCAGTTTATTTCCGATGTCTCTGCGCCAGTGCATCGAGCACAGTCTCTAAAGGAAGATCCTGCTCTTTCAGCAGGACAAGTAAGTGATACAAAAGATCCGCGCTTTCCCATTTTAGTTCTTCTTTGTCTCTGTTCTTGGCTGCGATGATGACCTCGGACGCTTCTTCTCCGACTTTCTTGAGGATCTTATCGACACCTTCCGTGAACAGATAAGTACTATATGAACCTTCAGGTCTTTCCTTTTCCCTTTTAGCAATGATTGATTCCAATTCAAACAGGAAATTCCGATTACTGCCGGCATCAGCCGATTCATATATGTATTCGTTGAAGCAGCTGACGGTACCTGTATGACATGCCGGTCCATCCGGCTTCACCAAAACAACAAGTGCATCTTGATCGCAGTCATACTTAATCGCAGTTACTTTCTGTTTGTTTCCGCTCGTTTCGCCCTTGTGCCAAAGCGATTGGCGCGAGCGGCTGTAAAACCATGTTTCTGCGGTCTCCATCGTTTTATTCAGCGATTCTTCATTCATATAAGCAAGCGTAAGGACTTCTTTTGTTCCTTCATCCTGAACGATTGCCGGAACCAGCCCATTTTTGTCGAATTTCACTTGTACATTATTCATCGGACAATCACTCCTTCTTCGTTCAAATAGCGTTTGACTTCTTTGACAGATGTTTCTTTGTAGTGAAAAATGGATGCCGCAAGCGCCGCGTCTGCCTTCCCTTCCATAAAAGCTTCCTTGAAATGCCCTGCGTTTCCTGCTCCGCCTGATGCGATCACGGGTACTGAAACCGCTTCGCTTATACTCTTTGTCAGATCAATATCGAAACCGTTTTTCTCGCCGTCACAATCCATAGAGGTCAACAGTATTTCGCCGGCACCTCTTCTGACCGCTTCTTTGGCCCATTCGACAGCATCCCAGACGGTTTCTTTTCTGCCTCCATGCGTGTATACCTTCCACTTCTTTTCGGCAAGGTCATACTTTGCATCAATGGCGACCACGATGCACTGTGCGCCGAAATAGCGGCTCCCGGCAGTAATCAATTCCGGATTCAGGACGGCGGCTGTGTTGAGGGAGACTTTATCGGCACCTGCGCGAAGCATCCGCTTCATATCCTCGAGGCTGTTGATTCCTCCCCCCACCGTGAAAGGAATCGCAAGCTTCGACGCCACATCCATCACTACCTGCACCATCGTTTTCCTTCCTTCATGCGACGCGGAAATATCCAAGAAAACAAGTTCATCGGCTCCTTCCTGATCATAAAAAGCCGCCAGTTCGACCGGATCGCCCGCATCCCTTAAGCTGACGAACTGAACCCCTTTCACCACCCTGCCTTCTTTCACATCAAGACATGGAATAATTCTTTTCGTCAACATGCCGCCTTCCTCCTTTTCATTCGACTGCATCCAGCGCTTCTTGGACAGTGAAGCGGCCGCTGTAGATGGCTTTTCCGACAATGGATCCGCCGATGCCTGAACCGCGCTTAGCAGCGAGATTCCGGATATCCTCAAGAGAACTGATTCCTCCGGACGCGATAACCGTTTTCCCTGTTTCACGCGCAAGCAATTCCGTCGCTTCTATATTCGGTCCTTCCAATGTCCCATCGGTGGCGATATCGGTGAAAATGAAAAGCTCGGCTCCGGCATCCGCAAGTGTCTTCCCGAGTTCGACAGCAGTCACTGTTGATGTCTCCAGCCAGCCGTGTGTCGCCGCCATTCCATCCTTAGCATCGAGACCGATCGCAACCCGGTTCCCGTATTTCTTAAGCATCTTCTTCGTGAATGCTGCATCGGAAACCGCCACGCTTCCAAGGATTACTCTTTGGACGCCTTTCTCCAAATACATATCAATGTCTTCTTCCGTCCGGATGCCTCCTCCTACCTGAACATGCACACCAAGCTTCTCGGCTATTTCAATGACATGTACTTGATTGACAGGGCGGCCCGCCTTCGCACCATCCAGGTCAACCATATGTATCCATTTCGCTCCTTGTTCAACAAAACTCGAAGCCATTTCAAGAGGGCTGTCCCCATAGACGGTCTCTTTTCCATAATCGCCTTTCAGCAAACGCACACATTTTCCGCCGCGTATATCGATCGCAGGATAAATCGTAAAGTCATTCATGCTTTCACCCTCTTTTCGACTATCTTGATATAATTGCCAAGCAGCTGCATTCCAAGCTCCCCGCTTTTCTCCGGATGGAACTGCATTCCTTTCACATTCCCTTTCCCGACAATCGCCGGGACACGCACATGATATTCCGCTTCCGCAATCCGCACTTCTTCGTCATCCGTCTCCAAATAATAGGAATGGACGAAATACACATGACCTTCCGGGCATCCAGAAATAATTCCATCATCCCTATTGAACGTCAGGGAATTCCAGCCCATATGCGGTACCTTATAACCAATCCCTTCAAAGCGGACAATCTTCCCAGGGAGCAAACCAAGTCCCTTGCTCAGACCGTTTTCCGTACTTTCTTCAAAGAGCAGCTGCATCCCTAAACAAATGCCCAGCAGATGGCCGCCATCTTCGACATATTTCCGCAGAAAGGGAGTAAGTCCTTCCTGATTGAGCAAATCCATGGCATCTTTAAATGAACCGACTCCAGGTAAAAGGAGACCTGAGCATTTCTCCAATACGGAAGGTTTATCAGATATGATGTATTCCGTGCCCAGCCTCTCAAGTGCCTTGCGGACACTGAATAAATTCCCCATTCCATAATCGACGATTCCGATCATCTACAACATTCCTTTCGACGAAGGGACACCTTTGACACGGCCGTCAACCGTGGAGGCTTCATCCAATGCCCTTGCCAATGCCTTGAAGACAGCTTCGATCATATGATGTGTGTTTTGTCCATAATGCACGATGACATGCAGGTTCATCCTCGCTTCCAAAGCAAGCTTCCATAGGAATTCATGGACCAGCTCCGTGTCGAATGTGCCGACTTTTTGGGCAGGGAACGAAGCCCGGAATTCCAGATGCGGCCGGTTGCTCAAATCGATCACGACTTGAGCCAATGTCTCATCCATCGGTACGAATGCATTTCCGTAGCGTTTGATGCCCCGTTTATCTCCAAGTGCTTGGACGATAGCCTGACCGAGACATATGCCGATATCTTCGGTTGTGTGGTGATCATCGACGTCCGTATCCCCTTTAGCCTCGACCTCCAGATTGAAATGACCGTGCTTGGCGAACAGATCAAGCATATGGTTCATGAAAGGGACACCTGTATCGAGGGAAGAATCCCCAGCCCCGTCCAATCCAAGCTTCAGCTTTATTTCTGTTTCCCCTGTCTTGCGGTAAATGTCGCCTGTACGTTCCATATTCTGATTCCCCTTTATTCCGATTGATCGGTTCCCTTTTTCGATCTTGCTTCAATTGCCCGAGCATGTGCTTCAAGTCCTTCCAGACGAGCGAATGCTGCAATTTTTTCTTTATTGGCCTTAAAATCACTTTCACTGTACATGATGATGCTCGATTTCTTCTGGAAGTCCTCCACGGTCAACGGACTGGAGAATCTGGCCGTCCCATTCGTAGGAAGGACATGGTTCGGACCGGCAAAATAATCCCCCACAGGCTCCGGGCTGTACCGTCCCAGGAAAATCGCACCCGCATGGCGGATTTTCCCGAGCATTGCCATTGGTTCTTCCGTCAGCACTTCCAGATGTTCCGGTGCGATTTCGTTGATCACTTCGATTGCCTCATCCATGGAGCCGGCTAAGATGATCCTCCCGTACTCTTCGATGGATTTCCTCGCAATTTCCTGTCTTGGCAAGACCGAAAGCTGACTTTCGACTTCCACCGATACCGCTTCCGCAAGCGCCGCGCTGTCTGTGACAAGCACACTGCAGGCACGTATGTCATGTTCGGCCTGTGACAACAGATCTGCCGCCGCTTCGGCAGGGTTTGCTGTTTGATCTGCCAAAATGGCGATTTCACTCGGACCGGCAATCATATCGATATCCACAACGCCATACACCGCACGCTTGGCAAGAGCCACATACATATTTCCGGGTCCTGTGATCTTATCGACTTTGCCGATGGATTCCGTCCCATAGGCTAGTGCCGCGATCGCCTGTGCCCCGCCGACTTTATATATTTCCGTCACTCCTGCGATGGATGCAGCCGCAAGAACCGACGCAGGCAGCTTGCCGTCCTTGCCCGGAGGTGTCGTCATCACAATCCTTTTGACGCCCGCCACTTTAGCCGGAATCACATTCATGAACACCGATGAAGGATAAGCAGCTGTTCCCCCGGGTACATATAGACCGACCGAATCGAGCGGTGTGATTTTTTGCCCGAGGATTGTGCCTGAGTCTTCCGCATTCATCCAAGAGTTCGTTTTCTGTTTTGCGTGGAAAGCTGTGATATTGCCGGCCGCTTCCCGCATGATGTCCAGCATATTCGGTTCAACGGCTTGAAGAGCCTCCTCGATTTCCTTTTCCGTTACGCGCAATTGATCGACATCCGCAAGATCGAACTGCTTCGTATAATCTTTGAGAGCTCTATCTCCTTCCTGACGTACGCGTCCGATGATCCGCTTTACAGCCTCTGCCTGCTCTTCCGTCCCGTTATCTACGGAACGCTTCAATGATAGATTGCGGGAGTATTGTTCTATTTTCATGAGAGTCCCTCTTTTCATTGCTCTATGACTTTTGCAAGCTTCTCCACCAAGTCGGTGATCCGCTGTTCCTTCATGCGGTAGGATACCGGGTTGGCGATCAGCCTGCTTGTGATGTCCGCGATTTTTTCGTATTCGACCAGTCCATTCTCACGGAGCGTCTGCCCTGAAGAGACGATATCGACAATTCTTTCGGCCAAGCCGATCAAAGGCGCCAGCTCGATGCTTCCATTCAGTTTAATAATTTCGACCTGTTCCCCCTGCTCTCTGAAAAAATCAGAGGCCACATTCGGATATTTGCTTGCGACCTTTGGCGCGACATCGTTCAGCTTCGTGCCGGGTAAACCCGCAACCGCCAAATAGCATGGACTGATTTTTAGATCAAGCAATTCGTATACATCCCTGTCTTCTTCCATCATCACGTCTTTCCCTGCTATCCCGATATCGGCGACACCTTGTTCCACATAAGTCGCCACATCCATCGGCTTGGCAAGGATGAAACGGATGTTTTCTTCCTTCACTTCCAAAATGAGCTTGCGGTTCTCATCGAATTCAGGCGGCAGCTGCATCCCGGCAGCCCTCAATAATTCAGCCGCATCTTCAAAGATCCTTCCCTTAGGCATCGCCATCGTCAAAAACTCTTTCAAGACCGTTCCTCCTTCATGCTGCCGATTAAATATTCCACTTCACGGAAGCCTTTCGTGAATGCATCCACATCTTCCAGGCAGTTCACATCCTGCAGGACAACCGCCTGTCCGCCCTTTCTTTTCGCTGCTGCAAGCGTAATCGCGTCACAGCGGCGTTCATTGCTGTATAGGATGCATAAGGTATCCTGTTCGTCTTCGATTGTTCCGATTGCCTCAAGAAGCCGTTCCAGCAGAATACCGAAGCCTGTGGCAGGTGCTTCGCTGCCGAATTTCCCAAGCAGATGATCGTACCTTCCCCCTGCAGCGATCGGAAGTCCGACTTGGCTTGCATATACTTCAAAATGGACACCTGTATAGTAACTCATATGACTGATTGTCGTCAGATCGAAGCTGACATACGCTCCGGCGCCATATTCCTTCAATTGCTTCCAAAGCTCCTCCAATTCACCGATGGCTTTTAACCCTTTTTCATTCTCGAGGATATTCCGTCCTTCCTTCAGTACGTCTTCGTTTCCTCTTAACTGGAGAAGCCCAAGCAGCCGCTCCTTATCAATGGATGATAGATAGAGAGATTGCACATGCTGACGAAAGCCCACATGATTCTTTTCATACAGGAGCTTCCGGCACTGATCAGCGCGTTCCTCGTTGCCGAGGATATCCAGAAACAGTTCTTGGACAAACCCGATATGTCCGATTGTTACTTTGAATTCCTGCAGGCCCGCAGCTTTCAAAGAAGACACGAGCAGTGCGATCGACTCCGCATCCCCGCTTACCGAACGGTTGCCGATGCATTCCACCCCGATCTGCTCAAATTCAGCCGGCCTGCCCCCTTCACGCTGCTGGGCCCTATAGACATTCGTGCTGTAGGAAAGCCGGAGCGGTATTCGCTCCTTCAACAGCTTCGACGCAGCGACCCTGGCGATAGGAGCGGTCATATCCGGTTTAAGCACAAGGGTCCTTCCTTGCTGATCCAGCAGTTTGAACAACTTTTGATCCTGGATGGCAGAAGCTTCCCCGATTGTTTCGTAGTATTCCAGCGCAGGGGTTTCCAGCATTTGATAGCCCCAGCTTTTTATTTCTGTGAGTATTTTATCCCTTATCTTTTTTTTCGCGGCGTACAGCAGCGGAAGCGTATCGCGCATACCGAGCGGTTTCTCGAACATGAATAATTTCGTCATCCTACACCTCTTCCCGATATTCTACAGATCCTATCTTAAATTTTATTATTTTATATTTTCAAAATCCTTTAGTTCGCTAATAAGATGAAGTAGGTACAGTGTAACGAAGTTTCTTTTTGAAGTCAAGGAACCAACTCTTGGGAGAATTCGAGGAGAGTTCCATTAACAAATCAGGAATAAGGACTATTTTCCTGATTTTTCCGAAAAGATCTGTTAAAGTTCTATGTTGATTTCCGCTGCGAACGGACGCTTTCCGCGGGGCGAGCGGTGAGCCTCCTCCTCCGTGCGGGGTCTCACCCTGCTCGCTGATCTAAGCAGGAGTCGCCGTTCTCCGCTTCAATCATATCTAATG
>JAZNGP010000072.1:0-5619 GCA_045576475.1 Bacillus sp. (in: firmicutes) | reverse complement strand
TTCGTCCTGAGCCAGGATCAAACTCTCCAAAAAGTGTTTGACTTGCTCATGTTTTAAAACTTGTGTTCCGGTCAATGCCGAAACGTTTGTTTAGAATTAACGTTGACGTTTTGTTTTGTTTAGTTTTCAAAGAACATTTTGTTGTTTCAACCGAAACAGCTTTTTGATTATATCACCCAAGCTATTTTGTTGTCAACAACTTTTTTAAAATAATTTTTCGTCACTCGCAAGCGACTTTTTAATACTAGCACACAACCTTTTTTGGAGTCAACAACTTTTTTCAAAAGCTTTTAAACTCACCGTGTATCAGGTTTTTAACGTGCTGTCTTAACGACAAGATATAATTTATCACGGATATCATCTTCTTGCAATAGTTTTTTTAAAAAACGTTAAATTCCTCTTTTATCCAAATCATATACCCCTCTTAGCAACTCCGAAACATTTCTCCCTTTTAAAAAAAACTGCCCTTTAAGATGTTATCTAAACACTCAAACGGGGTAAATAGACACACATCCTCGTGATTTTATAAACCCGAAAGTAACCCCGGACCTTTTACACGCTTTTAACATGTTGTTCTCAAAGAACCGCTTATTTCCCCTTGCGCTGTAAAAACCTATATTTCATTCAATAACCTTTCGAATATTGATTGCATATCAATAAAATAGGCACTCACTTATGAATAGGGTTGTTTTCAATCATCACCAGGTATGAAATCAAATAAGTCGTACATCAAAGGAGAACAATGGATGGATCTATACGAAAACTTCCTACAATATCAAACAAGGATGGACATATTGTTCAAACTGGGAATTACAGCTGTCCTGGGTTTGATCATCGGACTTGAAAGAGAATTGAAAAGAAAACCGGTCGGTCTTAAGACCAGTTTGGTCATATCGACCGTCAGCTGCCTGCTCACAATTGTATCCATTGAATCCGCATATGTATCACCAGGCAGTGAAGAAGTGAACATCACAATGGATCCCTTGCGTCTCGCTGCCCAAATTGTTTCAGGAATTGGATTTCTAGGTGCAGGTGTCATCCTCAGGAGGGAAAACGACAGCATATCCGGACTGACCACCGCTGCCATGATTTGGGGTGCAGCCGGAATTGGGATTGCTGTCGGGGCAGGTTTCTTCATTGAAGCAACAGCAGGCGTCATCTTGATCATGTTCAGTGTGGAAGTCGTACCGCTGGTCATGAGCTTCATCGGACCACAGCAGTTGAGGCAAAAGATTATCTTACTTGAACTGTTGGTTTGCGATAAAAATGATTTAGCGGAGGTTATCAATAACATCAAGAAAGAAGAAATTGGAATCCGTAACATCCGGATTAAAGATACCGATACCGCCCAGCTTGTACAGCTGAAGATCACTGTCCACTACCAGCGTAAAACAGTCGATGTGTATACCGCCATTTCAAAGATTGAAGGAATAAAAGCTGTCGAGATCGAAAGTCTATAGATTAGGATAACTGCAGAGAATACATCCATACTTCTTTCTTCTTAGAAACATAGGCATCCCATCATACAAAAACAACAAGAAAAATATTTACGAAAATGATTGACAATTACATTATTTTGAGATAAAAATTAAATACAGATATATTATTTTTATCTCGGGGGCTTAGCTCAGATGGGAGAGCGCTTGCATGGCATGCAAGAGGTCGTCGGTTCGATCCCGATAGTCTCCATACGTATAAAACACAAAAAGAAGCAGACTGTTTCAGTCTGCTTCTTTTTGTGTTTTCCATACGCATACGTTCTTGCAAAGCAGAGCGTTTGCCATTCCTCTTGCCATTTCGTTAAGATATTCATACATACTGGATAGAATCAATCCAAAATAGAGGAGCGGATCCGCCTTGCACATTAAATCAATCGAGCCAACGCCAAGCCCTAACACCATGAAGATTAATCTGAATGAAGAACTTCCTTCCGGAATGAGCAATAACTATAAGCAAGAAAATCAAGCGCAGGCACCTGCATTGATACAGGCCATCTTACATGTGGACGGGGTCAAAGCCGTATATCACGTGGCTGATTTCCTTGCGGTCGAAAGGAATGCAAAGTTTGACTGGAAAGATATATTAAGTCAAATTCGCACCATATTCGGTGAAGAAGGGAGCAAAACTTCAGGAGCTCAATCAGATATATTAGAGAGTTTCGGAGAAATAACCGTTTCCGTACAGCAGTTCAAAGGAATTCCTATGCAGATCAAACTTCAGGATGGCGAATCCGAGAAACGATTCGGCCTTCCGGATTATTTCTCCCGTTATATCGAAAAGGCGCAGAAGCCTGATGATAATGTCGTTCTTATGAGAAAATGGAAAGACTACGGAGTCCGTTACGGGGACATGGAGGAAATCGGAGAAGAAGTTAGAGATGAAATCACAGCCGCATATACGGAAGAACGTTTGAATTCACTGATTAAACAGCTCAGCGGCACCGAAAGGAAAAATGCGCCGCAAAGGTCAAAAGTAAAACTGACAGCAGAGGCACTTTCACATCCGGAATGGGAGAAAAGGTATCAAGCTCTCGATTCCATGCCGGACCCGGTCCCAGAAGATATCCCATTGCTGACAAAAGCACTGGATGATCCGAAAGTCTCCATACGCAGACTGGCCGTTGTTTACTTAGGGATGATTGAAGACAAGAAAGTACTTCCCGCCTTATTCAAAGCATTGAAGGACCGGAACCCCGCCGTGAGAAGGACAGCAGGCGACTGCCTTTCAGACTTAGGTTTCGATGAAGGTATGACAGAAATGGCTTCCGTCCTGAAAGATAAAAGTAAAATCGTCAGATGGAGAGCGGCTATGTATCTTTACGAAGTCGGAAACGAAACTGTTTTACCTGCACTGAAGGAAGCTTCAGATGACCCTGAATTTGAAGTTGCCTTACAGGTGAGGATGGCCATTGACCGGATTGAAAACGGAGAAGCAGCCAAAGGTTCCGTTTGGAAACAAATGACGGAAGCAAGACAACAGAATCAGTGATGTCTGAAGGCACAAGCCATTTGTTCCCTGAGCAGCCCGGCTTGTGCCTTCTCTTCATTCATCCATCACACCGGAGCCAATTCTTTTATAGAGGTATATTAAAGGATTGGCTTAGCATTCCAAAATTGTCTATAATGAAGAATAACCTGTTCCACAAAGAGAGCGCGGCATGAAAATAAAGTAATAGTCGAGGTGAAGTTTGTGACCAAAAACAAATTCAAAAACTGGTCTATCCAAGTTCTGATCATATTGACGATCATCCTCATATGTACAAGGCTGACGTTTTTACTGGAACCGATAGGCACTTTCGTATCAACATTGTTCTTCCCATTAATAATATCTGGATTTTTATTCTTTATATTCAATCCAGTCATTAAATTCTTCCAAAGGAAGTTTAAGTTATCAAGGCTCATTTCTATTATCTTGTTGTACCTTATCGTGATCGGCTCCATCGGCTTCGCCATTGGAACGGTCGTTCCTATAATTGGCAAGCAGATCACCGAATTCATAAGCGATCTGCCTCAATACGCCAAACAATTGGAACAATTCTTCAATGAGGTTTCAAAATCAGAAGAGTTCAAAAACTTGATGAATAATGATTACATACCGCTAGAAACCGTTCAAGACAAATTGATGGAATACATGAATTCCCTTCCGAATAACTTAGCCAACGGCATCATGGGTATTTTCGGATTCGTGACAAATACTGCGATAACAATTGTGACTGTACCAATCCTTCTATTTTATATGTTCAAAGACGGTCACCGGCTGCCAGGGGCCGTATCCAAGTTCATTCCGGCTGCCTACCGTCAGCAAGGTCTTGATACTATAGAAGATGTAGGCGAAACTCTATCCGCCTACATCAGCGGACAAGTTACCGTCGCAAGTATTGTCGGGTTACTTTCCTTCATTGGATATTTAATCATCGGACAGCCCTATGCATTAGTACTCGCCCTTATCGTGGCCGTCACCAATATCATCCCATATGTAGGTCCGATTCTCGGAGGGGCTCCCGCTGTTATCCTTGCGCTGTTCATATCACCGCTTCAGGCATTGCTGGTGGTCGTCGTCATTGTCATAGCGCAGCAAATCGAAGGGAATTTCCTGTCCCCTCTAATTCTGGGGAAAAGCCTTGATATCCATCCAGCAACAGTAATCATCCTCTTACTGGTAGCAGGAAATCTAGCCGGGGTTCTCGGAATGGTTCTGGCAATACCAACGTACGCCGTGATCAAAACCATCACCTTGAGTGTTATACAATTCTTGGATTCCAAGAAAAAAGCAGCCCTGGAGATGGATACTTAATAATATGAATCTTTGACCGAGACTTTCAGGAGTCTCGGTTTTTTCATGTACCCAGCGTGAACAATGAACGCCGATTATTTGCTCCCTCTATTTTCTTTATACATAGTACAAATTACACACAATTTTATCATCAAAAGAAGGATTTCTGATTCTGTTGTCGAATAATAGTTCGAAAGGAGTGGGTAATTTGAATCCGAATCATTATCATATGAGATTAAACATGTGGGATGATATCGTCATCAAAGTCAATAGCCCAGCAAAGGCTATACTCATGGATGATGAGAATTATATTCGATACAAAAAGGAACAACCTTTTAAATACTATGGAGGAAGCATTACTGACTATACATATCGTATTCAGGCTCCAAACACAGGCAGCTGGCATTTAATTGTCGAACCAGAATCCACAATAGGATTCAAACATAACATCCAGATTATTCGAAATTGAAAGCCCGGAATAAAATCTAGAAGTTTATCTTTGTATACGCCATAAACGGCGTGGAATCATACATATCATACAGCCCCAAGAGAAATCATTTACCGATCCGGGACATGAAAAAGAAAGCAAATTCGGTCCATCAAGTATCAACCGAATTCGCTTTCTTAAATTGCGGCACACAATTTCTAATGAAGAACACTAATTGTACGGAACGGGAAGAACCTGAACTCCGCTTCACCAATCACTTCAGATTCTTCTATGAACCCAAATATCCTGCTGTCATTACTGTTCAAGCGATTGTCACCCATCACAAAGTATTCCCCCTCGGGAACAGCCCTGCTCCCTGTGAGTTCTTCAAGCGTAAAGTCGCCGGTGAATTTCTCTCCCAGCTGCAGATGACTTTTCGACTCCTCTAAGTAAGTTTCCTGATACTCTTTTCCATTTATGGACAATGTATCATCCTCAACGGAAATTTCATCCCCCGGCAATCCGATGACTCTCTTTATGTAGTATTCATCGCTGTCCGGACTATTGAATACGATGGTATCGAAACGTTCCACTTCACTTATTTTACTGACAAATATTCTGTCTCCATCCTTCAATGTCGGATCCATAGATTCTCCGGAAACAGTGACCGGCAAGAACAAAAATTGCCTGCAGATGAACACAAGCACTAATGCTGCCAAAATTGCTTTTGCCCATGAAATGATTTCTTTCGCCAAAGAGTTACACCTCTATTTTTTATTCTAAGTATATCATATTCCCGACACAATTCTCTCATATTGGTTTGGGGATTGTCTCCAACCTATTTCCTGCTACATACTATTCATTTTGCGTGTCAATACCGAAAATATTGATTTTTTCGGAAAAACAGGTATGATTTTGCA
>JAZNGP010000071.1:0-5632 GCA_045576475.1 Bacillus sp. (in: firmicutes) | reverse complement strand
AAGAGGCCACACCCGTTCCCATACCGAACACGGAAGTTAAGCTCTTCAGCGCCGATGGTAGTTGGGGGTCTCCCCCTGTGAGAGTAGGACGTCGCCAGGCAGCAAAAGAGAAGATCAGCAGAAATGCTGGTCTTTTTTGTTTAATCAGTGATTATCAAAGGCTCTTTTCATTTTCATAAGCAGCAAAGTTTAAGGGGATAATTTCCTTTTGAGCGATATTATTTGTAATTTATAACTAATTGTCTTTGCTAACAAAACTATGTAAGATAATAAGGAAGACGTATATAGTGAAAAACGATAGATCATTGTTGAAGGCGGTTACATATAAGGATTCCAAGAATATCAAGGGTTCTGCCATGAATGTTTTGGAAGTTCTCCAGTTGTTCGAGGAAACCGCTTCAGACCAATATAATAACTAGCATGAGGAGTTTGAATTCAATGAAGCCATTGTTTTTTGAGCCTGTTTTTAAAGAAAGAATTTGGGGAGGAACCAACCTCCAATCATTCGGATATGATATTCCAACGGAGCATACGGGGGAATGCTGGGCGTTTTCTGCTCATCCGAACGGTCCGAGCATTGTGAAGAACGGTCCGTTCAAAGGATTGTCCCTGGCCGATCTTTGGAAAGATCATCGTAATCTGTTCGGTAATTTGGAAGGGGATACATTCCCTTTATTGACCAAGATTCTGGATGCGAATGACGATTTATCGGTGCAGGTACATCCTAATGATGAATATGCCAAAGAGAATGAAAATGGGGAGCTCGGTAAAACGGAATGCTGGTATATCATCGATTGCGATGAAGACGCCGATTTGGTTTTCGGCCATAATGCTTCCACTAAGGAAGAGCTTGTGGATATGGTTGATCAAGGAGAATGGGACAAATGCCTTCGTACCGTCAAAATTAAGAAAGGGGACTTCTTCTATGTCCCGAGCGGAACGGTTCATGCACTTTGCAAAGGCACGCTTGTCCTTGAAACCCAACAGAATTCTGACACGACATACCGCTTGTATGATTATGACCGGAAAGATGCCGACGGAAATGGAAGGGAGCTGCATTTGGAGAAGTCGAAGGATGTTATTACTGTTCCTTTTAAACAAGAGCAGCTGGACCTTCGTACGGAACAAATTGGCGGGACCAAGATTACACATTTTGTGGACAGTGAATACTTCACTGTGGACAAATGGGAAGTGGATGGAGAGACTGCTTTCGTTCAAAATCATCCATTCCTCCTATGCAGCATGATCGAAGGACAGGGAATGCTGATTCATGAAGGTGTAGAGTATCCATTGGAAAAAGGTGACCATTTCATGCTGCCGGCCGGTTTCGGAAGTTTCGATGTCAGAGGCGGAATGGAACTGATTGTTTCGCATTTATAATAAGTAAGACTTGGAAAGATACACCTCTTCTAAATGAAGAGGTGTATTTTTTTTCATTTGACGAAAGATATAACGGAACCTTACAGAGAACAAGTATGTTAATCTTCATGCAAATCAGAAGAATGAATTTGGTTGTTTTTGAAAGAAAATGATTGATTCTGAATGCGCTTTCCACTATACTTGTGTTATCAACTGATGGGGAGTGGAAAAATGCTAACAGCCGAACGTCATCAAATCATCCTTGGGTCATTATCCAGAAACGGGGTTGTTGATTTACAGAGTCTTGTTTCCCAAACGGGTTCCTCTGAATCGACCATCCGAAGGGATTTGGCGCAATTGGAGAATCAGGGATTATTGAAACGGATACATGGCGGGGCAACCCTTCCTTATTCGAAAGTTGATGAACCCGATATGAAAGATAAATCAGCCAAAAACCTTCAAGAAAAGAAGGCAATCGCAGAATATGCGGCTCAAACCATATCAGACGGAGACTCCATCTATCTGGACGCAGGAAGTACGGTAGCAGAAATGCTTCCCTTTCTGAAGGACAAGAAAATCGTTGTCGTCACAAATGGGTTAATGCATCTCGAAGCTTTGAATGCAGCGGGTATCACGACCTATGTATTGGGAGGACGGATGAAGCATAATACGAGTGCAATTGTCGGATCAGTGGCTCAGGAAAGTCTCAAGAAATACAGATTTGACCGTTGTTTCCTTGGAATGAACGGAATTGATCTCAAACTTGGATTCACGACACCTGATCCTGAAGAAGGAGTCTTGAAGCATATTGCGATTGAAGTGTCCGAGAAGGCATTTGTTCTTGCTGACCGCAGCAAGTTCTCGGAAACATTTTTTTCAAAAGCGGCTGATTTGGGGGAAGCTACCATTATTACTGATTTAGCGGACGAGCAGCTTCTGCAGCGATATAGAGAAAAAACAGAAATGAAGGTTGTGACATCATGATTTATACTGTGACACTTAACCCCTCCATCGATTACATCGTGGAAGTGGATGAGTTTCATTTAGACCATTTAAATCGTATTGACCGTGAAAGCAAGTTTCCCGGCGGTAAAGGGATTAACGTTTCCCGTGTATTGAATACGAATGGGATTGAAAATAAAGCATTAGGGTTCATCGGAGGATTCACGGGCGGGTTCATTGAATCGGTTCTTGTGAATGAAGGAGTCCAAACCGACTTCGTTCATGTGAATGAAGATTCCCGCATCAACATCAAGTTGAAAACAGGTGAAGAAACAGAATTGAATGGGTTGGGACCAACTCTTACAGCCGAGAACCTGGAGGATCTGTACAGCAAGCTGGATGCCCTTAAAGAAGGCGATATCCTTGTTCTTGCAGGAAGCATCCCTCCATCTCTCCCGAAGACACTCTACAGCGACATGACACAGAAGTACAATGCACGCGGTGTGAAAGTGGTTGTGGATGCGGGCGGAAGTATTTTGGCTGAAGTATTGAAAGATCAGCCATTCCTTGTGAAACCAAACCATCATGAACTTAGTGAACTCTTCGGTACGAAGATCACGACTGTGGAAGAAGTGATTCCATACGGCCGTAAAGTAATCGAAATGGGCGCGCAAAATGCAATCGTTTCAATGGCCGGAGATGGAGCATTATTATTCACAGCAAATGATGTGTATGTATCGACTGTACCAAAAGGCAAGGTGTTGAACTCTGTCGGCGCCGGTGATTCATTGGTGGCAGGCTTTGTCGGTACGTATGCACAAGAGCAGGATTTCGAGAAGGCATTGAAATTTGCCGTAGCAACAGGAAGTGCGACAGCATTCAGTCAAGATCTGGCATCTAGAGAGAAAATCGAATCACTGTTACCTGAAGTACAAATCACCAAATTATAATACAGGGAGCTAAAGTCATCATGAGAATAACGGACTTATTGAAAAAAGATACCGTCATCATTAATTTGGCTGCTACTGAGAAAGCAGCTGCGATCGACGAAATGACTAGCAAGTTAAACGAAGCGGGCCGCCTGAACAGTCTTGAAGGCTACCGTGAAGCAATCCTGAAACGTGAATCACAAAGCACGACAGGAATTGGAGAAGGAATTGCCATTCCGCATGCCAAAACGGAGGCAGTTAAAACACCTTCTATTTTATTCGCTAAATCTAAAGCTGGTGTCAACTACGATTCATTGGATGGACAACCGGCACATCTATTGTTCATGATTGCTGCAAGTGCAGGAGCAAACAATGAGCATTTGGAAACATTATCTCGTCTTTCATCCCTGCTGATGGATGCAAACTTCCGTAAAGAGCTTCTTGATGCGAAAACGCCTGAAGAAGTAATCTCCATCATCGATAAGAAAGAAAAGGAAGAAGACGGAGCGAAAGAAGAGACAGTTGAAACGGCTGCGGACGAAAAATTGATCTTGGCAGTTACAGCTTGTCCGACAGGTATCGCCCATACGTATATGGCAGCGGATGCTTTGAAAGCAAAAGCGAAAGAGCGCGGAATCAAGATCAAAGTTGAAACAAATGGTTCCACAGGAGTCAAAAATCAATTGACTGCTGAAGAGATCTCTAAAGCGACTGCAATCATCGTTGCTGCGGACAAGCAAGTCGAAATGGATCGCTTTGCAGGAAAACATGTTATCCAAGTGCCTGTAGCTGCTGGTATCCGTAAGACAGATGAACTGCTGAACAGAGCGGTGACTCAAGATGCACCGATTTATCAAGCAACTGGTGAAAGCAAGGCTGCATCCACAGGATCAGAAGATGACAGCAAAGTGAAGAAATACTTCTACAAACCGCTTATGAATGGTATTTCCAACATGCTTCCATTCGTAGTCGGCGGTGGATTGATCGTTGCATTGTCCTTCCTATTCGGCGGATATGAGCAAAACGGTACATTCGCACAAGCATTGGCTGCAATCGGCGGAGACAGTGCACTTAGCTTCATGGTTCCGATCCTTGCCGGTTTCATCGCAAGTGCTATTGCTGACCGTCCTGCATTCGCGCCAGGTGTAGTCGGCGGATTGCTTGCAGTATCAGGTGGAGCTGGTTTCCTTGGCGGATTGATCGCTGGTTTCCTTGCTGGTTGGACAATCATTGGTTTGAAGAAAGTGTTCTCTTATCTTCCACAATCATTCGAAGGGATTAAACCAGTCCTTCTTTACCCTCTATTCGGTATCTTGATTGTCGGTTTAGTTATGATCTTTGTCGTTAATACACCTGTCGCTTGGGCGATGGATGCATTAATGAGCTTCTTGAATGGTATGACTGGAGCAAACGCAGTAGTTCTTGGTTTGATCCTTGGCGGTATGATGGCTGTTGACATGGGTGGTCCATTGAACAAAACAGCATTCGCATTCGGTATTGCGATGGCTGCATCCGATAACTTCGGTCCACAAGCAGCAACAATGATCGGTGGTATGGTTCCGCCGCTTGGTTTGGCTATTGCAACAACGTTCTTCAAGAACAAGTTCACAGAGTCTGAAAGAGAAGCAGGTAAAACAAACTACATCATGGGTGCTTCCTTCATTACAGAAGGTGCGATTCCATTCGCTGCGGCAGATCCATTGCGTGTAATCGTAAGCTGTGTAGTGGGTGCATCCCTTGCTGGCGGATTGGCAATGTTCTTCGAATGTGCATCTAAAGCACCACATGGCGGTATCTTCGTAATCTGGGCAATCGACAACCCGTTGATGTACGTAGTATCCCTATTGATCGGTTCAATCGTGACAGCTCTATTGGTTGGTTTCTGGAAGAAGCCGGTTGCTGTGACAGCTGAAAAAGAAGTAGATGTGAAATAATGATGATAAGGACCCCTCCGTTTCGGAGGGGTCTTTTTGCATATACGAACAAGAAATGTGTAGTTACGGGAATTCTGATCCTATTTATTGAAACCTGAGCATATAGCCCCTGAAGAAGGAGAAATCCATATACATGATATGGACTTACACAAGTGCTTAAGGAAGGAACGTTGACGATTGGATTCATCGGCCTGGCAGAATGTATGGTCGCACTGACGGGGGAGCATCACGGAGAATCCGCCGCCTCACAGTAGCTGGGAATTGAAATCATCTCCCGTATGCGTCGGAGAATGGATGAAGCGGCAAATCCTGCTTGGTCCCGCGGGTTTGCTTTCTTGTCTTTTGTTTACATCCGCCTTGAATTTCGGTACACTAACGGCAAGATCATTGCATGAGAAGAAGGAGCAAACCGATTATGGCAGGGAAGAAGAAGTTTGAAGTGATGGAAAATGAGACGATTGACGCATG
>JAZNGP010000070.1:0-9154 GCA_045576475.1 Bacillus sp. (in: firmicutes) | reverse complement strand
AAAGTAAGACCAAAAATGTCATCCATTTGATTTTTTGGTCTTATTTTTGGTTCCTATAGTTAGACCGCATTGAAGCCGATCAAGAGAATGTCCTCTTGAATTTCGTTTTTTAACCATTGCTGGTAAACATGGTTCTTTGTCATCTTTTTTGTTTTCAGAAGTCTTAAGTTACGAGAGATAATGGAAACGAGAAGATGAACAAATCAATGGAATGCACAAAAGAAAACGAAAAAGTAATATCCAATCAGGAAATAATATGTTATATTTTTACATAACATAAATTTTTAGAATATTTAAAAAGTTTTAAGATACTTAAATATTGGAGGTGAGAATGATTTTTTCAGCTGATTCACAGTTACATGCAAGCGAACCATTGGTCTCTTTACAGAATGTTTCTGACAGAATTACTGTTTCTCCGTATTATTTTCTTCAAAAGTATCCTGGTGCAGTGAATGATTGCTTTGTAAGAGAAGGTGTCATGAAAAAATTAATATCCATATCGAATAAGCTGCCGCATACATACCATTTGGTCATCTTAGATGGGTGGAGATCATATGAGACGCAGCTTTTTTTATATGAAGAAACAAAAAAGCTGCTTGAGGAACGGTACGAGACAAAAGAAGAGGCTTTGTCGAAGCTGTCTTGTTTCGTTTCGTTTCCATCAAAGAATCCTCGACATCCGTCCCCCCATTATACGGGGGGAGCAGTGGATTTGACGATAGCTGATGAGAACGGCCCTTTGAATATGGGAACGATGTTCGACGAGTTCATTGATGCTGCTTCTACGGAATTTTATGAAAACAGAATGGATTTAACATCAGAAGAGGCACTGATTCGTGATAACCGTCGTAAGTTGAAACAGCTGTTGGAGTCAGAAGGGTTTGTGAACCAGCCGGATGAGTGGTGGCATTATGAGTACGGCACAATTGCATGGGCAGAACAGAAACAGATAACCGTCAAGTATGGCGGCATTGAATTATGAACTGAAAAAGGAGAGTTGTTATGGGGAGAAAATTTGGTTATCTATTGTTGATGCTTGTTCTTACGTTATTATTGACCGCTTGTGCAGAAAGTGCGAATGAAAAAGCTCCTGAAACAGAGAATGGAAAAAACGCTCAAAAAGATGAACTGGTGATCGGCATGTCTTCGGATGTAGCCACAATCGATCCGGCGGTCACAATGGACAATTCCTCATGGAAAATCATCCATTCGGCGTACGAGCGGCTCGTTGATTATGATGGCTCATCCACCAATATCAAACCTGGTGTTGCAAAGGAATGGGAAGTCAGTGAAGACGGAAAGACATGGACTTTCCAGCTGGAAGATGGACATGCATTCTCAGACGGCACGCCAGTGAATGCGGAAGCAGTCAAGGCGTGCTTTGGCCGGACCTTGAAGATTGCGAATGGTCCTGCAGGCGTTTACAGCATGGTTTCAGAAATCCGTGCGGATGATCCGTTGACAGTCACTTTTGTCCTCTCCGAAAATTTCCCGCCTTTTTTATCGACACTGGCGGCGAATTATGGAAATATCGTCAATCCAAAGTATGTGGAACATGAGAAGGATGGAGATCACGGTCAGAATTATTTGGCGGGGAACACAATGGGCAGCGGACCTTACCAACTGACTGAGTGGAAAGCGGGAGATTATATCAAACTGGAAAAGAACCCTCACTCGAAAGCAGAAACTTCCATCAAGACAGTCCGTTTCAAAGTTGTAGGTGATTCTTCCGTACAACGTCTGCAATTGGAAAAAGGGGAAATCGATATTGCGGAAGGAATCCCGGTTGATCAAATGGATGCTGTGAAGAGCAAGGACAATGTTGCGTTGGTTCAGGAGCCCAGCCTGCTTGCCGGCTATGTGTACATCAATTCTTCCAAAGGAAATGAAGCGTTGCAGGATGTGAAAGTCCGTCAGGCTCTGAACTATGCGATCGACTATGATTCTTTGATGGATGCTGTTCAGCAAGGCTTTGCGACACGAATGCACGGGCCGATTCCTGATGGTATCTGGGGGCACAGCAAAGAGGTTCAACACTACAATTATGACGCGGATAAAGCGAAAGCATTGCTCGAAGAAGCAGGTGTGAAGGATTTGACGCTGAACCTGCTGTATTCCGACCAAAAAACATGGTGGGAAACGGAAGCGCTGACGATACAATCCAATTTAGCGGAGATCGGTGTCGATGTTAAGCTGCAGAAGCTGGCATATGCGACCTCGCGCGAAAAAATCGATAAGGGTGAATTTGATTTGGCATTGGGTGTTTGGAGTCCGGACTTCGGTGACCCGTTTGCTTTCATGAACTATTGGTATGATTCAAAGAATTTCGGGCTGGCCGGTAACCGGGCATTTTACAAAAACAGCGAAGTGGATGAATTATTGGTGAAGGCAGCTACGAATAATGAACAAGGAGAAAGGGAAGCCATCTACAAGGAAATCCAGGATATTGTTATAGAGGAAGCACCGTATATTTTATTGTACCAAAAGGATTTCATTTTGCCTGTCAGCAAGGATGTAAAAGGTTTTGTTTATAATCCGATGCTTGAAGGAATCTATAATCTGGCGGATATGTCGAAGTAAACAGAGGTGACGATCATGGGGAAAATGATAGGCAAGCGGCTTGGAATGTTGGTGTTTGTCCTGTTCGGGGTCACATTGGTGACATTTTTTCTATCGCATGTCATACCGGGTGATCCCGCCGGCATGATTGCGGGACAGAGGGCCAGCGAGGAAACTGTCCAATCCATACGGGAACAGCTGGGATTGGATGAACCGCTCCATATCCAATACTTCAACTATGTAGGAGGCTTGCTGCAAGGTGATCTTGGAACATCCATCCGCACGCAAAAGCCTGTATTGGAGGATTTGATGGTATTTTTCCCGGCAACACTTGAACTGGCGATGATGGCATTTTTGATCGCCATTGTCATAGGCATTCCATTGGGTGTGCTTGCGGCTATGAAGAAAAATACCTTTTGGGATCATTTCAGCCGGATTTTTTCCATTAGCGGGGTGTCCATCCCGGTATTCTGGAGTGGATTGATCATGATTTTGATATTTTACGGGTATTTCGGCTGGTTCCCCGCAAATGGCAGGATCGGACTGGATGTCAATCCGCCGACCCATATAACCGGCTTCTATATTTTGGACAGTTTCTTATCCGGGGATATGGTCGCACTGAAAAGCAGTCTCAGTCATCTATTTATGCCGGCGCTCGTATTATCTTATGCGCAATTGGCGATCATCACGAGGCAGGTAAGGGCCAGTATGCTTGAGGTGCTGAATCAGGAGTACATTCGGACGGCTGTTGCGAATGGAATAACAGGACCGCTTTTGATTATTTCGTATGCGTTGCGGAATGCGTTGATTCCCACCATAACCGTTATTGGCGTTTCCTTTGGCTCCTTGCTCGGCGGTGCCGTGGTGACGGAGACCGTTTTCGGCTGGCCGGGGATGGGGAAATTCGTGGTCGATTCCATCGCCTTTTTGGATTTTCCGGCAATGATGGGCTTTACGCTCGTGATCGGCGTCGGATATGTCGTGATTAATCTGATTGTGGATATTCTGTATGGCATATTGAATCCGCAATTGAGGGGATAGGGGGATGTCCATGGAAAACAATGTCCAGGTGCAGACAGTGAAGATCAAGAACAAGAATCCGCTATGGTATAAATTGAAGCAAAACAAAATGACATGGGTAGGTATCATCATCCTGTCTTCCATCATCATCCTTTCCATTTTGGCGCCTGTCCTGACACCATATGACCCGACAAGAATAAATATCGCGGACAAGTTCCAGCCTCCTTCATGGAACCACTTGTTCGGCACGGATGAAGTGGGAAGGGATATCTTTACGAGAATATTATATGGAGCAAGATTATCATTGGGTGTAGGCATCCTTGTCATTGCCATTGCAGCATTAGTGGGATTGATTATCGGAAACATTTCAGGTTATTTCGGAGGAATCATTGACCAAGTGATCATGCGTTTGGTCGATATGGTCTTGGCTTTCCCTAACCTGATACTTGCTATGGCATTGGCTGCTGTGCTGGGACCTAACCTGCAGAATGCAATGATAGCGATAGCAATTGTCAAAATTCCGGTATATATCAGGCTTGCCCGCGGAGAAGCACTCGTTCTAAAGGAAAAACTATTCGTGAAGTCGGCTCAGACGTTCGGATTGAAACCAGGCCGGATTATCATTAAGCATATTCTTCCGAATTCCATTTCCCCCGTTATCATACAAGCGACATTGGATGTCGGGGATGCGATTCTTTTGATTGCCACTTTAGGGTTCCTAGGGCTGGGGGCGCAGCCGCCGACACCTGAATGGGGAGCCATGATCAGCGTCGGCTGGACGTATTTGCTGACATATTGGTGGTACCCGACTTTTCCCGGTCTCTTTTTGTTCTTGTCATCAGGCGCTCTCAATTTGATCGGCGATGGTATACGGGATGTTCTCGATCCAAAATCGGCGCGGTAAGGAGTGGAATCATGTTACTAGAAGTAAAGGATTTATATGTGGATTTTGAAGGGATACGCGGCAGAACGGAAGCATTGAAAAATGTGCATTTCACAGTGGAAAGCGGCGAGGTGATCGGCATTGTCGGCGAATCCGGTTCGGGTAAGTCCATCACCGCCCTGACGATATTGGGCTTATTGGAACAGAATGCGATCATTTCTGGCGGGGAAATCATTTACAACGGAAAAGACCTGTTCAAGCTTCCGAAGAAAGAGAGGCAATCTTTAAGAGGGAAAGAAATCGGTATGGTCTTTCAGGAGCCGATGACAGCCCTTCAACCGACCATGACAATCGGAAAGCAATTATTCCATGTGATGAAACTGCATCGTAATCTGTCCAAAAAGGAAGCAGAAAAAGCCGTTTTACAGGCATTGCGTGACGTGCATATCGATCAGCCGGAGCTCGTGGAGAAAAAGTATCCACATGAACTGAGCGGAGGGATGCGGCAAAGAATCGTTATTGCACTGGCGATGGCCGCGCCGCCCCGTTTATTGATTGCTGATGAGCCAACCACTGCGCTCGATGTGACAGTTCAATATGAAGTGCTGCAATTGATCAAGGAATTGAACGAAAAACAGGGAACTGCCGTTATTTTCATCACGCATGATTTAGGCGTTGTCTCAAAGATTTGCGACAGAGCACTGGTGATGTATGCCGGCCAAATAGTGGAGAGCGGGAAGACGGAAGAAGTTTTAAGGAAGCCCATCCATCCCTATACACAGTCCCTTCTGAATGCATTGCCGGACTCGGCTGATCCGAAACAGCCTTTACGAGCGATCGCTGGAGAGTCACCGGATTTGACCAATCGTCCGGAGGGATGCGCATTTGCAGGCCGCTGCCGTCATGCGATGGATATTTGTCACAGTGAAGCCCCCGGCTTATCAATGAAGGAACCGGATCATCATGGATCTTGTTGGCTGGAAAGGACAATTGTATGATTGAATTACGGCAAGTCGAAAAGATATTTTATACCGGCAAAGATGTTCTGCAGGCGGTATATCCTGTTAATTTGAACATTAAACAAGGTGAAGTAATGGGTCTGGTCGGGGAATCTGGTTCAGGAAAAAGCACATTAGGAAAAATGTTAATCGGTTTGGAGCATCCGACGAAAGGTTCCATTACGTATCAAGGAAAGGCGTTGTGGGAAAAGAAACAATACAAGCGGGTCAAGCCGGGCGAAATTCAAACGGTTTTCCAGGATCCGCAATCGTCGCTAGATCCGAGAATGCGCGTCAGGGAGATCATTGAAGAACCATTATGGGGTTTATCAAGCGCCATGCGGAAAGAGAAAAGCAAACGGGAACGAGTGCAAGAATTGATCAGACGGGTTGGGTTGAAAGAGGATCATCTCGACCGTTATCCTCATGAGTTCAGCGGAGGACAGCGGCAAAGAATCGCAATCGCCAGAGCGCTCATCACTGACCCCGCTTTCATTGTGCTGGACGAACCAACGTCTGCACTTGATGTATCTGTGCAGGCACAGGTCCTGAATCTATTGAAAGAGCTTCAACAAGAAAGAAACCTCACCTACTTGTTCATCTCTCATAACATGTCGGTCATACGCTATATGTGCGACCGGGTGGCGGTAATGTTTAAAGGAGAACTCGTGGAAATTGATCAGACGGAAGCGATTTTCCGGCATTCGAAACACCCATACACGCAAAAACTGTTATCTTCCGTTTTAAGTGTGCATTCCGGAACGGAAGAGGTTGTCTGATAAAAAAGAGCGTTAACAAACCGCTGAAAGGAGCCATGATTTGTTCCGAGGCGAAAAAATCAGAGAAACGAGATACCAAAATGGAATGACCCTGCAGGAAGTCGCAACTAAGGCCAAGCTTAGCGCAAGTCTATTGTCGCAAATAGAAAGAGGCCTTGTCGAGCCAACGGTCAGCACATTCTGGAAAATATGCATGGCACTGAATGTTCCGTTCAATTCTTTTTTTGAAGGAGAAGAAGAGGACGCTTTCGTGGTGAGGAAACACACAAGAAGAAGGGTTGAATTTGCGAACTCGAACGTGAAGTATGAGAACCTTACGCCGCAAAACAAATCCGGAAAGCTGGATTTCATTCTTGTGGAAATTCAGCCTGGAGAAATGACAGAGCTTGAATTGATCTCCCACAGCGGAGAAGAATGCGGCCTTATCCTTCAAGGCGAATTAAAAGTCTACTGGGGAGACAAAGAATTCGATCTTCAAGAAGGAGACAGCATCTCATTCTCGAGCATGACACCGCATCGCTATATGAATCATGGAGAAGAAGTGTCTGTCTCGATTTGGGCGATGTATGCGAGGTAATCAGTTAGATTCTCTTTAACTATCAACTTTTTCTTTATTATAAAATTAAAATCCAGCGAGTAATATCCCCGCTGGATTTTAATTTGTGTAAAGTGATGCCCAGGGGTTTATAAGCATGTGCTGAACCTGTACTATTAGCAGTCCTTATGGAAATATCGCAAAGGCATAGGGGGATTAATGATGATAAAATATCCGTTTTTAGAAGAAAGAGCCGTAATAGGGGTTACCGCACCGTCATCAGGTGTACCTAAAGAATTACACTTGCTTTTGGAGACTGCTTGTAATCGTATGAAATCTAAAGGGTTTGATGTTACATGCGGCAATACGGTTTGGACTCAAGAAAAAGTAAGGTCTTCACCGGCTGAATTTCGGGCAGATGAGTTCAATAAAATGATTCAGGATGAAAATATTCATCTCATTATTCCACCGTGGGGTGGAGAGCTGCTGATTGAGGTTCTGGAATATATTGATTTTGAAAATATACCGACCAAGTGGATATTGGGTTATTCCGATATAAGTCTATTATTATTGGCCGTTACTTTAAAAACAGGGATTGCCACTGCGCACGGAACAAATTTAATAGAGTTGAGGGGAGAATATTCGGATGAAACGACCTCGATGTGGCAGTCTGTTTTATCCACAAAAAAGGGGGAGTCAATCCAGCAGCATTCATCGGATAAATACCAAAAAGAATGGCGATTCGATAAACCGACCCCTTATGTTTTTGATTTGACCGAACCAACCTATTGGGAAACGATTTCGAATACCCAAGTAAAGATACAGGGACGCTTACTCGGCGGTTGTATCGATGTGATCCGGCATATAATCGGCACGCCATTTGGAGATGTATCTGCCTTTCGGGAAAAGTATATTCGAGATGAACCTGTTGTCTGGTTTTTTGAGAACTGCGAACTGAACACAACCGATCTGCGCCGCTCTCTCATCCAGATGAAATTAGCCGGCTGGTTTGATAACTGTGCAGGGATTCTGTTCGGCAGAAGCGCGGCTAATATTCCTGTCAAAGCATATACAGCTGAAGAAGTATATAAGGAACTTCATGAAGAGCTTCAGATTCCGATCATATATAATATCGATTGCGGCCACGTACCGCCCCAGATCACTTTTATAAATGGTGCATATGCTGAAATAGAGACGAAAAATGGACAAGGCAACATCGTACAATATTTCAAATGAAAAAGTGATTCCAATAAAAATGCTCAGGACTGGATGCCCTGAGCATTTTTTGTTGATTATTAGCGTCTAGGGATAAGGTATCTGTGATTTCAATATGTCCGTCAATCAAAACCCTATTCATCATTTCTATTTTTCTCGCTATCTTTCATGCTTGAATAGATGCTTACAAAGACGATGACAAAAAACAGGAACGGAAAAAAGCACAAGGCGGGATTGAACATCACCGAATTCGAAGCTGCTAATCCGTATAAATAAATGGTCATCCAAGATCCACAGACCAACGAGATAATAATTACTAAATCTCTCATAATCTACCTCCTTCTTGTTACTAATTATGAGATATTTTGGTTATAAGCGGAAGGGGGAGGCGGGGTTAATTCCAAATGTTATCTCACTGAATACCTTGGATGAAGACATTGAAACCTTTATTGGCCATTTTCGTCTAACTCATAGAAAGCGGGGTGATCGCATGAAGGCTTATTCATATATATGCATATCCATTGGTATTCTCCTGCTCATGGCCACAGGCTGCTCAAGCGAAGTTGCTGTCGAAGGCAAGAACATTTCAATAGAAAAACGTGTAGGAGAAGAGCACGAATATGAACACTTCAAAGAAATCACCGACAACGAAACCGCTCAGGAAGTAGGGGACTTGCTGGACAGTGTCCGTTGGGAAACTACAGAAGTAACGATGGACTCCTATCCAGATTACGAATTCTATTTTTACGAAAGTGTTGTCCAGCCACAACTTGCCTATAGCCTATGGATTAGTCCAGGCAACGATAAAGTGGAGCTTGTCATAAACGGGGAATCCAAATACGCCCAATTAAGCAAGCGTAAATCGGAAAAGCTATTCCGCCTTATCACTGGACAACAATTATCTAATGTATCATCTAACTAAAGAAAAACCATGATTACTCAAAAGTAATGGAAAACTGACGGAGTTTACTTATTCTAAGGTCAGCCCTTATTCAGTTGAAAAAGAAGAACCTGAAGATGGTCATTTACTTACATCTTTTGTTTTTTGAAAACAATCTTTTTAAAAGACTGTTTTCGTAAGAATTGTTGCTATAGCTTTATTTTATCTAATATGCAAAAATAGCCACCTCCAGATAGGAAGTGGCTGACTAGTTATTGAATAAAG
>JAZNGP010000069.1:0-20858 GCA_045576475.1 Bacillus sp. (in: firmicutes) | reverse complement strand
TCGGGTCGAGAACATGGGCGGATGCGGCTTGTCCGAATGGATTATCGCATACCAATGGCACCCAGCTGTGGTCGTTTTCACTTTGGACCGACAGCAGCATCATCATCATGATCATGCGCGCAGACAGCTTTTGGCCGCCGCTGCCATCCGATTTCGTCCTGGATCCTTGGTTGATAGTCTGCCAAGTTGAATAATGTTCTTTTTTCGGTTTTCCATACATGAACGCGTTATCGGTCCGCATATTGTAGACCAGCAATACAGGATAACGATTACGGAGTGCCACAAAGAGAATTTGTTCATCCCCGATCAGTTTCTTGATTTCTTCCTCAAGCAGGCGGTCATTTTCATCAATCGTCTCGAATTGCTTGGAGATCGATTCGATGGCAGACACGAAATGCTGCTTCAAGAGCGGTTCCACTTCTTCCGGCGATTTCGGAAGGATGTCTTCTTTTAACTGGACAAGCGGGAAAGCGGCATGTTCATTTTTGATTTTCATTTTATTGATCATGGACCGGATTTCATCGGAAATACTCATGACTTTCATGCTTGCTCTGCTTGCCCAGAAGGATTGCGCTTTCTCCGCACGTTCCTTATCATGATCCAATTGCTCCAGACCGCTGCGGGAGAATGCTTTCATATTGCTGACGATTGTCTGGATATGGAGGTAATGACGCGTATCCAAATGGTCGAGCGTGGAAAGCACTTCATTCTTGAATTTAAGCTCCCATTCCTTCCCTTCGATCGTCAGCTTCAGCTTACGGAGCGACTGCTCCAGCTTTGTATGCTTGATTTTGGTGTTTTCCTGTACGGTATGATGGGAGTCGCACCATTTCTTGATGACTGCTTTCCCTTCCTTTTGAACCTGCTCGAGGTCTTCAGGAGTGAACACAGCCGCATCTTCCTTGAGGATGACGGACAACGTATATTTGTCCCCTTCCAGTGCAGTGATGCTTGTTTCGGTTTCTTTTTGCTGTTTTTCCGTGCTCGATATTTCGGCTTTCGTCAATTTGATGCGGTCCTTGATTTCCGCTTCTTTGACTTCCAGGTCCAAACCTTCCCAAGCTTCCGGTTCTTTTTCGTGCTTCGAGACCTTCTTCGCTGTTTTCTCGCATTGTGCTTTCGCATGCTTTAAGGACGTCTCTGCAACGGTCACCGCCGTTCCTTGGGCCCGTTCTTCCTTGGCGGCATTCTTCGCTTCCTTGGCGGCAGCCTGTTGTTTCTCTTCCAAGATGCTGAGAGGTTCTGTCGGCACCTGTAATGCTTTCCAATCCGAATCTGCAGAGCGGAGTTTTTTCTCCATCTTTTCTTTTTGTCCAGCTTCCGCATCCCGTTTTGCCTGCAAGGCGAGCAGTTCCTGTGCTTGTTCTTCCTTCGACTTCTGCAGCATCCGCAATTCATCGATGCTTCCCTTCACGTCATCCAGCAAATGAAGGGACAAATGAGGCTCTTCCGTTTCTTCCTCACTTTTTGTGATTGCATCCTCAGGGAATGCCGCATGACCTAGATAACGGGCGATTTCTTTGATTTCCTGCTGCAGAGAGAGTTTCCACTTGATATACGTCTCATTCCATTGCTTCTCCATCTGAAGCTGCTGCTGGCTTTCTTGATCGAGCTCTTTTTGCTCAGCCGTCAGGATGTTCTTTTTCTTCTCTTTTTCTTCCCGGCGTGTCTTTTGTTCTTGAAGCTGCTTTTTCCCTTCTTCGAATGCAAGAAGCGTTTCCAGCTCTTTGTCATTCTTATCGAGGATTTTTTGGTTCTGCTTCAGCTGCTGACGCAAATTCTTTTGTTTTTCTTTTTCTTTTGCTTCCTCAAGTTCCGCCTTATTCAGTTCGCTGTTTTTTAATGAAAGAGTCGCTTTCGTTTGCTCCATGAGCCTTTCGATTTCGATCGCCAATTCGGAATGCGCATATCTGTCCATTTCTCGATGGATGCTGTTTAAGGTGCTTTCCGTCTTCTCCAGTTCGCTTAAAAGTTCTTTCTTTTCCGAAATAGCCTCGCCGGTTTTCATTTTCCACGTATTGAAATATGTATGATCCGTAATGAGCGATCTTTCTTCCCCGTTTAAGACAATGAAAGCCTGCCCCTCCGTGGAACTGTTCATTTCTTCACGCATGAAAATCGGCACCGGACTTTTGAACAGACGCCCTTGCAAGATGTGCTGATTCACTTTCTCCCACTGTTTCCGGCTTACGACCAGCCCGAACGGCAGAAGCGGGAATAACTCCAAATGCTGCAGCTGTTCTTCTTTCCTTAAGGATTGCAGATATTGAGTTCCGTAAAACACATCTATTCCTGTCTTCTCATCGATCCACTCCTTCAGCTGCTTCACATCTTGGTTAGCGACCCAGAAGTGCTCATCATTGAGATACGCATCGAGCTGCAGTTCCCAAAGCTCTTTTCGGACTTCGGCCTGTTGATCCCGGTTTTCTTTCAACAGCGTCTCCAATGCTTGCATATGCTTGGACAGAACAGCCTGTGTGAACGGAGTTTGTACTTCGTGAAGGATACCGCGAAGCTTTTCCGATAAAACGGCCTCTTTACGCGATTGTCTTTCGTGCTTTCCTTCGGCTTCCTCCAATTGCTGTTTTGTTTGTTCCAGTAATTGTGACAGCGTCCCTTTCAGCCGCGCATGCTCATTCAGAGACTCGATGGACTGCTGTTCTTTTTGCTTGATTGTTTCCATTTCCGAAACATAAGCGTCCCGTTTTTGACGCAGGCTTTCGATCAACCCGGATAAATCATACAGAATGCGGTCGCCGAATTGCTTCCCTAATGCCGCTTCCTTTGCTTCCGTCTCCTGAATCAATTGATCAAGCGACTTGATCTCGGCATCGAGCTGTGCGATTTTCTTCGTTTTTTGTTTGTCGAGCGAGCTAAGTTCCTTTATTCGTTTTCCCATCGTTTTCCGGTAGGCAAGATAATGGCTGTTTTCTTGTTCTACTAAAGGATATGCCGCTTGCCACTGATCGGCGGCTGACTTTTTGATTTCATCCATACGTGAATTGACTTGTTCGAGACCGCTCGTTTGTTCGAGTTTCTCGATCTGCTGTGTCAAGGCTGCGATTGTCTGATCGATTTCACTCCATTCCTTCAACAGAAGGGACAATGCGATTTGCTCTTTCACATCATTCTTTTCCGCCACTGTCTTTTGGAGCGCTTCATGTTTCCCCATTTCTTCGGCCAGCTGTTTTTCCCATATGCTTACGTCTCTGAATGCTTTGGCATACTCGAGATTGTCTTTCTCGAAGCTGAGTTCTTTGGATAGTTGCCGGGCTTTTTCCAGCGAAGCTTCAAGTGTGATCCGTTTTTCCTTCTGCAGGCTGATTTCATGCTCCAGTGCCCCCAGCAGCTGGCGGCCTTTCGCCGTACTTTCCATCTCCAGTTCCTTCTGTTCGACGGCGATGGCGATTTGTTCCTCGAAAGGAAGGATATCTTCGAGGAATTCTTTATGCGCCTGCTCCCGTTTCAGAAGAACAGGAAGATCCTTTGCGATGCTCGCTTGGCTTTTGAAAATATCGACAAGGTCATTTTGATTATTGTCCGTACGCTGCAGCACTTGACTGATGGTCGGGATGATTTTTTTCCGGAACAGGGAGTGATCGTCTTCGGCACCTTCAAAATACTTGCCGACACCGCCTTCGTCCTTATTGATATCTTTCATGATATCCCAGTCTTTCCCCTTGATTCCGTACGAATTCAATATACGGCGATGCTTCTTCACATCCCGGTATACATCGTAGCCGTTCCATTTGAAATAATCCTTCAAGTCTTCCGTATCCGCCACTTGTCCATTTTCATAAAGCGGAATGTGGGAAAGACCTACATCTTCCTTCCGGTCGAATTCTTTTGCATAGAAGGTGAAAACCGGGTTAATTTTCATTTCCCGTTCATTCCAATCCTTGACCGGCTCTGATTCATCCTGGAAAGTCATGCGCTGCTCAGCGGAGAACATCCCTCCTGTCACCAGATGACGGCCTTCGGAGCCGTCCAGCTCCCATTCGATAAGGACATGGAAGGTGTACGGCGCGAATTGTTCCTTCTTATTGAAGAAGAATTGCTGATAAAAGCGGTTATTCTGTTTGCCCCAAGAGGTGCCTGGTTTCAGCACCTGAAAGATCGTCTGCAGGAATACCCCTTTCCCTCCTCCATTCATCATCGCGATCAAACCGTTCGCCGATTCCTTTTCATTATGGAAATCGAAAGTGGTGTCTTTGTATTGCTTCTGCATTCCGTCGTATTTCAGTCCGACGATTCTAATTCGATGGATTCTCGGCATCCTGCTCCTCCTTTGGCTGCATCATTTTTTTCCATTCTTCATACCGGTCGTAATCATGGTATAAATACTCGATCCGTTCAAAAAGCTCTATCTTCGGCATTGCTTTCGGAATGTCGTCCCTGTCCAATATGACGATCAGCCCTTCCGTCTCCAAAAGACGCATCGCATTTGTGATATATCCGATTCTTGTCCGTTTGTTCGCCTTCCTGTAGAGGCTTTCTTCATTTTCGACTTCCATATGGATCCATGAAGTGACGATTTCGTGCATATCGATGCGATGTTCTTCTCCGTAGGAAGGGGTCTCCTTCAGCTGGTTCTTCCAGGTCATGATCAGGTCATTCACTTGCCGCTCGATTGTATAGAAGGTGATTCCTTCCCGTTGAGCACGTATTTTCGACGCTTGGTTCCGGTCGATGGCCGCAAGGAAAGACATGATGATGACAGAAATCAAGTTGAATTGTTTCTTCGTCTCGACTTGTCTATGCTTCTCCTTCAGATGGGTGAAGTTTGTCGCGAATACGGAACCCGCCGACTGCACGACTAGGTGGATCCGCTTCGGTGTTTCGATGACGTACGTCCCAGATTCGTCTGCAAGCAAATGTACCGCCTGCCTGACTTCCGGTTCGAAATACGTCTGGAATTGTTCCGCATTTTCGTCGATCACTTTATCTTTCAGTAAAGAAAAGTAAACGCTCGCTGCCTTTTTGACTGTTTCTGCATTCATTCTGTTTCCTCCGCGATGCATAATTTAAATGGGGAGATTTTTGTCCGGTACCAAAGAATCGGATCCGCTTTATGGTCGAACTCCGTATACAGCTTCATCCCTTCGAGGACTGCGAATTGCGGATACGACGCAATCAGCTTATGAAGCAATAACTCCCGTTCATCGGTGATCGTTTCTTCTTTCCGCTCGCTCACTTGCACTTTCAGCGGTTTTTTATCGAACATCATCCATAAATCCAATGTCTCGCTCTCTTCAAACCATTCATCCTGCACTTCACTCGGCAATCCGGCAAGATCCGCAAGAGAGAATGAGCCTTCTTTAAGGAGGCGGCTGAACACATGGCTCCATGCATCCACGACAGAGCGCCAATTGGTGATTCTCCTATGCTGCCAATCTTCGGTTTCCTCCTCATCCGTGATCTCATCCAGTAATCCTGTTTCAGGCAGTTCCTGCTCTCCCCAGATCCAATCAAGCGGAAGCACGAACTCATTTTTCGGCGAGAACAATGGGGATAAGATTTTTTCCACAACGGAAAAATCCTTGACCCCTTCCTTCAGAAGCCATTGCTCGTATATTTGCTCCCTGAATGAAACCAGGCTGTTTTCCCAAAACAGCGAAGGGTTTTCCACTTTCAGTTTCATTTCATAGGAGATATTTTGGATGACAAGTTTGGCGAATCGGTCATGCAGCTGTCTCGTATGTTCAATTTTCCCTTGCAGGATCATCAATTCCCTATGTACCTCTTCATTTTCTTCATTTCGTTTCGCTTTCTCGATCATCGACGTGATTGTACGGAAATGATTCTTTTCCTCCTCAAATTGCTGCTCAATTTCTTTGCGGTTATCTTCACGCTGCCTTTCTTGCTCGTAGACGAGGATCTTCGGGTTATTCATCATTTCTTTCTTGAAGGCATGTTCCTTGATCATCAGACGGTTGACCCTTGACAGCAGATGATCCAGATTGCGTGTCGCTTTGCGGAAGTTTCCATTCTTGATCAATTGAATGCTGTAGAGCTGTTCGATGCTGATGGAGAATTCCTCGGCCATCTCACGGCTCATGAAGATCATTTCCTGTGCGACATCCGTCAGCTTGTAGACAATGGATCCGCCCATTTCCAGGTTCGTGTACAACTCGTCCATCGTCACGTAACGGAAGGTCTGTGTTTCCCACGATTCCCTCACTTCATCAAAGTAAAGGGCTTCGAAAGGTTTGCTGTACTCTTCTTTCCCTTGGTGAATAAGGCCGTTTGTCATGCGCTCCAGCTGTTTGTCGTCAGCGAGAAGCTTCATTTTCCGTGTCGTTTCTTCAACGATGTCCCGGATATCCGCTTTCCTTCGGCCGTCATCGTCATTGAGTTCCCGATAAAAAATAGTTACGAGCACCTGCATCAGAATGGTCTGGATATACGGTTTAAGCTCACCGACGTCCATTCCTTTCCCAAGCTCGAACAATGGGTTCAAGCGCTTCATCCGCTGCGCAAATCCTTCCCATGATTCATTCACGGTCAGCACCTCCATGTCTCAATCGTCAGTACTTCTTGGGGAATCCGCAGTCCGTCCTGCCATAGCTGCATCATCGCTGTCTGTTCTTCTTCCGTAAACCAGGAGAAGAAACTTTCCCGGTGTTCTTCATTCTTCACTTGGTCGCCCATTGTGTTAGTCCTGTTCTGGAAAGCCAGCATTCTTCGGTAGATTTTGAGTGCCGGCTGAATGCTGCAATCAGGATATTTGTTCATAAGGCGGACCAGAATACTGTATCCTTCCGCGTCCATATCGCCCGCATAATAGAACAAGTATGGTTTCTCTTCGAAAAGTCGGAAGAAAAACGGAAAGCTTTTCTCGATTTTCTTTCCTTCCCCGTAAATGACCAGCTCAGGTTCATAGTCAAGCTGTTCTGATTCCAGCAAAGAAATGCAAGTATGGAAAAATGAAAGGTTTTCCACGATCAGAATACGCTTCATGTCCTTGACATCGCAGCCCCGCTTCAGCCAAAAGACGAAAGGCTCCCCATATTTCGCAGCCTTCAGCCGTTCTGCGGATAGACCGATCCGGCGGAGAAAGTCTTTTCCTTGCGGGAATGCGTCTGAATCTATCAGGAATTTTTCGTGGCCGAATAATTCGAGACTCCTTTCCTCGAGGGATACGACTTCTCTTTCCGATTCTGTGCAAAGGAAGTCATACACTTTCAGGATTCTCTCCCACTCATCGGCTGTTTGCCACTCGGGATGTCTTTCATAATAGGAAAAATCGAGGAGATCACTTTTTTTCAGCATCTCGAGGCGGTCGAATTTGCTTTCCGGTCTCTTTGTGTTCACCCAGAAAGTCAAAGGAAGGGACGGAGTGCGTCCGTTGTGGTGTTTGTTGAGAATCGGGCTGATGAGTCCTTCTTCTATCATTTTTTGGACAGCTTCATAAAACAGACTGTATCCGTCTATATCGAAGTAATCCTCCATTTGCTTTCGCAATTGCAGTTCCATTTCGTTTATATTAATCTTCTTTTTTTGGTTCGGGTGCTGTATGTCTTCGATGAAGCCCCTGATCCGCATTTCTACTATATTGATGTTAACACCCTCTTTAATCGCTTCTTAGTACTTAAGAATTATATCAAACTTTCTCCTGTTTTTTCATGCGAATATCGGAATAAAAGCGGTTATATACGGCTTATCTTCTGGATTTTCTTTATAATGGAGGCTGTTCATAAGAAAAAAGCCAGCTAACAATATGTTTGTTAACTGCAGCGGAAGTTGTGAGACTCCTGCAGGATCAGCGAGCAGGGTGAGACTCCGCACGAAGGAGGAGGCTCGCCTCTCGCCCTGCGGAAAGCGAGCAACCTGAAGCGGGTAGTTCACTCTCTGTTTTAGCAACAAAGTTTTACTAAATCAGCCTTTTTGTAAAATGATTCAAATACCATTTCCTGTAACCTGCAAGTTTGATATCATTGAATCACTTACTATATATAAACAACACTGAGATTAACATAGCCTAATGATTATCCCTAATATAAGGAGTTGATTCTATGTTCTTGGCATCTTTATTCGAGAATGATGTGCCAGCAGCACTCTCCCGCTCTTAATGGAGAGAAAGTGCAAACAGCGCCTTCTTTTCGTTAAGGCATAACAAGCCTAATGAAAATGGAGGGTTCTAAGTTGAAAAATACACTTAAAGGTTCATTATTCTTAACGTTGGCTTCTAGTATTTGGGGCGGTATGTATGTTGTCGTCAAAGTTTTGGTGGCAGTCATCCCGCCTATAGAGCTTGTATGGATGCGTTACGGAATTGCGCTTATTGCGTTAGTCATCATCGGAGTTGTGACCAAACAAAATTGGAGAATCAAAAAACAGCATATCGGCATTCTGATTGCCATCTCCATAATAGGATATGTCATCTCCATTATTACTCAAGAAACAGGCACAATGCTTTCCACCGCACAAACGGGAGCGATCATCACTGCAACTACACCCGCCTTCATGGTTCTCTTTGCAAGCATCATTCTTAAAGAAAGGCTGACTGTTAAGAAAGCTGTTTCAGTCAGTTTAGCCACGATCGGCGTGATCACCATTGTCGGGATGGATGATATCAATATGTCCAGTACACTGGGAGGAGTTTCCCTTATTATAGCTGCATTGACATGGGCGTTAATGTCTGTTCTGATCAAACGCTTGCCAAGTGATTATTCACAGATGGTTATCACTGCTTATGCCGCTTTCATTGCATTTGTTGCTCTTACTCCTATAGTGATAACAAGATTACCCTTGTTACACATAAATGAATTAACAGATCCGGCCATTTGGGGAGGATTGATTTATTTGGGGGTGATATCAACTTCTCTTGCTTTTATATTGTGGAACCGCGGCTTGCAGTTAATGAATGCATCTGGAGGGGGAGTGTTCTTTTTCTTCCAGCCCGTTGTTGGAACATTATTAGGCTGGCTGGTATTGGGTGAAACGATCAGTTTCACTTTTTGGATAGGCACATTCTTCATTCTGCTGGGAGTTTTGATTGTTATAACAGATAGACAAGAAGAGTTGAATGTATCTCATTAATCGATCGATCACTCCAAAGAACACAAATGACAAGATTCATTTGTGTTCTTTTTACCATCCCTTGACTTAGGGCAACCCCTGGTAAATATAAAGCCATCAATGGTTATTTACCTGATCAATTTTTTCTCCTGGATGGCAGCTCAGCCGCTTTCTTCCTATTACCGATGAGGTGCTGGATTGCATAGATAGGATGTTTGTATGCCATTCTTGGACCGCTCTTTCTTCTCTTTCTATCCGATTCACACGCTTACCTCCAACTCAGATAGATTAAGTTTATTTTATGCGGCTAAAGATCTTAAAGTGAGGCTTCCATGTTAACAAATCGGTACAATCATTCAATTGTCTTGATCCAAATCATTTCCCAAAAAAGGTTTCATTTCTTTCTTTATACCGTATTTCTCTTGGATATGTTGTCCAATCACTGACTTATTGATGGCATCTTTCACCGCAAAATAAATGACAAGATACAGAATTAAAAGACCAAATAACCATGTGACTATCGCGAATAATAAGGTTATCATTGTTCTACCCCTCCCGTCTCCTCTATATACTACCATTTTCCAGTTATTAACAGAGAAAAAAGTGTAATGAATAAACCTATGTTGATTTCCGCTGCGAACGGACGATTACCGCTAAGGCTAGGTGAGCCTCCTCCTACGTGCTTAGGTCTCACCCTGCTCGCTAATCTAAGCAGGAGTTGCCGTTCTCCGCTCTAACATATCTGAGGAAGAGCAGCATTTGGTCTGCCAAGAGAAAAACAACATAAAACGATAACAGAGCCTTAATAAAAAAAGAACACCTATAAAAGGCGTCCTTTGTCTGCATTTTGGTTAATCTTTATCCACCCATGCATTTTCCTTCATTTTTTTATACAGCATATAGCTTCTGATCATGGAGCCGAGGAACATAACACCCGCCCCGCCCAGTAACAGATAGACAAGTGTTTCTCTTCCTATTATACCTATAGGGTATAACAGGCCGCTTATGATGAGCAGAAGTCCTATTGCTGAGACAATCAATCCTAATCTATTCAAAAACAATCCATCCTTTATCTGATAATCATCTTAATATAAGGATAAACATATTCTCCGAATCTCGCAATGGACAGCCTTCTGAAACGTGCAAGTAATCATTTCTTTTTCAACGTCTTTCGAGTGTCAGCAGCTTTTCCTTTAGATCAAGGCCGCCCCCATATCCAACCAAGGTGCCGTTTGTGCCGATTACACGATGACAAGGGATGATGATCCATATTGGGTTGCGGTTATTGGCCATTCCTACAGCCCTGCTCGCTTTCGGGTTTCCTGCCATTTCTGCAGTTTCTTTATAGCTCTTCGTTTCTCCATAAGGGATGTCGAGCAGTGCCTTCCATACTTTTCGCTGGAATTCGGTTCCTTGCGGGTTCAACTTCACATCGAATTCTTTCCGTTCTCCATTGAAGTATTCCATCAGCTGCTTGGCTGCCTCTTTGAGCAGAACGGTTTCAGAAATTTCCGCATCCATTTCTTTATCGCCGAGAAAAAGATCGGTGATCCCCTCTCCATCTTCTGCAATGCCTATCTTCCCTATTGGAGTATCGTACTTATAAACGAACTTTTGGTTGGTTTTCCTTGTCATCGTCTTTCACTGCTCCTTTGGATCATAGTGACCGGATCGGCTGCCTTTACAGTTCAAGTACAGATCTTCTGTTTCTATTCTAGCAAATCGGTGTCTCGTTTACGAACAAATAATTACTAATATAAGTGAGGAACTCTGCTTGAGAAAATCGGGACATTCTTTCGTACTTCTTTCACTTTTTGCAGATCCAGTGTGCATACGATTGTTTCTTCGCTATCCTTGGACCCTTTCCTTATGATATCACCCCAAGGATCGACAACCATGGATTGTCCGCAATACGTCACACCGTTAAAGGAACCGATGGTATTACAGGATGCGATATACATCTGGTTTTCGATTGCACGTGCCAACTGGAGGATTTCCCAGTGTCTTTCCCTTTCGGCTGGCCACTCCGCTGCAATGACCAATAGCTGGACGTCTTCAAGTGCAAGTGAACGGATGAGTTCGGGGAAACGTAGATCATAGCAAATGATGACCCCAATTTTCACGCCGTCGATTTCGAACACTTCCGCTTTCTTTTTTCCGCCTTCCAAATACAGATGTTCATCAAGCATAGGAACAAGATGTATCTTATCGTACCGGTGGATGATTTCCCCTCTTTTATCAACAGTAAAAGAAGTATTATAAATCCGCTTGTCCACTTTCGCGGCAATCGAACCGGCGGTGATGGCCACTTGCCAACGTACAGCCAAATCACTGATAAAGGCAATCGTCTGGTCTCCATTGTCTTCAGCCAGTTCCTCCAGCCGGTCCAATGTATATCCTGTTGTCCATAGTTCGGGCATAATAAGCAGGTCAGGCTTGTTGTCCTTACATACCTGACCGACCCACTCTGCTGCCTTCCTGCGGTTTTCACCGGGATTTCCCGCGATGATTTCCATTTGATAGATGGCTATTTTCATGAAGCCCCTCCTCTATTTCCAATCCTTTATTTGTTCTTTCCCCAAAAAACAAAACCGATATCCTATTAGACAGGATACCGGTTCTTATTTTTATCTGGTGACAGGCTGTCCTTCTTTCCTGATAAAGGAGATGATCAGTCCGAGAAATGCACCAGCTATCGACGGAATCAACCATCCTAATCCAACCGAGTACAACGGCAAGTGGGAGAATATACGGTTGATTGATTCCACTCCCAATCCCGCCGCATTCAGACCATCAAACAAACTGACGATGAATGTAAAGCCTAGACTGATGATATAAACTTCCGGTCTGCCGTTGAAACTATTATGCAGGAATGTAAGGAAAATCAAACAAATGGCCAATGGATAGATAGCTGTCAAAACCGGTACGGAAATGGCGATCAGCTGTGACAAGCCAACATTCGCGACAGCCGCGCTGAAGATGGAAAGGACTATCACCCAATTTCTGTACGACAAACGCGGCATCAATTTATTGAAATAAGCACCGCATGCTGTCACCAGGCCGATACTTGTCGTCAAGCAGGCCGCAATGACAATCAATCCGAGAAGCAAGCCGCCGAACGAACCGAAGTAATGATTGGAGACCGCTGTCAGAATCGCTCCGCCATTATCCTGCACTCCAACCATATCTAAGCTCGTTGCCCCTACATATGCCAATCCAGCATAGATGGCCCCCAATAGGACCGCAGCGATGACGCCGGACTTCATCGTACTCTTCATGATTTCCTTACGGTTACTTGCTCCTCTTTCCTTCACCGCATTAATGACAATAATGCCAAAAACAAAGGAAGCAAGGGCATCCATTGTTAAGTAGCCCTCTTGAAAACCGGAGAAAAATGGATTCTCTATGTATTTCCCGGATGCAGATGAAAGATCCCCAATCGGATTGACGATAGCTGCACCGATCAAAAGCACGATTACCGCCAAAAGAAGCGGAGTCAGTACCTTCCCTACAATATCGACGATTTTGCCGGGATTTAATGATAAGATGCATGTCACCGCAAAGAAAATAATGGAGAAAATCAGCAATGGCCAAGCACTTGTCTGATTGCCGATCAAAGGGTTAATGGCTACCTCGAAGGATACACTGCCTGTACGAGGAATCGCAAATAATGGTCCAATCGCTAAATATAAGGTGGTTGTGAAAATGAGAGCAAAGATTGGATGCACTCTTTTTGCCATTGTATATAAATCGCTTTTTCCGGAAACACCAAGTGCAATTATTCCTAATAACGGCAGTCCCACCCCGGTGACAATAAAGCCTATGGTTGCTGGCCAAATATTGCCTCCTGATATTTGTCCCATCAAAACAGGGAATATTAGATTTCCTGCTCCAAAAAATAAAGCGAAAAGCATGAATCCAATCGCCCAGGTTGATGACTTACCTTGTTCTTTCAAATAAAACCCTCCCAAAATCTGTACCAATGTTAAATATATTGGTCTAAAACCAAAATATATTCTACTATACCATACATATATTAAATATTCAGAAAAATTTTTGCCTTTTATGCGATTTTCGTTCAAAATACTTATATTTCTTCCTTTTTCGCCATATTTCATCAGCAATATGTGCTATTCCTTTACCAGTTTTGCGGAATAATATTTAATCATATAGAATCGGCAATATAGGAGTATAACAAAAAGAGGAAAGAATATACTTCTTATCCTCCTGGTACCAAAATATCATTTCAAGAATTTTTGCGCCTGCTTAATCCCTTCAACCGCGGCCGTGCATCCAATCATTGCGATCCATACATTCGAAGAAATAATTTTGACTACAAAATAAATGCTCGTTCCAAGTATAAGATCAATAATCAAAAATTTTTTGATGGAGGATCCTCGGATTGTACAGAACACAATGGAATTTCGTTTCCTTCTTTTCAGCATGGGCACACACACCTTTGCTTTTTCTAAAGGTATGATGCAGAAAGGTTGTCATATGAAAATCAATTGCAAGCAGAAAAAGACTCCAGGCATACAATGCCCGGAGTCTATTTTCAATAGCTTGATAGTTCAGATGAAGGTGTTTGGATGATTACCGGGTTTTTATCAGGATCCAGCCATTTGAGGATGGAAACGACGTTTTTCTCGGAAACACCTGTACATCCGAGTGTATGGCCGTTTGAAATATGGAAGAAGATCGCACTTCCTTTGCCTGGTACCCGCTCTGTATTGTAATTGATGACAAAGCCGTATTTATAGGCAGGGATGTTCATGTTCTCAGCACTCTTCCATTGTCCTTTCGTCTTGCTTTTGCTTTGCCATGTATTATAAAGTTTGGAGTTCGGATCATCCACCCATACATCGTCACTGGTGATGTTCCGGAAAGGGAGCTTTGTACCTGGGTTTCCTTTTGTTCCGAATGCAGTGCCGATGGTGTATTTCCCTCTTGGTGTCTTTCCGTCCCCTTCCGCTTTTGTTTTGGCAAATCCGTTCTTTCCGATATACCCTGGAACATTCAGTACAGGAATCCAATATCCTGCATCATTTCTTTCGAATGTCTGAATCTTGGCACTGCTCGTTCCATAAGAACCTGCCGTGACGAGAATCAATTGCTTATTCCCTTGTACTGTCTTCAAGGCGTCTGCCATATTCTTTGTGAATGAAGGATCAAGCGCACGTGCCAGGAAGGCGGAGAACTGTCCTCTTGTCACACCGAGATTAGGCCGGAAGGTGTTGTCTGCATATCCTAAAGTGATTCTGACAGCGGATGCTTTCCCGATGGATGGATAAGCAGCAGACGATAGGGACACATCTTTATATGTAACCTTCGTTGTCTTGGTCAGTTGGAAGGCTTTCGATACAAGAATCGCTACCTGTCCGCGAGTCACAGTCTCATCCGGTCTGAATGTCCCGTCCGGAAAACCTTGGATGATTCCAGCATCCACTGCCGACTGGATATAGCCGGAGGCACCGTTTGAAGCATTGACATCGGAGAATACGGTCTTTTTCTTCGTGCCGTCCAGCCCTTTTGCCCTTCCGATCATGATTGCTGCTTCCGCTCTCGTTACAACTTGATTCGGTTTGAACATGCCATTTGAATAGCCGGATACGATTTTTTTGTTGACCAGATAATTGATTTCCTTATAAAACGAATAAGAAGTAGAAATATCTTTGAATGTCGCAGCCTTGGCATTGGGTGCGGCAAGCATCAACAATAGAAACAAACTTACCATCACCCCAGTAGATTTCTTCAATTGTTCGTCCTCCCTTATGGAATAAGTTTAGAAAATACTTTCATTTCCGATTACTATCCTCCTTTATTTAGATTCACATGTCAACGAACAAACCCCGCATTCCAACCGGAACACGGGGTCAATCATTAAACCATCAATTTACAGATATCATTTGTGAAAGCAACCGGATCTTCAATAGTGAGTCCTTCAATCAATAACGCTTGATTATATAAGACTTGCGTATAAAGCTCCACTTTGGACACGTCAGAAGCATATGCTTCTTTCAATACATTAAATACATCATGCTTTGTGTTGATTTCCAGTACCTTCGCTGCCTGGATATTTTGGTTATCCGGCATCGCACGCAGGATCTTTTCCATTTCAATTGTGATCTCACCGTCGGCAGATAAGCATACAGGGTGTGATTTCAGGCGTTTGGACGGGCGGACGTCTTTCACTTTCCCTTCCAGGATTCTCTTCATTTCTTCAAACAGTTCTTTATTTTCTTCAGCTGTCCGGTCTTCTTCCTGGCTGTCCTCTTCTTTCTCGAAGCCTAAGTCACCGGAAGAGACAGATCGGAATTCCTTCTCTTTGTATGACAGCAGCATTTTGATCGCGAATTCATCGATATCTTCCGTGAAGTAAAGGATTTCATATCCTTTATCCGCCACCAGCTCTGTTTGAGGCAATTTATCGATGCGCTCTTTCGATTCTCCAGTTGCGTAATAAATGTAAGATTGATCCTCTTTCATTCTGGACACATATTCATCAAGCGTGACAAGTTTCTTCTCAGTGGAAGACCAGAACATCAATAGATCTTTCAAGGCCTCTTTATTCGCGCCAAAATCGGCATATACGCCGTATTTCAGCTGGCGGCCGAATATTTCATAGAATTTCGTATATTGCTCTCTGTCATTTTTAAGGATGCTTTGCAGTTCGCTTTTGATTTTCTTGGCGATATTTTTTGCGATCAGCTTCAGCTGTCTGTCGTGCTGCAGCATTTCTCTCGAGATGTTCAGAGACAGGTCATCGGAATCCACCATTCCTTTGACAAAGCTGAAATGGTCCGGAAGCAGATCGGCACATTTCTCCATGATCAATACCCCATTGGAGTATAATTCCAGCCCTTTTTCGAATTCCTTTGAATAATAGTCGAAAGGAATCGTTTCAGGAATATAAAGGATCGCATTGTAACGCAGCGTCCCGTCGACATTGATATGAAGATGTTTCAATGGTTTGTCGAATCCGTAACGCTTCTCATTATAGAACTGTTGATAATCTTCGTCCGTCAATTCGCTTTTGTTCTTTTTCCAGATCGGAACCATGCTGTTGATCGTCTGTTCTTCAACGATTTGTTCAAATTCCTCTTCATTGTCTTCTTTCGGCTTGCTGGTCGTGATGTCCATCTTGATCGGATAGCGGATGAAGTCGGAATATTTCTTGATGATGCCTTTCAGACGGTATTCATCCAGATATTCGTCGTAACTTTCTTCATCGCTGCTTTCTTTAATCGTCAAAATGACTTCCGTACCGATTGTATCCTTCTCGACAGGCTCGATCGTATATCCATCCGTACCTGTTGATTCCCATTTGTATGCCTCATCACTGCCAAGTGCTTTACTGATAACTGTCACTTGATCCGCGACCATGAAGGCTGCATAGAAACCGACACCGAATTGACCGATGATGTCATGTCCGTCCTTCAGCTCATTCTCGCTTTTGAAGGCAAGGGAACCGCTTTTGGCGATTGTTCCAAGATTATTCTCCAGCTCTTCCTTCGTCATACCGATTCCTGTGTCGATGATTGACAGCTTACGCGCGTCTTTATTCAATTTCACTTTTATGTAATAGCTGTCTTTGTCGAAAGTCAATGTATCATCCGTCAGTGCTTTATAGTAGATCTTATCGATTGCATCACTGGCGTTTGAAATCAGCTCCCTAAGAAAGACTTCACGTTGTGTGTAGATGGAATTGATCATCATCTCAAGCAGCCGTTTTGATTCGGCTTTAAATTGAATTTTACTCATGATATTCCCCTTCCGTTCTATTATATGTATACAATTAGCACTCTTCGATGTTAAGTGCTAATCATACAATAAATAACATGTTCACGCTTCCATGTCAATCATCACTCATTGAAAATGGTATGTTGCTTTTCAAATCCCCCTATATTGGTTAAAATGATTGCATTTTACGATCAAATCCTCTATTATTACATAGTGAATTATATATATGAAAATCCTCATCATCCGATGAGGTAGAGGTTGCGGTCTTTATCAGTACATGGACGGAGAGTCAGATACTTTATGATATCCATGGAAAGGAAAAATCGCCGAAGCGCTGCAGAAATCTGAATGCAGTAAGCTGGGGCTGTATCGAATAGGTACAGAACTGTCATGGCATTGCCATGGGGAACTATCACATTAGAGAATTGAGGGTACGTATTCGGACACAAATACACACCTTTCAAATTGATTGAGTGTGTTTTTATTTTGTCTCTGCTGTCTCTCCCCTCTACTAAGTGAACATCACATGAAAAAGGGAGATTAGAATGGATCAAAAACAAAAGATTGGATTTTGGATTTTAACATCCTTGGTAGTCGGCAATATGGTCGGATCAGGCATTTTCATGCTTCCGAGAACACTTGCCGAAGTTGCCAGCCCTGCCGGAGTGATCTTGGCTTGGGTGTTTACAGGAGTCGGTGTACTATTCGTCACACTTGTCTTCGGTAATCTTGGGAAAAGGAAACCGGAACTGCAGGGCGGTCCGCAAATTTATGCGAAAGAGCTCTTCGGAAAAGGCACTAAAGCCGCCACACTGTCGGGATTCATGGCTTCATGGGGATATTGGATCGGTAACCTGGCCGGCAATATCGCGATCATCACTACTTTCGCGGCATATTTATCGACATTCTTCCCTGTTATGACGAGCAAGGAAGTGCTGTTCTCGATCGGCAGTTTCTCTTTACAGCTCGGAAACGTCCTGACATTCATTGTCTGTACCTTATTACTATGGGGAACACATTTCATCCTTTTAAAAGGGATTCAAGGAGCCGGGAAACTGAACTTCGCTGCTACAGCTGCTAAAGTGATCGGATTCGCCGGCTTCATCATCATCGGACTGATCGCTTTCGAATCCGCATACATCACTCCGTTCTACGAGCCGCAAATACTTGCGGGAGGCTCTGAAACCGGTCTTCTTGGACAAGTGAATGCAGCGGCTGTGGCAACGCTTTGGGCATTCATCGGGGTAGAATCGGCGGTCGTATTCGCTTCAAAAGCGAAGAAGCAGTCTGATGTGAAGCGCGCGACTATTCTTGGATTGTTTATTGCGCTTGCCATCTATATCGGCATCAGTACCTTGGTGATGGGATTACTGCCGAAAGAAGTCTTGGTCACATCCGATAAACCGCTGATCGACGCGATCACGACAGTTCTCGGTCCTATAGGAGGAAGTTTGCTTGCACTGCTTGGATTAGTCAGTCTCTTAGGAAGCACGATCGGCTGGATCATGCTTTCCGCTGAAGTCCCGAGCGCAGCCGCGAAACAAGGATTATTCATTCCTAAATTCATGGAAGAAAACGAGCATGGTGTACCGGTGTTTTCACTGGTTTGCACGAATTTACTCGGTCAATTATTCATCTTCTCCACGATATCAAGTTCGATTTCGCAAGCATTCAATTTCGTCATTTACATTGCGACTTTGTCCTACTTGATTCCGTATCTGATTTCGACCGCTTTCCAAATGAAATTGGTCATCACCGGGGAAACATATGAAGATGGTAAGAATCGTGTGACAGATATGATCATCGGTGCCATCGCCTGTCTTTATTCCGCATTTGTCCTCTTTGCGGGAACAGCCGATATGAAGACATTCATCTTCGGTATGCTCCTTCTTTTCAGCGGAATTTTCTTCTACCGCTTCCTGCCGAAGGAAGAGCCGGTTACAGCGACAGAAGAAAGACGCAGAGCTTAATGCTCTGCGTCTTTTTTTTATGCCTTTTATCCTAATGCTCTTTTCCTCATTTTAGAAAAAAGAATTTACAAACAGGCTTCCTTTCATATATATTTAAAATAAATTACCTAAAAAAGGAAGCGTTATGCTAAAAAATTACAAATTCTATCAAATACAGCATAAGCAGATCATGAAAGTGTTTATGTGCGTCATCACTTTTCTCCTGCTTGCAGGTTTGTCGGTTTCCCCGATTTCTTGGGAGGAGACCCCTTACAGGATGATGACACAGATTGTCCTTATATCAGGAATCCTGTTTTCACTGCTGAATTATGTCAAACGGGAATCCGGATCATATAAAACCGTTTTCATCATATTGATCACCCTTTATTTCTATACGAAATTCTGGACTTTTCCGGAAACAGCCATTATGCTCTCCATCCTTGCCTTAACCCCGCTGTTCCCGATTTTCCTGTATGATGCTTTCAGCTTCTATATAATCGCGAGTCTGAATTTCATTCTTGGTCCGCTAATTATACTGTTCATATCCAACACTGGACTTCAAGAAGTGTATACCTATGTTGCACTGGATCCCTTGGGCAATATCCTGAATTTCACAGCAATCCAAATCATTCTTGTATTTGTATTCATTGGCATGAGAAATAAAATGCAGTCTGCCAAAGCGTTCCAACTGGAGCTGCAGCAAGCAAAGCAAATGAATTCGATCGGCCAGCTTGCGGCGACAATCGCGCATGAAATCCGTAATCCCATCACAGTTGTGAAAGGATTTGCCCAACTTCTTGAACAAGATCCGGAGAAGAATGAGAAAGATGCGTTTTATGTCAAAACAATGCTGTCCGAACTCGAATATGCGCAAGTCATCATCAATGACTATCTTTCCCTCGCGAAACCGCATAATGGAGAAATGCATACCATCTCTCTTCCGGAAGAGATAAGAAAAATAAGTGATTTATTGACGAGTTTCGCCAAGCAGCACAGCATAGGCATCCACACGCTTTTGGAATCGGATATTTCCATCCGTATGAATAAGATTGAATTTAAACAATTGATGATCAATATCATTAAGAATGCAATCGAAGCCATGAAAGATACCGGGTTCATCGTGATCAGTCTTGAAGAAAAACACGGAATGGCCGTCATTTCCGTCAAGGATACAGGCATAGGTATGTCAAATGCGCAATTGGAACTGCTCGGCACCCCTTTCTATTCATTAAAAGACAGGGGCACCGGGATTGGCTTGACGGTCTGCTATAATATTGTGGATAAATACAAAGGTAAAATTGTAGTGGACAGTAATGTAGGGAAAGGTACAATATTCTATATTCATCTGCCGATGCCGACATAAGCTGGACCCTTGGACTTAATAGACGAAAAAGGAGGACATCAACAAATGTCCTCCTTTTCTTCTACTCATATAATCAATGGCTTATTTCGATTGCTTTCTCGCAAGATAGCGATCCATGGATAATTTATAGTGATATTTCTCTTCTTCCGTTTCTGGAATCACCTGAGGGACCGGAGTCGGTCTTCCATCTTCACCTAATGCGATCATGGTCATATATGCACTGGACGTTAACTTCTTCTCTCCAGAAATCAGATTCTCCGAATGTACCTCCACGTATACTTCCATCGTTGTGCGGTGGGCACAAATCACTTTTGCTTCTATACAGATGGCTTCACCTGATTTAATCGGAGCATGGAATTCGAAAGAATCACTGCGAACAGTGACGACTGGTCTGCGGCAATGTCTCATTGCAGATATGACAGCGATTTTATCCGCGTATGCCATCACTTTCCCTCCGAAGATGGTATTATGGTGGTTTGTATCAGGCGGCAATATTAAATCTACCAGCTGTGCATGCGATTCACTCGCTTTTTTCGACTCAATTGCTGTGGCTGTTTCCAAATTGTTCATGACTTACAATAACCCCTTTTTCTCTGAATAATCATAGTTGCTGAAATAGGTACGCTGTTGCAACATATCAGTAATTAAACCCCAGTTTGACGGGATTCCGCAAGTAATCTGCTTCACAAAAAACTCTCTATTACAACACAAAATAGTTCGGTAGCGTTTACAATGTTGTGAACACGGTAACATTGCGCATTTCTTTTTTCCACAGGAATAAGATG
>JAZNGP010000068.1:0-3101 GCA_045576475.1 Bacillus sp. (in: firmicutes) | reverse complement strand
GACATACGGATGGATCCAAACCGTCAATGTTCCTGAGAACTCTTTTCCTTCGCCGTCGGACGAAGCATCTTCATTATTGCCGGAACAAGCTGTCAGAACTAGCATGAATACCAATGCGACGATGAGACCGTAATACTTTTTTCCCCTCATACATTTCCTCCTAATTGGTTCATATCTGGTACTTGTCATAATAGTAATATGTGGAAAAATGAAAGTCAATCCATTTTTTTATAATTCTGAAATTAATTAGGAGATGCTCGTGTCAGAGTGTAATCTCGACTCCCGTCTCCGCGGAATGGTATACTGCCTCGACCATCTTCATCAGCTGCATGCTATCCTCAATAGAATGCAGAGGCTTTCGGTTATTCAGACAGGCATCGGCAAAGAATTTCGCCTGGATGCTGAACGCCATGCGTAAGTCGAGACCGCTTCTTTCCATTTGCGGTTCACTGTTAAGAATCGTATTGCTCCGTTCCGATACCAATGTAAAGTCCGGTTCCAGTGTCGCTCCTCCGCGGTCGGCGAATACTGCAAAAGTCGTTTTGTCTTCTTTTGCATGCAGCGAATAAGAAGCATCCAAGAGCATGCTCGCTCCGCTGCCGAAACGGATGCTTGCTGCCGCCAAATCTTCCACCGGATGGCCCGTCGTCGATTGGTCTGCCGCTTGGTAACGGGAAAGATGTTCCACATGGTTCCTTGCACCCAAATGGGAATAGGCCGTACCTCTGACCGAGGTCACATGCGGTGAACCCATCAGATGCATCGCCAAGTCAATCAGATGAATACCGATGTCGATCAAAGGTCCTCCTCCTGACTTTTGCTTATCGGCAAACCACCCTCCAGGATTGCCCATCCTTCTGATCGCGGAAGCCTTAACATAATATATGTCGCCAAACTCCCCGTTCTCAATCAGCTCTTTAAGGAAAATCGTCCTCGGATCAAAACGCCTGACAAAGCCTACTTGGACTTGCTTCCCATAATCGCAGGAGGCAGCATGAAGCGCTCTCGCTTCTGCCGCAGTCGTGCATGCGGGCTTCTCGATAAACACATGCTTTCCTGCTTGCAATGCGGCAAGCGCCACTTCGAAATGAAGCGCATTATGGGTGCACACAATAACCGCATCGATTTCCTGATCATCCAAGAGATGACGGTAATCACTTCGTGCCGCTTGGATGCCATATTGCTGCGCCTTCGCTTTCGCACGTTCTTCATTGATATCGCAAATTACAGTTATATCGGCCTGTCCGCATTGCGAAAAGGCATCCAAATGCAGATCAGCAATTGTTCCAGCTCCTATCAAACCTATCTTCAGCATCCGCTCACACCTGCTGCCATCGTTCTTTTATTTCTTTCAGACCGATCGCCGCTCCTTCCCGGCAATCTTCACTTCCTTCGAATTCAAGAGAAAAATAGCCGTCATAACCGCTTTTCTTAATGACTTTCAGCACTTGCTTCAAATCGATGTCTCCCTGTCCGGCAATCGCGCCCTTTAAATAAGCCCCTTGCTTCGTCGGAAACCAGCCTGCACCGGGATCATCTCCGATAGGCCGATAATGGAAATCCTTGATATGGATATAGGAAGCGATTCCGACATTATTTGCCACGGACGTAACCGGATCTTCATCACAGCAAAGGAAATTCCCGACATCCAGCGTCGTCCGGAAATTATCCCTGTCCGTAAGCTCGACCAGCATCTTGACTCGATCGCTTTCCTGCATATAATAGCCATGGTTCTCGACACTTGTGGTGATACCGTATCGAGCGGCGTAGTCGGCAATTTCCCCGCATGCTTTCACCAATTGAGGAAGATCGGAATTGAAATGAAGAATATCGCATTGATGGAGAGGCCGTGATGCCGCATCATGACGCATACATTTCACACCAAGCTGATCAGCAATATCGACATGCTTCTTCACCCTTTCGATTTCTTCATTCAGTTTTTGTTCACTGGAGCAGACGAAGTTGGCGGCGATTGCATAATTTGATAATGGGATACCCGCGATTTCGGCTGTTTTCTTGATTTTCTCGGTCATCTCCGGGTTTTCGGCCAGATCGAAGTCCAGCGGTACGACTTCGAAATGATCGGCTCCGTTTGTTTTCGCCCAGCTGATGGTTTCCAGGAATGTCATTTCTTTTTTCAAGACTGCCTGATGGAGACTATATGAACTCATGCCCAGCTGCATGAGATCCCCCCTTTCATAGATTGGTATATATCTGGTTTTCGACATGGAAGGTGAATCCCCTTCATGATGAGGGATAATTTGTTAAATAACTTCCATTATACAAACTGCTGCTTAGGGCTAATTCATTGTCGATTTGTCATTGCAGGAGCAACTATCGTTAAAGATAAAAACACAGATATTAATTGATATAGAGATGCTATAGTATTTCCGCTGCGAACTGGACGCTTTCCGCGGGGCGAGCGGTGAGCCTCCTCCTTCGTGCGGGGTCTCACCCTGCCCGCTGATCCCGCTGGAGTCGCGCCCGTTCTCCGCTTCAATCAATTGCTGTTTACAGAGGAGACTGGGTTTAAAAGATACAAAAGAAAAAGAGTTGGGAAATCTGCGCCTGATTTCCCAACTCTTTTCTATATACAAGTTGTTCAACGCTACAAACAGAGTTTTCTAAAGGGACGGCTGCAAAATCTTCGAAACCAAGGCTACGACTACTCTTGTATGGCATCTTTCGCTCAAACAATTTTCACTTAAGGAATAGCTCGTGTAAAGAACAACAAAAGTATTAATAGCGATTTTTAAACCTGTGAATAACCTAAAAATAAAGAAAACCATTTCATAGTCTCCTTTTGACTATTTTGGATTCTTATTGAATTAAGTTTTTAAAATAAAGTATGGCAAAAGTTTTTGCATTATCTCAGTTGTTGGACGTACTTCTTTAAATGTGTATTTTCTTTCTTCGTTAGTACGAGTAAATTCAGCTACTAAATAGGCTGTTGTGTTAAGAAGCGATGCTATGTCTGTGTTAGTTATGGACACTATACCCTCATTTCTTAATCGAACAATAAAAGCAATTCTACCTTTTAGCTTTTCTTCTTCCGATAAATAAAAAGGATTGAATTTATCAAGAATGTCACCAATATCTTT
>JAZNGP010000067.1:0-19522 GCA_045576475.1 Bacillus sp. (in: firmicutes) | reverse complement strand
GTGTTAACAACCTGCGGACGCATTCTTTTTTTCTTGTCCATCAAAATTATCATGAACAATAAAAAAAAACGTGAATAATTTATGGTAACAAAGGATTCATAAAGAGGTTCCGCTGATCATCGACTTACTGCGGCTTTTTGGTTGAATTTTTAGATTTGAGCATATATTGATTGACAGAATAATAAATTCTAACTAGTATTGAATAAAAGTTGCACGAAGGAAACATTTATAGCTTCGGGTAAAATAAATACATACAGGAAAGAAAATTACTTTGCTGCAACATAAAAAAGGAGTGATGTTAGTTGAAGAGTTTCCAGAAAGGTATTCGATTGATCGGTTTATTGACATTAAGTGCAATGATATTGGCAGGTTGTTCTGATTCAGGCGGGTCGGGGGAGAATGGGGATAAATTAAAAGTAACTTCCACGACGGGGATGATTGGGGATTTAGTCGTAAATATAGGCGGTGAGCATGTCGAATCGGAAAGCCTCATGAAACCGGGGATTGACCCGCATTTGTATAAGGCAACACAAGGGGATATCGGTAAATTGGAGAAGGCGGATGTGATTTTCTACAATGGATTGAATCTTGAAGGAAAGATGGTAGAAATTTTTGAACAGATGGAGAAAAACAAACCGACAGTTCCTGTGACAAAAGCTTTGGAGGAAAAGGAGCTATTGGCATCAGCGGACTATCCGGATCAATTCGATCCGCATATATGGTTCGATGTGAAGAAGTGGATCACCGCTGCGGAAGTAGTCAGAGACGAGTTGATCAAAGCGGATCAAGCCAATGCGGATTTTTATAGAAAGAATGCAGAATCGTACATCAAGGAAATGGAAGAAATCGATGCTTATGCAAAAAAGCAATTGAACAGCATCCCGAAAGAGAAAAGAATTCTTGTGACTGCCCATGATGCATTCGGTTATTTCGGAGAGGCTTACGATCTGGAAGTGGTGGGTCTGCAAGGTATCAGTACATCTTCCGAGGCAGGATCGAAAGATGTGACGGAATTAAGGGACTTTCTTGTGGAGAAAGAGATAAAAGCCGTATTCGTTGAATCAAGCGTTCCGAAGAATACCATCGAAGCGGTGATTGAAGGGGCGAAAGAAAAAGGCCATACGGTCACAATCGGCGGTGAGCTCTACTCGGATGCCATGGGGAATGAAGGAACCGAAGAAGGAACTTACATCGGGATGGTCAAACATAATGTGGATACAGTGACAGGAGCCTTGAAATAAATGTACATCTCGAGTTTCATTCCAGCGATTATGGAATAATGCATCCAATTAAAGGAGGATTTAAATGTGGCTGAGCCATTGAAGGTTGATCATATGTCTGTGGCATATCAAAAAAAGGCAGTATTGAAGAATGTATCTTTCACTGTACCGGAAGGGAAGCTTGTCGGAATCATCGGTCCGAATGGGGCCGGCAAGTCGACATTAATCAAAGCGATTCTTGGTATCGTTCCTCCTTTAAGAGGATCGGTTGAAATTTTTGGAGGAAGTTACGCAAAGAACAGAAAAAAGGTAGGATACGTGCCGCAAAAAGAGTCTGTCGACTGGGATTTCCCTACCGATGCACTTGATGTAGTCACTATGGGACGATACGGGAAGCTGGGCTGGATCAAGAGACCAGGAAGAAATGACAAGGAAATCGCGATGGATTGCCTCCGGAAAGTAGGGATGGGCGATTTTGCCGAACGGCAAATCAGTCAGTTATCGGGCGGGCAGCAGCAAAGGGTTTTCCTTGCCCGGGCTCTGGCGCAGGAAGCGGATCTATATTTCATGGATGAACCATTTGCGGGTGTTGACGCAGCAACCGAAAAAGCAATCATATCTTTGTTGATCGGATTGAAGGAACAAGGGAAGACCGTGCTCGTAGTCCATCATGATCTAAATACGGTGAAAGAATATTTTGATTGGGTGATGCTCCTGAATGTCTCATTGATCGGTATCGGGCCGACCGAAGAGGTTTTCACGAAGGAAATGCTCCAGAAGACATACGGCGGCAAGCTGGCTATGTTGGATGGGGACAATTCACCATTAATCATTAGTTGAGGTGGCTGTTATGGATTTGTTAAGTATATTCCAAGACCCGAATACAAGGTGGATCCTTACGGGCACCATGCTTCTCGGTATTTGCAGCGGAGTGATCGGCAGCTTCGCTTATTTGAGGAAACAGGCATTGATGGGGGATGCCTTGTCACATGCAGCCTTACCGGGTATTTGTGTGGCTTTCATGATTACAGGCACCAAATCCATTTTCGCATTCCTCCTGGGGGCATTGACAGCGGGGATAATCGCTACATTCGCCATCGGGTATATCACAAGGGAGACAAGGATTAAGCAGGACTCTGCCTTGGGCATCATCTTGACGGTCTTCTTCGGATTCGGGATCGTTCTGTTGACGCAGATACAGCACAGCAATTATGGCAACCAAAGCGGCTTGGACAAATTCCTGTTTGGCCAGGCTGCAGCGATGATGAGCAGGGATGTGACGACCATGGCATTGATTTGTGTTTTACTGTTATTTCTCACATATCTCTTCTTCAAGGAATTCAAACTGGTTTCATTTGACCCGGGATTCGCCAAAGGAGTCGGCTTTCCGGTTAAGCTGCTTGAACAATTCATTATGTTCCTGATGGTGGTTGCAGTGGTGATCGGCATTCAGGCAGTAGGTGTCGTTCTTATGGCCGCAATGCTTATAACCCCTGCGGTGGCCGCCAGATACTGGACGGATAAGCTGCATATAATGGTGATGGTTTCTGGAGCATTCGGTGCATTGAGCGGCATGGGGGGAACAATCCTCAGTACACTCGGTTACAGCATGCCGACCGGACCGCTCATTGTCCTCTCTGCCACTGCTATCTTCCTTTTCTCGTTATTGTTTGCTCCGGAGAAAGGATTGGTGGCGAAAGCAAGAGTGAGGAACTATATGAAGAAATCGACGGCGGCGGTTTTTGACCAGGTCGATACAGAAAGAGGCGGTTCATGATGCACGGTATATGGATCATCGTCATTGGCGCTTTAGTGGCCTGCTCCTGCGCGACTGTCGGATGTTTTCTGGTTTTACGGAAAATGAGTATGGTCGGGGACGCAATCAGTCATTCGGTTCTCCCTGGTATTGTGATCGCCTATCTATTGAGTGGAAGCATGGATTCTGTTTTCATGCTGGCAGGTGCGGCGGCACTTGGTTTATTGACCGTTTATTTGATCAGTATCTTCACGAACAGCGGTGTACAGGAGGATGCATCAATCGGTGTTGTTTTCACGGCATTATTCGCGGCAGGTGTTGTGTTGGTCAGCTTATTCGCCAGTCAGGTGCATTTGGATGTCGATCATATCCTATATGGAGAGATTGCCTATGCCCCGTGGGATCTCATGACGATTGCCGGTGTGGAAGTTGGACCAAGAGCTGTCTGGATGGTCGGGACAGTATTTTTGCTCAATATCTTGCTGATCGGCCTTTTTTATAAACAATTCAAGCTTTGTACATTTGACGCGGGCTTGGCAGCCGCTTTGGGGATTCCTGTCGTGTTCTTCCATTATCTGTTGATGACACTCGTTTCGGTGACGACAGTAGCTTCATTCGAAAGTGTCGGTGCAATCCTCGTTGTCGGGATGCTGATTGTACCTGCCGCAACGGCTTATTTACTGACGGATAAACTGAGCAGAATGATTATCATCAGCTGCATAACAGGCATATTATGCTCTGTATGCGGGTATTATTTGGCTGCTTGGCTGGATGCTTCCATAGCTGGAAGCATGGTCACAGTGGCGGGAATCTTTTTCACCTTGGCTTTATTTTTCTCTCCATCGCACGGCATCATCAGCAAAGCCGTCAGAAGGAAAAGTCTGTCTGCAGGGCAATGACAGCAAAAGCTCTTACTTGAAGAGTGTAAAAAAAACAAGCTTTCTCGGATGCTGGAACCGAGAAAGCTTGTTTTATTATCATTTAGGAATTCGATTTCTGATATTCTTTTTCCGTTCCATCCGAATATTGAATTTCAAGATCAAACTTTTTATAGTTGTCATCCAATTCGAATGAATCCAAGACTTCTTTGATCACTTCATCATTGGAAGTGGTTTGATCGAATTTAAATGATTCGAAACGATTTTGCAATTCCTGGAATGCTTCATCGCCACGAAGCTTTTGATTGTTGCGCTCATCTTCAATTTTTGCTTCCATTCCGTCATTTTCATTGTCGTATTCGACTTCAAATGACTTGAAATTGTCATAATCTACATCCAGATCAAATGAAGTGAAAGTGATGGAACCGCTGTTTTCATTCGTTGTATTGTTGTCGGTCGCTGTATTGTCATTATTCGCGTTATCTTCGGTCGCCGTGTTGCCATTGTTTGCGCCGTTGTTATTCTCGTCCTCAACAGGAGCGTCTTCAGGCGGGTTGGATACATTGTCGTTATCATTGCCATTGCCGCAGGCTGCCAATAATAATGAAGAACATAAGATCACACTTAAGAATTTTTTCATTTTCTAACCTCCAAATTTTTGAAATAAACTATCTCAATAAAATTATAACCTTACTTTCATTACTATAAACCTAAGATTTCCTATTGTTTCAGAATGCGATAAATAGACGATGACATCAGAAAAAAGGAGTAACAAATAAATATGAGGCTGGCGAGATCGGCATAATTGCGGGAGAATTATGCTATTTCAAACCTGCTTGGAATGAGCAGGAGACCTTTCCGGATGAGTCTATAGCCTGTTTTGTGGAAGCCTCCATCTTCTGCAACCGCCGTTTGGGGCTGACGTATTTATGAACTTACATAAAGTGTAAAAAAACAGAATAATTTAATTTTTGCCATTATACAAAATTTAAGTTATTATTATTTAGGTATAAATCAAGGAGGGGTTAGTTTGAAAACGGTAGAGAAAGAAAAAATAGTCCGAAGTGTTCCTCAGCGAGGGTTTTTTGGACATCCTAAAGGGTTATTCACTCTCTTTTTCACTGAATTTTGGGAACGTTTTTCCTATTATGGAATGAGAGCAATTCTTGTGTACTATATTTATGCACAAGTGAAAGACGGCGGTTTGGGACTGGAGGAATCGACTGCTCTATCCATCATGTCCATCTACGGGTCGCTGGTCTATATGTCAGGGATTATCGGGGGCTGGGTAGCGGACAGGCTGTTCGGGACAAGCCGTACTGTATTTTATGGCGGCGTTTTGATCATGTTCGGGCATATCATGCTCGCAATTCCCGGTGGAGTCACCACATTCTTCGCCAGTATGTTCCTCATTGTCATCGGTACAGGGCTGTTGAAGCCGAATGTGTCCAATATTGTCGGAGATCTTTATTCGGATACCGATTCACGCAGAGACGCTGGTTTCAGTATCTTCTATATGGGGATTAACATGGGAGCATTCATTGCCCCATTGATCGTCGGCGCAGTTCAGGAATCTTACAATTATCATGCTGGATTCGCGGTTGCTGCTGTTGGTATGTTTGTGGGACTTATCGTATTTATGATGACCAAGAAACAAAATCTTGGATTGGCTGGTATGCATGTGCCGAATCCATTGCTTCCAGAAGAAAGAAAAAGTGTGTTCATGAAAATTGGCGGTGGATCTGCAGTCATTGCTATTTTGATTGCTGTATTGATCATGAACGGCTGGCTTACAATTGACAGATTCATCTTCTCAGTCAGCATCCTTGCGATTCTGATTCCGGCAGCTTACTTCATCGTGATGTATCGCAGTCCGAAGACAGATGCGGATGAACGCTCAAGGCTTTTGGCATATATTCCGCTATTCATTTCAGCGATGATGTTCTGGGCAATCCAGGAACAAGGTTCAACTGTACTTGCATTATACGTCGCTGAAAGGACGAATCTGACACTTGGAGGATTCTCCATCCCTGCCGCATGGTTCCAATCATTGAATCCGATGTTCGTTGTCTTGATGGCACCGTTGTTCGCTTGGTTCTGGGTAAAGCTCGGAAATCGTCAGCCATCCACTCCTAAGAAATTCGCAGTCGGCCTTTTCTTCGCCGGTCTATCGTTCTTAGTGATGATTATCCCTGCCTCAATCAATGGAACAGAGACACTTGTGAATCCGCTTTGGATCGTACTTAGTTTCTTCCTTGTGGTTATCGGGGAGCTTTTGCTTTCGCCTGTTGGTTTATCCGCCACAACGAAGCTCGCTCCATCCGCGTTTTCCGCACAAACTATGAGTCTCTGGTTCTTATCGAATGCATCCGCACAAGCGATTAATGCACAGATCGTGAAGTTCTACAGTGTCGATACAGAAATCATGTACTTTGGATTAATCGGCGGTTTCGCTATTTTGGTGGGGATAGTGCTGCTTGTTCTGTCACCGGTCATCCAAAAGGCGATGAGAGGTGTGAATTGATTATCGGCTATGGAGAAGCCGGCGATCATGCCGATTTATTGAAATGCTTTTAAGGAAGGCACTCTTATTGTTTAATGTTGTTTTTCTCTTGGCAAATCAAATGCTGCTTCTCGTCAGATATGATTGAAGTGGAGAACGGCGACTCCAGCGGGATCAGCGAGCAGGGTGAGACCCCGCACGTAGGAGGAGGCTCACCGCTCGCCCCGCGGAAAGCGTCCGTTCGTAACGGAAATCAACATTGAACTTAACAGAACTTTAAAGATAAAAGGCGCTGATTCAGCAGTACTTTAAGCTGCAGACAAAAATCGATGTGAGCATCGATTTTGTCTGCAGCTTTTTTATTTATTGTGTATCGTAAAAAGAATTATTGTGGAGGAAAGTTAAATCTGTTATGTTATTAATATGACAGATTGATGCATTTTTGTTTATATACCAAATGAAAGGAGAAATAGGAAATGAGTGATTCCTTGATTATACAATTGCTTCTTCCGATTCTGATTGTGCAGATTATCTTGATGGCGACGGCCATAGTCAGTTGCATCAAGCAAAAAGAAACGAACGGACCGAAATGGGCTTGGATCCTTTGCATCCTATTCATCAATATAATCGGTCCTGTCCTATATTTCATCTTTGGCAGGAAAGAAAGGTGACGATAAGATGCGTTTGCAAGTACAAAATGTGACGAAGAGGTTCAAGCAGCGGACAGTATTGGATGATATGAGCTTCGACCTCGAAAAGGGTAGATGCCTAGCGTTGATTGGGCCAAATGGAGCCGGGAAATCGACTTTATTGCGTATTTTGGCTGGATTGCTTCAAGCGGATAAAGGTACGGTATCTATTCACGGGCATAAAAATTGGAAACAGAAAATCGGTTATTTACCGCAAGTCCCGAATTTCGGAAGTTTCATGACGGCGAGGGAATTTTTGACATGGATGGCGGAACTGTCTAAAGTGGCAGACAAAAAGAAGAGAGTCGATGAAGTCTTAAAACAAACCGGAATCGAGGAAGCGGCGGACAGGATGATCAGCGGATTTTCAGGGGGGATGAAGCAAAGGCTCGGAATGGCACAGGCCATCATTCATCGGCCTGAATTTCTGATCCTCGATGAACCTGTTTCCGCATTAGATCCGGCCGGAAGAAGGGATGTCATCCGCATCATCCAAGAAATCAAAGAGCATACAACAATCATCTATTCCACGCATGTCCTGCATGATGCGGAGGAGATCAGCGACGATGTGCTGCTGATGAAGAACGGAAAGCAAGTGGCTTACGGTCCGATGACGGAAATGCTGCTGGATAAAGAGCAAAGATATGTGCTGAAGACAGAAAATGAGATTCCTGTCCGAATCGAGCAGTGCAGTTTTGTTAAGCGAGTGGAATATATGAATCCTTCTTCGGCGGTCATTCATCTTTTGGAGGATGCCTGCCGGCCGCCATTTCTTCAATGGTGTCTCGATAACAGTCTTGATGTCATCCATTTTCAGCGAAAAAAAATGACATTGGAGGAAGTCTTCATGGAGGTGATGGAATGAAGGGAACAGCCGTTTTGCTCAAAAAGGAATTCGTTCATCTATGGCGCAGCAACAAGGTCATTTGGCTGCCGGCCGTATTCATCATTCTATCGGTCATGCAGCCGCTGACATTGTACTTCATGGAAGATATCATGGAAATGAGCGGCAGCTTGCCGGAGGGCGCTGTCATTGAAATGCCGCTGCCTTCCCCGGAAGAAGTGATGATGTCCGTACTGTCGCAATTGAACACGATCGGTTTGCTGCTTGTGATTGTCTCGATTATGAATATCATCAATGAAGAAAGGAAAAATGGTTCACTGGTATATATACTTGTCAGACCGGTGAATGTCCTTCAGCTTGTTTTAGCGAAATTTTTGGCCCACGGCATTGTGATTGTTTCTTCCTTTATCCTCGGTTACATGGCGGCCTTTTATTATACCGATCTTCTATTCGGTCAATTGCAGTTGACATTCATCCTTACAAGCATGCTGCTTTACAGTATGTATCTTTTGTTCATCATAGCGGTCGTTGTATTGGCAAGCAGTATTTCGGACAGTAATGGTTTCATCGCAATCGGAACAGCAGTATTTATCGGTCTGTTGTCCTTGCTCGGCGGCTGGTTTCCCGATCAAATGGCATGGAGTCCCGTTCAGTTGACGGGATATGCAGCCGATCCTGATTCTGATTCCGGGCTTGCAGGCTGCCTGGCGGTCACGGGGATATTTATCATCGGCTCATTGCTTGGTGCCGGTGCAGCGATCCGTAAGAGAAGTGTGTGACAAATGAAAGCTGAAAATAAAAAACAGGGCAAGGAGTCCGGCTCCTTGCCCTGTTTTCATTATCCGAGAACCGTAACGAGTTCTTTTGCCGGTTTTCTTTCCTGGGCTGTCGGAATGATGTCGGGGTAGCCCAAATGCATATTGCAGATGGCGCGTTCATTTGCCTGGATACCGTATGTTTCACGGAACAGCGGATCTTGAAGCCAGCCATACGAATGCCAGGTCATACCGATTTTTTTCTCCCATGCCAACAGGCTGAAGTTTTGGATCAAACAGCATGTCGCTGCGAAATCGTCTTCACGTACAGAAGGATTTTCGTCTTCTTTCATGACAACGATGACATACATTGGATTGGACATCAGCTTTTTGCGTATTTTTTCCCCGATGGCCTTTTTCTTCTCCGGATCTGTTTCTTTTGATTCCTTGATGAACTTTACTGTCTCCGCTAGTTTTTGCTTGGCATCACCATGAATGATGATGAATCTCCAAGGTTCCGTCAAATGATAATTAGGAGCCCAGACAGCTGTATCCAGAAGCTCTGTGATCAGCTGCGGGGACACTTCTCTTTGTTGAAATCTATGTACGGATCTTCTGCCTTTTATTATATCGGTTAAATTCATATTTCCCTCCGGATGTGATAATCATTCTCATTTATACTCTTATTATAATAAACGGTATTTCCTTTTTATACAAATATTTAGAATAATGATGAGATGATTTTTGAAAGGTTCTTTTCTTATCTTTGTTTCCTGGACTGCTATCTTCGTTAAATATGTTAAAATAATTTCAAATAGAGCAAAAAAGCTTACCAGGGTTGGCGGGGAGAAGAAATGCAAATACAAAAAGTGATTTTACGACAAATGAAGATGACATTAAAAGCACCTTTCACAACCAGTTTCGGCTCAATGAATGAAAGGAAGTTCATCTTGGCGGAAGTGCAGGACAGGGAGGGGCGCTCTGGATGGGGAGAGTGCGTTGCCTTTGATGCGCCGTGGTATACCGAAGAAACGACACAGACATGCTGGTCCATCATGGAAAGCTTCCTGATTCCGAGAATCATTGGGAAAGAGATTGTCCATCCATCCGAATTAAATGATGCATTCAAGCCGGTCAAACGTAACTTTATGGCAAAGTCGGCGATTGAGGGAGCGGTATGGGATTTATATGCGAAGCGGAGAGGACAATCATTGAAGGCGTGCCTAGGCGGCAAGAAGGACAAAATAGAGGTGGGATTGAGTATCGGTATCCAGGAAAGCATTCCACAGCTTCTGGAAAAAATAGAAAAGGGTCTATCCGACGGCTACAAAAGGATCAAAGTGAAAATGAAACCTGGATATGATGTCGAATTACTACGGGAAATCCGAAGATATTATCCGGATATTCCGCTTATGGCAGATGCAAACTCCGCTTATCGATTAAGTGACATCAATACATTGCGGCGAATGGACGAATTTGGTTTGACAATGATTGAACAGCCTTTGGCTGCAGACGACATCATCGACCATGCGGCTCTTCAAGCACGGATGAAGACGCCGATCTGTCTCGACGAAAGCATCACATCAGCAGAGGATGCCAGGAAAGCAATCCAAATAGGCGCATGCGGAGTCATCAATATCAAAATAGGCAGGGTGGGAGGAATCACGGAGGCAATGAAGATCCATGATTTATGTATGGAGAAGAATATACCTGTCTGGTGCGGCGGCATGCTTGAATCCGGAATCGGCCGTGCCCATAATATCGCTCTTACGTCTCTTGTGAACTTTGTTTTACCGGGCGATACGGCTGCTTCTGCTAATTATTGGGATGAAGACATCATCGAACCAGAGGTAATCGTGGAAGATGGCATGATAACTGTGCCGGATACTCCTGGAATTGGATATGATGTGCATCATGAAAAAGTGAATAAGTACACGGTATACAGCAAAATGTATGAGTAAGGAATCGGAGTGGAAACAGCTTTTATCGATTCTGACCTATCTTAGAAACAGTTTTTGATTCTTTGAGACAGGGTAAATGATAAACAAAATGCAGATAAGAAGGAGGAGTGGTTGATGGCTGGATTAGTGTACGGTGTATACGCTTCTCATTTGGAGGTGGTGGAGGCCATCCGGGCCTTGAAGAAGAAAGGTTTTGATGGAAGAGATATCACAGTGATGGCTGATAAGGAAACGAATCTTACGATGGAAAAGAAAGAAAAAGTGAATATATCAGTCCTGAAAGAAAGGGAAGAAATGATGTCTTTCCTTAAGACCATACAAGGTTTATTGTTTTTCAAGGGAAAAGAAGACGCCGTCGAAAAATTGATATCATTGGGTTTATCCGCTGAAGAAACGGATGTTTATATCCAGCAGCTTGAAAAAGGGAGCATCATCGTCGTTTTGGATCCGAAAAAGAAAGACGATCCTGCCGATTCGGGCCAACAAGGCCTTCTTCTTCAACCGCGTGCGGCTGCCCCGATAAAAGGAATCGAATGGAGTACGTTCAAAGGGAAATGCAAAGAAAACTAGCAGGAAATATGTCTGCTTTCTTGAAACATTTTGATATTACTAGCCAAGATAAGCTCCTAATGGTAAAATAGAATTGTGGAAGAAAGATTTCCGCTGCTTCAATCAAAACCGACATAATGAATGTGTTTCATTCATATCATAGAACAAGAAAAAGCACCCGGCTGGGTGCTTTTTCGCTTATTCGGGAAAAACTTCGGGATAAATTGTCTTGGCTGCAGCCTCGACTGCATCGCCGATCCGCGGACCGGGTCGTGAGAAGAGGTCGGGATCAAGGAAGTATACATGATCTTCTTTGACTGCTTGGATGCTGTTCCATGATGGACGGTTCTTGATTTCAGCAATAGGATCATCCGTAAAATCCACGGTTGTCATTATATACGCAGGATTACGATTGATGATTTCTTCTTCGGAGATCTTCACCCAGCCTTCCTGATCGGAGAAGACATTTTTGATTCCGGCCGCCGAAAGGATTTCATCCTGGAAAGTCGCAGCTCCGCTCGTGTATATATCCGGGGAAGGACTGACTTCAAAATATACCTCTTTCGTTTCCTTCACGGCTGCTGTTTTTTCTTGAACCGCAGCAATTTGCTGTCTGATTTCCTCAACAACTGCAGTCCCTTTTTCCTCTGTTCCCAGTACAGCGGCAATTTGTTCGATATTTCCGTATACATCGTCGATCGTTAAGGCGGAATCAATGACGAATACCGGTATGCCTGCGCCTTCAATTTGTTTCAATCCATCTGGACCATCTTTATAGGCAATGACAACATCAGGATTCACACCGATAATGGCTTCGGTATTGATCGACATGGCATTGGACATCCGCTCGATCTTTTTCGCTTCTTCAGGATAGTTGTCGAATTCGCTTGCGCCGACGAGTTTATCACCCGCATCCAGTGCGAAGATGATTTCGGTATTGCTGGGCGCCGTTGAAACGATTGTTTCAGGAACGGAATCGAAGGTCAGTTCTTTCCCATTATCATCAGTTACACTGTATGACTGCCCTTTTGCTGCTTCTTTTTTCTGTTCATCTCCTGTTTCTTGATTCCCGCAGGCGGATAGCAAGAAGGAAAGGAAAAGGATGGATAGAAAACCGGTGATTTTTTTCATGAATGAACTCCTTCATCATATTTGTTTGGTCTAAAATCTCTATATGTACGAGTACTCACTGGACATTATATCAAAGTATGTAAAGTTAAGTCATTAAATTGGAATAATGGTATAATGATTCCGCCAAGGCATTGAAAATGTATATGGAAAGGGGAAATTCAATGACCATTCTTGACGTGATTAAAGGACGACGGACCATCAAAAAATTCAAGGCGGACCCGATTCCGGAAGAGAAAATCCTGAAATGGTTCGAGGCAGCCAGTGTTGCTCCGAACCACAGGATGACCGAGCCCTGGGAAATCCTTTTCGCAGGCCCGGCAACGAGAAGGGAAATCAATCATAAAACGGATTTTGGGGGAGCCCCTGTCGTATTTGCGGTCGTTTCGCGTAAAGGCAAATCCACTCTTGAAACGGAAGAGAATAAGATGGCGACCGCCTGCTTCATGCAGAATTTCATGCTTGCTGCCTGGGAAGAGGGAGTCGGCTGCTTCTGGTCTTCTGTCGGATTTTCTCCGAAAAATCTGATGATTTTATCCGTCGGCGAGGAAAGAGAACTGATCGGAGTGTTCGGGATGGGATACCCGGAGGAAATACCAGCACGCAAGGATCGTAAGCCGGTATCGGAAAAGATCACTCATTTACCATGAATATATAGATGCCGCTTCCTTTGGAAGCGTTTTTTTTTGTTTGTACCCTTGGGGAAAATAAACAAAAAGAACCATGACAATACACATGGCTTCCGTGGCTGTTTTAAGGATTAGGGTACTTAAGATCGATGTGAAAATTGTCTTATTATGGATATTCTAATGGTAGACATAATATAGAAGGGAGTGAAGGAAGGTACAACCGACAGTAAAGAAAAAAACCGATTAAAGGAGAAGTGATTGGATTGGGAAAATCTAAGAAACGATGCTTCATCCTGGTGATTATACTGACTTTGCTTTCAACAGGATTTACCGGTGCCTCGGCCAAAGAGAAACAGAAGCCATCGGGTCCGGCGGCCGACCTTGTCATTCTGCAGAATGTGCCGGAAGCGGCTGCGGAGATAAAGGATCATAAAATAAAACTGAATGCTTTAAATGTGTATAATGACGGTCATTTCAAAAAGAACAATGAGGTGAAATGGATATCGGCCTCCAAAAAAATAGCTTCAGTCACGTCTGATGGTACTGTGAAACTGACAGGAAAACCAGGGACGGCCATCATTACCGCCAGCAATGGAAAACGTTTTGATACCGCTTTCATAAAAGTGGACAGGCGTGGTGAAGCATCCTTCAAGAAAATGAAATGGAAACGGTATGATCTTGTTTCCAACAGCATAAAGAAAATGTCCATTGAAGAGAAAATCGGCCAAATGCTGATGCCTGATTATCGTAACTGGAATGGGGAGAATGTCACTGAAATGCTTCCGGAAATAGAGAAGCAAGTGAAGGATCTGCATCTCGGAGGTGTGATCCTGTTCAGGGAAAACGTCGTGACGACCGAACAAACGGCCAGGCTGGTGGCTGATTATCAGCAAGCGGCAGAGAAATATGATTTGTTCATGACAATCGATCAAGAAGGAGGCATTGTGACACGTCTCCAATCAGGAACCGATATGCCGGGGAATATGGCACTTGGGGCAGCGCGATCACCTGAACTTGCAGAGAGCGTCGGACAAGCGATCGGGGAAGAACTGAATGCTCTGGGAATCAATGTGAACTTCGCACCATCGCTGGATGTCAACAACAACAGTGAGAACCCGGTAATCGGCGTACGGTCCATCAGTGAGAATCCGCAATTGGTTGCGGAAATCGGCATGGCATACATCAAAGGGCTGCAAGGAGCCGGAGTCAGTGCGACAGCGAAACATTTCCCTGGGCACGGGGATACGGCTGTCGATTCCCATGTGGGACTGCCGGAAGTGCCGCATGACATGGAACGCCTGAAGGAAATTGAATTGTATCCTTTCCAGCAGGCAATGGATGAAGGAGTCGATGCCATCATGACCGCGCATATCACGTTCCCGAAGATCGATCCGACAAAAGCGATCAGTAAAAAGACAGGGGAAGAAGTATCCTTGCCTGCGACTTTATCCCATGAAATCTTGACCAACCTAATCCGGAAAGAGATGAAATACAAAGGGGTCGTTGTGACCGATGCTTTGAATATGGGAGCCATCCAGGATCATTTTGGCGCCGAAGAAGCTGCCGTCAAGGCGGTCAAAGCAGGTACGGATATCCTTCTCATGCCAGTCGGTGTCGCGGAAGTGCGGAATGCCTTACTGAAAGCCGTCCGGGACGGGGAAATCTCCGAAAAAAGAATTGAAGCATCCGTCGAAAGGCTTCTGGCTCTTAAAATAAAGAGAGGCATCATCAAAGAGGAAAACCCGATGCCGGTCGAAAAAAAGATAGCAAAAGCGATGGAGATTGTCGGATCATCCGCACATAAACAAGTAGAACAGGAAGCGGCCGACCGCTCCATCACATTAATCAAGAATGAAGATGTCCTTCCGCTCAGGGACTTGGATCCTGAAAACAAAATAGTGGTCGTCGGTACAACCTATGTGAATGATCTCGGAACAGCAATCAAGGAAAAACATCCAAATACAGATACCATCGTACTGTCAGCCAATCCAGTATTAACAGCGGAACAGCGCCAATTGCTGGACGAAGCGTCGTATATCATCATCGGCAGTACAACCTCCAATGTGGCAGGAAGGGATCCTGCCAATCCTGTTATGACCATGTACAGGAGTATCATCAGCGAATACGATACGCCCGTCATTTCGGTCGGAATCCGGAATCCTTATGACATCATGGCTTATCCGGAAACGGATGCCTATTTGGCACAGTATGGATTCCGAACGGCAAGCTTCCGTTCGACGGCCGCCGTCATCATGGGGGAACTGAGTCCGACAGGCAAGCTTCCCGTCACGATACCGGGAGAAGCCGGCAGCCAGCCGATGTATCCGTATGGTCATGGATTGATGTATTGATTCACTAGAGGGATAGGGGAGGAATTATTATGTTCAAGAAAAGCATGGCTGCTGTCGGTGTGCTGATGCTGTTGCTGTCGACATTGACGTTCGCGACAGCCGACAATCATCGACACAAGGGCAAGGATAAACAAAAGCAAGTCCAGATTGGAGCGGAAGTCCTGCTCGATAAGCAAAAGAGTCTGCTGAAGGGGAAGAGAGTCGGTTTGATCACGAATCCAACCGGGGTGGACGGACAATTGAACAGCATAGTTGACCGTTTCTATAACGATAAGGACATCGAATTGACGGCACTGTATGGCCCTGAGCATGGAGTGCGCGGGGATGCCCAGGCCGGAAGCTATGTGGAGTCTTATGTGGATGAACAAACGGGCCTTCCGGTATACAGCTTATATGGACAGACAAGGAAGCCGACACCTGAAATGCTGGAATCGGTGGATGTGCTTGTGTTCGACATTCAAGACGTTGGAACAAGATTCTACACGTATATTTACACAATGGCGCTTGCGATGGAAGCGGCAAAAGAGAAAGGGATTCCTTTCATCGTATTGGACCGTCCGAATCCGCTCGGCGGAGTCAAAGTGGAAGGACCTGTGCTTGAAGCTCCGGAATATGCTTCCTTCGTGGGGCAATACAGCATCCCTCTGCGTCATGGCATGACGGTAGGGGAATTGGCGACACTATTCAATGAAGAGTTCGGAATAGACGCCGATTTGACAATCGTCAAAATGAAGAATTGGAAAAGACACTTCGATTACGAAGACACCGGACTCGAATGGGTATTGCCTTCACCGAATATGCCGACCTTGGACACAGCATTCGCATATCCCGGGACGGCTTTAATCGAAGGGACGAATATCTCCGAGGGAAGGGGAACAACCAAGCCTTTCGAATTGCTTGGCGCACCGTTCATCAACAGCACCGAACTTGCCCGGGAATTGAACAGCAAGAAGCTTAAAGGCGTTGAATTCCGGGCTGCAAGCTTCACGCCTTCCATCTCCAAGCACAGCGGTAAACTGTCTCACGGGGTTCAGCTTCATATAACGGATCATGCGGCCTTTTCACCTGTAGATACCGGCTTGCATATCATTAAGACTCTGCACGATATGTATCCAGATCAATTCGAATTCCGTGCAGAGGACAGCAAAGGCATTTCATTCTTTGACCTTCTTACCGGCAATGGCTGGATCAGGGAAGATATCGAAGCAGGGAAATCCGTCAGCCAAATCAAGGCGAAATGGCAAAAGGATTTAAGACAGTTCGAGAAATTACGCAGAGGATATTTGCTTTATTGAGTTGAACCGAGAAGGATCTAAGAGGCGATGCAATCCATAACCGGATTGCATTGCTTTTTTATGGAAAGCGTTATTTATCACTGATTGCGGGCGAAGGAAATATGGTGGTAAAATAAGGAAAAATATAATGAAGCATATACGGGGTGAAGCTTAATGAAAGTATATTTGAAGGGTTTCATCAGTTCATTTGTATGTATTCTTTTGACGGGATGCATCGGTGAAAATTACGATGCCGGTCCTCCGCACGCATATCTGAAAGTCGGATCATCCACAATCAGATTGACAGAATCAACGGTGTCCTGGTCGACTCAAAGCGTTCAAAAACAATTTGTGAGCGAAAATATACAGAAGTTGACCGAAGAACAGCAGTTGATCAGCGTCAGTTCCAGACAGCACGGAACTTTGGAATTTGAAGACAGTCTTGATGAAGGAGGGGATTATGCGGATGTATCGGTAAGGGTGAAGATATTCGATGGAAAGAAACGAACCGACTTGCCAATGAATGAAGACATGTTTTATTTTCCTGAGGAAAAAGGGGCTTATCGTTTGGAAGTATCATTCAACGCCCATGCCGGGAGGGTGGAATATGTCGGTAATGTGGAAGTTGAATAAGTTCAGAAGCGTGATACGTTTTGAAAAAACGACAAAATGCTAATTGCAATTAAGGACGACAATTTTCAGCTATGAGGCATTACAGGTTAAAAGCAATGATAAAATATGCCAAAATACTATTGATGTCTTATATCTAAATGATACAGACTAGAAAAAAATTTTGCAGCCACAGTAGCTACAATTATTTTATTAGTTTTGTCTATTTGAAAAGTAGTTGGTAAACAGCAGATGATTGAAGCGGAGAACGGGCGACTCCTGCGGGATTTAGCGAGCAGGGTGAGACCCCGCACGGAGGAGGAGGCTCACCGCTCGCCTAAGCGGAAAGCGCCCGTTCGCAGCGGAAATCAATATTTATCTTCCCTTATATTACATTCTGGACAACAAGAACATGTCTTACTTCATTTCACTCTTCCACCGGATTCTCAGGTCCATTAAGCTCCAGTTGATAAAAAGCCAAATCAAGCCATCTATTGAATTTAAAGCCTGCTTTCCTTATTGTTCCCGAATGGACAAAGCCAAAGTTTTTATGCATGGCAATACTCTTATCATTGGATGCATCAATTCCAGCAATTAAGGTCATATATTCTCTTTCCTTGGCGACAGCGATTAATTCTTTCATTAAAGAAGTAGCAATTCCCTTTTTTCTGTAGTCCTTATCCACATAAACGGAATGTTCGACTGAATACTTATAAGCCGGCCAATCCCTGAAAGGGCCGAAAGTCGCAAATCCGACTACTTGACCATCTTGTTCGGATACTAATATCGGATAACCTTCTTCCTTCTTTTGGCTGTACCAGACTTGTCTCATCTCAAGTGTATGAGGTTTATAAGCATATACAGCCGTAGTATGAAGAATGGCATCATTATATATATGTAAGATATCCATTAAATCTTCTTTTTTTGCTTCTCTTATCACATTCTCTCTTCCCTTCTAAATTAGTTTGTTTCCATTTAAGTCGCCAATAAAGTTTTCTATATAATCATAACATTATGTTTTCAACAAAGAGGCTGCTGCGAATGTCATTTTTTTAAGCAGGAATGTTTTCGTATTGACTATTTACCGACACCGTATAACGCAAGCTTTCTGCAAATTGCTCTTTTCAGGCAGCGCTTCTCAATAAATGGAAACATATTTATCTGATTCAGGTTCCATACTACATCTGAAAGTCTTCTTAATTGGAGGGATGGAAATGACCGTCATCACGAATGTCAAAACGACACTTGCAGGTCTGAAAAGCGCTCAGGCAAACTTTGAAACCTTTGCTTTAAGTACAGATAATCAGCAAGCGAAGCAACTTTATCAGAATGCGGCCCAGCAGACACAGGCAATCGTTGATAGCCTTGCTCCGAGGGTTCAGGAAATGGAACAGGAAGAACCGCAATATAAACAGTGAATGGAAGGGGCGGCTTCAGGTCGCCCTTTTTACATATTAATTGCTAATGCTTTCGGAAAGGATGCACTTCTTATGGCCAATAATAAGAAAAAGAAGCTGTCACCTGTGCAGCAGGAGTATCAGGAGCTTCAGAAACAATTCGAAGAGAAGCGTCCTGTCCTGAAGAATTGTTGGAATGCTTTTTGGATCGGCGGGACGGTCTGTATCATCGGACAGGCGATTCAGTGCTTATATATGTACTTTTTTCCTTTCACGGAACAGACCGCATCTTCTCCGACAGTGAGCACGATGATTTTTCTTTCGATGCTGCTGACAGGTTTCGGGATATATGATCATATCGCCCAAGTGGCTGGTGCAGGAACGGCTGTACCTGTGACCGGATTCGGGAATGCTGTCATCTCGGCAGCGATTGAACATCGGACGGAAGGATATGTTCTCGGGGTCGGAGGAAATCTGTTCAAACTTGCAGGTTCTGTCGTCGTATTCGGCGTATTTTCTGCATTTGTCGTTTCACTGATTAAAATCCTTTTATTGAAATGGGGTGGATTATGATGCTGGCGGGACATCGCACATGGATTTTCGAAAATAAGCCTGTGATTCTCTCCACGGGAACAATCGGCGGACCTTTCGAAGCGAACGGGCTTTTATCGGATGATTTCGATACATTGCATGCCGATCTATGGCTTAATGAGGAAAGCTACGAGAAAGCCCATAAAGTCTTGCTTGAGGAAGCATGCAGCAAGGCAATAGAAAAAGCAGGGATACAAAAAGAACAAATTTCCTTCTTTTTCGGTGGAGACCTGATTAATCAAATGACGCCGACGAGCTTTGCGTCGCGTACACTTGGCGTTCCATATTTTGGTCTGTTCGGAGCATGCTCCACTTCGATGGAAGGACTTGCGCTTGCCGCATACATCATCAATACCGAAGGGGCAAAGTATTGTTTGACGGGAGCTTC
>JAZNGP010000066.1:0-8787 GCA_045576475.1 Bacillus sp. (in: firmicutes) | reverse complement strand
ATTTGTCAAGTTAAAATATGTCTAAGGAGAGAGACAAATGCTGTTAAATAAAGAATTTTTACCAATAGGAAGTGTTGTTGGACTGAAGAATGATTCCAGAAGGCTGATGATCATCGGAAGAAAGCTTTACTCTGAAAATCATCATGTAATCCGAGATTATGCTTCCATTGATTATCCGAATGGCTTCATTGATGCTGGAGAGAAGTTCCTTTTATTCAATAATGATGAAATCGATGTTGTCTACCATTATGGTTATGTGGATGAAATGGAGGTACAGCTCAATCGTCTGTTGAAGGAATCGGAAGCAGAGGTCCTGAAAGCAGGTGAAGGAGGGAAAACGGATGGGCAGATTTGAGTTCAACAAAGACCTGCCTGAAATGGTTTCGGCAAATATCAGAAATATGGAGAATACAATGATTTCCCTCTATAAGCCGATGGTTTTTTTTAGGGAAGAGTTGGATAGCCATACCGGAAAAGCGATACAGGCACTTAAAACAAAAATGACAGAATATATTGTTTTCTTCGGTAAGGTGAGCAGCAGTCTGCTCCTTTTCGGTGATACGATTATGGGCTTCGTATCAATGGTATCCTCAACAGATGACTCTTACTGTCTGCAGACCATGCCGCAAAATACCCGCACGGAACACCAAATGGTTTTTTCGGATGTGAGTACCGCGGAAGAAATCAAACTATCTTCTTATTCATTAAAGACCGCAGCAAAGGATTTCTCCACGAATATTGATGCACTCGGGCAGCTTCTCGGCGAATTCAATACACTCCTCAACAATGTCATCTTCGATACACACTTCCCCTGGGATGATTTAGCTTCTATCTGGGCGGAAGGCAAACAGCAGATCAGCTTCCTTGTGGAAGCGCTGCAGGGCAGGGTGGCTGAATTGGAATCGGATGCAGAAATTATCATCAAGGAACTTGAACGTGTTGACAATGTCATTTCGAAAAGTTTCTCTTCACAGGGCAGACAGTTCAATTAAAGCTGATGGATGAAAGGGACGGTAAGCAATGAGCAAAGAACCGGAAGTGATGAACTTATTGTCGAAACATAAAGGCCGTGCAGATGCAGAGGTCCTGCGGGGAAATTCGGTTCTTGTCAGGAATGCTTATGCGGATGCATGGGCTGCCATCGGAACCGGTACGATAGCGCAAACGACCGGACAGAAAATCAATGTGGATTTTCAGGAACTCATCTCGGAGGTCGAAGGCTGGGGGAACGAATTCAGTGAATTGATGATGAGGATCCGGCAATCAATGAGTGAGCTTGATAAGGATGATTTTCAAGAAAGAATGAGAAGGATGAAAGCTGAACAGGAATGTATGGAAATGATGCAGCACTATACTGCTCTGGGCATACGATTATCTGATGCCGAAACTGATTTCAGTAATTCAGTGCTTTATTACCGCTCCCCCTTGCGGCAGGCATTACTGGATATCAGCATCCTGTACAGCACTTTGAAGGAAATGAAGGGCCGGTATACTGGTTTCGGTGAGGTTTCTGTCTATATCCACGGCATCGAGTCGAACGGTAACGATTTCCTGGAAAGTGCCAAAGATGTTGCTGAGGAAGGCGATGTGATCGTTCATAAACGCAGGGACGGTAAAGAGGAATATTATGTCGTCACAAGGAACCGGGAAGGGAATCTAGTGAGGACGAAGATGGACTATCCGGATTTTCTGGCCCATAAATATTTCACTGATAAAAAGGGTAGGCTGCATTTCATCTATGATACCGAGCATAAAAATGAACATCGCCAGGAGACAAGCGACGATTTGGCTGCTGTATTGGCAGAAATGGGTTTGTTCAATGATGACGTGAAAATGGATTTCTTCGGACATAGTTACGGCGGCAGAAGATCGCTTCAATTCGCTATGGATTTTCCTGATCGAATAAGAAGCATCACTACTATCGGAACACCGTATGATACGAATATGTTGGCGAATACAGCCAAAAAAGCACCTGGAAATGTTGCGGAGTGGATCGGGAAGTATCCAAGGGAAAGCAGCGGTTATCTCGATTTTAATGAGGATAACAAAATAAGCGCAGATCATTTGAACTTCAGTAATGCATATTCTGATTTAGCAGCGGAACCCATGTCGGATGATATCGGGCATCTTAGGTCAAACAATCCGGAATTATACAGAAAGCTGCTGGACATGAACATTACAGCCGTCGCAGGGTATAGTGTGAATACCTACATCAATCCCAGAACGGGTGAAGTTGTCAAAAAACCGAAGGGGAGCGATGATGTGGTTTCCGTCGACAGCCAGAATGGGGTCATACTGGAAGACTTGATTGATGAAAGGATCAAAGTAGAGGTGGAAGGAAACTCAACAATATCCAATCCGGGTCATGTGAATGAAATCAATGATGAGGACTTTTTGAAGATCATTAAAGAAGTGAATGCGGATTAATGGACAGGAGTTTTGCTCAATGAAAAAACAACTTGTAATGACGTTGCTGATCATGATCTTCAGTACAATTGCAGCGGGATGCGGCACGGGAGCGGAAGGAGGCAGTCAGGTGAAGGAAACGGAATATGTACGAGGTCTGCCGGCTGAAGACAGTCCTGCTTTTCGGAAGTTCATGCTTGAATATATATTCGAGGGAAAAGGCTATCTGCTGGACAAACAAAAAGATAAGTATATCTTCTCGGAATACAATGGGTCCGATAAGAGGAATGAAATCCGTTATTTTTCTGTACGGGAAGGCAAGTTTCATAAGACGATCGAACCACTATTCAAATCGGAAGAGCCAATAGGGTTCATCGAGGATTTGTTCACCTTGGAGACAGCTTCAGCCTTTACTGACCCGGTTGCGGCGGACTCTATGCCAATCATTTCGAAAAGAGAAGGGAATATAATCAGCGTCCGAAATGCAGGTTCTTCGGCTGAATGGAATTTGCCGGAAATGAGGACGGGAGAAATTGCTCCGACGGATGAGATTGGTATAAATCTGGATCTTTACAACGAGGAAGGCTTCAGCATTTTCCTTGAAAACTATTCGACCGGAGAGAATTACTCCATATTTGCACTGAATGATTTAACCCATACTGATGTATTGACTTTGGAAGAATTTCGGAGCGGTATAGAGGATGCGAAGCTTGATCATTTTACTCCCTTGCTGACAAAGGTCGATAAAGAAGGGAAGTTTCTGCAGCTTTTCCGTCTGGGTCAGATTTTCGATACGGAAAAAAAAGAATGGATCTCCGTGAAGGAAGCAGATTATCTGAGTGAAGACGGAAAGCATGTATATATTGACGGCAATCAAAAAGAAATAGCGGACGGTGTTCAAAGAATTCAATCCTTAGAGAACTATGTTGCCGGAAACAAAGTATATGAAGCTGAATTCAAGCTTGACCTGATGAAAGCAGCGGAAGAAATGGACTACGAAACGGGCGGGGCAAGTTATTCGAACATTCTATATTTCAACAATGATTATGTGGTTTTGGGGATTAACTATAATGCAAAAGAAATAGGTACGGAAGGTTTTGCGAATGTCCTGATCGATTTGCAGGATGACCAGGAGAAGCCATTTGCCTATGTGGAAAATCTGGCAATCAATTGAGCAAAGATAGTGAAAAACAGTATACATATTGAAAGCTTGAGGGAGTTGTCCTCAGGCTTTTTTTATAAAATAGGATCTGTTACCCGTTTAATGTTGTTTTTCCTTTTCCAGACCAAACGCTACTCTTTCATCAGATATGATTAAAGCGGAGAATGGCGACTCCTGCTTAGATTAGCGAGCAGGGTGAGACATAAGCCCGGAGGATGAGCTCACCGCTCGCCTAAGCGGAAAGCGTCCGTTCGCAGCGGAAATCAACATGGAACTTTAACTGAGCTATAAAATAAGCATAATGTCATGTTTTTTGTAGAGTGATCATTCTGTAAAAAATATATGAGTGGTATAAAAGTCCCTATAATCCCTCAAAAGTTGTGCATTCTATAAAAATATTTAAATAATAAATATTTTTATAGGTATTAAGGGAAATATTGAATTACTAAGTGGTTTTTTTGCCGGGTTGCAGTGTTTTGCGATAAAAGATAATATTAATATAATAATAGTTTTCTGTATTTACTCTATTTGTTCATTTTTTTGAATATTGTTTTAGGTGTGTATTGGAAAGCGGGAGGAATGAATGATGCTTACTTTTAAGAATGTCACCAAAGTATATGGAGGAAGAAAAGCGGTCGATTCCCTTTCACTTGAGGTGAAAAAAGGGGAATTTGTCGTCTTCATCGGACCTTCGGGCTGCGGGAAAACGACGACTATGAAGATGATCAATAGGCTGATCAAACCGACTGAAGGGCAGATTTTGCTTGAAGGGCAAGATGTCATGGAAAAAAATATTGTTGATTTAAGAAGATCAATAGGATATGTCATCCAGCAAATAGGGCTGTTTCCTCATATGACAATCCGTGAAAATATTGCACTTGTGCCGAAGCTCCTTAAGTGGCCGGAGTCAAAAAGGGCAGCGCGGGCAGAAGAGTTACTTGAACTAGTCAATATGCCTCCGGAGTATCTGGATCGTTACCCGCATGAACTAAGCGGAGGACAGCAGCAAAGGATCGGTGTGCTGAGAGCCTTGGCTGCAGAACCGCCGCTTATCCTAATGGATGAACCATTCGGTGCGCTTGATCCGATAACGCGGGATAGTCTGCAGGCAGAGTTCAAGCACCTCCAGAAAACACTGGGTAAGACCATTGTATTTGTTACGCACGATATGGATGAAGCGATTAAACTGGCTGATAAGATTGTCATCATGAAAGGGGGACGTATTGTGCAGCAAGGCTCCCCGGATGAAATTCTGCATCATCCAGCGAATGAATTCGTCGAGAACTTCATTGGTAAAGAACGTTTACTGCAAGCAAAACAATCTATTCAGACCGTGGGACAGATTATGTTAAAGAATCCAGTGAAAATCGATGTAAACAGCACGTTGAAAGAAGCGGTCCAGACAATGAAAAAGCATCGTGTCGATTCATTGCTCGCGGTGGATGGAGAGGATGTACTCAAGGGTATACTTACAGTCGATTTAATCGACGGACAACGCGGGGATACAAACAAGAAGGTCAGTGAATTGATGACAACAGAAATGAAGACCGTACAAGAGGATACATTGCTTCGGGATGCGACACGCCGCTTCTTGATTCAAGGATTGAAGTCCTTGCCGGTTGTGGATACGGAGAATAAATTAAAAGGGCTTTTGACAAGAACAAGTTTAGTTGATGTGATTTACGACTCTTTATGGGGATCCGAAGAGATTGAAGAAAGTCAGACGAAATAGGGAGGGATGATGGAATGAATGCAGTAATCGATTTTTTCAGTGAGTACGGCTCCGAACTGCTTGTCAAAACAGGAGAGCATTTGTTTATTTCTTTTTCCGCACTCTTGCTTGGGATCATAGTGGCGGTTCCTGTCGGTATCATGCTGGCGCATACGAAAAGAATTGCCGGCTTCGTTATTGGAATCGCAAGCGTTATCCAAACTTTCCCAAGTCTTGCTATCCTTGCTTTCTTCATCCCGCTGCTTGGTATCGGAAAGTTCCCGGCAATCATTGCGTTATTTTTCTATTCGGTCCTTCCGATTATGAGGAATACATATATCGGGGTTAAGGAAGTGAATAAGGACATGATTGAGGCTGGCCGTGCAATGGGCATGACCCGTATGGAGCGGGTGTTGAACGTGGAACTCCCTCTTGCCGTTCCGGTCATTATGGCAGGTATTCGCTTATCTGCTGTTTATTTGATTGGCTGGGCTACATTAGCTTCCTTCATAGGCGGAGGCGGTCTGGGAGATTTCATTTTCGACGGTCTGAACCTGTTCAGGACGGATTTGGTGATCGCGGGAGCGCTTCCTGTTACCTTGCTTGCATTAGGTCTTGATTTATTGTTAACGAAACTGGAATATTATGTGACCCCGAAAGGGATTAGAAAACAGAGAGAAACCGCCTAAAGGAGTGGATAATATGTGGAAGAAAGGAAAGTATTTGACGCTTAGCCTCATGCTTCTGATCGGCGTCAGCGGCTGTTCGCTTCCGGGGCTTGGCACAGGCGGAAGTGATTTGATCAAGATAGCGACGGTGAATACAAGTGAATCATCGATCATGGGACATATGATCCGATTCATGATTGAAGAAGAAACGGATCTGTCGGTCGAAATGGTCGAGAATCTCGGATCTTCATTGATTCAGCATCAAGCGCTGTCGGACGGACAGGTCGACTTAACGGCAACACGTTATACAGGAACGGACTTATCCGGGGCACTTGGGGAAGAACCGGTCAAGGATCCGGCAGAAGCGATGGAAATCGTACAGAGGGAATTTAAAGAAAGATTCGATCAAGTATGGTTCGATTCGTATGGTTTCTCCAATACATATGCGATGACAGTCACAAAGTCGCTGGCTGAAGAGCAGAAACTGGAAAAAGTATCTGATCTTGAAAGGCTGGCGGATGAATTGAAGCTTGGCGTTGATAATTCATGGATCAATCGTGCCGGTGACGGCTATAAGGGCTTCACAGAAATGTACGATTTTGAATTCGGGGAAGTTTTCCCGATGCAGCTAGGTCTTGTATATCAGGCTGTAAAGAGCGGAAAGATGGATGTTGTGCTTGCATACAGCACAGATGGACGTCTGAAAGCGTTCGATCTCGTGACACTTGAAGACGATAAAAAATTCTTTCCTCCCTACGACTGTTCTCCGGTAATCAGGGAAGATGTGCTGAAGGAGCACCCTGAACTCGAGGGAGTCCTCGAGAAGCTTGTCGGACAGATAGATACGGAAACGATGACGGAATTAAATTATCAAGCGGATGTGCTGAAGAAAGAACCTGCAACAGTAGCCAAGGAATTTCTGGAGAAGAATGATTATTTCAAATAGAATGGGGGTGTTTTCCATTGGAAACGATGAAGGAATTATGGATGTATTATATGCAGAATTCGGAGTATGTATTTGAACTTTTCTACCGGCATTTCCTGATGTCGATGTACGGTGTATTGTTTGCGGCGATCATCGGTGTTCCTGTCGGTATCCTGATTGCACGTTATAGCCGGTTAAGCAAGTGGGTGCTTTCGCTTGCGAACATCATTCAGACGATTCCCGCCCTTGCGATGCTCGCGGTGCTTATGCTTGTTATGGGGCTTGGAACGAACACGGTCATTGTCAGCTTGTTCCTCTATTCCTTACTGCCAATCATCAAAAATACATATACGGGCATCAAGGGAGTAGAAAAACCGGTTCTGGAATCCGGACTTGCAATGGGGATGACCAGATTCCAGCTGCTTTATATGGTGGAATTGCCGCTTTCGCTTTCGGTTATAATGGCAGGGCTCAGGACGGCGCTTGTTATTGCGATCGGTGTCGCCACAATCGGGGCTTTCATCGGCGGAGGCGGACTAGGGAATATCATTATCCGCGGAACAAATGTCACCGACGGAGCAGCAATCATTCTAGCGGGTGCCATTCCGACAGCATTGATGGCTGTTGCTGCCGATTATGTGATGGGGCTGCTTGAAAAATGGCTTTCACCAGTGAACAGGAAGAAACAAGTGAAAACAGCAGCATAGAAGATACAAAAAAAGGACCCGCAGGGGGTCCTTTTTTTCTCGGATTGAGGCGGTCGAGCAGCAGGCCACATTCCTGCATTCCACTTAAGGAGGCTCAACCGACTTACACAATTAGCTCATCGCTTGATTACTATAACACGATATTCATCTAAATGCAATTTTGTATAGTCAATGACCGGTATCTTTTGATGTTCCATATTGGACGAAGAGCAGCATCAGGAATGAAATTAGGATAAGGGCGATAACCCATGCCCATGCCATCAGCATATTCCCGGAATCGAGGGCGACATAAATGGCTGTCGGTGCGGTTTGTGTCTGTCCAGGTATATTGCCGGCGAACATAAGTGTCGCCCCGAATTCCCCGAGAGCTCTAGTGAAGCTTAAGATGATCCCGGATATCAGTGCACCTTTGGCGAGCGGAACGGTCACGAAGAGGAAAACCTGCCATCGCTTAGCTCCGTCCACCATTGCCGCTTCTTCGATTTCCGGGTTCACACTCAAGAAGCCCGCTTTAGCGGATTGATACATGAGAGGAAAAGCGACCACAGAAGAAGCAATCACTGCTGCCCACCAAGTGAAGATCAGCGGCTGTGAGAAAATCCATTCAATGAATCTTCCAATATAGCCATTTCTTCCGAATATCATAATCAAGAGAAAACCCACCACGGAAGGAGGAAGCACAAGCGGCAGCATCAATAAGGTTTCCAACACCGTTTTCCCCCTGAATGTTCTCTTATTAAGGGCTTTAGCTGCTATGGTTCCGGCAAAAACGACAAATATACTGGCAATGATCGCAACCTTTATTGACAGCCATACAGGCTGTAGAAATTCTTCTATCATATCGTTTCCTCAATTCATATTGAATCCATAATCAGTAAAAATTTTCCCCGCATCAACAGTCAGCAGGAATTTATACAGATTCTTTGCGGCTTCCTTATTCTCCGCCGACTCGAGCAGAGCAAGCGGATAGTTCGCTGGTTCATATCCTTCTCCTTCATACACTTCCGCCACTTTTACTTTGTCCGAACTTAATGCATCCGTCCGATAGACCATTCCGGCTTCGACATTTCCTGTCTCCACATAAGACAATACCTGTTTGACATCCTTAGCGAACACAATCTTTTGCTGGAGGGATTTCCATAAACCTGCGTTTTCCAAGATCTCTTTCGCATACTGGCCAGCCGGCACCGATTCCGGTATTCCTATTG
>JAZNGP010000065.1:0-5165 GCA_045576475.1 Bacillus sp. (in: firmicutes) | reverse complement strand
AGGTACCAATATAGATGAAATGATGGAAAGCGTCAAACAGCTGAATAAGGATGGTATTTCTGCCACAATCGACAACTTGGGAGAATTCGTGTATGAGAAGCATGAAGCAATAGCCGCAAAGGAACAAATCATACAAGTTGTGGAAGCGATCCGCCAAAATGAAGCAGATGCGCATATTTCCATGAAACCCACTCAATTAGGATTGGATATCGATTTTGACTTCTGTCTTAGGAATATAAGGGAAATAGTCGGAAAAGCGGATGAATACGGCATTTTCATCAACCTGGATATGGAGGATCATGCACATGTCGAACCATCCTTTATGTTATTCGATCAGCTGTCTGAGGAATACGACAATATCGGAACAGTGATTCAAGCTTATTTTTTAGATGCGGAAAAGAAGATCGAAAAATACCAAAATAATCGCTTGCGCATTGTAAAGGGAGCCTATAAGGAACCGGCCGAACTGGCGTATCAGGAGAAAAAAGACATAGACGATAACTTTTTGAAATTAATAGAATTTCATTTGCTGCATGGAAGATTCACATCGGTTGCGACGCATGATCATAGGATTATTGAACATGTGAAGAAATATGCATCTCATCATAAGATACCTAAGGAAAAATTCGAATTTCAAATGTTATATGGGTTTAGGACCGACATGCAGCGCAGCCTCGCAAAGGAAGGATATCATTTCTGTACCTATGTGCCATTCGGAAAGGACTGGTATGGGTATTTCATGAGGAGATTGGCAGAGCGTCCGCAAAACCTGAATCTCGTCGTCAAACAAGTTTTCACAACACGCACGAAAGCGGCAATCGGCATCGGCGTGGGAGCATTCATCCTTGGAAGGATTAGTAAAAGGAAAAAAAAGTAGTTTTTTAATTATATAGATATAATAAAAAGGAGGAGTTCCACTTGTTTCACGTGGAACATATTGGATAAAAGTTCTGCTATACTATTTGCCCATCCGTCTTTTCTTGAGAGTGCGGATGGGCAGTTTTTTTTGTCCGATTATCCTATTTCTTCGAGATTCATGGAAGGGGCAAAGAATTCGAAATGAATCCGGTTTTCTTCCACACCTTCCTTCCGGAGCATATCAATGATTGCTTTAAGGAAGAGAGCGGGACCGCATATATAAAAATCAGCGGGTTCACCCGGTATATGTTTTCTTAATAGTGATTCATTTATATATCCGGATTGGCTGTGGTGTATATTTCTTCGATCGTCATCGGACGGATTTTCATAGACGAATGCCAATGTCAGTTGACCATGTTTTTCATGTAGTGCATTCAACTCTTGTCTGAATGCCAAATGCTGTCCGTTTCTGGCAGCAGCAATGAATGAAGCTGGTCGTTCAGGCTGAGCCTCTGTTAACGACTGAACCATGCTCATCAGCGGTGTGATTCCGACTCCGCCGCTGATGAAGACGACAGGAGATTGTTTTTCAAGATCCAAAGTGAAAGTACCTGCCGGGGCTGTAAGTTCGACCGTATCCCCGATTTCAAGGTGATCATGCAAGTGGGTGGATACCCGTCCTTCAGGACCAGCTTCATCGGCTTCTCTTTTGACGGATATTCTGTAATAGTCCTTTCCGGGGGCAGTCGATAAGCTGTATTGGCGATTCAGCAGATATGCTTCATCCGGCAACTGAAGACGGACCGTCACATATTGGCCCGGTTCGAAGGAAGGAAGCTTATCTCCATCTGCAGGTGCCAAATAAAAGGATGTAATCACATCACTTTCTTTCACTTTGTCGGCTATTTTGAATGTCTTGTAATCTTTCCAGCCGCCTGGCTGTGATGCAGCTTCCTCATACATATCTTTTTCTATATCGATAAAAACTTGGGCAATAACACCATATGCTTCTCCCCAAGCTTGCAGAATTTCTGGAGAAGCGGCCTCTCCCAGTACTTCTTTAATAGCGCCGAGAAGATGTTCTCCAACAACTGGATAATGCTCTGGCTTCACTGCGAGGCTGCGATGCTTTTGCGCAATTTGTTTGACGACGGGCAGGATTGCTTCCAATCGGTCGATATGAACGGCAGCCGCCAGTACTGTATTGGCCAATGCTGTTTGTTGTCTCCCTTTTTCCTGGTTTGTTCGATTGAAGATGTTCAGCAGTTCGGGGTGCTTTTCAAATAAGTTTCGATAAAATACGGTGGTGATGGTCTTGCCGTGGATTTCCAGTACAGGTATCGTGGATTTGATGATATCAATCGTTTTTTGTGAAAGCATTGCAATATCCCCTTTAGTTTGTTTAAGTTGTATTTGAAATACATCTTTATAGTAGGGGCAAAAAGAATAAAAAAGCAATATTTAGAATACTTCTTTTCAAGTCATTATGATGAAGTGTAGAATAATGTTCACATAATTCAGATTCATAAGAATAGGTGATGAATGATGAGGTTGACCAGTTATTCCGATTATTCGCTTCGCGTACTGCTCTATCTTGGAGCATATGAAGGCGAACAACTAGCCAATATAAAGCAAATTGCGGAGGCGTATGGCATCTCCAAAAACCATTTGATGAAAATCACATATAATTTGGGGAAAATGGGCTATATCGAGACGGTTCGAGGACGATCCGGCGGATTAAAGCTGGCCAAAAGCCCTTGTGAGATCAATATCGGAGAAATCGTAAGGAAAACAGAAGAAGATTTTTATTTGGTGGAGTGCTTTGAAGAGAAAGGGAACGGATGTGTGATTACACCTGTCTGCACATTAAAGCATATCTTGAATAATGCACTTCAGCAATTTTTGAAGGAGCTGGATAAATACACGCTTGAGGATTTGTTGGGGAACAGGTCCATGCTGCAAACTTATTTCTCGGCAAGAGAATGATAAAGAGAAGGGATAACCCCTTCTCACTTTATTTCGGATAGTTTCTTTACGTGTCTGTCATTGATTTCCTTTACTTTTTGCACCCGGCGTTCATATTTTTCTTCACCGCTCAAGAAATCTGTTTTCATCCATACGTCCACTATTTCATGAGCGATTGCCGACCCGATGATTTTTCCGCCGATGCAAAGGACGTTGCTGTCTGTATGTTCCCTTGCCAGTCTTGCACAAAATGGATCTTGACAGACAACGGCGTACAGCCCATGAATTTTATTGGCGATCAAGGCGCTGCCATAGCCTACGCCATCCACGAAAATACCACGTTCAGCTTCCCCTTTGGCAACGGCCAAAGATGCAGGGTAAACCATATCGGAGAGATCGCATGCTTCCGTACTGTGCGCACCGAAGTCGATGATTTCATGACCTTGCTGCTGAAGCACTTCCTTGATTTCTTCTTTCAGTCCATATCCGGCATGATCACTTGCCATTGCTATTTTCATTTGTATTTCCTCCGATAGATTGATGTCAGTGTCAGTTAGTTGCACACGTTATTTTACCCGAAGTAATATTATTTTACGATAGTATTATGGAGTATTAAACAGTTTCTGTCTCCACAGGCATAATGACGGTCTCGTCCGGTTCAGGAACGAATTTCAGGACGATGCCTCCGATTATAAATAGGACAATGAGGCTGAAGACACCATATGTGGATTTACCTGTCAGCTGCGTCGTCAAACCAAGCAATAAAGGTCCCATAATGCTCGCGAATTTGCCGAAGATATTGTAGAATCCGAAGAATTCATTGGCATTTTCTTTCGGGACAAGCTTGGCAAAATAAGAGCGGCTAAGGGCTTGAATTCCTCCTTGGGAGGTAGCGACCAGCATCGCCATAATCCAGAAATCCAAGACCGAATCCATAAAAAAGGCATAAATACAAACAAAGATGTAGACGAGTATTCCTGCATACAGCATGATCTTGCCTGAGAACCGTTCTGAAAGTCTGCCGTACAGGAGGGCGAAAGGTGCAGCTACTACTTGGGTGAAGAACAGGATGATCAGTAAATCGGTTGCGCCGATACCAAGATCCGTTCCATATGAGGTTGACATTGTAATGACTGTGCCGACTCCGTCGATGTAGAAGAAATAAGCAAGCAGAAAAAGAAATATTGCTTTATATTTGCGAATTTCTTTGAAGGTGTTTGACAGCCTTCTGAAACTATTGATGATTATTTTAGGCTCACGTTCAATGAAATGGACCTGTCTTACATGCTTCAGGATCGGTATGGAGAAAACAGCCCACCACACAGCGGTGATGAGGAAGGCAATTTTGCTTGCGTCCGGGACAGCCAGCGGCAGCTTCTCCATTTGAGCCAATAAGATAAGTGCGATACTGAGGAGAAAAGGAATTGTGCTGCCGATGTAACCAAGGCCAAAGCCTCTTGAAGATACGCGGTCCATCCGTTCTTCGGAGGTGACATCGACCAGAAAGGCGTCATAGAAGACATTGGCGCCTGCAGAGCCTATGACTGCCATTGTGTAACATACGAGCAGCAGCTGCCAGCTGCCGTCCGGAATAAATGCCAGCAGAGCTGTGGAACCGATACCCAATAAAAAGAAAAAGACAAAAAACTTCTTTTTGAATCCCCGGTAGTCAGCCACTGTTCCGAGTATGGGACCAAGGAGGGCAAGGATGAGAGTCGCGATTGCAATTGTGTAGCCCAAATACGCTGTCGAGTCGGCATTCGAAATGCCGGAATCTGCTGCGGCCGCTTTATAAAAAAGAGGAAATACCGCAGTCGTAATGATGATGGAATACGCAGAATTGGCCCAGTCATAATACATCCAGCTTTTTTCTTCTTTAGAAAACGGATTTTTCTTCATTTTTCCCCCTGAGTAAATATAATATAAATCTCACAACAATATTCTTACCGGTATCCATCCTCAGATTTTCAATTTAAGCAGGGTGCGGATGCGGGATCATCCCCGCTGAAATGTGATTGCCGGTATTTGCTTTGATTCTTGCTCCACTGCCATGAAAAGGATGTTTTATCAAGTTTTTCGGTTGCATATATAGAGATTCCCAAAGATAATCAAAGATAGCGTATACTCTCCTCCTACACTATAACAAATATTCATAATATTATGACCATTTTTTCGGCAGAAGCAGCATTGTTCTGCCTTAAGGTAATTGAGCTCCATTTTCATTTAATTTCAGATTTTATTAATGCTCTATATTAAATAATGATGGAAGTGGGAATCCTTGTACACAGCAGAAATCAACAAGGGGTAATTTGGGTAAAACATCCTTTTTGGGATGACATAAG
>JAZNGP010000064.1:0-60943 GCA_045576475.1 Bacillus sp. (in: firmicutes) | reverse complement strand
CTATTGATACAAAATAATATATATAATTGGGTAATCTAAAAAGTCCTTTTTTTGTATCTTTACTATTAGCAATATAAAGCCAATCTCCCTTGTTTGCATAACAATTTAAGTCGGCATCCTTAATTGCAATTAACATTTTGTCGTACTTTTTCATAATACACCTCTTTTCTCAAACATATCTATAAGGATACAACACTAGTAATGACTCTGTAATCGTATAATATTGCTTTTTCTTTCCTACCAAACCAAATGCTACTCTTTAATCAAATAGGATTGAAGCGGAGAACGGCGACTCCTGCTTAGATCAGCGAGCAAGGTGAGACCCCGCACGAAGGAGGAGGCTCACCGCTCGCCTAAGCGGAAAGCGTCCGTTCGCAGCGTAAATCAATTATATTTTATACATGTTAATAACAACCAGAAGTTTCAAATGATATTTTCTCCAAACAAAATAAAAAAACGCTTACAAAGAAGCGTTTCTCTTGGTTGTCATTAGCTTGTTTCTTTTCTTGCGTGATAGCGGTCCATCGCAAGCTGGTAATGATATTTCTCTTCATCGCTTTCAGGAATCACCGGAGGAACCGGTGATGGGTTTCCGTCTTCATCGACGGCGATCATCGTTATGTATGCTTTGGATGTTACTTTTTTCTCGCCGGTCATGAGGTTTTCGGACTGGATTTTCACGAACACTTCCATGGAAGTAGTATGCGCGCAGATGACGATGGCTTCGACACAGATGGCCTCGCCCGCTTTGATCGGCGCATGGAATTCGAATGAATCGCTCCGGACCGTCACGCAAGTTTGCCGGCAGTGCCTCATCGCTGCGATGGCGGCGATTTTGTCGGCATAGGCCATGACTTTCCCTCCGAAGATCGTCCGGTAATTGTTTGTGTCCGGCGGCAAGACGAGGTCGACCAGCTCTGCCTTGGATTCACTAGCTCTTTTCGGTGTGAGATGCGTATTTGTTTGGTTCTTCAACATGGGCTGCAAATCTCCTTTAAACAGTATGCTTGGATGAGATGAAATCGGTTTCATCCTCTGTTCATTATACATGCAGGCCCTGTAAATTGGAAAAAAACAGCTTATCTACTCCTTATTGGAATTCCACGTCGATTTGGACGATTTCCGAGCGGCTGCCCAGACGGAATGGAGGTCCCCAGAAACCGAAACCGGAAGAGACAATCAAATGCATGGTCCCTGAAACGACATATCCCCAATCGAGTTCATACATTCTTTTTGTGATGAGATGATTCGGAGCCATCTGCCCGCGGTGCGTATGGCCCGACAGCATGATGTCAACACCCGCAGCGGCCGCATCTTTCACACCGTAAGGCTGATGATCCATCAGTATAATCGGTATTTCCTTATCCAGTCCTTCCAACAACGCTTCGACCGGTTTTCTGTTCCGGTCTGTTTTATCTTTCCTGCCGACGAGATAGAAACTGTTTTCAATCAGCATAGACTCATCCAGTAATATGCGGACTTTGCTTCGATCCATTTCTTCAAGAAATGCCGGTACAGCGCCGCCGTAGTATTCATGATTCCCCAGCACACCGTATGTCCCGAGCTTGGAATCCAACCTAAGAAAATCTTCATTCATTTTTTTCCGGATAAAACCTGCCGGGTGATCGTCGATAATATCACCGGGAAACAGAATAATATCAGCATCCAAGCCATTGATCATCTCTACCAGCTTCCGCATATGCCTTTTACCGGAAAGATGCCCGAAGTGCATATCGGAGGCCATCACAATCCGTAAGTTTTTGCGATTTCCGGCTTTTTTCTCCACAGAAAAAGAATAATGCCGCACAATCGGACTGTATGCATTATACAACCCAAGTAAAAGAACAAACAGCAATGCGATAGCCGCAGCACTTCCTATCCATATGACCGCCGGTTCGCTGTCCGTTCCCGCTAAACGCACCAGGAGATAAGCAAGATTCGCAAGCGGCAGAACCATCAATGCATATTGGAAGAAACCGAACCACAGATAGCCGATACTCCTGAAGATGCTGCCCTTTCGCCAAGCCATCCCCACGAAAAGAGAAAACGCAAAAAACAGAAGCAGCATAATGAAAATCCATTTGCTTTCCAAACCGAATGCGGCGGAGATCCAAGCCCAGCCGTTCCAGCCGATATACAGCACGATGCATGCATAAGCAATAAACACAAGCAGGCCCGTCAAAAACTTTCGCATATAGTTGCTCCTTTAAAGCTGCAGTATGTATGGCGCTTTTTGTTCATTTTACTATCTGGATATAAAATGTCAAATCCTCCATTAAACAAAGAAAAATAGGCTTCCTGAAAAGCCTATTTTTCTTACTTCATTCCTTTTTCCGTCACTTCCAGATAGAAATCGGATTTCAGTTTGATGAACCGCTCTATATCATTGATGAAGATCAGCAATGCGGCCCTTGTCTCGAACTCTTCCCTCGTCTTCGGCAATTCCATCGCTGCGAATGTGGATTTCAATGCCCGAAGCTCATCCAGCAGTTCTTGAGCAGGATTGTCTTCCTCAAGCGCCAAGCCGATATGTTCGATGAAATTGGCGACCATGGTGTTTTGCTCAAATTTCGTAGGCAGATGGAGGATAACGGAGATGGAGCGGTTCAAGATGTCGATTTGCTGCTGCCGCATCTTGAAATAAAGATCATAATAATTCTCTTTTTTGGTGAAGGAATTCTCGACATTCCTTCTCGCGATCAGCGTGCCGTTCTGGATGGAGCCGGCCGTTTTGATCTGATATTCATCGTTCCAGACCAGTTCCTTTTTACGGATGAATCTGGAGAGCTGAAGCATCAGCAGCCTTAAGTTATCTTCTGTTTCTTTGGCGATATTCTTCAGCTTATTCTCTGTGCTTGGCATATATAAGTTCACCAGCAAAGCGACAGCGATTCCGATGACAATGATGAAGATTTCATTGATCACCAGTTCAACCGTGATGGAATAGCTGACATACAGCTGCATGACGATGACAAAACCAGGCACGATGCCCTCCTGCCAACGGAGCTTCGCCATCAGCGGGATGTAGATGCATGCGAGCAGCGCCACTGTCAGAGGCGTGTAGGCGGTCCCTTCAAAGAGGAGAACCGACAAAGCGATACCGGCGAGACCGGCCGCGAGACGTTTGAAAGCCACATGGACGGACTGCCGTTTTGTACTTTGCACACTGAGCAGGGTGATGACGCTCGCCGTGCTGGCATTGTCAAGCTTCAGCAAATCGGCGATCACTAAACTGACCATGATGCCGATTGCCGTTTTGATGGATCTGGAGCCTATCGTAAACAAAAATGAACCTCCTGTTACCGATCACGCCAGCTTTTTGAACAGCTTCATAATATAATAGCCGATGAAAGCGGCGATCACATTAATGAGGGCGTATGTAAGCGCCCCGATATCCAGTTGGATATACATTAAGATAGCAAACATAACAAGTGAAACAAAAATACTCAGTAAGATATTCGTTTTCGTCAATATACTCAAAATCCCTTGAGCCATGAATAATAACGGTAAAAGTGTGACTAGGAATACTAGGAAGATATTATCCCAAGTTTCCCCTTCTCCAATCGGCGTCGCTGAAATGATCAACATGATCGCCATAAACACAGCCGGAAGTCCGAGTGTGAACCATTTTCCCCAGGTTTTCATATGATGCCCCCTCTATTGATGTCGCATTCGACTATGGATGGATGTATCCATCTTTACTATTTTAACATAATTGGTTTTTGAGGGAGCGTTACAGAAGCGCCAAATACTCGCCAATTGAGCAATGTTTGCAAGTCTGTCACACTTTTCAGCGATTTTTCGCCAAGAACACTTTGATCTTGAAATAAGGAAAAGCCTCCGGCAGCTGTTCCTTGATCGCTTTCAATCCGCTTTCTTCCGGCTTCAGCCTCGCAATCGCTTCTTTCAGGAGTACCTCTTCTTCTTCCGAAAGGAATCTTTCCCAATCAATCGCATAACCGGCTTGTGAAGCCTGGAAGATATGCTGTTCGACCGTACTGATGCTCAAACCTCTCTCTTTTGCGATATCAGGCAGTTCCTTCCCTTCCGAAAACTGCAGATAGGTTTGATAGAAGGATTTCTCTTCCGGCTTTTTGCCTTCGACCGGCGGCAGTTCTTTCAAAGCAGCGAGGAATTCTTCCCCGAACTTCGCGAGCTTCGTCTGGCCGATTCCTTTCACGGCAAGCATTTGATTCAATGTCTCCGGACGCTTTCTGCACATATCCTGAAGCGTTTCATCAGAGAAGATCATGAACGGCGGAACTCCTTCGCGTGCAGCGATCGCTTTACGCAATTCCCGTAAGCTTTCGAAAGCCGGATCTTGTTTGGAGACGGTTTTCACGGTGACCGCTTCTTTCTTCCAGACCTGCTTCCCTTCCTTCAGAACCGAAAGGCCTTTTTCCGAGATGTCCAAATAAGGGAATTCTCCTTGCCTGATCGCGATATAATCGGTTGCGATCAAATAGTCGATGAAGCCGCTCACTTCCTTGCTGCTTTTTGTCGACAGGAGATTATAGGTAGGAAGACGGTCGAAACCGAATTGGATGACCTTTTTGTTCTTTGACCCTGTCAGCACCTGTGCAATCATCGTTTTCCCGAACCTTCTTCCTGTGCGGATAATGCAGGAAAGCACCATCTGCGCTTCTCTGGTGACGTCCGTGCTGCTCCGCTCATCGGTGCAATTCGAGCATTTTCCGCAGTCCCCTGCGGCAGTTTCCCCAAAGTAATGGAGGATATAGGTTTGAAGGCAGTCTTCCGTGTGGCAATAATCGACCATCTGCTGCAGTTTGTCATATTCATTCTGCATCCGCGAAGTGTCGCTCGAATTTTGGATCAGGAACTTCTGAAGCTGGATATCCTGTGCGCTGTACATCAGGACGCATTCACTCGGCAGACCGTCCCTTCCTGCCCTTCCGGCTTCCTGATAATAGCTTTCGAGATTTTGCGGAAGCTGATAGTGAAGCACATAGCGCACATTGCTTTTGTTGATGCCCATTCCGAAGGCATTCGTCGCAATCATCACCGACACTTCATCATGCAGGAAAGCATCCTGGGCGTCCTTCCTCGCATCAGGCGTCATCCCGCCGTGGTAAAGCGACGCTTTGATGCCTAGCTTCGTCAATGCCGCATGCAGCTCTTCCCCGTTTTTCCTCGTGGCGACATAGACAATCCCTGTTTCGTTTCCGTTTTCTTTGATGAAATCCAGTAAATAGTTCTTCCTGTCCTGTCCTTTTACGATGGAAAAAGAAAGATTCGTCCTTTTGAAGGTCGTCATCACTTTTTGATCCGCCGGAATGCCGAGCATGTCCGCGATATCGTTCTGTACTTCCGGAGTGGCGGTTGCCGTCAAGGCGAGCACGACAGGCTTTCTCTTCAACGAGCGGATGAATGGCCTGATCTGTTTATAGCTCGGCCGGAAATCATGGCCCCATTGCGAGATACAATGCGCTTCATCGATCGCCACCAGCGGGACATCGATCCTTTCGATTGCGGTAAGGAAGTCATGGGAATGCAGCCGTTCCGGTGATATATACAATAACTTCGTGCCATAATGGAGTTCCTCAAGCACTGCCTGCTGTTCCGCAGCCGTTAAAGTGCTGTTGAGGAATGCCCCATCGATTCCGAGCTGCCGCATGGAATCGACTTGATCCTTCATTAAAGAAATGAGCGGCGTGATGACAACGGTCACACCGTCCATCACTAAGGCAGGAATCTGGTAACATACCGATTTCCCTCCGCCGGTCGGCATGATGCAAAGCGTGTCCTTTCCCTCCAGTACTTGGCCGATCACTTCCGATTGGCCTTCCCTGAAAGAGTCATATCCGAAATGGGATGCCAGGATCCCTTTTGCTTGTTCCAGCATGATTTCACCTGCTTTTTTAAAAAATGTCATACCTTCCATGCTATCATAATCGCTGTGAAAATTGGACAATAAATACCGATCTATATGTGATTTATATGGTTCCAAATTAGAAGACACCATCTAGAAGTTTCGTAATTATATCAAGATGATAAATAGTTTTCATAGAAGAGACGTTACAACAGGACACTTTTCGACTTTTTCAAAAAGCTGTTTTAGCAATCTTTGTAGCTTCATAACAGAGAATTAGCGATGTATCCGCCGCTCCAGGATGCTCGCTTTCCGCGGGGCGAGCGGTGAGCCTCCTCCTCCGTGCTTAGCTAAATAGTCCTGCCCATTCAGCCACCCATTAGAGTTATATGTAAGCCTAAATAAGAGTCAGAAAAAAATATTTATAAAAAATAAGCTATATATTAGAAATTGTCGCAAAATAGTCATATAATGAAGATAAGATTGTTTACAGTATTCTTGTCCATTCAGCGTGGGGTTAAGGAGCATTCAGGTTTCTTGAATAAACACGAATGAATTCCTCCCGGGCATGTTTGTGCTTAATTGAACAATCTTGCCTTCAACCCCATTTGCAGCGGGATTGCTGAATGTAATTAATATAATATGCTTTGTGTAAAGGAGAATGGGAAATGTCAGAATCGGTTACTGAAACAAAAAGATCGCAGGAAGCGCAACAAGCAGCTTCCGGCCAAGATATCCTTGAACAATTATTGAAACCGGAAGTTCAGGAATCATTAACAACGTTGGTGGAACATCTTCCTAAATTGACGGAACTTGTGACATTGATGAGTAAGTCATATGATTTCGCTCAATCTGTCGCTACGGACGAGGTGTTGAAGAAAGATACTGTAGGAGCCATTCAAGAATTGCTCGAACCGGTCAAAGGAACTGTGAAAGGCATCGCCCAAAATGTAGTAGAAGCGAAAGACCGTGCGGATCAAAGTAACGAAGTTATCGGCTTATTCGGTGTGCTGCGTATGATGAAAGATCCACAGGCACAGAAGATGTTCCGCTTCATGAATGCCTATCTGGAAGTTTCTGCACAACGGGATTCCGAGAAATAATACTTTATTTTAAAAAGACGGGGGATTAACATGTCAAAACATATCGTTATCTTAGGTGCCGGTTATGGCGGATTGTTATCGGCCTTGACTGTACGTAAATATATGGATAAAGATGCCGCTAAAGTTACTGTGGTCAATCAATATCCAACACATCAGATCATTACGGAGCTCCATCGTTTGGCAGCCGGTAATGTAAGCGAACAAAGAATTGCTATGCCGCTTGAGAAACTTTTCAAAGGGAAAGACATCGACTTGAAGATCGCCAAAGTGGATTCTTTCGATGTAGATAAGAAGAGTGTCAAACTATCCGACGGGTCTACGCTTTCTTATGATGCGCTTGTTGTCGGCCTTGGCAGCAAGACGGCATACTTCGGCATTCCAGGGCTGGAAGAGAACAGTCTTGTATTGAAATCGACGGAAGATGCGAATAATATCCATCGTCATATCGAAAGCCGTATTCAAGAATATGCCAAAACGAGGAATGCAGCTGATGCAACAATCCTGATCGGCGGAGGCGGATTGACAGGCGTTGAGCTTGTCGGTGAAATCGCAGATACGATTCCTGCACTAGCCAAAAGCTATGGTATCGATCCAAAGGAATTGAAGCTGATGCTTGTTGAAGCAGGACCGAAGATCATGCCGATGCTTCCAGATCACTTGATTGAACGTGCTACGGCAAGCCTTCAAGCAAGGGGCGTACAATTCTTGACCGGCCTTCCTGTCACGAATGTCGAAGGAAACGTTATTTCCTTGAAAGATGGACAGACCATCACGGCAAATACTTTTGTTTGGACCGGCGGTGTCCAAGGAAATCCATTGGTGGGAGAATCCGGCTTGGAAGTGAACAGAGGCCGTGCTTCAGTGAATGAATTCCTGCAATCCGTTTCTCATCCTGATGTATTCGTAGCCGGGGACAGTGCTGTTTACTTCGGTGCAGATGGACGTCCATATCCGCCGACAGCTCAGTTGGCTTGGCAAATGGGTGAGTTGATCGGATATAATCTATTCGCTATGCTGCAAGATTCTCCGATGGAGACTTTCGCACCGATCAATTCAGGTACACTTGCAAGTCTTGGCCGTAAGGATGCGGTTGCTTCTGTTGGAGCAAACGGAACGGCATTGAAGGGCTTACCTGCTTCCTTGATGAAAGAAGCGAGCAATGTTCGTTATCTGTCACATATCAAAGCTCTATATACATTTGCATATTAATACTTATTTCGAAAGAACCTTTGCCGGAGCGGCAGAGGTTCTTTTTTTTTGTTGATCAGAATCCCAGTTTATACATTTCATCATATGGAAGTCCCCGGGGATAACTATAATATCGAACTGAATATCGATTGTTTCTGAGAGACAGAAGGAGAAGCTGATCCGCAAAGAAAATGTAGGAGTTGAAAAGGCAGTGCGTTCATTATTTCGTTATCTAAAACCATTCAAGGCAACCATCATCTTGATTCTTGCTCTTGTGTTTCTGCAATCTTTATCCGACTTGATATTACCGACCATCATGTCGGACATTATCGATAAAGGGGTTGTGAACTCAGATATCCCCTATATCTGGAGACTGGGAGGCTTCATGCTGCTGATTACAGCCTTGGGGACGGTATGTTCTGTGGCAGCGAGCTTTCATGCCGCGAAAGTATCCATGAAGTATGGCAGAGATTTACGGTTCCGTATCTTCGGGCATGTGGAACATTTTTCGCTGCAGGAATTCGACCAAGTCGGCACTGCTTCTTTGATTACGAGAACGACCAATGATGTGACTCAGGTACAGCAGGTGCTGAACGTGATTCTCCGAATGATGGCACAAGCACCCTTAATGGCCGCGGGCGGCATCATAATGGCTTTCTCCAAAGACAGTAAATTGTCACTTGTCATCGTCGGTGCGATCCCTGTACTGTTTCTGGTCATTTTTCTTGTGATTCGTAAAGGGATCCCTTTATTTAAGACGGTACAGATCAAGCTTGATAATGCAAATAGGATTCTCAGAGAGAATCTGACCGGCATACGGGTCATCCGTTCCTTTAACCGGCTTGAACATGAGAAGAAGCGATTCAATAGAGCCAATGAAGAATTGAGGGATGTCACAATCCGGGTGAATAAAATAATGGCTTATTTGATGCCGGCCTTGATGCTCATCATGAATGTGACACAGATCTCAATTGTATGGTTCGGAGGTCTCCGTATCAACTCCGGTGCGATGCAGGTCGGTGACTTGATGGCATTTATCCAATATGCGATGCAGATTATGTTCTCCATGGTGATGCTTTCCATGATGTTTGTCCTTATTCCCCGTGCTTCCGCTTCAGCGGCACGCATCAATGAAGTACTGAGTATCATGCCGACCATTAAGGAAACAGCGGAACAATTGCCTCCGGAAGCGGTAAAGGGTTCCGTTGAATTCCAAAATGTTACTTTTACTTATCCGGGAGCGGAAGAACCCGCCCTTTGCGGAATATCTTTTCAGGCGGAACCAGGGGAAACAACAGCCATCATCGGAGGTACAGGTTCCGGAAAATCGACGCTCATCAAACTTATACCGAGGTTTTTTGATACGGACTCTGGAAACATCATCATAGACGGCATCGACATCAAGAAGATTCCGCTGGATGTATTGAGGAACAAGATTGGCTTTGTCCCTCAAAAGGGAGTCTTGTTCACTGGCAGTGTTGCGGAGAATATCCGGTTCGGTAAAGAGGACGCAACGGATGAAGAAGTGAAGCATGCGGCAAAAGTTGCGCAAGCGTATGATTTCGTCACTCAAATGAAGGATGGCTTCCAATCGGAGATCGCCCAGGGAGGCACGAATGTGTCGGGAGGGCAAAAACAGAGATTGTCGATTGCAAGGGCGCTTGTCAGGAAACCGGAAATCTATATATTCGATGACAGTTTTTCGGCTTTGGATTTTAAAACAGATGCAAAACTAAGGGCTGCCTTGCGTAAAGAAACGACTGAGGCAACGGTTTTCATCGTGGCTCAGCGTGTATCGACCATCATGGATGCTGACCGCATCATCGTCCTTGATGCCGGAAAGGTAGCCGGGATCGGGACACATCACGAATTGTTGGAGAATTGTACTGTTTATAAGGAAATTGTTGCTTCCCAATTGTCAGTGGAGGAAACCGCATGAGTAAAGAAAGAAGCAGCCAAAGAGGTCCGGGGGGCTTCGGATCACCAATGGCAAATGTACCGCATCAGAAAGTGAAAAATTTTAAAATAACATTCAAAAGGCTTATCCGTTACTTAGCTCCATACAAGGCCAGACTATTCACTGTCTTCATGGCAGCGGTCTTGGGTACGGTATTTACGATTGTCGGACCAAAGATCCTCGGGAAAGCCACCACAAAGATCTTTGAGGGGGTCATCGCTAAAAATGCCGGTATCGGCGGGATTGATTTCGACTATCTGTTCAAGATATTGGTGATGCTGGTCTGCCTCTATATCATCAGTGCTTCGTTTACGTTCATACAGCAATATTTGATGGCATCTGTCGCGCAAAGTACGGTATATACTTTGCGTAAGGAAGCGGAAGATAAAATTTCAAAGCTGCCTTTGAAGTACTTTGATGGGACAAGCACCGGTGAGATATTGAGCCGCGTTATCAATGACGTCGATAATATCTCCACCACATTGCAGCAAAGTTTGACTCAAATCATCACTTCGGTATTTACTTTGATCGGAATCACAGTGATGATGCTCACAATCAGTCCGGTGATGACAGTGATCCTGCTATGTACTTTGCCGGTCAGCGGCATCATCACAGTCAAAATTGCCAAAAGGTCACAAAAGCACTTCGGGGGTCAGCAGGAAAAACTCGGTATATTAAGCGCGCATGTGGAAGAGACATATACAGGTCATGAGGTAGTGAAGGCATTCGGACGCGAACCGAATGTTTCCGAGAAATTTAAGGAAATCAATGAGAGACTATATGATTCTGCTTGGCGGGCACAATTCATATCAGGGATCATTATGCCATTAATGAACTTTGTGAATAATATCGGCTATGTTCTGATCTGTGTGATTGGAGGAGTAATGGTCACACAAGGAAGGATCAACGTCGGGGACATCCAGGCATTCATTCAATATGTGAGACAATTCTCGCAGCCGATTTCGCAGACTGCGAATATCGCCAATATCATTCAATCGACTGTCGCATCTGCGGAACGCGTCTTCGAGCTGCTTGATGAAGAAGAGCAAGTCCCTGAAGCGGTCAATCCAAAAGATATTCAAAACCCGCAAGGAAATGTCCGATTTGACCATGTGGCATTCGGTTATAAGGAAAATAGCCTATTGATTGAAGATTTGAATGTAGAGGTGAAAGCTGGACAGAAGGTGGCCATTGTCGGACCGACCGGGGCAGGAAAAACCACTTTCATCAATCTTTTGATGCGTTTTTATGAGTTGAACGGCGGAACAATCTTTATTGACGATGTGAATATTGCGGATATGAAACGATCCGATCTCCGTAAAATGTTCGGCATGGTGCTTCAGGATACTTGGTTATTCAATGGGACAATCATGGCTAATATCGCCTATGGCCGTGAAGGGGCTTCAGAAGCTCAGGTTGTGGAAGCTGCAAAGGCGGCACATGCCGATCATTTTATCCGTACGCTTCCGGAAGGCTATCAAACAGTCCTGAATGAAGAGGGAACCAATATTTCGCAAGGGCAAAAGCAATTGCTCACCATTGCGAGAGCGATATTGGCAAATCCATCGATCCTGATCTTGGATGAAGCGACCAGCAGTGTGGATACAAGAACAGAAATTCATATCCAGCATGCCATGAATGCGCTGATGAACGGAAGAACCAGCTTTGTCATTGCCCACCGCTTGTCCACCATCAAAGATGCGGATCTGATTCTCGTGATGAATAAAGGTTCCGTCATAGAACAAGGCTCACATGAATCTCTTCTGGAACAGGGAGGATTTTATGCCGATCTGTATAACAGTCAGTTTTCCGGCGGGAATTTAACAAAAGATACGGGTTGATCAGGTAAAGTATCCAGCTTTGATCTGGATACTTTTCTTTGTACTGCTCAGTAATACAAGCTGGGTTTTCTATCTTTTGATGCGTACAATAAGTTATCATTCCACTTTGATCTTGATTGATCAGCGGCCATACTCTGACCAATTGCGGCAATGATGGCTCCGATTGCCTGTACCCAGCTGCCAAGGAAGCCCAGTTCATTTGCAAGAGAAGAATTGCTGTTGCGAAGTGTCCATATATTGGAGATCACTTCCGTGATCAAACCAATAATTTCGATGATATTCCCGTATATGCCGTAGAGTGCAGCTTCATCAATCGGCTGGCTGAATGAATAGGCGACTTGGAGATTGTTTCCGATTAACTGGGTGACATTTCCTTGAAGCACGAGTATCTGCTGGAGCTGATTATTGTTATTGAAAGGGAGAATCAATGCAGCTTCCTCTTCCAGAAGACCGATCGTATCCAGTATATTTCCGGCTTTATTGAGGTTGAATTCTTCGATGGTATCGACTATGACTGCATTCGCTACGGCTTGTATGGTGTTTCCGACAATGTTCAAAGCGTTGGATTGATCTGATGTGAGAAAAGAAAAGCCCCCGATGGCCGCAATAATAGTACCGATCGCCTCCGCCCAAGTAGCATCGGCAGCAATTTGGTCACGTTCAGCGGATTCAAGTAAATCAAGTGGATCTTCAGCCGAATTGGACCTTGGTTGATTGTTGTTCCCGGAATTCGGACCCTCGGTTCTCATCTCCATAGATTCTCACCTGCTTCTGCGATTCTTCTATAATGTATTCAGAAAGGCTTTTTGGGTGCCAGGCCCTCGGAACCATGATTGGCTTATTCAGAAAGATGAAGGGAACAATGATGTCTGAGGGTATTTTAATTGCATGTTACAAGAAGGTGAGAATGGGCAATTCCGTTTCGGTTGAAGAAAACTCAAGAAGATATTGATGGAAGAAGTAGTCACTTTCTTTCGGGATAGGTATAATGTATAAGGGACTATATCCCTTTCATAGAAGGAAATAATACGGATATAGTTTACTGATTTTTCTGAGAATATATTTGTGAATTTTAGTTTTGATTGTAATTCCGCTTCTAATAAAGACGAGCAGCAAAGAAAAGCGCAGCTTGAGCGGGCATAGGGAGGGGGTAACAAACAATGGGCAGACCTGGCTCGAAAGTGTCTTCTCAAAAGAACATATGGAAAATGGTGCTGATTCAAGTATGTACATTGGCCTTATTTATTTTTCTGAATGTCACGCTTCATACAAAGTCTGTAGAGTTCATGGAGCAAAGGGAGAAGCAGGAAGAAATCACTCTTCATGTGATCGGAAAACACGGTGCTCAGGATCTGTTCACAGGGACCGCCTACTATGTGCTGGTTTCGCCTGGTTTTAAGTATTTTTCTGATGGGGAATCTGAGGGCTTTCAGAAAGTGCATATAGAGAAAGAAGAATTCGATGCACTGGAATTGGGTGATCCGATCAAAGGACATATGGTGGATGGATGGTTCTACAAGGAGCTTGGCTTTTTCGATCAACATTCGGTGAGTCATTACATCGGTGCCGCATTTGTCCTTGTATATGATCTATTTTACTTAGGCTATATAGGGAGCAGGATTCCTTTTCTGCGTGCTTCAGCCGGAAAATTATCAAGGAATAAATGGGGTGCTGTGATTGGAAATACCCTCATGTATTCTGTGTTCATTGTTCCTTTAATCGCATGGTTTATGTATCTGGGTGTGTGCCTATGGGATGCAGGCAAAACCGCCTATCCGGCATTAAATGCAGACAATCTGACTGCAGTTAACGCACCAGTAATCGAAACGGAGTCGGATTTTCATTTTAATGGCCGTTATGCCCCCTCGGAGAGCGAGTATCATTTAACGATTTCTTTTGAAACAGAGGATGACCGGCCAATTACGGTGATTAAGGAAGTAACACAACATACATACGAGCAATATCAAGATACGATGCTTCCCATCATGTATGATCCGAAAAATCCGTATGTTACATATTTGCAGAAAACAGAAGCCGGAGATGTTATGGATATTTTGACTTCGGTACCATTTTTCTTGTTGTTAATCAGTATTATTGTCGCCATTCTCCTCATATACACCTTATGGTGGATCCGACAGGAGAAAAAGAAAGAAAGAGAAGAAGTGCTTGCTTGGAAAAGAGGGCGAGTGAGATGAGGTTCAAAAATCGGGGCGTGTCTATGGTGATGCTCTTTTAACAATAGGCTCTGTTATTGTTTAATGTTGTTTTTTCTTTTGTCAGACCAAATGCTACTCTTTATTAGATATGATTGAAGTGGAGAACGGCGACTCCTGCGGGATCAGCGAGCAGGGTGAGACCCCGCACGCAGGAGGAGGCTCACCGCTCGCCCCGCGGAAAGCGTCCGTTCGCAGCGGAAATCAACATAGAACTTTAACAGAGCTTAACAATAGAGGCGAATCAAAAGAGAATGGAAAGGGTGTTTGGATGCAAGATGTAATGCTTAGTGTAGAAAGTTTGGGAAAGTCATTCAAGGATAAGATAGTGATTGAAGGAATCACATTTGAAGTGAAGAAGGGTGAAATTATGGCGATCCTTGGTCCGAATGGAGCGGGGAAATCGACCACCATCCGCAACATCATGGGAATCATGTACCCGGATGAAGGCTCCGTCGTGTATCGAAACCATGCATCAAAAGGGGTTCCACGACATAAAATCGGCTACTTGCCGGAAGAAAGAGGATTATACAAAAACGTGAAGATCATGGATATCATTCTCTACTTTGCGGAACTGAAGGATTATCCCATCAAAAAAGCCAAGGAGCGTGCTCTTCATTATTTGGAGAAATTCGGATTGGAAGGGAAGGATAAGGTGACGATCGAAGAGCTTTCCAAAGGAATGGGGCAGAAGGTTCAATTCATTGCATCCATTATTCATGAACCGGATCTCTTGATACTTGACGAACCATTCTCCGGTCTGGATCCTGTAAGTCAGGAACAGTTCAAATCCGAGATTAAAGAGCTTGCGGCAAAAGGAACAGCCATCTTGTTGTCTTCCCATCAGATGAATGTCGTTGAAGAACTCTGTGACAGGCTGTTCATGATCCATCAAGGAAAGAAGGTTCTTTATGGGACACTTGAGGAAATAAAAAAGGAATATGCCAATTTCAAATGCACCATACGGGGAAATAACCCTTCCTCCATTCTTGACCTTGTGCAGAATGTCTTACGTTATGAACAAAATGGGGATTCGGTGACACTATATCTATCCTCAGATGTGCAGGTTCCAGATTGGCTCAAACGGCTTCCGTCAAATATCGATATCCGTGAATTGAGGATCGACCGGACAACTCTTCATGAGATTTTCATCGATGTGGCCACCGGTAAGAAAAAGCCGTCGGAAGAAGGTGTAATCTATGCGTAATAGCTGGAAGGTGGCTAAATGGGAATTGAAAAGGAATATGAAAAATAAGTCCTTCATCATTTCCCTCTTCCTGACTCCTATTCTTTTCCTGGTATTTGCGACAGTCCCTGCGTTAATCAATAAATTGGAGGACAACGAAGGTTCGGAACGGGTGACAGTATATATAAATGATGAATTAGGCATTTATGATGACGCAATTCTTAAGAACAGCCATCTTGATTGGAATGTCGAAATAACCACGGCTGATCATGAAAAAATGATCAACGGGCTGGAGAACAAGGATAATGCTGTGTATATCCCTTTGACCGAATCTTCACTGGACGAAGGAACCATCCCTGTTTATACGAGTGAGGGCGTTGATAATGATTTCCTTCAGGAAGTGGCCGTATTGGAGCCCTCTTTGAGACAGATGCAATACAGTCAGCTCGGACTTACACAAGAAGAAATTGAAATGATTTCAACAGGTATCCTTTTTGAAGAAGCAGATGTGAAATCGGCAAACGGGGAAGAGAGCCTTCCTCATAGTATGGAAGATTTATTGGAGCGGATTGTTCCAGGGGTATTCGCAGGTATCGTCCTTTTCTCCATTGTAATTACGGGAATGATGATTTTTCAAAGCGCCTCCCAAGAAAAGAAAGAGAAGGTCGCTGAAATTATTCTTTCTTCATTGACTCCGGAAGAATTGATGAATGGAAAAATCATCGGATACTTCATGCTTGGCATTATACAGGTCTTCGTCTGGTTCCTGTTCGCCGTTCCAATCACAATCGGCATGTTTGACATCCCTGTCCTGGAATATTTGCTGGTTCCGGAAACAATGTTATTGCTGTTCATAGCGATTGCAGGTTACTTACTGTTTGCATCCATCTTTGTCAGCATCGGTGCGACGGTCGAAGATATGACGGCCACAAGCAATTTCCAGGGAATGGTCATGATGCTGCCGTTCCTTCCCTTCATATTGATGGGTCCTGTCATCTCAAATCCGGAAGGACTGACAGCAATGATCGGAACCTACTTTCCGATTACGGCTCCTGGTATCCTTCTATTGAGGCTATCGCTCTTGGACCAATGGCCGTGGATGGAAATCTTCATATCGTTAGCTATTCTAGTGATAAGCATCATCCTGTTCATGAAGCTGGCGGGAAAGATATTCAAAACAGGTATATTGATGTATGGCAAGAATGCCAGCATTTCTGAAATTTGGAAGTGGATCCGACAATGATACAAACAGGAGATGTCCGCATAAGGGCATCTTTTTTTGTATCAGTATTTTAAGCTCCACAGCAAAGAAAGCGGATCCTTTGATTCGCTTCACCTTATAATTGACGTAATTTACAGATATACCATAAACTTCATCTTTATTATTTGGTGAACAATCTTTATATTAACAAGTGTCTGTACATATCGGGATGATTTCCTTGCCGGAAAATCACCCCATAATATGGACAATACATAATTATTTAACAGGCTACAAATATCCTTATTGCAGATAATAAGAAATAACCTGATAAGCGGTGTGGTATGACACATGATAAGTGGAGGGACACAGCATGAACAACACATATAAGTATTATTTGGGTGGAGAATGGAAAGAGACCGGATCAAAAGAGACAATATCGGTCAAATCTCCTTACTTAGGGACGGAAATTGGAAAGGTTCAGGCAATGACGCGCGATGAGCTCGATGAGTCAATTCGTTCTGCCCGTAAAGCACAATCCGCATGGGCGGATCTTACAGTGCGTGAGCGCGGGGAATATCTATATAAATGGATCGAAGAACTTCTTAAAGCAAAAGAAGAGATTGCTGAAATGATCATGATGGAAGTCGGTAAAGGATATAATGATTCAATCAAAGAAGTGGAAAGAACAACAGACTTCATCCGCTATACAATTGAAGAGGCATACCATATGCATGGTGAAAGCATCATGGGTGAGAACTTCGTCGGCGGTACACGCTCCAAGATCGCAATCGTACACCGTGTGCCATTAGGTGTCGTACTTGCGATTGCGCCGTTCAACTATCCGGTCAACCTTTCGGCGGCGAAAATAGCACCGGCTCTCATCAGCGGGAATGCTGTCATATTCAAGCCAGCGACTCAGGGGGCTTTAAGCGGAATCAAAATGATTGAGGCCTTGGATCGTGCAGGACTTCCTGCAGGCGTATTGAATGTGGTCACTGGACGCGGCTCAGTTATCGGCGATTATTTGGTGGAACACCCCGGCATCAACATGATTTCGTTCACGGGGGGAACAAAGAACGGTATACATATCGCAAGTAAAGCCAAAATGATCCCGCTTGTGATGGAATTGGGAGGAAAGGACCCTGCGATTGTGAGGGAAGATGCCGATTTGGAGTACACAGCAAAACAAATCGTTTCCGGTGCCTATTCCTATTCCGGCCAGCGATGCACTGCCATCAAAAGAGTGCTTGTGCATGAAAACGCAGCGGACCGTCTGGCGGAGCTGCTGAAAAAAGAAGTGGAAGCATTGACGGTAGGTTCACCTGTGGACAATTGTACAATCGTTCCGTTAATCGATGAAGGCTCAGCCGACTATGTGCAAGGTCTGATCGATGATGCTATTACAAAAGGAGCTGTACTGCTCAGCGGAAATAAGCGGGAAGGCAACTTGATTTATCCGACACTTCTAGACCATGTGACACCCGACATGAAAGTCGCATGGCAGGAGCCATTCGGTCCAGTCCTGCCGCTCATTCGTGTCAAATCGGATGAGGAAGCAATCGCACTTTCGAATGAATCCGAGTTCGGTTTACAGGCAAGCATCTTCACAAAGGATATCAATCAAGCGCTTCTGATCGCACCGAAGCTGGAAACAGGAACTGTCCAAATCAATGGCAGAACAGAACGCGGACCTGACCATTTCCCGTTCATCGGTGTCAAAGGATCCGGAACAGGCACTCAAGGTATCCGCAGAAGCATCGAAAGCATGTCACGTGAAAAAGTCACAGTAATGAATATCCATGACTAAATATAAAAACATAGTTGACAACTTGGAATAGTAAGCTTTAATATGAACAGTAAGAAATTCAGAAATTGCTGATCGGAAGAACCGAAGGCATACCGCGTACTTAGGCGCGGTATGCCTTTTTATTTTTGCATGAGGGGGGAAGGGAATGAAGAAAGCGAAGTGGTTTTCGGCAGTCATTTTAACAACGGGGGTACTGGCCGGATGCGGAAATGATGAGGCATCCGGAGGCAATGATACCGTTGAGCTGCTGAATGTTTCTTACGATCCTACAAGGGAGCTGTATCAGGAATTCAACGAAGCTTTCAGTAAGCATTGGGAAGCGGAAGAAGGTCAGAAGGTGACGATCCAGCAATCTCATGGAGGATCGGGCAAACAAGGAAGAGCGGTTATTGACGGACTTGAAGCGGACTTGGTCACATTGGCGCTCGCATATGATATAGACGAGATCTCGAGCAATGGCCTGATCGAGGAAGGATGGCAAAAGGAATTACCGGATAATTCATCTCCTTATACATCCACCATCGTCTTTCTGGTGAAGAAAGGGAACCCAAAGAAGATTGAAGATTGGGACGATTTAATCAGGGAAGATGTCTCTGTCGTCACACCTAACCCGAAAACATCCGGCGGAGCAAGGTGGAATTACTTGGCTGCATGGGCATATGCGGAGAAGAAATATGATGGTGACCAAGAGAAAGCGAAGAAATTCGTCCAGAAATTGTATCAGAATGTGGAAGTGCTGGATTCAGGAGCAAGAGGTGCGACGACCACTTTTGTGGAGAGAGGAATAGGCGATGTATTGATCGCTTGGGAGAATGAGGCTTTCTTATCCATCAATGAACTTGGAGAGGATAAATTCGAAATCATATCCCCGTCGATCAGTATACTTGCCGAGCCTCCGGTTGCTGTCGTGGATAAGGTGACGGAGAAGAAAGGGACAGCGGAAGTTGCGGAGGGGTACCTGGATTATCTCTATAGTGATGAAGGGCAAAAAATAGCCGCGGAGAATTATTATCGTCCGAGGAATGAGGATATTCTGAAAGAATACGATGAATTGTTTCCGGACATAGAACTTGTGAATGTCGATGATCAATTTGGGGGCTGGCAGAAAGCTCAAGAGATACACTTCAAAGACGGAGGCACCTTCGATGACATTTACAAACCATAAGAAAATGCATGTTTGGCCGGTTCTTCCGGCCGCACCCAAGTCAGGCAAAGAAAAGATGTGATCAATATGGGAAAGAAAAAGAGTAAACAAAGAGGAGTATTGCCGGGATTCGGTATTACAATGGGATTTACTGTCCTTTATCTAGGAGTGCTTGTGCTCCTGCCATTATCGATGGTTTTCCTTCATGCATCATCCTTAGGTATATCGGGTTTCATTGAAACGGTTACAGATGAGCGGGCAATCGCGTCCTATAAGATCAGTTTCGGGACAGCTTTTGCTGCTGCAGTCATCAATGCCATCTTTGGCGTGTTGATTGCGTGGGTCCTTGTAAGATATGAGTTTCCGGGCAAGAAGATTGTGGATAGTCTGGTGGATTTGCCATTTGCGCTGCCTACTGCCGTTGCAGGGATCGCTTTGACCACCCTATATGCAGGTAACGGCTGGGTCGGGCAATTTTTCTCATTCAAAATTGCGTTCACGCCTCTCGGCATTATGGTCGCTCTTATCTTCATCGGTCTGCCGTTTGTGGTCAGGATGGTACAGCCAGTGCTTGAGAATATCGGGAAAGAAGTCGAAGAGGTGTCTTCCCTTTTGGGAGCAACCCGTCTGCAGACATTCCGTAAGGTGATTCTGCCGGAAATCATCCCTGCGGTTCTAACGGGATTCGCCCTTTCCTTTTCCCGTGCACTCGGGGAGTATGGATCGGTTGTGTTCATATCTGGCAATATGCCGTACAAAACGGAAATCACACCACTGATCATCATGACCAAGCTTGAGCAATACGACTATGTCGGTGCGACAGCCATTGCAGCCGTCATGCTCATCATCACCTTTTTTATCCTGCTCACAATCAATATATTGCAATGGTGGTCAGGCAGGAGATTCAATCATGGATAGGAGGGAGACCGTATGGAAACGGAAATGGAGCATGTGAAAACGGTGAAACGTTACCCAAGAAAAACCGGGACAACCGAACCTTTATATATCCGGATCCTGTTGATCGGAACAGCCCTGCTGTTTCTGTCGTTATTTCTGCTGCTGCCGCTGGTTGCCATCTTCATCAAGGCATTCGAGAAAGGAGCAGAAGTTTATTTTGCGGCGATCACCCATCCGGATGCACTCTCCGCTATTAAGCTGACATTGCTTGTTGTTGTGATAGCAGTCCCGATTAACGCAATATTCGGTGTCTGTGCGGCTTGGGCCATCAGTAAGTATCAATTCAGGGGAAAAAATCTGTTGATTACACTGATCGATCTGCCTTTCGCCGTTTCCCCGGTTATTGCCGGGCTCATCTTCATCCTATTATTCGGTTCGGGAAGCTTCATTGGTCCTTGGCTGATGGATCATGACATCAGAATCATTTTTGCTGTCCCTGGAATTGTGCTCGCCACTTTGTTTGTCACATTTCCGTTTGTGGCCAGGGAGCTTATTCCGCTTATGCAAAATCAAGGGACTTCGGAAGAGGAGGCATCACTTGTACTTGGTGCGAATGGTTTTCAGACATTCTGGAAAATCACACTTCCCAATATCAAATGGGGTCTTCTGTACGGCATCATCCTATGTAATGCGAGAGCGGTAGGAGAGTTCGGTGCCGTTTCGGTGGTTTCGGGGCATATCCGCGGAATGACAAACACGATGCCGCTTCATATAGAGATTCTCTACAATGAGTACCAGTTTTCAGCAGCGTTCGCGGTTGCATCGCTTATGTCTTTGATTGCGATTGTGACGCTGATCATCAAAAACATCATCGAGTGGAAGTCGGGTTATCGCTCGACTAAAACGTAGACGAGGAGGAAATGAGATGCTCATCAATATAGAAAACATCTCCAAGTCATATGGGAATGCCCGGATACTGAAAGATATCAACCTTGAAATCGGGAGCGGCGAGCTGGTCGCATTGCTCGGTCCCTCGGGATCGGGGAAAACATCGCTTCTGCGGATCATTGCGGGGCTTGAACATGCTGATGAGGGGCAGGTACTGTTCAATGAACAAGATCTGACGGATATCCATGTGAGCAAAAGGCAGGTGGGATTTGTCTTCCAGCATTATGCGCTTTTCCGCAATATGACGATTTATGAAAATGTCGCATATGGACTCAGGGTACGGCCAAAGCGAAGCAGACCATCCAAGGAAGCAATCGATCAGAAAGTGAGAGAGCTGCTCTCGCTGATCAAACTGGAGAATTATGCGGAGCGGTATCCTTCACAATTGTCCGGCGGGCAAAGGCAAAGGGTAGCTCTTGCCAGATCATTGGCGGTCGAGCCGCGGGTGCTTTTGCTGGATGAACCATTTGGGGCATTGGACGCAAAGGTACGTAAAGAGCTCCGCCGCTGGCTGAGGAAACTCCATAACGATTTTGATATCACGAGTGTCTTCGTGACGCATGATCAGGAGGAAGCATTGGATGTGGCCGACCGGATTGTGATCATGAACGACGGCAAAATAGAACAGATAGGAACTCCGAGCGAGGTGTATGAGCAGCCTGCCAATCCCTTTGTTTATGATTTCCTTGGGAGCGTGAACACTTTTGCTGGAAAAGTACGCAAAGGCCGTCTGGAGACCGGTAATTACCATTTGGATGTACCGGAACATGCCGAGACAGAGGAAGCAGACGGGGTCGGGTATGTACGTCCGCACCACTTTATCATTGAAAAGGACGCGACAGCCAAGGAATCCATTCGCTCGACTATTATCCATATTCACAAAATCGGCCCGATTGTTCGTGTCGAATTGCAGCGGGATGATACAGGAGAGACAATTGAAGCAGAAACAACAAAGGATGATCTGGAGGCACAGAAGTTCCGTGCAGGGGATCAGGTTTATATCAAACCGAAAGAGTTCAAAGTATTTTTGGATTTCAGCATATGAAGAGAAGCCCTTTCCTAAAAACGAGGAAAGGGCTTCTTTGGCATGAAAGATACATATTTTTGGAGAACGGTGTAAAAATAAACAAAATGGACGAAAGGCGTGAAGACAAATGAAAAAAAGTATATTAATCGCAGCTGCTGCTATGCTTCTTTTTTGGGGAATTCCTCATGATGCTTTTGCGGAAGAAAAGCAGGAGACAATGTCAGAGGACAATGTGAAACTTACAGATGAACAATTGAAGGAAGTTAGGGGAATTCACCAAAACATCCTGAATGAAAAGAAAAAACTGATACAGAAATACGTGGAATACGGAAAGTTATCAGAAGAAGAAGGAACGAAAGTGATCAGCCGGTTCGAACATCATTTTCAAATGATGGAGAAAAGCGGCTTTATGATGCCCCCGAACAGGATCCACTTCGGTAAGCCGGATAAAGAGGATAAATAATAATGAAAAGACGCTGGCCTTATGATGCCGGCGTCTTCTTTTCTGCGGCTAAATACCTAATTTAGTGGATGAGGAATATCGCATGAATTATATGTAATAAGATATGTGTTATTCGTATGCGGGCTAGGATAATGGACTCATTTTTAAGATTAACAATAGTTAAAGGTTGAATAGCGAGGGAAAATAACCCATAAATGTATATAAAAGAGTCGTTTGATTGACTAAGGGAACGAGAAAAGCTGTCGGTGTTAAGGAAAAAAAGGATGTCATTCTCATTCATCAAAGGAAATACAGGATGTCCCTAATTGGGAACTGCAGGTCATTATTAAATGAACAGAGGTGTAATATCCATGAGCCTATCGGATTTATATGAACAATTGCGGATAAAGCAAGAACAGTTGAACAGACTTCAGGTCTGTGAAGGAAAGCTGCAGCAGAATCTCCTGGATTTCTCCGATAACTATAGACTATGTCAGGAACCGGTGCTCACACCAGAAACTTGGGCTGGTGAACGGGCAAACGAGTTCGAGAAGATCAGGGAAAATGAAATTGCCACAAGCTATGGGGAAATAATGGGAACACAATTCAGTTCCGTATTCAATGCGCTTTCCGATAAGATGACCAGCCTGGAGAATGAAATAATCAGCCTGAAAGCTGCCATCGCAGCGATGGAAGCCGCAATGGCAGCTGAAGCAGCTGCTGCAATAAATAAATGAACGCTGAAAGCGGGGAGTGCATATGGAAGTTAAAGTGATTTATGGAGAAGTGGAGCAAGCTCTGAAGAAACTTCAATCATCTGCACAAACAATCGAGCCGTTGAAGATAGAAGACCTCCATAATACGAATGTTCTTGATATGACGGAGAAGCTCGGGTATATGAATGAGACACTCGAACAAGTACTGCAATCCTATAAGGAACTATTGATAGAGAATGAAGCCTCGACAAGCCGTTCTGTGAAAGTCTTGAAGGAAGTGGACGATTCCGCATCCGGACTTTTGAAGAATGAATAAAGGAATCAGAGCCTGCCGAAGGCTCTTTTTGTTACATAAGGAGGAATCAGATGAAACCAAAAGTACTCATTTATTCAAAGATAGGACATAAAGCGACGGCATACATACAGCAATATTGTGAAACAGTTTGCTTCGATGAGGTGAATGAAGGAAACCGTGAAGTATTTATGAAAGAGTTGAAAGATACGGCTGGATTGGTCGGTGCCGGGCTTCGGGTAGACGAAGAGCTGCTGGAGCACGCACCTGAACTGAAAATTGTAAGCAATGTATCAGTAGGCTATGATAATTTCGACATGGAGGCTTTAACAAAGCATGGCATTATTGCAGCCAATACACCTGACGTATTGAACGAAACAGTTGCGGATTTATTATTTGGTATGCTGCTTGCTTCAGCCCGCCGCATTACTGAACTGGATGGTTACGTAAAAGAAGGAAAATGGCAGGATACAGCTGGCAGGGAGTGGTTTTCTTCGGATGTTCATCATAAAACGCTCGGGATTATAGGGATGGGCGGCATAGGAACAGCCATCGCAAAGAGAGCAAGATTCGGTTTTGATATGGAGATTCTCTATCATAATCGTTCAAGGAATATCGATGCTGAGCATAAGTATGAAGCAGCATATTGCCGCTTGCCGGATTTGTTGAAGAAATCTGATTTTGTGGTATTGATGACGCCGTTGACGAAAGAAACGGAAAAGCTGATGGGTATCGAGGAATTCAAATTAATGAAGAAATCGGCCTTCTTCATTAATGGATCAAGGGGAGGAACTGTTGATGAAGCAGCTTTGATCCATGCATTGCAAGAAAACGAGATCAAGGGAGCAGCACTTGACGTTTTTGAGAAAGAACCGATTGATAAGAAGAATCCCTTGCTCCGTTTACCTAATGTCATCACACTGCCCCATGTAGCATCGGCTACCTTTGAAACAAGAGCTGCCATGGCCATGCTTGCGGCAGAAAATGTTGTCGATGGAGTTTTGGGAAAGCAGCCGAAATACGTAATCGAGGTGTAACTGTCTGATAGGTAAGCAGGAAACAAGAGAATTTCTCTCTTGTTTCCGAAAGATTATAGATGTAGTTCAATCTCCTGGAAATCGGTCTTTCAACAGCTTGATTAAAGGGAGATACGCTTTTTCATCCTTGAAATTCGCGAGCATGCCATGTATGACAGGTATTCTTGGTTCTTCTTTCTGTATTTCTTCTTCCAGTACTTCCAAAGTGATATAACAAGGGTCTGCAGGCATCAGATCCTTTTTTGCGTTGGACAGTTCCTTCAATAGACCTGCATGTTTCCTTGCATGCTTATACTCGCTTTTGCACAGATAAATGGAATGATAGTCTTCGTTGGATAGGATGGGCTTTTCCTTATCCCGGATCATACCATACACCAAATGATCCATACTCTTGAGCAAAAAGACGGCAATCTTCCTTTCATCTCCGTCGTACGAGTTGATGACAGTCAGTTCCATAAAGGAGTTTACGATTCCCTGGATCATCAATGATGCGACAAAGACGTATTCCTCAACGTCCTTCCCGTATATATCCCTAAGTGAGTCTTGCATATATTCAATGGTTTCTTGCCGGATTTTGGTCATCAAAGCAGCAATTTCCTCATTATTGGGTAATGCCCTTTCTTTCGCCTGCATGATGATAAATTCCCTTTTGTCGCTGAAGGCTTCCAATTGTCTTGTGAAGCTTTCGACGAAGCGTTCTCTTGGAGTCAAATTCAAATCTTGCAAGCCGCTGAGTTCGATTTTGATCGTATCATAATAATAATTAAAAATAGCGATTAAGAGTGCATCTTTCGATTTGAAATATAAATAAAAGGAGCCTTTTGAAATTCCTGCTTCATTCGCAATTTCTTGAACAGAAGTGGAAGTGTATCCTTTCGCCGCAAAGAGTTTAATGGAAGCTTCTATGAGTTGCTTCTCCTTCTCCTTCAATTGAATTCCTCCTTCCTGCTATTGGATGACATCATTTGATTAAAAATATAGAAAATTCAATTGTTGTTCATTGACATATGACTGACTGGTCATCTATATTATTAAATATTACGGCTGAGCAGTCAATATTTAGAAAATTGATGCACCAAATTCCCGCAACCGATTGAAAAGGCCAGTCTGAATAAACGAAGCAACTTATCTTGAGGAGGCCCAAATGAACAGTATTATCAATTTTTCGCTGAAAAACAAACTGGCTGTATGGTTGATCACCATCATAGTGGTTGCTGCCGGCTTGTATTCGGGAATGAAGATGAAACTAGAAAGCATTCCCGATATCAGCATCCCGGTGCTGAGCGTCACAACCGTTTATCCGGGTGCTACACCGGAACAGGTGGACCAAGAAGTATCCCAGCCGCTTGAACAGGCGGTACAAAATTTGAGCGGCGTATTATCAGTCAATGCTGCATCCTATCAGAATGCATCTTCACTCCAAATCGAATATGAATATGGTAAGGATATGGATGAAGCGAAGCAGGAGATGGAAGAGAGCCTGGCGATGATCACCCTTCCGGAAGAAGCGGAAGAAACGACAATCGACAAAGTCAATATCAATGCATTCCCGATCTTGGCACTGAGTGTCGCTAATGATGAACAATCGCTTGCTGAACTGACGGAAACGGTGGAAAAGGAAATCGCCCCTTCTTTAGAAGGACTTGCGGGTGTTTCTTCCGTACAGATTTCAGGGCAGCAATTGGAAGAGGTACAACTGATTTATAATGACGAAAAATTAAAAGAATTGAATTTATCGACTGAAACAATAGAAGGGATCATCAAAGGATCTGCGGTTGATGTTCCTTTAGGTATCTATACTTTCGGTGAATCAGAAAAAGCGGTCCAAGTAGATGGCAATATCACTACGATGGAAGAACTGCAAAATCTTCAGATCCCGGTCATCCCATCCGGTGATGCTGCTCAAGGTTCGCAGGCACAACAGCCGGGTGCATCCGCTGGAAATAGTGAGGTGCAGGCACCCCAAGGAGCTGGGCAATCCGGAATTCCGACTGTGAAGTTAAGTGAATTAGCCGAAATCAAAGAGGTCGAAGAAGCGGAATCCATTTCCAGAACGAACGGGAAAGAAGCCATTGGTATTTCTGTTGTGAAAGCCACGGATGCCAATACCGTGGATGTCGCTAACGTTGTGAAGGAAGAAATGGAGAAATTCGAAGAGGAAATAGACGGGTTGGAATCGGTGGCGACATTCGATCAGGCGCTTCCGATTGAAGATTCAGTTGAAACAATGTTGAGCAAGGCTCTATTCGGCGCATTGTTTGCGATGATCATCATCCTCTTATTCTTGAGAGATATCAAATCGACGATCATCTCTGTTATATCGATTCCATTATCATTACTGATTGCCGTCATCCTATTGAAGCAAATGGATGTGACACTCAATATTATGACACTCGGGGCAATGACTGTCGCAATCGGCCGTGTGGTGGATGATTCAATCGTTGTCATTGAGAATATTTACAGACGTATGTCCAATTCTACTGAAAAGTTGAAAGGATTCGATTTGATCAGGGAAGCGACAAAGGAAATGTTTGTCCCGATCATGTCATCAACAATCGTGACAATCGCCGTTTTCCTTCCGCTGGGGCTGGTCGGAGGCATGGTCGGAGAGCTGTTCATGCCATTCGCATTGACGATGGTGTTTGCACTTCTCGCTTCCTTGTTTGTGGCGATTACGATTGTGCCGATGATGGCCCATATCTTATTCAAAAATGGTGTGAAGAAGAAGCATACGGAAAGCAAACCAGGAAAGCTTGCCGGAGGCTACAAAAAAATCCTTAACTGGACGTTGAACCATAAGATCATAACCAGCGGGATTGCGGTTCTGATGCTCATCGGCAGCTTGGCGCTGATTCCGATGATCGGCGTCAGCTTCCTGTCAATGGATGAAGAGAAATCCATGATTATCACTTTCAAGCCGAATCCAGGTGTGACTCCTGAAGAGACAGAGCGTATCATTACGGAGGCTGAAGAATTGTATTTGAGCCGTGACGGTGTGAAGACTGTCCAAATGTCTCTTGGCGGAAGCATGCAGATGGGCATGGGAGACTCGAATAGTGCGATGTTCTTTGTGAACTATGATAGTGACACAGAGAATTTCGATCAAGAGAAAGAAGATGTCATCAAGGAAGTGCAGGCTAAAACAGATAAAGGTGAATGGAAGAACCAAGATTTCAGTATGACCGGTTCAAGTAATGTCATCGATATCCAAATATACGGTGAGGAAATGAAAGATATCGAACCTGTTGTCGCAGAGCTTGAAGAAATCATGACAAGCAACTCTGATTACAATAAGGTGGAAACAAGTATTGCGGAATCGTATGACGAGTTCACTTTCGTAGCTGATCAGGAGAAGCTTAGTTCGCTTGGCCTGACAGCAGGTCAGATCAGTATGGCCCTTGCTCCTGAAAGGGATCAGCCTGTGCTGACAACTGTCGAGAAAGACGGCAAAGATCTGAATGTATATGTCCAAAAGGAAAAAGAAACATATACCTCCATTGAAGATCTGGAAGATAAGATGCTTACATCTCCGTTAGGAATACAGGTAAGAATCGGTGATGTAGCAGAAGTGGAAGAAGGCACAACATCAGAAACAGTGAACAGACGGAATGGGGATATATTCGTTTCCGTCAGTGGCGAGCTGAAGAAGGACGATGTCGCAGCCGCATCGGCTGATCTGCAGAAAGAAATTGATGATATGGATCTGCCATCCGGTGTGGAAGTGACGATGGGCGGAGTAACGGAGGACATCAATGAATCCTTTACACAGCTTGGTCTTGCGATGCTGGCGGCAATCGCGATTGTGTATCTAGTCTTGGTGATCACATTCGGCGGCGGACTTGCACCATTCGCCATTCTCTTCTCCTTGCCGTTCGCAATCATTGGAGGGCTGGTCGGACTTCTTGTTGCCGGTGAGACCTTAAGTGTATCCGCGATGATGGGTGCTTTGATGCTGATCGGAATCGTCGTAACGAATGCGATTGTTCTGATTGACCGTGTCATTCATAAAGAAAAAGAAGGAATTTCTACACGTGAAGCTTTATTGGAGGCAGGAGTCACACGACTTCGTCCGATCCTTATGACAGCAATCGCCACAATCGGCGCGTTGCTGCCGTTGGCACTCGGACTTGAGGGCAGTGGAATCATTTCCAAAAGTCTTGGAGTCACTGTAATCGGAGGCTTGATCAGTTCCACATTACTGACGTTGGTGATTGTTCCGATCGCCTATGAAGTGATGAGTAAACTGACGAAGAAAATCTCCAAGGATAAGAAGCAGAAATCCATTACAGAAGAAGCTTAGGTGAAAAGCTGCTTTGCATATCGCAAGGCGGCTTTTTTCAATATTGTACGCACTGAAGCTTTTACCAACATATAATGGATTCGTTCGGAAATCCTGAAGACAAAGATAGCGTATAGATCATTTAATTGACTTTTATACCTGGAGGGGTATATAGTTTTTGTATAACTATATGTGGAGATGAGGCAAATGGTTTTGACAACTGTGTTGATAGCAATCATATTTGCTGGGATTATCTATAAAAGGAATTTTCCGATCTTGGATGTGCCTTGTGAGAAAGAAAAGGCAACCAGAGCGGAAATCACCCTGGATATCAGGGATTATAATGTGTCTGATAAAGAGCCAATGACACCATCGGTCAATATACCGGTAGCGTATCTTAATCGAAATTATCAGGAAGTACTAGGGAAGCAAGTGCATGTGATCGCTTCTAATGCTATAGAAAAAAATGTGGGTATCCGCATGCTTCGTAAGAAAGGGATTGAAGTAGTATCATACTCATTGGCTGGCTGCGGTTGTTCCAGCAGGAAATCAGTCTGATAAAAGGAGGAAACTTCATTGCAATACGATAATCAAGTGACAAACCGTGTGAAGAGAATCGAAGGACAGCTTCGGGGCATTCTGAAAATGATGGAAGAAAACAAAGACTGTAAAGATGTCATCACGCAACTTTCTGCCGCACGTACAGGAATTGACCGTACAATCGGAGTGATCGTCAGTGCCAATCTGGTGGAATGTGTCAAGCAAGCAACTGAAGAAGGAAAAGACACGGAACAGCTGGTCAAGGAAGCGGTCAATTTGCTTGTTAAGAGCAACTGAAGTGAAAGAGTTGACAGACAGCAAAAAGAAGGCGGAGTGCAGACACTCCGCCTTCTTTTACATTCATTTCTTCTCACATGCTTTCCTGAAACCGATGAGAAGATTGAGCATACCTGTGTCTTGAGCGAACAGTTCTTCTGGATGGAATTGCAGACCCATGATGAATATATCCTTGTCTTTGGCTTCAACAGCTTCAATAACGTCATCCGCTGCTGTAGCCGCGACTCTCAATTCCGGCGCCAGTTCATTGATTGCTTGATGGTGCTTGCTGTTCACAAGCGCTTTTTCTTCACCGAGCAATGCGAAAAGATGACTGTCTTTCTTCAATTGGATTTCATGGGTGGCAAGCTTTCTGTCATCTTCCTGATTATGTGCAATCTCACCGTTCTCCTTCTCGATGTCTTGTTTCATGGATCCGCCCAAAGCTACATTGATGACACCAAGTCCCCGGCATGTGCCGATAATGGGTATTTTTTTCTTTAATGCTGCTTTGACAAGGGCGATTTCCATTTCATCCCTGCTGATGTTGATTTGTTTGAGTTCTTCTGAAGGAGCTTCATCGTAGTTGGAAGGATGGACGTCTTCTCCGCTCGATAAAAGAAGACCGTCACATAACTCGATGGCCTCTTCCGCCAGTTGTGGATTACCTACCGGAATAACAACCGGTACAGCCCCTATTTCCAGAACAGCTTTCACATATTGGTGATTCACTTGCACGCATGGATTTGTTTCTCCTTTAATTTCTATATCTAAAACAGAACTGCTTATGCCTATGATTGGTTTCTTCATTATTTTTCCCCTCTTTCTTTGTTCTTTTCTATACCTCTTTTTATCAATTACTAATCGTTTTCGAAAAAAAAAGGCATCCGACTTGGTCGGATGCCTTTCAAATGAGAATATGAGAATATAAGCGAGAATATGATTCTTAGACTGGCTGAATCAAGTCTTCCGGTACTTCAAGACCAAGGCCTTCAGCAACGCGGATACCGTATTCCGGATCAGCTTTAAAGAAATGGCGGATCTGGCGGAGCTTGATTTCTTCCAATTGTACATCTTTCATACTGTTAACGATGTTGCGGACAAGGCGTGCGCGCTCGTCTTCGGACATCAAGCGGTATAGATCGCCAGGTTGTGTATAGAAATCGTCCCTGTCATAAGAAACGCTGTCTGTAGTTCCGGATACATGTATTGCCGGACGTTTTTCAGCCGCATCTTCTTTAGGACCGCTGAAGCTGTTCGGTTCGTAATAGACTGCACGTCCGCCATTATCATCTGGACGCATGAATCCATCACGTTGATAATTGTTCACTGGAGCCAGCGGACGGTTGATCGGCAATGCATTATGGTTTGCCCCTACGCGGTAACGATGTGCGTCAGCATAGGCGAATAAACGGCCTTGAAGCATTTTGTCAGGTGAAACATCGATTCCCGGCACTAAAGTCCCTGGTGAGAATGTCGCTTGTTCCACTTCCGCGAAATAGTTTTCCGGGTTGCGGTTAAGTACCATGCGGCCGACTTCAATTAATGGATAGTCTTTTTGAGACCAAACTTTTGTCACATCGAACGGATCGAAGCGGTATGTATCCGCATCTTCGAAAGGCATGATTTGAACACATAATTTCCAAGAAGGGAAATTGCCGTCTTCAATAGCGTTGAATAGATCTTCTGTATGATAATCTGGATGCTCGCCGGCAATTTTTGCTGCCAAATCGACATCAAGATTCTTGATTCCTTGTTCTGTTTTGAAATGATATTTCACCCAGACACCTTGTCCTTCTGCATTGATCCATTGGTACGTATGGCTTCCGAAACCGTGGATATGTCGAAGGGAAGCAGGAAGTCCTCTGTCGGACATCAAGATCGTTACCTGATGAAGGGACTCAGGTGATAAAGACCAGAAATCCCAAACCGCAGTAGGGTTCTTCAAATGTGTTCTAGGATCGCGCTTTTGTGTATGGATGAAGTCAGGGAACTTGATTGCATCACGGATAAAGAACACAGGTGTGTTATTTCCTACGAGATCATAGTTCCCTTCCTCTGTATAGAATTTCACTGCAAATCCGCGCGGGTCACGGACAGTATCTGCTGATCCAAGTTCGCCTGCAACAGTAGAGAATCGGATGAACATAGGTGTTTTCTTTCCTACTTCAGATAGAAATGCAGCTTTTGTATATTGACTCACATCATTCGTCACTTCGAAATAGCCATGTGCTCCAGCACCTTTCGCATGTACTACACGCTCAGGTACACGTTCTCTGTTGAAATGTGCAAGTTTCTCAAGTAAATGTACGTCTTGTATTAAAGTAGGTCCGCGTGAACCTGCTGTCATAGAGTTTTGATTGTCTCCAACCGGAGCTCCCCAGCTCGTAGTTAAACGGTTATTCGTCATAGTATATCCCCCTTGTGATAATGAAAAAATTCACTAAATAAATAATAACACAAATTATCTAAAAATCAATATTTATTTATAATAATTATTATTAAGGATTGATTATTATAGAATAATGGAGATTTAATTACAGAGGAGATGAAAACGAGATCCCTTGGTTGAAAAAGAAAACCAGCAGAGGCATTGCCGCCCAAGCTGGTTTAGATATTATGCATCATATTCTGTTTTATTTTGTGCTTCTTCTATTTTTTTCTTCTTGAATGGCCAAAATGCCCATTTGCCAAGCAGTACAATGATGGCAGGCACAAGCATGGATCGGATGATGAATGTGTCAATTAGTATCCCAAGTGCCACAACAAAGCCGAATGTGAACAGCTCCATGACCGGCTGCGTAGTCAAGACCGCAAATGTTGCTGCGAGAATCAGCCCCGCAGAAGAAATGACACCGCCAGTGAATGTGATACCGCGTTGTACAGCTTCCTTGAGTGAGAATTTCCCGACTTCTTCCTGGATACGGGAGACAAGCATAATATTATAATCGACACCGAGCGCACCAAGGAATACGAAAGTATACAATGGAATCCTCGAACTGATGTCTTCAATACCGAAGAACTGATCAAGAAGGAAGATTCCGATTCCAAGAGCAGAGAAATAGGACAGGAGGATGGTTCCCATCATATAAAGCGGTGCGATGACAGAGCGTGTCAACAGACCGAGCATGATCGTGATGAACAATGTGACCAATACGATAACAAGCAGAGTATCTCTGTCATTGGCCCTGTCCAAATCAGCCTGTAAGGCAGTTTCCCCTGTGAAATAAAGGGAGTAATCATCCGATGCGCCGTTATCTTTCAGATAGTCATCTGTTTTACCCTGCATCTCCATAATCGCCTGAATGGCATCCGTGGAATAAGGATTATAATCGAAAGTCATCTGGAAGCTTGCCGCTTTTCCATTTTCAGATAATGCCGTCGCTGGATTCTGTGCAATTTCATCTGAAGTTGGAGAGATACTTTCGACCCCTTCTTCTCCTTCAAGCTCTTTTATGATGGAAGAAAGAGTGTCTCCCTGCAGTTGCTCATCTGCAGAAATCAATACTGTTGTAGGTGCAAGGCTTCCTTGGGAGAATTTCTCTTCAAGAAGCTCGTATCCTTCTCGGGATTCCAAGTCTTCAGGGAAGGATTTCAACAGATTATAATTGAATTGCATATTCATGATGTTAAATGAGAATGCAACCAGTACAATCGTGATGATGCTTCCGATCAACAACGGTTTTTTGACAACAAAAGTACCGAGTTTGCTCCAAATACTCTCCTTCTTCTTCTTTTGTTCACCCTTTTTAGGGACGAACGGCCAAAAGGCGATTCTTCCGAATAACGTGAAAAGTGCAGGCACTAATGTAAGTCCGCCGATGGCTATGATCGCCATTGCGATTGCGAATACTGGTGCGAAATTTCTGTAGGCAGCGTCTGATGCGAAGAATAACATCAGTACAGCGACAATGACTGTCGTTCCGCTGAAGAATATCGGTTCCCCGACAGATTGCATCGCTTTCTTCATGCTTTCGAATTTATCGCTTCTGACTTCAAGTTCTTCACGGAAGCGGGCAAAAACGAATAACGAATAGTCCGTGATGGCGGCGAATAGCAGTATGGCCATAATCGACAAGGTTTGGGCATCAAGGAATAATCCTGCCTGACCCGCTAGTCCAAGCGTTTTATCGACAACCACATAGACAATACCGCATGCGAGTAACGGAATGATCGCAAGCAGCGGTGAGCGGTAAATCACAATAAGCAAGATAAGAATCAAACCGACAGTCGATAGAATGAGAACAACGTCAGCTCTCTCGAATAATTTCGTAGTATCTGAAGCGATTGCTGCAGGACCGGTCATTTTGAAACTGATATCATCAGTCACGACACCTTTGATGACCTCTTCGACTTCTTCAAGTGTATCCCCCATCACTCCGGAATCAAGATCAGGCTGTAAGATAATCGGAAGATTCAAGGTCGTCCCATCTTCCGAAATAAATCCTGTCAATGCTTGTGGAGGAAGCTGATGCAGCGGAACAATTTCCTTAACATTCTTAATATTTTCTTCAGTCAATTGCTTGGTGGATGCGGTGATGCTGAGTAAGTCATCTTCCGTCAGCTTATTATCTGAGGTAAGGATCAGAAATGCTGGTGTACCTTCATCTTCCGAGAAATATTGATCATACTCTTTAACTCCTTGTTCATAAAGGCTGTCTTCCGGCAGTCCGCTGCCTTCCTTTTGGGAAACGACATCTCTCCCTCCAGGAGCCGTAACGGCAAGGATGATGGTCAGGATCAGCCAAATGGATAAAGTGATCCATACTCCCCTTTTCGTGCTGCATAGCTTTGCGATTTGTCTAAACAAGATATATAGCCTCCTTTTATTCGACAGATGTGTCGGTTTTCTTAAAAAAACAGAAGGAATTATGTATATTCCATCCGTATAATTATTGCACACCTTCTTTGTTTGCCGCAATCAATATGGACCGCTCCCATGTAAGATGAATTCCATCAGCTCATCCAGTCGTTCTTCCTCGTTCCGCTGTCTGTAATTCGGGATTTTGATGAGATGCAGCATAATATAAGAGATGAATTTCTCATCGGCTTCCTTCCTGATCAATCCTTCTGATTTTGCATTACGGATCACTTCAAGGCTGACGTGGTATAATTCCGAAATCAATGACCTGATTTGTCTGATGATTTCCTGGTTCGTCTCTTTATTCTCGGCTTCCATTTGATTGATCATTGTGAAGGCTTGTTGAATATGATCGTATTTTAAATATATAAATAAGAAAGCACGCAATTGATCGTCAGCTTTCTTCAATTGAAGTACTTGTCTGGATTCTTGTACCCGTTCATGAGCGAAAGAATGCAGGTATGCGGAGATCAACTCATCTTTATTGGAGTAATAGTCGTATATAGTACTCCTCCCGACATTCAATTCTTCCGCAAGAAGTCTGAAGTGAAAAGCATCATAGCCTTTCTCCACTAGAATTTTCTCTGTCGCGGACATTAATTCTTGATGATCGATTATCTTTTTTCTGGCCATCTGTAATAGTCCTTTCTTCTTAATAGTCCATTTCACATCTTTTCATTGCGTATATGGATATCATATAATGTCCATGTCCACTATTAAAAGAGTATCATAATTAGCCAACCTGGGATGTAAATCTTGCACATTCTATTGCAACCTTCAATAACCATTTAGACAGCCGATAAAACCTTATGAAGAATGAATGCACTAATCCAGGAGGCAGTGTTATGGGATCAGCGCTTCTGCTTTTGTTAAGAAGGGTATGGAAGGGTGCGGAGTGAAATGCAAAATTTGAGAAAACAGGAGGATGACGTGAAGAAAATAATCATTGGTATACTACTATTTGTTCTATTATTGACTGTTTTATGGTACAAGCCGGTAAATTCTTATGCCGCTGCCTATCATTTCGCAGTCGTCAACGCAGACAGCCTGAATGTTAGGAAAGCTCCTGGCACTGATTCCAAAGTTATAGGGAAACTGAAGGAGAACGAACAGGTCAAATGGTCAGAAAATAAAAACGGTTGGAAAAAAGTCCATTTTGGGGAACAGACAGGCTGGGTTTCTGCAGAGTATCTGTCGGATTCCTCCATTACTGGTACGAATACAGCCTCAACGCTGAATATCCGGAATACCCCTGACGGAAAGAAAATCGGCAGTATTCCGAAAGGATCCGCGGTTTCTATATTGGGGGAGGAAGCCGGCTGGTATCAGATTCGATACGAGGGTATCGATGGCTGGGTTTCCAAACAATACATATCGAAAGTAAATACAAATAGCACAAACGCTGATTCGGGAGTCAGCTACTATGTCAATGCAACATCTTTGAATGTAAGGCAGACGGCATCAACGAAATCCGAAATCATCACCTCCTTGAAAACGAATACTGTTGTGAAGGTCATCGAAACGAGTGGAAGCTGGGCGAAGATCAAATCAGGAGCAACAACCGGCTGGGTAGTGAAAGCCTATTTATCAACTGAACAAAATGATGCAGTGAAAGAAGAGAAGATTGTCCTATTGAAGAACGCCAATCTGAGAAAAGGACCCGGCACGTCGTATCCGGTTGTGACACTTGCAAAAGCCGGAGCCATTTATACGAAAGTGGACAGACAGATGGACTGGTATAAGCTCCAGATGGCTGATGGCACCCATGTCTGGGTTGCTTCATGGCTGGCTGCCGATCCGAAGAACGATGCTTCTGCCGTGAAGAAAAGTGATGCATTAAAGGGAAAAACGATTATACTCGATGCTGGGCACGGAGGCAGGGATCCAGGTGCATCGGGGCTGTATCATAAGGAAAAGACACTGACACTCGGAACAACATTACTGGCTGCTGAGATGCTTGAAGCAGGAGGGGCGAAAGTGATCCTTACAAGAAATGATGATGTCTACCTGTCCTTGGCCAAAAGGGTCGAAATCAGCAACAGCCGAAAGGCGGATGCTTTTGTGAGCCTGCATTATAATGCGGGACCCAAATCGAGTAAGGGCCTTATCACCTTCTATCATAAAGATAAGAAGTTGGCCGCATCCATTCAGAATGAGCTTGTAGAGAATGTCGGACTGAAGAATGGCGGCACAAGAACAAATGATTTCTATGTGCTCAAACATAATAATAAACCATCTGTGCTTGTGGAGCTTGGTTTCTTATCCAACCCGATGGAAGAAAACATAATCAGTAAACAAGCCTATCAACAAAAATCTGCTAGAGGTATTTATGAAGGATTAGCTGCCTATTTCGAAACGAATCGTTGACGGTTTCCGAAAGAAGGCAAATATACAGGGGAGCGCCCGTCAGATAAGACTGCAGGGCGCTTTTTTGCAGCAGTCTGACCGGGCCCTATATTGAAAATTAACCCATATAGGCTTTCTTGGTTGTTCTTTTTTTTCCATACAGTATAATGAAAAAGTATCACCGCAAGACGGTACATATACAAAGATAAGTATATAGTCAATATTTCATCTAGTGAGAAACTTTAAGGAGACTATATTGTGCGCAGAGTTAATTTTAGAACTTCAAGAATAGATTATACGTTGTTATTGATTTTGATCCTTATGTTTTTGAGCAGCTGTCTCGCGATTTACAGCGCGCAGAGTACCGGCCAATATTCGGAAAACTTCTTGCTTAAGCAGGTGATCTGGTATGGTGCGGGGGCGCTGATCATATTAGCTGTCATTCGTCTGGATGCCGACCAGCTGCGCAACTTGTCATGGTACGCATACGGTTTCGGAATCTTGCTGCTTGTAGCATTGGTCATTGCGCCTGAAAGCATTGCACCGGAAATCAATGGAGCGAAAAGCTGGTTCCGTTTCCCGGGGATTGGATCTATCCAGCCATCAGAATTCATGAAGGTGTTTCTTGTCCTTGGACTGGCCAATACCATTTTGATGCATAATGAGAAGAACCCGGTCAAAACGTTGCAAACCGACTTTTGGCTATTGATCAAGCTTTCTGCTGTGACTGGACTCCCGTTATTCTTGGTCATGCTCCAGCCAGACCTTGGGACATCCATGGTAATGCTTGCGATCTTATTGGGGATGATCTTCATCTCAGGGATCACATGGCGTTTACTGGTGCCGATTTTCTCGTCATTGACCTTTATTGCTGTGACGATTCTTATTTTGGTCATGAAAGCACCACAATTATTGGAGAAGTACCTGGGTGTTAAGGAATATCAATTTGGCCGGATTTATTCCTGGCTCGATCCTTATAATTATGAAAGCTCCGCAGGCTATCAATTGACGAGATCCCTTCTTGCGATCGGTTCAGGTGAGACGGCAGGTAAGGGAATCGGAAACAGGGAAGTGTATCTGCCGGAGAGCCAGACCGATTTCATATTCGCGGTTATCGGGGAAGAGTATGGCTTCATCGGTGCGAGCATCGTCATCAGTTTATTCTTTTTGCTGATTTACCATATCATGCGCATAGCGATGGAAACAAAAAACAATTTCTACACATATATTTGTGTAGGGGTTATCAGCATGGTGACTTTCCATGTGTTCCAGAATATAGGGATGGCCATCGGATTGATGCCGATTACCGGCATTCCGCTTCCTTTCATCAGTTATGGCGGAAGCTCATTGATGGGGAATATGCTGGCCATGGGACTCATCTTCAGTATAGGTTACCATTTCAAGAAGTATATGTTCGCACCCGACAAATGACCCGTTCCCCGAACGGGTCATTTTTTTGTTTTTATCTGTAACCATCATCTTTCAAAAAGAGCCTTTCACATAAACAGTACAGGGACATATCCTATTCTATAAGGATAAATGGGTGATTCAAGAGTCCTGAGTTAGCAGACTTTTGGCGAACAAGAAAAATATGTAATGGATAAATATTGCAGAAACTTCCAAAATCTTTTATTATAAAAGTAATCGGATAGTCATCTATATTTTTTTTGACAATAAAATGAATGAGTATTCATTCAAAAGTTAAAAGGGGGACGTTGTTTTGATTCGTAATATCCAAAGAGCTGCTGTGCTTGGGTCCGGTGTAATGGGATCCGGAATAGCTGCCCACCTTGCAAACGTTGGTATTCCTACATTATTGCTGGATATCGTTCCGAGTGAGCTTACGGAAGCAGAAGCGGGAAAAGGGCTGACGCTCGAAGACAAGCAAGTAAGGAACCGTATAAGTGAACAGAACTTACAAAAATTATTGAAACAAAAACCTGCTCCTTTAACGACAAAGAAGAATATTAGTTTAATAGAAGCCGGAAATTTTGAAGATGATATGGAAAAACTTGCGGAAGTAGATTGGATTATAGAAGTTGTAGTGGAAAACCTGGATATCAAGAAAAAGGTTTTTGAACAAGTCGACCAATACAGAAAGAAAGGAAGCCTGGTCTCTTCCAATACATCTGGAATCTCTGTGGAAGCAATGGCGGAAGGGCGCTCGGAGGATTTCCAAAAGCATTTCCTTGGAACACATTTCTTCAACCCGCCGCGCTATCTTAAGCTGCTTGAAGTGATTCCGACCGAACATACGGATCTGGAAGTGGTTTCCTTCATCAAAACGTTTGGTGAAGATGTGCTTGGTAAAGGAGTCGTCCTTGCGAAAGACACACCGAACTTCATAGCTAACAGAATCGGTACATATGGTCTCCTTGTGACTGTCCGGGAAATGCTGAGCGGCGGATACAGTGTCGGAGAAGTGGATTCTGTAACAGGACCTTTAATCGGAAGACCGTCAAGCGCGACTTTCCGTACACTGGATGTGGTCGGCTTGGATACATTCGCCCATGTTGCGAAGAATGTCTATGACCAAGTGGATGGAGAGGAGAAGGAAGTCTTCGATTTACCCGCTTTCATACAGAAGATGTTGGATAATAAATGGTACGGTTCGAAGTCCGGAAAAGGCTTTTATGTAAAGAAAGGCAAAGAGATTCTGGAATTGAACCCGGAAACTTTGGAGTATGAAACAAGGAAGAAGCTGACAGCGCCTTCCCTTGAAGCTGCGAAGCAAGCCAAGGGGCTCGCGAATAAGTTGAATACCCTCCTTTACAGCAAAGACAGAGCAGGAGAGCTGCTTTGGAATATATCAGCTCCAACCTTGATCTATTCTGCTGAGCTTTTAGGTGAAATTGCGGATGATGTCGTTGCGGTGGATCAAGCGATGAAATGGGGCTTCGGCTGGCAGCAAGGTCCATTTGAGATGTGGGACAGTATGGGGCTCGAAAAGTCGATCGCCAAAATGAAAGAAGAAGGCCGGAGCATTCCAGAGTGGGTGAATGCCATGCTGAGCAATGGATACACATCCTTCTATAAAGAAGAAGATGGAAACATCCTTTATTATCATAACGGAGAATACAAACTTCTGGAAGAAAATCCGAAAATCATCAATTTGAAACGACTCAAGAAACAACATGGGGTAATCAAAAAGAATACAGGCGCAAGTCTGATCGATATAGGAGACGGTGTTGTTCTTCTGGAATTCCATTCAAAAAGCAATGCCATCGGTATGGATATCATCCAAATGATTAATTTTGCAGTAGAAGAAACAGAAAAGAATCATAAAGGATTAGTGATCGGGAATCAAGGCAAGAACTTCTGTGTAGGAGCGAACTTGGCGATGATGCTGATGGAAGCGCAAGATGACAATATATTTGAATTGGATATGGTCATCAGAAACTTCCAAAATGCGATGATGAAGATCAAATACAGCAGTAAACCTGTTGTTGCCGCTCCATTCGGTATGACGCTCGGAGGCGGAACGGAAGTGTGTCTGCCTGCAGCCAGGATACAAGCATCAATGGAAACGTATATGGGTCTGGTGGAAACCGGCGTCGGGCTGATCCCGGGCGGCGGAGGAAATAAGGAATTGTACATTAAACATCTTGAAAGCATGCCGTCCGGAATTGAGTTTGATCTTCAGAAAGTCGCAAACAATGTTTTCGAAAGCATTGCGATGGCAAAGGTCTCTTCTTCCGCTGACGATGCAAGAAGCAACAATGTCCTGAACATCCAAGACAACATCAGCGTGAATGAAGACCATCTGTTATATGATGCGAAGCAAACGGTATTGTCGTTATTTGAAAGCGGATATAAAGCACCGGTCAGGAAGAAGATTCCGGTTGTGGGCGAGACGGGTTACGCGACTCTATTACTCGGTGCACAGAACCTGAAATTGTCCGGATATATCTCGGATCATGATGCAAAGATTGCTCAAAAGCTTGCGTTTGTCATAGCCGGAGGCAAGGTTCCTTATGGTACGGAAGTGGATGAACAATATTTGCTTGATCTTGAAAGGGAAGCTTTCTTGAGCCTGATCGCCTTACCTAAGTCTCAGGCCAGAATGCAGCATATGTTGGTCAAAGGAAAACCGTTGCGCAACTGAAACAATACGAATTGAGGGGGAACGTTTGTGAGAGAAGCGGTAATCGTTGCTGGAGCCAGAACGCCAATCGGAAAAGCAAAAAAGGGGACACTTGCCCATGTAAGGCCGGATGATCTGGGAGCTTTGGTGGTGAAAGAAACACTGAAGAGAGCTGGGAATTATGAAGGCAATATCGATGATCTGATCATCGGCTGTGCGATGCCTGAGGCCGAACAAGGATTGAATATGGCAAGGAACATCGGGGCTCTTGCCGGTCTTCCGGACGCTGTTCCCGCAATCACTGTGAACCGGTACTGTTCCAGCGGTTTACAGACAATCGCGTACGGTGCTGAACGAATTATGCTTGGTCATAGTGACACGGTCATTGCCGGTGGAGCGGAATCGATGAGTCTTGTACCGATGATGGGGCATATTGTCCGTCCGAATATCAAGCTTGCTGAAAGTGCGCCTGAATACTATATGGGTATGGGACATACGGCGGAAGAAGTCGCAAAGAAATTCGGGATAACACGCGAAGAGCAGGATGCTTTTGCTGTCCGCAGCCATCAAAAGGCAGCAGAAGCAATCAAATCCGGTAAATTCGTGGACGAAATCGTTTCTGTGGATGTCATTCAACGCACGGTGGGATCTGATAATAAATTGAAAGAAAAAAATATAACCTTCTCTGTGGATGAAGGGGTCCGTACGAATACTACTGTAGAAAGTTTGGCAAAGCTCCGTCCTGCTTTCTCGGTGACGGGAACTGTCACGGCCGGTAACGCATCCCAGACGAGCGACGGGGCCGCAGCTGTAATGGTCATGGATTATGAAAAAGCAAGCTCGCTTGGTCTGCAGGCAATGGGGAAATTCCGTTCATTTGCAGTGGCGGGAGTGCCGCCTGAAATCATGGGAATCGGACCGGTAGCCGCCATTCCGAAAGCATTGAAGCTTGCGGGACTAGAGTTATCCGATATCGGATTATTCGAATTGAATGAAGCTTTTGCATCCCAAAGCATCCAGGTGATCAGGGAGCTCGGACTTGATGAAGAGAAGGTAAATGTGAATGGCGGCGCGATTGCGCTCGGACATCCACTAGGCTGTACTGGTGCGAAATTGACTTTATCGCTCCTTCATGAAATGAAACGACGCAATCAGCAATTCGGTATTGTCACGATGTGTATCGGCGGCGGCATGGGTGCGGCAGGCGTGTTTGAATTAATAGGATAATAGGGGAGGAAACAAAGATGTCAGAAACGACGAAAGATATCATTAAAGGCGGAAGTTTTCTTATTGAAGAAAGTGACTATAATCGCATGTTCACACCTGAGGATTACACGGATGAGCATAAGATGATCGCAAAGACCACTGAAGATTATGTGGAGAATGAAGTGATTCCACAGGTTGAGAAATTGGAAAACCATGAGTTTGATATTTCAGTCAAGCTATTGAAGGAAGCGGGCGGACTTGGTCTGCTGGGAGCCGATGTGCCTGAGGAGTACGGCGGTCTTGCGCTTGATAAGATCTCTTCGGCTATCATCACTGAAAAAATGGCAGTTGCAGGCGGATTCTCGATTTCTCATGGAGCGCATGTGGGAATCGGTTCATTGCCGATTGTTCTTTTCGGTAACGAAGAGCAGAAGAAACAATATCTTCCTTTACTGGCTTCCGGAGAAAAGCTTGCTGCATATGCATTGACGGAGCCGAGTTCAGGATCGGATGCACTTGGTGCAAAGACAGTTGCAAAGCTGAATGAAGAAGGTACACACTATGTTTTGAACGGTGAAAAACAATGGATCACAAACGCCGGATTCGCCGATGTGTTTGTTGTATACGCAAAAATCGACGGTGATAAATTCTCGGCATTCATTGTGGAGAGAGAATTCCCGGGTGTTTCTGTCGGACCTGAAGAAAAGAAAATGGGAATCAAAAGCTCTTCCACTCGTACATTGATTTTGGAAGATGTGCCCGTGCCTAAGGAAAATCTTCTTGGAGAAGAAGGGAAAGGGCATGTGATCGCATTCAATATCCTTAACATCGGCCGTTATAAGCTTGGGGTCGGAGCAGTGGGCGGATCAAAGCGTGCCTTCGAACTAGCTGTTAAGTATGCGAATCAACGCCAGCAGTTCAAAACGCCGATTTCCTCATTCAACTTGACGAGAGAGAAGATTGCTACGATGGCTTCCAAAATATATGCTGCCGAGACTTCCGTATACCGTACGGTCGGCTTGTTTGAAGACCGTATGAGCGGCTTGTCGGATGAGGAAATCAAGAATGGAAAAGAAGTTGCGAAATCCATCGCCGAATACGCAATCGAGTGTTCCATGAATAAATTCTTTGCTTCGGAAGTGCTGGATTATGTGGTGGATGAAGGAGTTCAAATCCATGGCGGATATGGTTTCATGGCCGAATATGAAATCGAAAGGGCATATCGTGATTCACGGATCAACAGGATTTTTGAAGGGACGAATGAAATCAACCGTCTGCTGATTCCGGGTACATTCCTGAAGAAAGCATTCAAAGGAGAACTTCCGTTGCTGCAGGAAGCACAAGCATTACAGGAAGAAATCATGATGATGATGCCTGAAGAAGTCGGAGATGCCCCTCTTGACCAAGAGAAATATCTTGTGAAGAACGCAAAGAAGATCGGTTTGCTGATTGCAGGTCTGGCTGCACAGAAGTTCGGCACAGCACTTGAGAAAGAACAAGAGATCCTTTCGAATATCGCTGACATTGCTTCATTGGCATATGCGATGGAATCTGTAGTGATGCGTACGCAGAAAGCGATCGAGAAGACGGGTCTTGAAAAGAACCAGCAAAAAGTATTGTATACACAAATCTTCTGTCAGGAATCTTTCAATGAAATTGAACAGCACGCAAAAGAATCACTGCTGGCTACAGAAGAAGGCGATACATTGCGCATGATGATCAGTGCATTACGTAAATTCACTAGATATACACCGATCAATGTTATCGGCACAAAACGCGAAGCATCTCAGGCTCTTGTGGAAGCGGAAAGATATTTGGTGTAAAGATTAGTGATAGAAATAAGCCGCTCGATGAGCGGCTTATTTCCATTCATTATGAAGGTATGGCGAATGAATCGGGAACGATGTTTCTTTTTTTATCATTTCTTTGTAAAATCTATAAGTGTAAGAGTGCAGAATTTTTGTGCTTTTCCTTTTGGAACGGTATTCTGAGAAGAGGTGAAGAATGATGAAACAAGTAATATTTTATTGGTACCCAAAATGCGGTTCCTGCCGCAATGCGAAGAAATGGCTAGAGAGTAATGAAGTCGATTTCCGCGAAGTACATATTGTCGAGAATACGCCAACCAAAGCTGAAATAGCAGCCATGTATAAGAACAGCGGGTTGGAGCTGAAGAAGTTCTTTAATGTAAGCGGTCAGAAGTACCGTGAACTCGGCCTGAAAGATACGCTCAAAACAGCTTCTGAAGAAGAGATGCTGGAGCTGCTGGCTTCGGATGGGATGCTGCTTAAAAGACCTTTGGCGACGGATGGGGAGAAAGTGACGGTAGGTTTCAAAGAAGCGCAATATGAAGAAATGTGGCGCTGAGTGAACATACATCCTATAATATTTTTTCACGGAGGGGAACTATAATGGCAGAAACACCAAAAGAATTACGCTATTCCAAAGAACATGAGTGGGTGAAAAACGAAGGGGAAAAGGTACGGATCGGCATAAGTGACTTCGCACAAGCGGAATTGGGCGATATCGTATTCGTTGAGCTTCCTGAAGTTGGAGATACCATTACTTTGGACGAGCCTTTCGGTAGCGTTGAGTCAGTGAAAACCGTCTCTGAATTATATGCGCCATTAAGCGGAACGGTTGTGGAAGTGAATGGAGACCTGGATGATAATCCTGAATATGTCAATGAATCTCCTTATGAGAAAGCGTGGATGATTGTCGTCGAACCTTCCGACAGTTCCGAAATCGACAACTTGATGACCGTTGAACAGTATGAGGAAATGCTTAAGGAAGATTAAGGGAAAGACCGCTAAGACCGCCTATAAAGCGGTCTTTTGTGCAGGTGCATCATTTGACTTCTGGTTGAATAGATATTAAATGGACAAGTGGGTTATCTTATCTACTAAGTTGTGCGAGCGCTTTGTGGAAACATATACCGGTCCCCGTGGTTCTTCTTCTTTCTTGAATGGCTCTGTTATCATTTAATGTTGTTTTTTCTTTTGTCAGACCAAATGCTGCTCTTCCTCAGATATGATTGGAGCGGAGAACGGCGACTCCTGCTTAGATTAGCGAGCATGGTGAGACCTAAGCACGGAGGAGGAGGCTCACCGCTCGCCTAAGCGGAAAGCGTCCGTTCGCAGCGGAAATCAACATAGAACTTTAACAGAGCTTCTTGAATAAGGAGCGGGAATATTGCAGAAGTTGGTGATTGCATGCAGAATATGGATGATCTAAAAGTCATGATTGTGGAAGGTTCATCTGATAAGAAGAAAGTAAAGAAAATCCTTAAGGAAGAAGTCGATGTTCTGTGCACGAATGGAACGATTTCCAGGGATACATTAGAAACCTTCATCGATGAGTTGTATGGAAGAGACATTTATATTTTTGTAGACAGTGATGCATCAGGGGAAAGACTAAGGAAGCTGCTCAGACGGGAAATGCCTGAAGCGATGCATCTGTATATTGATAAGGCCTATAAGGAAGTCGCTTCGGCTCCAGATCATCATATCGCTTCTGTGTTGGTGGGTGCGGACTTCGTGATCGATCCCAAGTACTTGAATAAAGGATGAAATAAGCAAATGAAGGAATGGAAAGAAGCTGAAATCGTAAACAGCATACAGGGAGGGACATTCGGTCTTTATTTGTATACGCCGATGTGCGGTACCTGCCAAGTTGCTTCCCGGATGCTGCATATAGTAGAAGAAATCGCATATGATAAACAGCTGGTCAAAAGCAATGCAAACTTCACGGCCAATTTGGCGAGGCAATATGAAGTGGAAAGTGTCCCTTGCTTGTTATTGTTCAAGAAAGGGATTCTAGTCAAGAAGGTGTATGCGTTTCGTTCAGTCCCGTATTTATTGGAAATCATCCAAAAAACCCTCTAATACGACAACCAAGAAGAGAATTGTCGAAGAAATTATAAAGGGTTTTTTGTTTGAGCCGCAGTATTTATCCTCTATAAAGACAAATAGGGGAGTGAACGAAATGGAAGCAGTACTAAGGTCTGTTCATCATCATATCCAAAGTCAGAGCCGATTGCGGCCTATATTAAATAAGCTGAGGGCAACAGTTGTTTTCAAGAACGGTAATGAAGCTTGGTACTTATCTTTGGCTTCTTTGGAAAGAAAAGGCATCGATTTCATTTATATTGAAGGTAAGGAAGAACATCTTTCTGCGGTCGTTACGGGAGATGTCCCCCTTCGGCAGATGCAGCGTCTCAATAAAGTCCAAATACAAGGGAACTATAGGCAGATTCTGCTGCTGGAAGCATTATTGCTGCTCGGGAAAATGAATTGAAACAGGACGAATAGAAGACAAGTAACTGCGGAGGACGACTGCAGTTTTCTTTTTTGCATAAGTTTCCAATTTATCTTAATTGAATTTTCAGAAATTAAATTGACAGATTTATTTACTGGTGTTATATTCCAATTAAGTATATGGATTTTATCGGATTAGTAAAGGTGTAAATAGATTTATTAGGAGTGATGAAAGTGAGTGAGAAGCAATATCGTTTTGAAACCTTAAGCATACATGGCGGCCTGAAACCGGATCCGGAAACGGGAGCGAGAAGCACCCCGATTTATCAAAGCAACGCATACGTATTCAAAGACAGTGAACATGCGGCCAACCTCTTCGGACTGAAGGAGACGGGTTATATTTACACAAGGATCCATAACCCTACGGCGACTGTCTTTGAAGAAAGGGTGGCATTGCTTGAAGGTGGAATCGGTGCTCTGGCAGTATCGAGCGGTATGGCGGCCATCACGTTATCCATCTTGAATATTGCCGGTGCCGGAGATGAAATCGTTGCATCCTCAAACTTATATGGAGGCACTTATAACTTATTCTCGACCACTTTACCGAAGTATGGAATCAAAGTTCATTTTGTTGAACCGGATAATCCGGAGAATTTCCGACAAGCCATCACTCCGCGGACAAAAGCTGTATTCGCAGAAACAATCGGTAATCCGAGTCTCCGTGTGCTGGATATTGAGAAGGTTGCGGATATCGCCCATGAGAATGGTATCCCATTGATTGTGGACAGTACATTTGCCACTCCATACCTCAATAAACCGATTGAATTCGGAGCGGATATTGTCGTACATTCAGCCACCAAGTGGCTGCTTGGTAATGGCACGACCCTTGGCGGAATCATAGTGGATGCCGGGAAGTTTGACTGGAACTCGGATAAATTCCCGGGGTTCACTACACCAGATCCAAGCTACAACGGAATTGTATACAGTGATGCTCTGGGACCGGCTGCGTTCATCGTGAAAGCAAGGGTGCAGATGCTGAGGGACCTCGGACCGGCAATCAGTCCATTCAATGCATTCCAATTCAGTCTGGGCCTTGAAACTTTACATGTGAGAATGAAAGAACATATAGCCAATACAAAGAGAATCGTAGAATACTTGAAAGACCATCCAGCCGTGAAGTGGGTTCTGTATCCAGGTGATGAAAATCATGAAGATTATAAACTCGCGGAGAAATACCTGCCAAATGGAGCAGGGGCGGTTGTTGTTTTCGGTATAGAAGGCGGCAGGGAAGCTGGAGCCAAACTAATCGATCATATCGAACTATGGAGTCATCTTGCGAATGTGGGAGATGCAAAAAGCTTGATCATCCATCCTGCAAGCACTACCCATCAGCAGCTCGGAGCGGAAGATTTAAGGAAGTCAGGTGTCAGTGAAGATTTAGTGCGGCTTTCGATAGGGATCGAAAATGTGGATGATCTGATAGAAGAACTTGAGAAAGCCATTGAAATAGCGACAGGCAAGACTTCTGGACAAACGACCGGTCATGCCTGAAAACCTATAGCCGTATCCAGTTTGGATAATCAAGTGAAAGTTATTGACACTATTTTGTCATAATGATAGAATCATTCTATTCAAATAATTCAATATGTGCGATGCTCTTATCAAGAGAGGTGGAGGGATGTGCCCGATGAAACCCGGCAACCGTCAAAGTCAGCTTTGAAATGGTGCCAATTCACACAAAGTATGAACTACTTTGGCAGATGAGAGAAAGGTACCGTATATACCAATGCCTTTCTGCTCTACAAAGCGGATGGGCATTTTTTGTTTTGTTGGAATATTAGGTATAACTCGGCAGAGAGGTGAACTCATTATGATTAAAATAGATAACGTCACGAAGTTATTTCAGATCGGCGGCAGCAAAAAATTAAAAGCGGTGGATGATATATCCCTAAAAATTGAATCAGGTGAAATATTCGGTGTCATCGGCTATAGCGGGGCTGGTAAAAGCACACTCATCCGAATGCTGAACGGACTTGAGGTCCCTACGGAAGGAACAGTAACGGTGTCAGGCCGGGAAGTATCAAAGATAAAAGGTGCACCATTAAGGAAAGCACGACATGAAATCGGCATGATCTTTCAGCATTTCAACCTCCTATGGTCCAGAACGGTCAGGGAAAATATCGCCTTTCCATTGGAAATCGCAGGTGTTCCGAAGGATCAGCGGAAACAAAGGGTGGAAGAGCTGATCAAGCTGGTCGGTCTAGAAGGAAGAGGAGATGCATATCCTTCACAGCTCAGCGGAGGACAAAAGCAGCGTGTGGGTATCGCAAGGGCACTGGCGAATAATCCGAAGGTTCTCCTTTGTGATGAAGCCACTTCTGCTTTGGATCCGCAGACGACAGACAGCATCTTGGATTTGTTGGTCGATATCAATAAACAGTTGAAACTGACGATTGTTTTGATCACACATGAAATGCATGTCATCCAAAAGATATGTCATCGTGTGGCGGTAATGGAAACAGGAAAGATTGTTGAACTTGGTGATGTACTTGAGGTATTCCAGAATCCTCAGCAGCCGATCACGAAACGTTTTGTCCAGCAGCTTACGGCACCGGAAGAGACTGCAGATGCCATCGAACATCTGCTGGCAAGATACAAAACCGGTTCTGTGGTGAAGCTGACTTTCGTCGGTGATGAAGCTGAAAAACCGGTAGTGAATGAATTGATCCGTCATTTCGAGATGCCGATCAATATCATTCAAGGAAAAATTTCACAAACCCAAAAAGGGTCCTACGGAACATTATTCCTGCATATTGATGGAGAAGGTCCAGAAATGAAAGAAGTCATCGACTTCCTGAATGAGCGTCGTGTAGGGGTGGAGGTGATTACGCATGATTGAGAAATACTTCCCGAATGTCGAATGGGATATGATGTGGGAAGCGACTTCAGAAACTTTATACATGACAGGAATGTCAGTGGTCGCGATCTTCATCTTCGGCATCTTGCTTGGACTTGTATTATTCCTTACTTCGAAAGGGAATCTATGGGAGAATAAACTGGTGTATACAATCATAGGTGCTTACGTGAATATATTCCGGAGCATTCCGTTCATCATATTGATTGTTTTGCTGATCCCATTCACAACATTCATTATGAACACAATGATTGGCGAGAAAGCGGCATTGCCTGCTTTGATTATCGGTACCGCTCCTTTCTATGCGAGGATGGTGGAAATTGCTCTGAGGGAAATCGATAAGGGTGTGATTGAAGCTGCCAAGGCGATGGGGGCAAAAACTAGCACAATTATATGGAAAGTGCTTTTGCCGGAATCCCTTCCGGCGATCATTTCAGGTATTACGGTAACGACCATCGCCCTCGTGGGATACACTGCCATGGCTGGTGTAGTCGGGGCGGGCGGACTCGGGAACCTGGCATTCCTTGAAGGTTTCCAAAGAGGACGCAGTGATGTGACATTGATGGCAACCATCATAGTATTGGTCATTGTATTTGCGATTCAGTTTATAGGTGATTACCTCACTTCTAAAGTTGATAAAAGATAAGGAGAGAAGAAAATGAAAAAAAGGCCTTTTATTTTGGTTTTGACCTTAGCGTTATCAGTATTCTTGGCAGCATGCGGATCGGAAAGCAATGAGGAAAAATCCGGTGATGAAAATAAAATCGTGATCGGTGCATCGAATGTCCCTCACGCAGAGATTCTTGAAGAAGTGAAGCCGCTGCTTGAAGAAGAAGGCATCGAGTTGGAAATTGTGAAATACACAGATTATGTAATGCCGAATAAAGTTTTAGCTGAAGGGGAATTGGACGCGAACTATTTCCAGCATATCCCTTACTTCGAATCACAAATAAAAGATAATGATTATGACTTCACAAATGCGGGAGGAATCCACATCGAGCCAATCGGTGTATATTCCAAGAAATATAAGAGTTTAGATGAACTGCCTAAAGGTGCGGAAATCATCATGAGCAGTTCAGTGGCTGATCATGGCCGGATTTTGATCATGCTGGAGTCAGAAGGCTTGATCACATTGAAGGAAGGCATCGATAAAACGACGGCTACCGTAAAAGATATCGAAGAGAATCCGAAAGAGCTGACCTTCAAGACTGACATAGAGGCGGCGATGCTTCCACAAGTATATGCGAATGAAGACGCCGATGCGATCTTGATCAACTCCAACTATGCTCTTGATGCAGGTTTGGATCCGATGAAAGATGCAATTGCTATTGAGGATGCTGATTCTCCATATGTGAATATCGTTGCGGTGAACACAGGAGATGAAGATTCAGACAAAATCAAGAAACTGGTTGAAGCATTGCGCTCGGAAAAAATCCAAGAGTTCATTAAATCCGAATACAATGGAGCAGTTGTACCTGTAACCGAGTAATTAGGACTGCACCCGGCTGGTAATGGCCGGGTGTTTTCGTTGCGGGGAAGACCCGTTTTGGTTTTGAAATTGCTGTTCAAGTCTTTATCGCTGGTCAGTTATTTGGCGTTATCCGAAGAATTAGTATGGATATGGAGGTTCAGCTGACGATTAGCGGCAGGCAGGATGATTAACATTCGTTTATGCGGGTATATGAAGTTTGTAAGGTTAAGGGGCGCAGTGTTACTCTTAATAAGACAAAAGCACAGTAAAGCTGTGACAAAAGAAAGGATTGGTTCATTATTAACTCTCATGAGTTGGATTTGCAAGTGACAAGTGAAATGGAGAAGGCCCTGCAGCATTCCCACGGGGTAGGATACAGCGAGTATGCAAGGGATCTGAATGTGAGGATGGAAGTAGAGCAGGCGCGTGAAAGAGACTATGCACAAAGTCATCAAATCTTGAATGAATACAGTCGTCGGGTTTTTAAATAATGTATGGTTTGAAGGAATCAGCGTAATCGCTGATTCCTTCAACTATTTATCGCGGTATTTTAAATAGGAAGGCTTGCGGTTTTTTTGGAGAAAAATGTCGTCAAAACCTTATAAAAATAGGCATTAAGGTTAACCCTGTCAGTGTGGTGTTAAACGGGTTTTATTAGTTGCTTCTACATTTCATTTGTTATAAGATTGTAATGAGAATAAAGTGAGAATAATTTTTTGCAAAAATATAAATAGAATACACAAGAAATTGTTGGAGGTATAAATATGTCACGTTCTACACTTAAGATTGAAGATTTGCATGTTTCGATTGAGGACAAAGAAATTCTTAAAGGTGTGAACCTTGAAGTCAAAGGCGGCGAAATCCATGCAATCATGGGGCCGAATGGAACAGGGAAGTCCACATTATCATCCGCGATCATGGGGCATCCTAAATATGAAGTAACAAGCGGAAGCATTGAACTGGACGGCGAAGATGTACTGGAGATGGAAGTGGATGAAAGAGCACAAGCAGGACTTTTCCTTGCTATGCAGTATCCAAGTGAAATCACTGGTGTAACGAACGCCGATTTCTTACGTTCCGCGATTAACGCGCGCCGTGAAGAAGGAGACGAAATCTCCTTGATGAAGTTCATTCGCGAAATGGACAAGAAAATGGAAACACTTGAAATGGATCCGGACATGGCACAACGTTATCTGAATGAAGGTTTCTCAGGCGGAGAGAAGAAACGTAACGAGATCCTTCAATTGATGATGATCGAACCTAAGATCGCTATCCTTGATGAAATCGACTCAGGTCTTGATATCGATGCATTGAAAGTTGTATCGAAAGGAATCAATGAAATGCGCGGCGAAGAATTCGGCTGCCTGATCATCACTCACTACCAACGCCTATTGAATTATATTACACCTGACTTTGTCCATGTCATGATGCAAGGACGCATCGTCAAATCCGGCGGTCCTGAACTTGCACAGCGTCTGGAAGCAGAAGGATATGATTGGATCAAACAAGAGTTGGGGATTGAAGACGAAACTGTAGGCCAAGAAGCGTAAGGTTAGGGGGATTCTGATGATTACTGAAACTAATTTGCCACTTGAGAAAGCGGAATTGACTGCTTTCTCAAGATCCAATAATGAACCAGCTTGGCTGACTGAGGCAAGAGAGAAAGCATATGATGCTTTCCAAACATTGCCTATGCCAAAGCCGGACAAAACAAAGATAACAAAATGGAACTTCACCGAGTTCCCTGTTCATACAGTCAAGAGCGAAACGTATTCTTCACTGGAAGAACTTCCTGCTGAAGTGAAGACTTTGGTCGACACTGAGAACAGCCAAAATCTGTTCGTGCAAAGAAATAATACTCCTGCATATGTAACTCTTTCGGATTCATTGAAAGAGAAAGGCGTCATTTTCACGGACATCTTCACTGCAGCCAGAGAGCATAGCGACCTTGTCGAGAAATACTTTATGACAAAGGGAATCAAATCAGACGAGCATAAATTGACGGCTCTTCATGCAGCATGCATGAACGGCGGCGTTTTCGTTTATGTACCGAAGAATGTGGAAATTGAAGAACCTCTTCAAGCAGTATTCCTGCGTGATGACGAGCAAGCTTCCCTCTTCAACCATGTACTGATTGTGGCTGATGTGAACAGTAAAGTGACGTATGTCGAGAACTATATTTCCACGGCTGCCGGCAGCGGAATCTCCAATATCCAATCCGAAGCCATCGCGGAAGCTGGTGCCAAGATTGAATATGGTGCTGTCGATACATTGAACAAAGAAATGGTCACATATGTGAACCGTCGCGGATCTGCTGAAGCGAATGCGACAATTGATTGGGCGCTTGGCCTGATGAATGATGGAGATACGATTTCCGAGAACATCACGAACCTTGTTGGAGACGGCTCCGTTTCCAATGCGAAAACGGTCGTTGTCGGACGCGGAGAGCAAAAGCAAAACTTCACAACCAGCATTATCCACTTCGGAAAGAACTCTGAAGGTTATATATTGAAACATGGTGTCATGAAAGACAGTTCTTCTTCTATTTTCAATGGAATTGGGAAGATTGAACATGGCGCAACGAAAGCGAATGCCGAACAGGAATCACGTGTTTTGATGTTAAGTGAGAAAGCGCGCGGGGATGCGAACCCGATTCTTCTTATTGATGAAGATGATGTTACAGCCGGACATGCGGCATCAGTCGGCAGGGTCGACCCGGTTCAGTTATATTACTTGATGAGCAGAGGGATTCCAAAAACGGAGGCAGAGCGCTTGATCATTCATGGATTCCTTGCGCCTGTCGTCAATCAATTACCGATTGAAGGAGTCAAGAAGCAGCTCGTAGAAGTGATCGAAAGGAAAGTGCGCTGATGAATGCACATGAATTACGCAAGCAGTTTCCAATTCTGAATCAAGAGGTCAACGGGCATCCGCTTGTGTATCTTGATTCCGCTGCGACTTCTCAGAAGCCCCAGACAGTCATTGATCAGGTTGCATCGTATTATGAAAGTTATAATTCCAATGTTCATAGAGGTGTCCATACACTGGGCACAAGAGCGACCGACGCATATGAAGGGGCACGTGAAAAGGTGCGTAAATTCATTAATGCCTCTTCGGCGGAAGAAGTCATCTTCACTAGAGGAACAACAACTTCCATCAATACGATTGCTGCCAGCTACGGACGCCAGAATGTCAAAGAAGGCGATGAGATTGTGATTTCCCATATGGAACATCATAGCAATATCATCCCTTGGCAGCAGCTTGCATTACAGACAGGGGCAAAGTTGAAATACCTGCCTCTTCAGGAAGATGGTACACTCTCTCTGGATGATGCGAAAGAAATGATCACAGACCGGACAAAAATTGTTTCCATCATGCATGTATCCAATGTTTTGGGTGTGATCAATCCGATTAAGGAACTTGCTTCAATTGCCCATGAAAAAGGTGCCGTCATGGTTGTCGACGGTGCGCAGGGAGCTCCGCACACCAAAGTGGACGTGCAGGATCTGGATTGTGATTTCTATGCCTTATCAGGTCACAAGATGTGCGGACCTACAGGTATCGGTGTTCTGTACGGCAAGAAACATCTGCTGGAAGAAATGCCTCCGGTAGAATTCGGCGGAGAGATGATCGACTTTGTGGACTTGTATGAATCCACATGGAAAGAGCTTCCGTGGAAGTTTGAAGGCGGAACCCCTATAATTGCAGGGGCGATCGGTCTCGGAGCAGCTATCGATTTCATCGAAGGCATAGGCCTCTCAGAGATCGAAGCACATGAACATAAGCTTGCCGCATATGCTTTGGAAAGGATGTCCAAAGTGGACGGACTTACAATCTATGGACCGAAGGACGCATCAAAACGTGCAGGGGTCATCACTTTCAACCTTGATGATGTCCATCCTCATGATGTCGCTACGGTCCTGGATGCTGATGGAATCGCAATCAGAGCCGGACATCATTGCGCACAGCCTTTGATGAGGTGGCTGAAGGCTTCTTCCACTGCAAGAGCAAGCTTCTATCTTTATAACACAGAAGAAGATATTGATAAGCTCGTTGAAGGGCTCATCAAAACGAAGGAGTATTTCAGCAATGTCTTTTAATAATTTAGATACTCTATACCGCCAGGTCATCATGGACCATTACAAGAATCCCAGAAACAAAGGGACTCTTGATGACGGTAATTTGACGATAGATATGAATAACCCAACATGCGGTGACAGAATCCGGCTGACCTTGCAGACAGAGGACGGAATTGTGAAGGACGCTAAGTTTGATGGGGAAGGCTGTTCTATTTCAATGTCATCCGCAAGCATGATGACCCAGGCTATCAAGGGTAAGGACATTGAAACGGCTTTTAAATTGTCCAAAATCTTCTCCAGCATGATGCAAGGGAAGGACTATGATACAGAAGGACTTGACCTTGGGGACATCGAAGCGCTTCAGGGGGTATCGAAGTTCCCTGCACGTATCAAATGTGCGACACTTGCATGGAAAGCTATGGAAAAAGGGTTGGATGATAAAGAATAAATAGCGGGAGGGAACAGTCTGAAACGACTCTTTCCTCTATAAACGGAGGTATCAGGCCTATGGCTAAAAAAATGCCGGAAATCGGCGATTATAAATACGGATTTTCCGATCGCGACGTGTCAATTTTCCGCTCCAAGCGTGGATTGACAAAGGAAATTGTCGAAGAGATATCCAAAATGAAAAAAGAACCTCAATGGATGCTTGATTTCCGCTTGAAGTCTTTAGAGCATTTCTACAAAATGCCGATGCCGCAATGGGGCGGCGACTTGGCTGGTCTGAATTTCGATGAGATCACATACTATGTGAAGCCATCCGAGAAATCAGAGAAGTCTTGGGATGAAGTGCCAGATGAAATCAAACAGACATTTGATAAATTGGGGATTCCGGAAGCGGAGCAAAAGTATTTGGCAGGAGTTTCCGCTCAGTATGAATCGGAAGTTGTTTACCATAACATGAAGGTGGAACTTGAAGAACAAGGTATCGTGTTCAAGGATACGGATTCGGCGCTGCGTGAAAATGAAGATCTTTTCCGCGAGCACTGGGCAACAGTCATTCCGCCGACAGATAATAAATTTTCTGCATTGAACTCAGCTGTATGGTCTGGAGGTTCTTTCATCTATGTTCCTAAAGGAATCAAGCTGGATACTCCACTGCAAGCATATTTCAGGATCAACTCTGAAAACATGGGGCAGTTCGAACGTACGTTGATCATTGTCGATGAAGGTGCAAGTGTGCATTATGTGGAAGGTTGTACAGCTCCGGTTTATACAACGAACTCCCTTCACAGCGCGGTTGTTGAAATCATCATCAAGAAAGACGCTTACTGCCGTTATACGACGATCCAGAACTGGGCAAATAATGTCTACAATCTTGTTACAAAACGTGCGGTATGTGATGCGAACGCTACAATGGAATGGATTGACGGAAACATCGGTTCTAAATTGACGATGAAGTATCCTGCTGTTGTGTTGAAAGGTGAAGGAGCAAGAGGACTAACATTATCCATCGCGATTGCCGGTAAAGGGCAGCATCAGGATGCCGGTGCGAAAATGCTTCACCTTGCACCAAACACTTCATCCACAATTGTTTCCAAGTCTATTTCTAAACAAGGCGGTAAAGTAACATACCGCGGAATCGTCCACTTCGGACGTAAAGCGGATGGTGCACGCTCAAACATCGAGTGTGATACGCTAATCATGGATAACAGTTCAACTTCTGATACAATTCCATACAATGAAATTCTGAACGACAATATTTCATTGGAGCATGAAGCGAAAGTATCGAAAGTATCCGAAGAGCAATTGTTCTACTTGATGAGCCGTGGAATTTCCGAACAGGAAGCTACTGAAATGATCGTAATGGGCTTCATTGAACCATTCACGAAAGAACTTCCAATGGAATACGCCGTTGAAATGAACCGTTTGATCAAATTCGAAATGGAAGGTTCAATCGGTTAATTCCGACTGTATCACCATCTTAATAAAGGGCAGGGAAGATATCGCCTGCAGCTATAACTTCCCTGCCAGAAGCAGAAGACGAACTTTCGGGTTCGTCTTCTTTTTTTTATAAATGCTCTTTTTATATTCAGCGAATTAAACCAGCTATGACAACAGCCGCATTCATCTGCCCGCTCCTGCTGCTTGAAGCTATGGTACAATTAAGAAAAATGAGTATTTGGATATGTATTGTCTGTGTGATTCCTATTATGAATGAAAAGGTGTGCATATGATTAATATTGGATTGACTGGCTGGGGAGATCATGAATCCCTTTATGGAAGTGATACCCCGGCGAGAAAACGTTTAGAAGCATACACAGAACACTTCCCGACAGTGGAAGTGGATGCGGCTTTTTATGCCGTTCAGCCAAGGAAAAATGTCGAAAAGTGGGTCAGCACTACCCCTGACTCGTTTCAGTTTATCGTGAAAGCTTACCAAGGAATGACGGGGCACTTAAGAGGCGATATTCCTTTTGAATCAATAGAGCAGATGTTTGAGGCATATCGGGAATCTTTAAAGCCTTATATAGAAAGCGGCAAACTGGCGATGGTCTTGTTTCAGTTTCCTCCTTGGTTTCAGTGTGTTAAGGAAAATGTGAACTATATCCGTTGGTGCAGGGAACAAATGAAAGACACAGCAGTTGCACTCGAGTTCAGAAATCAAAGCTGGTTCAACGATGTGTATCGGGATAAGACTCTTGCATTCATGGAGAATGAGGGCTGGATTCACAGTATATGCGATGAGCCCCAAGCAGGAGAAGGTTCTGTTCCCCTTGTGCTGCATGCCACAAATAAGGAAAAGACGCTGATCCGCATGCATGGCCGGAATGTATATGGCTGGAATAAGCCTGTTTCGGGAGAGGAATGGAGGAAAATACGCTTCTTGTACCGTTATAATGAACGGGAATTACTGGAATGGAAAGAACGTCTTGAAACACTTCAACAACAAACAAAAAATATTTATATGCTGTTCAACAATAATTCAGGTGGAGATGCGGCGGACAATGCAAAGGAAATGATCGGACATCTGAATATCGAGTATACGACACTTGCTCCCCGTCAATTGGATTTATTCTAAAATCTGGGGAAGAACTGCTTAAAGGTGGATGATCACTTTTGGAATGGATTTTATTATTGATGGCGAGCGGGTTATGCGCCGGTATCATCGGATCGCTGGTGGGACTGGGAGGCGGTATCATTATTGTTCCGGCACTTCTTTTCTTTCACCATTCATTTGGATTATTGGAGGGGATAACCCCGCAAATTGCGGTCGGAGTATCGACTGTGATGATGATTTTCACCGGCCTTTCTTCAACCTTGGCATATATGAAGTATAAGACTGTGGATTATAAGGCCGGACTCATTTTCTTTATTGGCAGCGGACCGGGGGGCATATTGGGATCATTCGTGAATAAGTCCCTTGACTTGAATGCGTTTAATCTTTTCTTCGGTTCTTTTGTCATCATTGTCGCCTTCATTCTGTTGATCAAGGACCGCTTGAAGCCGGTTGGATGGATCGATAACGCGACAATAATCAACAGCTTCAAAGATAAGGATGGGAATATAACCGAATATGGATATACTCCATGGATTGCAGTTCTCCTCAGTTTCGGCATTGGTTTCTGTTCCGGATTGTTCGGTATAGGAGGCGGCTCGTTACTCGTTCCGGCAATGATTTTATTATTTCTTTTCCCGCCTCATGTAGCTGTTGCCACGAGTATGTTCCTTGTCTTCTTATCGTCAATCACGAATTCGATCACACATATATCCTTGGGCAATGTCATATGGCCCTATGTATTTGCGATTGTCCCTGGTGCATGGTTCGGTGCGAAGATCGGTGCGTACATCAATACAAAAATGCAAAGCAAAACAGTAGTCAGTGTTCTTAGGCTCATCTTGATGTTTGTCGGTCTGAAGCTCGTATGGGAAGGGGTAATCAGATGATTTACAGCTGGAAAGAAGGGAAAGAGAAGGTGCAGGAAAAGATACATTTCTACCATATTAACGATTTACATAGCCATTTTGAGAACTGGCCTCAAATAGAACAGTTCCTATATGAAAGAAATAAGCTTCATCAGGAAACAGGAGAAGAGAGCATCATCGTCGATCTCGGAGATCATGTGGATCGGGCCCATCCGTATACGGAAGCGACACTCGGTAGAGCCAATGTGACTTTATTGAACAGAATTGGCTGCCAATATGCGACGATCGGAAACAATGAAGGTATTACTTTATCCAAGGATGAATTGGATGCATTGTATGAAGAGGCATCTTTCCAGGTTATTGTTTCTAATCTCTACAATAAGGACGGCGAAAGGCCGCAGTGGGCCGAACCTTATTGGATTCATGTAACAAAGAAAGGGACGAGAATCGCATTCATCGGGGCGACTGCCTACTACCGCCTCTTTTATAAAGAATTGGATTGGACAATCAAGGAACCTATAGAGGAGATACGTAAACTGGTTGCTGTTCTGAAAGGGAAATGTGATGTGATGGTCCTTTTATCACATCTTGGGTTGGATATGGATGAAGCAATTGCTTCTGAAATGCCGGAGATCCGTTTAATATTGGGCGCGCATACTCATCATATTCTGCATGAGGGAAAGCATATTAATGATACATTGCTATGCTGCACCGGGATGGGCGGGCGTTATACCGGTCATGTTGAAATGACACTGAGCGATCAGCATCAATTGACGGGACAGAAAGCCGTACTGAATGAAATGAGAAAAGAAAGAACGGCGGATGAACAAAATGATTGGAATCTGCAGCTATATAACAAAGGGAAAGAACTTTTGTCTGAACCAATCATTAAATTGAAGAAACCGATGGAAGTAGACTGGTTTAATCGGTCTGAATTGACACAGCTTTTATGCGATCAACTCCGTGAGCACTGCCAAGCGGACTGTGCTTTCCTTAATGCGGGCTTATTACTGGGTACATTGAAGAAAGGCATCATCACTAAGTTCGATATCCATTCAATCTGTCCTCATCCAATCAATCCTTGTACGGTGAAACTGACAGGTGCGAGGCTGAAAGAAGTGCTGCTGGAGTCTCAGAATGAAGGATGGCCGCATTTGCAGCTGAAAGGGTTCGGCTTCAGAGGGAAGATTATGGGCATCATGCAATACAGTAATGTCGATATTGTTTCCTCTCATGAGATCTATATCGGAAAAAAACCGCTCGATCCCGAAAAGGTCTATACGCTTGCCATTCCGGATATGTTCACTTTCGGCCGGTTCTTCCCCGAAATCACAAGGAATGAAAGTAAGAAGTATTACTTGCCTGAATTTCTTCGGGACCTGCTAACAGATGCATTGAAAAACAGAAGCTGAATCATAGGAAGTGTGTGGATATCTTTGCCTGTGGTCGTGATGCTGACGCTATTGGTCATCTGCAAGTTTTCCAAAAGTGTACCGCGAAACAAAAAGGCGGAAGAATGATAATAGAAGAGACAAAAGGATTTGAAACCAGCTTATTTTAGAGCCATACTTTTTATTTAGTTACGTTCTGCAGCATTAGACAACGCCATGTGCGTTGTCTTTTATTCTGTTCTAAAAAAGATTGTTGTTTTTAAGGAACTATGCCAGCCGGCAATAGTTGTTTAATCGTAGCGGAAGGTGCGAGACTCCTGCTTAGATCAGCGACAGGCTAGGTAAGGCCCCGCATGGAGAGAGGCTGACCGCTCGCCCCGCAGAATACGCCCGTTGAATTTAGTATATGTACGAATTGATACGGCATCTTCCATCAAGAGACGACTTCCATCTTTCCTTGCATATATATTCCTCTAATCTCCATTCCCCCCCCGTAATCAATAAACAACTTCAGATTCTCCGCCTGTCTCCGCCAGCTGCCGAT
>JAZNGP010000063.1:0-12694 GCA_045576475.1 Bacillus sp. (in: firmicutes) | reverse complement strand
ATTAAGAAAGGAGACTTACACTTTATGAACTTTAAAAATTTAAATATGTCTAGGAAATTAATACTGGGTGCTAGCATTTTAGCAGTCCTCTCTTTATTTTTGCCTTGGGTAGATTTAGGATTTATCAGTGCTTCCGGATTCCAACAACAAGGATACTTCTTCTTAGTATTTTTCATCTATCCATTTTATTGTTTAGTTAAAGATAGTAAAATAAATAAAATTGGCGGTCTCACTAGTGGCGGTTTGGCTATTGCCGCTACTATATTTTTTATAAGTTCCAAAACTGAAGCTCTCTTCGGTGAAACAATCAATGCTGCAGGTATAGGGATGTATGCATTCTTAATCTCTGCAATTATTCTGGTCATAGCAATATTTTTAGACAAAAAATAACCGAAGAAACGGATTCATAACTTTACTCTATTTTATTTATTTTTTGGCTTATTGTTTGATGTTGGTTTTCAATGTTTTGTGAGAACATAATGCTGCTCTTAGTTAGCAACAATTAAAGCGGGGCGAGCGACTCCTGCTTAGATCAGCGAGCAGAATGAGACCCCGCACGAAGGAAGGCTCACCGCTCGCCCTGAGCCCTTGCGGAAATCAACATGGAACTTTAATAGAATCTATTATTTAAAAAGGTCCATTTTCTAAACTAATAGAAAATGGACCTTTTTTGTATAAGATTAATTGGCTGCCTAAAAACATTCATAAAAATCCCCCTTTTCTTAACAACATGCCCACTTTTGTTCATTGCTTTTGCTTAGCTCCAGATTATAAAATGAATCATTATCACTGAACAACGTGTTGTTAGGAAGGGTTGAAATTCATTGAGATTATTTAAAGAAAAATTAGCTTGGGCTGCTCCTCTTGCAGTTATATTGATTATTGCTCTATTCTCCGTGAACTTATTTGCGCAAGGAGACCCGAAAGTAAGAAATTTACCGGTTGCACTCATTGTAAATGATGAAGGCGTGCATGTAGACGCCGTAAAATCGGCAGTGGAGCAAATGAGTAAAGGTACAGACAGCGAAGAGCCGATGTTAGCTTTCACAAATGAAAAAGAAGCAGATATTGAAGATTTATTTGACGACAAAAAGTATTACGGAGCATTAGTGATTCCGGAAGGGTATAACGATGCATTGCAAAATGCGCTGACAAACAACTCTGCAGCGGCTTTGAAGGTATATATTAATCAGGGCTATAACATGACCGGCGCAAACTATGCCAAGACTGCTTTAAACGGTTTAATTACACAATTGAGCAGCCAATATTCCAATGTATTTATAGCGCAGCTGGGCGATAAGCAAATTGATGCTGACAAAGCAGCAGTGCTAGTGAATCCGATTGTCTCAGAAGAAAAAGTATTCAATGCCATTACTGCCTCCACAGCAAACGGCAGTGCGCCAACCTTAATGGCGGTGCCTGCTTGGGTAGGTGCATTAATCGGCGGTTTCATTTTGTTTTTGGTAACTTCGAGCATCTTTAAGAAAGAATTATTAACACGTAAACAAACATTGCACCTGATGGGCGGTCAAGCTTTATTCGGTGTTATTATTGCATTATTCTCAGGCTTTACCGTTGCAACACTCGGTTCAATCGCTGGCATTAATATGCCTGGCTACTTCTTGGTTGGTTCATTCGTATCGTTCGCGGCATTCTGTTTCTTCTTATTAGTATCAGGTGTTACCGCATGGATCGGTAAACCGGCCATTACCTTATTCATGGTTGTGATGTTATTAGGTATGGGTGTTTTAATGACGCCGCAAGAAATGCTGCCTGACTTCTTCGTAAACTTCATTCGTCCTTGGGTCCCGATTCGCTTTGCTTCGGAAGGTTTACGTGAAATATTCTACTTCGGCAGCGGTTTTTACACTGGCCAGTCATTTAACATTATTTTAGGTATCGGTATTGCAGGTTTAACGATGTACCTTCTGTCTATTTTTAAACCGGTACGTGGAAAAAAATCGGATGCTGAGTAAGAGTATTCACAAATAAAGTATAGAAAAGCCAACCCATTGCGGTTGGCTTTTCGCATTTATTCCTGATATGGTTACCGCATTGTAAGCGCCCGTTCACAGCGGACATCAACTTGGAACTTTAAAAGAGTCGAATTTTTGATGGATGATGGGTAATAAAATTACATCCGTGTAAACTAAGCAGTAGTTTTTTAAGAAAAGGAGGTGCCTGACATGGGTTTTTTTCAAGGTCAGGAAACACTTACTACCGTCGAATGGATTCTTCGAGCGATTGTTGCATTTTTCTTTTTAGTAATTGTCGCAAAAGTTTTAGGACAGCGTGCCATCTCTCAATTAAGACTCCTGGATTTTGTTATAGCCTTAGTCATCGGAAATATTATTGCACATCCGCTATCAGATGAGAATCTTGGGATCAAAGGGTCTGTTGTTACATCCACTGTATTGGTGATCTTATATCTTGGCGGTGTTTTCATGACGCTTAAATGGTCTTGGTTCAGAAGGCTGATTACCCCTGCACCAATTATCATTGTGCAGAATGGTGATATTATTTATAAAGGATTAAAAAAAGCAAGAATATCAATAGATGTTTTATTGGAAGAGCTGCGGGAGAAAAAAGTGGAAGATGTGAAGAAAGTAGCTTTAGCTATGTGGGAGGCAGACGGTCAAATTTCCGTGTTCTTAGATCCCAAATACGAACCAATTACACCTGCGGCCTGCCAGATGGAAACAGAGCCTTTCGATATGCCCAAGATCGTTATAAAGGATGGAAAAATTAATTTCAAGTTGTTAGAACAAATTTCTAAGGACGAAGATTGGGTTGTTTCCAATCTAGAACGTTTATATCAAACCGATATAAAAAACGTTCTCCTTGCTACCCTTGATAACAAAGATAATCTTAAGGTTTTTTTATATAAATGAATGCATTGCGATTTCCTTCTGTTCATTTCATGAAAAAGTTTTAATTCGTTTACTCTTAAAACACCGTAGTCCTTGTAAACATTGAATTAGTTGGTTATTCTGAAACTACTACCATTACTTAAGGAGTGTTTAACCTGCGATTAAATAAATATATTTCCGAGGCTGGAAAAGCATCCAGGCGCGGAGCAGATAAATTGATCAGTGAAGGCAAGGTAACTGTAAACGGGAAAATCGCCAAAATAGGCAGCCAGGTTGAACCTGGCGATGATGTTAAAATATTAGGCAATCCAGTAAGACTTGCAAGAAATTATGTCTATATCGCCTTAAATAAACCTGTTGGTATTACGAGCACAACAGAAAAACATGTTAAAGGAAATATCATTGATTTAGTTAATCATCCATTAAGAATATTCAATATAGGCCGGCTTGATAAAGATTCAGACGGGCTTATACTCCTTACTAACGATGGAGATATCGTCAATGAAATTTTGCGCGCAGAGCATAGGCATGAAAAGGAATATATCGTTACCGTAGACAAGCCAATCACTCCTGAGTTTTTGAAAAAAATGAGTGAAGGCGTTGAAATTTTAGGTACGAAAACACTGCCTTGCGAAGTAGTACAGCTTTCTAAATACGTTTTTCAAATTATTTTAACTCAAGGCTTGAACCGGCAAATTAGGCGCATGTGTGAATCTCTGGGATATGAAGTTTACAGACTGCAAAGAACCAGAATAATGAACATTCATTTAGGTAATCTTCCAGTGGGACAATGGAGAGATTTATCAAAGAAAGAACGCACTCAATTATTTAATGAACTTAATTATGAACCAAAAGAATGGTGAAGAAAAGAGAGTAAACCGAATCAATAAATGATTCGGTTTACTCTCTTTTGATTAAAAGGCTGTTTTCATAAACTTTGTTGCTTATAAAATAAAATGTTTGTGGATTACCCGCTTCACATCTATTTATGATAAGGCTCTCCCCGATTGATCCGAAACGCCCGATAGATCTGTTCCACCAAGATCAAGCGCATCAGTTGATGGGGAAACGTCATTTTGCTGAAGCTCAGCGTGTCGTTCGCCCGTTTCATTACGTCGCTGCTTAAGCCTAATGAGCCGCCGATGACGAAGGCCACTTTGCTTTTTCCGTACGTGGCCAGTCGGTCGAGATTGGCTGCGAGCTGTTCGGAAGATTGCATTTTCCCTTCTATCGCAAGTGCGATGACATGGGTGTCCGGTGCTATTTTAGCCAGTATTCTTTCGCCTTCTTTTTGCTTGATGATCTCCATGTCGACAGGACTGAGATTTTCGGGTGCTTTTTCATCCGGAAGCTCGATGATGTCGATTTTGGCATAGGCGGATAGACGCTTTGTGTATTCTTCTATTCCTTGCTTCAAATATTTTTCTTTTAGTTTCCCTACTGTCACAATTGAGATATTCACATATTATCCTCACTTTACAAACAAGTTATCCACAGAACTTATCCACATATCCACAATAAGTGTCCGTATTTTGTATGGGAATATTAGTTCCCTACCATATATACAGCTTGTTTTTGACAATATCCACAGGTTGTTGATAACTTTTCTTCGTCTTTCAGTTCGGTCATAACCGGTGCTGTTTCGTACTCATCCACAACGGTATCCAACGCTAATTCCACATGTTCTAAGCAGCAATAAATCATTCTGGTTCCTCCTTTGTGTTCTTTCTATCTGCATGAAGCACAATACTTGTCCTTCTCATTATTCCACTAGAAATGATAGCATACTCCAGTCACTTATCAACAAATAATCGACTTTACGAAAAAAAGAAGCCGCAATCTTTGCGGCTTCCGCTTTAAAATGTATCGCCTTGCAATTCAATCGTAGCTTTCTGGACCTTTCCGCCTCTGTAGAATGTCACTTCCAATTGATCGCCGATTTTCTTTTGCTCATATAGATGTGTTCGGAATGTGGCCATATCATCAATCGGCTCTCCATCCATTTCGACGATGACATCATATGCTTTCATGCCAGCCTTTGCGGCAGGAGAGGAAGGTTCCACATCCAGGATTGCGACACCTGTGGTCACAGTCTCAGGAAGCTTGAATGTCGCTTGACGATGATACTGCGTCACTTCCTCCAGCGGTGCCAAGCTTACGCCGAGGTAAGGGCGTTTCACTTCTCCATACGCTTCTATATCCTCGATAATCGGAATGGCCGCATTGACGGGTATAGCGAGTCCGATTCCTTCAACGGAGGATTCTGCGATTTTCATCGAATTGATTCCGATCAGCTGTCCTTGAAGATTCACCAAGGCTCCGCCGCTGTTTCCGGGATTAATCGCGGCATCTGTTTGGATGACTTCCGAATTCCAATCAACAATGCCATCCTCATTTATATCGATTTCAATGGAACGTTCGAGCCCGGAAATAATTCCTTGTGTAACAGAACCGGAGAATTGGAGTCCAAGCGGATTTCCGATTGCAATCACCGGCTCCCCGGGTTTCAGGCTGTCCGAGTCACCGAAATCGGCCACTGTTTTGACTACGGATGCATCAATTTGGATGACTGCCAAATCAGTCCATACATCACTTCCAAGCAGCTCCGCTTTTGTTTTAGTCCCATCCGCCAAAGTGACTTCCAGTTCCTTTGCCTGGTCAATGACATGGTGATTTGTGACAATGAAGGCTTTCCCGTTATCGACTTTATAAACGACACCTGATCCGGTGCCGGCTTCTCCGCTCTGATTGAATGGGTTAGCCGTCTGTATGTTCGTGATGCCGACCACTGCATCCCCTGCGGTTTCATATGCTTTCGTAACCGCTGTGTTCACATCGGCGGATACCGTTTGCTTGATGGCTCCTGTGTTGCCGCTTCCGCTGCTTATCGTATTGTCCGTGCCTGTCCCGGATGTTGTATTCCCGGACAGCACAAGCCACACAATCAATGCACCGATCAGAATCCCGGCAAACCCCGACATGAAATATCCTGTTTTGCTGGATTTCTTCGTTCTTGTCTGCTTTTCATAATCCTCATCATAATATCCCACTGCCGCTTCATCCTCCCAATGCTTCATTTACATGTATTCTTCAGTATTTGTCATTTGATACGATTATAACCCGTATATCTTAAAAAATGCTTAAACTTCACATCTATTTCCATCTAAGCTTCTTTACCCGAATCCCGAAAAAAAAACCCCCTTATGAAGGGGGACAGTTAAACCGTAATCAGCTTGGTCGGTATTTTTGGATCCGTATCTACAAGAGAAAAACCTTCTCCGTTTCGCAGACCCTGTGTTTCCAAGGTTTGTGCCACAGACATGCGGGCCAGATCCTTCATATTGTTATCCAAGCTTAGATGGGCCAAATAAATTTGTTTCGTATTATCGCCGATCACTTCGCTCATCGCCAAGGCAGCATCTTCATTGGATACATGGCCGACATCGCTCAATATTCTGCGTTTGACACTCCACGGATAACGCCCCATGCGGAGCATGCCTACATCATGATTGCTCTCAAAGATGAAGGCGTGCGCATTTTTGATGATGCCTTTCATCCTGTCGCTCACATATCCCGTGTCTGTGATCAGTGCTATCTTCTTTCCTTCGTGGTGGAACACATAGAACATCGGCTCTGCCGCATCATGGGAAACACCGAATGATTCGACGTCCAAACTTCCGAAGGACCGTACCGTTTCCATGTCGAATATGAATTTCTGTTCGGTCGGCAGTTCACCGATATTGCCTTCCATCGCTCTCCATGTTTTTTCGTTCGCATAGACCGGGAGCTTATGCTTCCTTGCGATGACACCAAGCCCTTTGATATGATCACTGTGCTCATGGGTCACAAGAACTGCCGTCACATCAGACAGTTGTCTGCCGATCTGCTGAAACAAACCTTCCATTCCTTTACCGCTTAAGCCGGCATCGACGAGAATGCGTTCATTCTCTGTTTCTACATAAAACGCATTTCCGGTGCTCCCGCTTGCGAGTACACTAAAATGCATTGACATGAACCCTCACTCCATTATTCTTTAATCGTTTCTTCTGTGGTGTCTTCTTCGATTTCTTCTGTTCCTTCCATGTCTTCCTCTTCCGCCAGACGATCCTCCATAGGGATGATATCGCCCTTGACTGCATCAACGTACACATTCTCATTATTCAAGACAATTCGCCATGTCGGAGTCAATACATGCGAAGCCGATAACAGACCTGGGTTCGTATATCCAAGCTCTACATTGGTGATTTGGCTCTTTGCGGGCAAAAAGCCGTTCGTATAAAGGATTTCCAATGTTTTGATTGCGGATTTGATTTCCCCGACTTCATTGAAAGGTTCTACATTATCCAAAAATGTCTGTTCATAGTACATGATCTCGCCATTTTGATTATAGAAAAGCTCCAGTTTACTGTATTTACTTTCATAAATGACTCTTTCTTTCACCATCTGATAATAGACGAGGCGTCCTTCTTCCTCGATATTATCCCAGAACTTATATTCATCACCGTACAAGATATTCTCACGCACGAAGGTGTTCAACGACTCGACATCGAACTCCTCGCCGGGGATATACATTTTAGTGAATCTGCCGGTGAGCATCGTCTGATCGATCACTTCCACCGACTTTTGATTCTTTAGGCTGCTTATTTCTTCTTTCGTGAAATCATGGCTTTTTGCACTTAAATAAGCTTCCTCGCTGGTCTGTTTCGGCAGCGTCGGATAAGTGATTTCATTTTCCTTCATCCTATCTTCAAAAGATGATTCAGCCAGCAGTTCATATTCGGAAGAAGTAACTTTCATATAATATTGATAGAATAGGAAGACATCCAATACGAGAAAAATCAAAATGAATAGGGTCTTCGTTTTATTCCAATCCATTCATCATTCCCCCTGTCTTCCCAACGGAGGTAAGTATGCTCCACTCGCCGTTGTATTTATAGAACCAAGCAGGCTCCAGCTCCACTAAGCGCGTATCCTCCTGATCACGATAAAGATCATAACCGATCGTGACGGCTTCCAGTGCATCCGGATCGAATCCATTCATCTCTTCAAAGATACTGATGATTTCCTCCGCACCATACAATTTCACGGGAGAGATATCCGCATTCAGGGAGATATCCAATGTGAAAATCGGCCTTGAATATCTTGTCAGTTCTGCATATTCCCATTCTTGAACGATTTCCGACATACCTGAGCCATTGAACACAGGCAGTCCATGAGCAAACAGCCGGAATTTCACGATTGTTTTAGAATTGTTATCCGCCACATTAACAAACCGATAATTATCATCCCATCCGGAATGCTCATTCACATATTCGATGCTGCTGTCCAGTATCATATCGGTGGTTGGCCGGTTTACGTTTTGGGTACCTTTATTCTTCGGCGGATCGATATAACGGAGTGTCATCGTATCCGAAGTGACCTTCATCTTGCTTGTTCCGTCCGTATATTCTTCGCCGTCAGCCACTGTTTCCTTCTTCACCGTACTTGGATCTTCGAAGAGTGTTTCCCTGAACTTCTGGATGTCCAGCAGGTCAGGGTAATATTTATAAGAATTTACTTCTGTCTCATTGACCGGAAGATAGAAATGTTTGTTCGCGGTCATATTTGCGATTTCATACTCCGGCTGCTCCTTTTCGAACAATGCCGCGAATTCCATATACTCACCGAAATCATCATTTCGGATCGTGAATTCATGGATTTTCTTATCCTTTGTCTGAACAAACCTGACCTTCAGCTCCTGTGATTCCGTTTCCTTTGTCGAAATGAGGATACGATTGAAATCCAAATCGTCCCCAAGCTCATCCAAGTTCTCGAAATTTATGACTTGCCCGTAGGTTTTCAAAGGTATATCATCCGGGAAAAGCAGTTCAAAGAAGCCGTCCTGATAAAGAAAAGATTGAAAGTCTCCCGAATCGATCCGGTCGGAAATGTTTCTGTATTCACTGAAAGACCAAGAGGTCATTTCTTTCAGAATCGCATCAATTTCCTTATCTTTATAGCTTCCATAATGCATATCTCCAACATGGAGCATCATCTGATGCGGTTTAATGATATTCTTGGTTTCTTCCTGATCATTGACCGTCACCTCATCCTGGATAAACTCAGACTGATCGAATGGGGTGATATTCGGCGAATACGTCCAAATACTCCATGTCAAAAAAACGCTTAAGCACACTAATAAGACAAGAAAGACCGTTTTTACTTTTTCTTTGTTCATACCCATTCATCCTCTTGATCTCGTTCATACGGAAGAGTAAAGAAAATGGTCGTGCCTTTTCCTTCTTTACTGGTTGCCCATATCTTCCCTCCATGAGCGGATACCATTTCCTTAGCAATCGCAAGTCCTAAGCCTGTGCCTCCTAAATTGCGAGCACGGGCCTTATCAACCCTGTAGAATCGTTCGAATATTTTCTCGAGCTTATCTTTCGGTATACCGACCCCTTGGTCCTCGATGCTGACTTCTATACGGTCCTCATACTCCTTCAGCCTGAAGGTCAATCTGCCGCCTTCCGGTGAGTATTTGATGGCATTTGAAATGGTATTATACAGAACTTGTGTGATTTTGTCTTCATCAATTTCAACGAAGATCGCCTTCATCGGGATATCCCTTTTGAACGTGATATGACCTTCTTTGCCCATTTCAAAACGATCGATGATGTGATTGAAGAAGTTGCTGAAATTGACCCAGTCCTTCTTCAAACGGTAATCCCGGCTGTCCATTTTAGACAGCTGAAGCAGATCATTGACTAAGCGGATCATCCGCTCCGTTTCATTCTGGGTTACACTCAAGAAATTCGGCGCCAATTTTTCGTCTTTCCATGCGCCATCCGCAAGTGCCTCCAAATAACTTCTCATTGTCGTCAAAGGTGTCCGCAGTTCATGCGATACATTCGCCACAAACTCACGGCGCTCATAGTCGATTTTCTCTTGTTCCGTGATATCATGCAGAACAGTGATCAAACCATTGACGAAACCTGTTTCTTTCTGAATCGTGGAGAAGTTTGCCCGGAGGACATATGGCTCTCCATTCGTGCTGAAGTCCAGAATGAGCGAGTCCTGCTGGTTCAGTAAATCTTCAAACGTGTAGTCCTTATCCAAACCAAGAAGTGAAACAATTGGCATTGAAAGCACGGTTTCACGTGAAACGTCCAAAAGCTGTGCAGCAGGTTCATTGATTAAGATGACTCGGCCGCGCCTGTCCGTCGCGATGACCCCATCCGTCATGAAAGCCAGGACAGAGGAGAGTTTTCTTCTCTCACCTTCCGTCGTTGATTGGGCATCCTGAAGTTTCTTCGTTAAGTTATTGAAAGTGATGGCAAGCTGCCCTATTTCATCCTCGCCATATACTCTCACTTTTCGGGAATAATTCCCTTTAGCCAATGCCAGCGCCTGTTTTCTCATATCGGCCATCGGCCTCGTGATGGTCTGTGCGAGCAATATGCCCAAAACTGCTGTCACTCCAAGTGCAATAAATGTACCTGTGGCGAAAATATTGTTGATTTCACGCAGTTGTACAAATACATTCTCAATCTTGGCCACCAGATGGATTGCACCGATGGTCTGATTATCCGATTTAATCGGAGTATTAAGCATCCATACTCGCTGTTTCGTTTCCTCCTGCATATAGACCCGTTCATCCGGAGTGCCATAATACAATGTCCACTTGATCCGTGGCTCTGTCGTTTTCTTATTCACGATCCCTTGATTGTCGGGATCTGAAGTCCCAAGTATCCTTCTGCTTCCATCAATGACAAGTACTTCCGATATATCTTCCTGGGAAAAGTCCGCTAGAATTTCCTTGATGTCTTCTTCAAGAGACGGAGAATCTTCATCCCGATCCTTCTCCATCTCTTCCTTCACATTGTAGGCCAATAAATCTACTTTCTCCTGAAGGGATGAAGTAAAATTATTGATGAGCTGTTTCTCCAGACGGTCCACAAAGTAGACTCCGATAATCTGCATTGCCACGAGGATAAGCAGCACATAAATCAAGACAATTTTAAGATGGATTGAGCGAAAAAAACCAACTTTTTTCATTCCATTTACTCCTGTTCAGGATTCCGCAAGTAGTAACCTACTCCTCTTCTTGTTACGATCCAGCCTGGATGGCTTGGATTATCTTCAATCTTTTCCCTCAGGCGTCTGACTGTCACGTCCACTGTACGTACATCTCCATAATAGTCATATCCCCAGACCGTCTGAAGCAGATGCTCCCTCGTCATGACCTGTCCGATATGTTTCGCCAAATAATGGAGCAGTTCGAATTCACGATGCGTCAATTCGATTGTTTCACCGCGTTTGGAAACGATGTATGCGTCCGGGTGAATCGTCAATGATCCGACGACGATCTCTTTTGATTCTTCCTCTTCGAGACTTTGGTTGACAAGTACCTGCTGCCTTCTGAGGTTTGCCTTCACCCTTGCAAGAAGCTCCCTTGTACTGAAAGGCTTTGTCACATAATCATCCGCACCGAGCTCGAGACCCAGCACCTTATCTATTTCAGAATCTTTTGCCGTAAGCATGATGATCGGTGTATCATACTTCTTACGTACTTCGCGGCATACTTCCATGCCATCCCGGCCAGGAAGCATGATATCCAGCAGAATCAAGTCCGGCTGTACTTCCTCCACTTTCACGAGAGCATCGTTGCCATCATACGCACAATGGACTTCAAAACCTTCTTTTTTGAGATTGAATTCTATTATATCCGCAATCGGTTTTTCATCATCTACTACCAGTATCTTTCTATCCATAACCGTTCTCCTTTGCTACTTTTTTGATCGGCTTTGCGGTATGTTCAAGCCAATTCCTGTTGGAGCTGGAATGCCACATGGCCGCTTAACGCTGAGTACAATTTCGTATAAATATTTTAACTGTATGCCTTACTTATTACTTTATCATGCTACACTTTTTAATTCACCTTTTTTAGACAGCTTTGCCGGCCGTACGTAAGCAGCAAAGAGGTGTATAAGGGAGATATAACTTTACGAAAACAGTCATAGTAAAAGAGGGAAGCGGGACGCGCTATATAGAAGAAAGATGAAATGCAGACAAAAAGAAAAACGCCTGAACAGGCGTTTTTCAAGATGGCTCAGGACGGAATCGAACCGCCGACACAAGGATTTTCAGTCCTTTGCTCTACCGACTGAGCTACTGAGCCAATATATAGATAAACCGCTTCTATGAGCGGGAAAACAGGGTTTGCTATTCATCTGCTGGTAAAAGCAGTGAATAAATGGCGGTCCCGACGGGAATCGAACCCGCGATCTCCTGCGTGACAGGCAGGCATGTTAACCGCTACACCACGGGACCAGCAAATAAATTATATGTAGAAAAGTGACCCATACGGGATTCGAACCCGTGTTACCGCCGTGAAAGGGCGGTGTCTTAACCGCTTGACCAATGGGCCGAAAAAAATGGTGAGCCATGAAGGATTCGAACCTTCGACCCTCTGATTAAAAGTCAGATGCTCTACCAACTGAGCTAATGGCTCGTTCTAATGAATGTGTAATCTGTATACCTTACAGTGTCACTAACTTGTTCTACTGTGACGACGCTTTTTATATTATCATAGTTTTCATGATTTATGCAATAGTATTTTAAAATAAAATTAAATTTAAATGATATTTTTTTATGTTCACTATGATTTTCAAATAATATGGATAGAAAATGTTTGGCATTGTTGGAATATTTATTCAAGTAAAAAAAAAGCTGCATTAATGCAGCTTCTTTTTTACTTGAAATTATGCTAGACGCCAAGGGCTTCTCACGATATTCGTTTGATTCCGGTCAGGCCCAACCGAGAATGTAGTTAAAGGAATGCC
>JAZNGP010000062.1:0-55168 GCA_045576475.1 Bacillus sp. (in: firmicutes) | reverse complement strand
AGGAACTAATGCATATTATCTTCCTAGTAATTATTCTCGAACGAAAAATAGACCGAAGCTATAAGCCGCGGTCTATTTTTTATCTTTTTATACTTTAATATAAGCAAGTCCCAGGCAATCCGGTCCTGTGTGGCAGCCGATGGATGGTCCGATCTCAGTGATGAATACATTTGTGAAGGACTGCTCCAATTCCAGTTCATTTTTTAATGCTAATGCCTTATCAAGATTATTGGAATGTACAATGCAGATCATTTCCTTCTCAACTGAGGATGCCAGGTATCTTTCCTTGATTCGCTTTACCGCACCGGACGTCTTTCTGGCTTTGCAGACACACTCAATGGTCCCGTTGTCTATAACGGAAAGGATCGGCTTGATGCCGATGATACCGCCTAATTTGGCGATCGCCGGGTTAAGTCTGCCGCCTCGGGCCAGATATTGTAAATCATCCACATAAAATTCAACGTGGTATGAATGTTTGTTTTCATTCAGGTAATGAACAATCTGGTCGTATGAATAATTCTCATCTCTCATCATACAGGCCTTGATCGCCATCATTCCCATAGCCATGGAACCGGTTAGAGAGTCGATCACCGTGATGCGGCGTCCTGAATATGAATCTTGTAATTCAAGACTTGCGATTCTTATATTATTGAAGGTACAGCTTAAGGCACTGGAAAGAGTCACACAAATAATATCATTGCCTTTATCCAGTTCTTTCTTCATTACGGTGATTGCGGATGAAGGAGAGCAGGCGCTAGTCTTCGCGACTTCACCATTGCTTAATCTTGTGTAGAATTCCTTGCTGTCCATTGTTTGTTCTGAACCATATTCTATTTGATCCTCAAACTGAAAGTGAAGAGGGATTATTTTAATTCCATATTTTTTGATAACCTCAACAGGTATATCACAACTTCCATCCGTGATGATTGAAATGTTCTTCATGAAAACCTCCATTAGTTATTAAACACTGTGTTGTATAAAAGTTGTTATCATTGTATAATGATGCAACCCCTTCATCAATCAGCAATTTAGGACAGAATGTAAGTTATTAAACAATATATGATAATTTGTTGAATAGGAGTTAAAATGGAAGATCGCAGAATAAGATATACTAAACATGTAATTAAAGATACTTTTATGCAATTGCTTGAACAAAAACCAATCAATAAAATAACTGTAACCGAGCTGTGTTCACAGTGTGAAATCAATCGAGCCACGTTTTATCGATACTATGAGGATGTATATGATTTGATGGAGAAACTGAAAGGCCAGTATGTTTCCGAACTGAAGGAAGCCATCTCCATTTCAAAAGACGATTATACAATCTCCGGCTTTACGAGTGAAATACTGGAAGTGATTCTAAGAAATAAGGAATTGAGCAGAATTCTCTTCAGTTTGAAGAATGGGAAAGATTTTTTGGGTGATGTCTTGGACATTGCCCATCATAAATGTGTAGAAAAGTGGAATCGTTACGGGAAAAATGTGCCTCAAGCACAGGTGGGATATATATCCACATTCATTTCTGCAGGGACGATCGGCATATTGAATGAGTGGATCCAGAATGATTTTAAGGAATCACCAATTGAGATTGCAAATCTGATTGAAAATATAAGTCAATATGGTATCTCGAAAATCATTTATGGGGAGTAATGAAAGCAAAGTGTGTCCCGCAGATGATTCTAAAAGAAGAAGCAGGTTTCCCCCGGGGAAACCTGCTTCTGTTCAAATAGGGAGGCGATAAGCCCAGTGATCAATAATCGGTTTGCGTCTTTTTGACATCCACTAAAATCTCTGGCGTCAATTCCCCCGAATTTGCTTTTTCCTGAAGTTGTACACACAGATTAAAAGGACGAACCAAATTGGTGTCAGTAACAGCGGCAGGCGTGTCGCATCGGCAACAGCCATGACTATCAAAAGGAACGCCAAGAATGCAAGGACCGCATAATTGATCCATGGCGCGAACGGAGCCTTGAAAACAGAACGCTCCCGCAAGTCCGGCCTCGATTTCATATAGCGGATATGTGAAATCAAAATAATGCTCCATACCCAGATGAAACAGATGGTGCTGATAGTTGTAACAATCGTGAATGCTGTTTCCGGAACGAGTTTACTTAACAAAGCCCCTATTGAAACAACGAGGGTGGACAAAAACAGGGCATTACTCGGAACTGACTGTTTGTTCAGTCTGGAAAGCTTTTTAGGTGCATGTCCCGCTTTGCTTAGAGTGAATAACATCCTGCTTGTAGAGAATAAACCGCTGTTGCTCGCGGAAGCGGCCGAAGTCATGACAACGAAATTAATGATGCCTGCCGCAACCGGTATGCCGATCAATGTAAATACGCCCACGAACGGACTGCTGTCTCCGCCTAATTCTGTCCATGGATTAATCCACAAAATGACGATAATCGCACCGACATAGAAAAGGAGAATCCTAAGCGGGATTTTATTGATTGCCGACGGGATATTTTTTCTCGGATCTTTCGTTTCCGCTGCTGTAACACCAACTAATTCCATCCCTACGAAAGAGAAGACAACCAGCTGGAAAGAAAGCAGAAAACCGCTGATGCCGTTCGGGAACATACCGCCGTGCCCCCAGATGTTAGACAAGGAAACAGTGCCAGCATCCGTCTGGAAGCCGATCACGAGCAAAACAATTCCGACAATGATCAGAATAATGATCGTGATGACTTTAATGAGTGCAAACCAAAACTCCAATTCGCCGAATAGCTTGACCGTCAATAAATTTAAACCGAGCAAGATAACAAGACATACTAAAGCCGGAATCCATTGAGGGATATCGAACCAGTACTGCATGTACATCCCGACAGCGATCACATCCGCCATTGCCGTCATAATCCAGCAGAACCAATACGTCCATCCAGTCACAAAGCCGGCCCAGGGACCTATGTATTCAGAGGCAAATTCGTTGAAAGATGTATAGCCGGTATTGGATAAGAGCAGTTCACCCAATGCCCTCATCACGAAAAATAAGGCCAGGCCGACTATCAGATAGGAGAATATGATAGAGGGGCCGGCCAGTTCAATGGATTTACCTGCCCCGAGAAACAAACCGGTACCGATTGTTCCGCCGATTGCCATCAGTTGAACGTGGCGGTTTTTTAGATTTCTTTTTAATTCCTGATTAGCCAATTTCAATGCGCCTCCAATATGTAGTATCTAAGCAGTGTTCCGACATACATTTTCGATTCCTGATGAGAACCGTCTTTAATCCGGTTTCCAGGCTGTCACCTCTTTTGTATTTGGGTGTAATCGGAGGCAAGAAAAAATGAGATTGTAAAAAACAATCTCATCAGGTGCAGAATAACTTATAAATGGTTATTCTTCTGTCCTTTTGCCTGAGATTGTGAATCCTTCGGCGCTGTACAAGTGTACAGACTCTCCAGAAGCTGCTCCTGCTATAGTTTGATCCATAGCATTCATCGCTTAATCGATATACGGTTTTGACTACTAGTGAATAGAATTCCACTTCCCTTTACTCTGATAAAAGGTTAAAGGAAGATTATCATAATATATCTATTAAGGTCAACTTGTTAGCTTGAGAGTATTCTTTTTTCCTAATATATGAGCCTTGGTAAATGGTTTTCTGAAAAAGGTTAGTGATGACGGTATTGTCCGTACGTATACTCTTTTTTCGTAATCTGCCGGGCTGCTCTTTTTGTCAACAAGGCATTCAATTCAATTAAGTATCCCCCTGCTTGCACCCAGGAGCCGATTACTTGTTTTAAGGTTCCTTGCAGTTCTTCGTTTTCAAGGGAAAGAAGGGATCCGTATGCTTTAATGAAGGCACCGATTCCGACCAGGCTGACTGCCAGGACTTCATCGGCTTGGATCGGATAAGGGGGGAACTCCGATATGCCCTCTACGCTCAGGAAAGCACCGGCACCTTGGATGGCATTTGCGAAAGCCTCGCCGGATATTACGGATTTCAACTCTTCATCGACTCCTTGTTCCTCGGCGCTGCTTTGCCCGCCCGCCTCTTCACGCGGGATCTCTCCCATCGCTGCCCTGTCCCTCCTGCTTCCTTGATCTGTGAAAGTATATCGGTTCAGAAGTATGCCTTCCTGTACAAATAAGACATTTGCTGCATTGCTGGCCGCCCGTGTCCAGTCCCCGATTATGGTTTTTTCCCTGGCGAGAGAAGGTGCTATTGAATATAGTTTCTGCCGCCCGAGCGCCTGAATCACATTCCCCATTCCGCCAATGCCGCTTCCGATGACAATCTTTTCTGATGACTGGGCACTTCTGGTTACATAGTTATTTGTGAGGGCAAACGCTGAAATGAGTGAACTGACCACTAACACAACAGCACCAATTAAGATTAACTCATCCGCTTCCATTTCAATTAGATTGTCTATTTCATCTTGTTTATTTTGTATGGCCGGCATATAATCACCTTTTCTGTCTTTGTTATGACAAAAATACGATTCATAGTGAAATGAATCATTACATGTATCATATGCTGACAAACAATTATTGCCCGTAAATACCAATGGTCAAATGGAGTTGAGACTGCAGAAATGGTTTGGAGACTATTATCTTCCTGTTGAATCAGATAGGTCTCATAGAATTCTGAAACGAGCATTTTGGGGTGTCCGGCTATTATAATAAAAGTAGGAAGAGGCCCGGTATGGGATATATGTTTTCTACCGGCATACTTGTACAACGCGGCGGGAAGCTTGAGAAGCATAGGTGGTTAAGTTTACTGTAAGCTCTAGTTTTCCTTTACACATAAGGGAGAGATAAAAATGAATGCGAAATATGTCTCAGTGGTCGGTATTGGTCATTACTTTGGAGCGGATATTTTCAAGGTAGGACAAAAAATCATCTTAAAGAAAGATTTTCATAATAAATATGATGAAGAAGCCATCCAGGCGGAATTAGAGATGACGGGGAAAGTCGGGTATGTGGCAAACAGTTATCAAACGGTGGCAAAAGGAACGAGAAGTGCAGGGAGAATCTATGATACTTTCGAAACGGAATGCATCGGGGAAGTGGCCTTCATAGTTAATGACACCGTCATTGTGAAGCTGCATCCGGCAACAGAAACTGTCTCTGAACAATGAAAACGGCAGGAAAGGGGAGCGGCAATAGTCTGCTCCCTATCCTATTTAATAAACCCATACTTTACCCATTAGTATTATTAGAAAGTAGGCTTAATTATCTACCGCTTCCTTTTTCAAATAATTCAAACTATTCATGCTATTAATAGATCGTAGATTTATAATGAGTTAAATGAAATAGGACAGGGGGTAACGTAGTGATGAACAGTTTTTATTGTTGAGTTTTTTGCTCCTGCAGACTATATGTTTGAGGGGCTTTTTTAGTTGTTATAGATAAGATATAGGGAGTGGAAATATGAAAATTCTAGAAGCCATTAGTAAGATAGCCGGAAAATACTTTGCTGTGTGGGTCATCTGTATAGCTGTTATTGCCTTTTTATCTCCGGATCTCTTTTTAACATTTGGAGGATATATCACTATTTTGCTGGGCATCGTTATGTTCGGTATGGGGCTGACCTTAAAAGCAGTAGATTTTAAACTGATTTTAACGAATCCTGTGCCGGTGATTATTGGTGTATGTGCTCAATATATAATCATGCCGCTTTCCGCTTTTATGATTGCTTACATATTGAACTTGCCGGCGGAATTGGCGGCCGGGCTGGTCCTTCTTGGTTCTGTTCCAGGGGGGACTGCTTCAAACGTCATGGTGTATCTCGCTAAAGGGAATGTTCCATTATCCATTACAATGACATCTTTCTCGACATTATTGGCTCCAATTGCAACGCCGCTCATATTGCTGTTACTTGCAGGGAAGTGGATGCCGGTGGATCCGATGGCAATGTTTACTTCCATCATTCAAGTAATCATACTTCCGATTATTCTTGGTATTGTTGTAAGGCGATTTGCCCCCAAGGTCGTGGAAAAAAGCATCCAAGTCATTCCGCTTATCTCGGTTGCCGCCATCATGATCATTGTATCTGCCGTTGTAGCGGGGAATGTCGACAGCATCGCTTCCGCTGGATTCATTGTTTTTACGGCAGTAATGCTCCATAATGCATTCGGTTTGCTGTTTGGCTATTTAACCGCTCTTGTGTTGGGACTTGATGAAAGTAATAGAAGGGCAATTTCTATAGAAGTGGGTATGCAAAATTCTGGACTGGGTGTAACGCTGGCCACTGCCCATTTTGGTCCCTTAGCTGCATTGCCCAGCGTGATCGGAGCTGTTTGGCATAATATCTCCGGTCCGATTCTGGCCACATATTGGTCGAAAAAACCGGAGAAGCCGGAGAAACAGCTTGATGAACAGATACAGGAAGGAAGAGGCAGTGATTATACTGAAAAAGTGAAATAATATTACAAAGCAAAAAGCGTACCTTTTTTTCGGTACGCTTTTTAAATGGAGAGTGCTTTTCTGTTGAAGGGATCAAGCTGTTTTCGGGAAAAATTAGACCAGGCAATAGTTCATTGGATAAGTTTCCGGTACTAATTTCCTTCATTCATTCCACAACCCGTTTGATTGGACCTACAGTGATTCTAATCGTAGTCACTACAATTAGAATTGTAAGGAAGAAGATGCCGATTAAGAGATTGGTTCCATTTTTAGAGATACTTTTTCCGATTTCAACTGTTTCGACGGCTGATTCTTTCATTCTCTTACCTTGCTCTAGAGCCAAATTATTAAATCCAGTTGTTAATTCATGTTCCAGAGGCTGTACATCGTTGGTTAAAATATCAATGGCTTCCGTTTTATTTCCTTTATCCCACTCAGCATAAACCTCATCCGTTTGTCTTTTTAAGGGGATTTTTGTGTAGGTATAGTCATTTCTTCTCCGTGTGCAAGAGCAGATAAATAAAAAAGCGCACTGATTAATGTAATCAGATGCGCTCTTTTAGAATATTATCCGTTCACTACACTGCCGCCATTCACATGGATCGTCTGTCCGCTCACATAAGAGGAATCCTCACTTGCCAAGTAGACATAAGCAGGAGCGAGTTCATCCGGTTGTCCGGCTCGTCCAAGCGGTACGTTTGAGCCCCAGTCATCATCGATTTGTTCGGCAGAGAAGGAAGCAGGAATCAATGGTGTCCAGATCGGACCTGGTGCGACAGCGTTCACATAAATGCCTTTAGAGGCCACGCTGTTCGATAATGCGCGTGTGAATGACACGATGGCTCCTTTTGTTGATGAATAGTCGATCAGTAAAGGATTGCCTTGGTAGGCTGTTATACTTGCTGTGTTAATGATTTTCGCACCTTTTTTGAAATGCTTCATCGCTGCTTTGGCCATAAAGAAGTAACCAAAGATATTCGTGCGGAATGTGCGTTCCAGCTGTTCGGCTGAGATATCCATGAAGTCTTCCTGTACATGCTGTTCCGCCGCATTGTTCACAAGGATGTCCAATTTGCCGAATTCTTGCACGGTTTGTTCGACGGCATCGATGCAGACTTCTTCATAGCCGACGTCGCCTTTGATCAATAGGCATTTACGTCCTTCCGCTTCCACTAGTTCCTTTGTTTTTTCTGCATCTTCTTGTTCTCTGTCCAGATAAAGGATTGCCACATCGGCTCCTTCTTTCGCGAAGTAGATTGCGACGGATCGGCCGATTCCGCTGTCTCCCCCTGTGATGATCGCAACTTTATCTTTCAACTTATCGCTGCCTTTATAATAAGAAGCAACCGATTTTGGTTCCGGATCCATTTTATATTGCAGTCCCGGTTGTTTCTCTTGTTCCTGTCCTTTGATTTTCATATTTCTTTCATCCATTTTTCATTCCTCCTACTATTTGCGTTGTATGTCTATACTTTTCCACTATGTATATAAGTAAAACATTTTTCTTTTCTATTACCGATTACAGGAATCGAATCATTGATTGCTGAGCACTCTTTCTAGCCTCCCCTTTTATTGCAAGAAAAATAAAGATACAATAAGGGTGATTCTGCAAAGCATAATGGAGATTGTTAATCAGCCATGATAGAGGTAAATAATGAAGGTATATACATTAAGAAGAAAGTTTAAAGGATTCGATAAAGGTACGGAGTTTTACTTAGTTGCCGAATCTGAATTCATAGGCATTAAGGAGTTTGTTTTACGAACGGCAGATTTGAAGCTGTCTTTGATCATCAGTGAAAGTGAACTGCGCAAACATTTCACTCTAGTGAAGGCGTTACGTTAAAACTGTGTGACAATTATAAAAGGTTTGTGAAATTGGTTGGATTCGTAATTGTAAATGGATTATACTGTGAAGGGTCTAAAAAACTATAAAGTTCTGAAAAAAGGGGAATAAGTAAAGATTATGTGGGATATCGATTTGATACTAATCATAAAAATGGTGATCATCGGAATGATTCAAGGGTTCACGGAACCGATACCTGTATCATCGAGCGGGCATGTGATGATCGCCAGTGAAATATTGGGTCTTGGGGAACAAGGCTTCACTTTTGCCATCCTTACGAATACGGCTTCCTTGCTGGCGATTTTGTTCATCTACAGGGAAGATATTATCCGCTTGGCGAAGAATAGTTATCTGTACATACGTACAAAGAATGAAGTGTATAAGAGTGACTTCCGCTTTGTATGCTTCGTGGTGATCGGTACAATTCCCGCAGGGGTGCTGGGAGTGCTGCTGAGCGATTATATTGCAGAGAGCGTGAGTATGACCACAATCGCCATTATGCTGTTTGTGACAGGGCTCGCTTTATGGCTTATCCGTAATATGAAAGGCACAAAAGATGAGAAAGATATGACGGTGAAAGATGCGGTTGTTGTCGGGTTGGGACAAGCTGTCGCCTTGACACCGGGAATCAGCCGGTCAGGTGCAACAATCATTTCAGCCATCGCATCCGGAATCAAACAAGAAACTGCGCTCCGTTTCTCATTCATGCTCTATATTCCCGTAAGTCTGGGAGGAATTGTGCTGAGTATAACGGATTTCATGAGTGAACCGAATAAAGCCGAACTTGCGATTCCATATACGGCTGCGTTCCTTTCCACACTTGTGATGACTTATTTCGCAATGAGATGGTTTATGGGTGTCATGAAGAACGGAAAACTGAAATACTTCACTTACTATTGTTTCTCCGTCGGAATCTTGCTGCTGCTATTCTTTTGAGTGAAAATATATGAAATGGGATGCCCCGGAACTAGATACTTACAGTTCCGGGGTATTTTTATGCCGATTAATTACTCAGCCAGGGAAAAAGATACTATGTTATCATAGTATGAAAACGACTGTATGAAGTTGGGAGAAATAATGCCGAAAATAAAAATGGATAAACCAAAAATAGCGAGTTCTTTAAAAAATGAGGAATTTCATGAAATACATCTTAGAGACGAACCTTATCTTACTGACTGTATAATTTCCAATTGCACAGTAGAAAGAGAAAACATCGTAAGAGCAGACTTTTCAAATGTAATCTTTAAAAACGTTATTTTTGATGATGTGACCTTCCGAAATATTGAGCTGACGGATGTTATTTTTGAAAACTGCGATTTGTCCAATGCGGATTTTTCGGAAGGAATTATACATCGAGTCGAGTTTAAGGAATCGAAGATGTTAGGGATGAATCTTTCGGAAGCGAGCCTTGGAAATGTGCTTTTTGAGAATTGTATATTGAATTTAAGTTCCTTTGGCTATGGCAGTCTGAAGCAAGTGGAGTTCAAAGATTGTTCATTACGGAATGCTGATTACTATGAATGCCAATTTAAAAAAGTCGGCTTTTACCAATGTGATCTGAATGAGGTTAATTTTTCCCGAACGCCGCTTAAAGGAATTGATATAAGCACTTCGACATTCGAAAGAATCAGTGTCTCCTTGGAAGATCTTAACGGCTGTGAAGTATCCACTGACCAAGCAATCGGATTTGCCCGACTATTGGGATTGAAAATCATAAAATAAGAGATTTGGCGTGATTCCGATCCGTTTTCTGTTTAACTGTGCCGGCTCATGTTATAATAAAGAACTTATGATAGAACGGATGCCCAAGAAAAGCCTCCGCCTAGCGAATGAAAGATGGAGGTGTAAGAGGATGGGAAAACGATGGACAATCAATGATATTAAAGAATTCGTCGAGAAGAATTCAGAAAGCAAGCTGCTGACGACGGAATATCACGGTTTCTCTCAAAAATTATTATTCAAATGTGCATGCGGCAGTAATTTTGAGAAGTCTTTCACGAAATTTAAGAATAATAATCAACGAAAATGCGATGTGTGTCAGCCGCCAAAGGCTTCACGCTGATTCTTTTTGATGGAAGTGCCGGTTCCCTTCGAGGGGAATCGGTGCTTTTTTTATTTTGACCAGATCGATTTACATGAGGATCTGATCTGACGGGGAAGAGACGTTGGTGAAAATACCTGCCTTCACTTTTTCTGAAAACAATCACTGGAAGTACTGGTATTTCGGAATGTTTAATGCTGCCGGCACCGGGAAGAAGATGAGAAAGCAATGTGAAGGAGGAGTTCGGAATGAGTAAAACCATTTTCATTACGGGTGCCGGCACTGGACTTGCGAGAGGGACGGCCATCGGACTCGCAAAGAAAGGGCATCATGTGATCGCCACCACGGAACTGACATCCCAGAAGACCGATCTTATGAGGGAAGCAAGCGGGCTGGGTTTGGATATAGAAGTGTTCAAGCTGGATATTAAGGATGAATTGGATCGGAAACAGATTGAGAAATACGATTTCGACGTATTTTTGGCCAATGCAGCCATCAATATAGGCGGGCCTCTTGGGGAAGTTCCTATGGATATTTTCAGAGAAATCTTCGAAGTGAATGTTTTCGCGACGCTGGAGACCGTTCAAATCGCCGCGAGGAAAATGGTGAAGCGAGGAAGCGGGAAAATCGTGTTCATGAGCTCGATGGCGGGTATCATGACGACTCCGTTCGGCGGTCCATACGCAGCGACCAAGCATGCCATAGAAGGAATCTCAGCGACATTGAAAGATGAACTGGAAGGCTTCGGTGTACAGGTTGCAACCATCAACCCTGGTCCTTACGATACCGGGTTCAATGACCGAGCCGTCGAGGAGAAATGGAAGTGGTATGATGAAGAGAAGCATTATACACGGAAAGAAGATATGGAGAAACAAGAAGAAGGATTGAAGAAGCAATTTGATCCGGAAGAAATGATCGCGAAGATGGTGGAAGTGATTCCAAGTGATCACCATCTTTTCCGTACCGTCTATCCTGAATCGACCGAGAAACAGATGAAGGAAACAGAGAAAGAGCGCTGGAAATGGGAAATATGAAAACGGAAAGTGCAAGTGGAGGCCCCGGCAAACGGGGTCTTTTTTTTAGCTGAAGCGGCGTTTGGAGAATATTCTTTGGCTTTCTTTCGTTAAAGATGGTACTTTTGAAATAGATACAGCCAGCTTGTCTCCGATGAAAGAAGTTGGACTTGACTGGAGATTGCATAAATAAAATGATGAAAACAGTAAATTGAGGTATTGCTTATATGAATGAAGAGTTGAATAAACAGGCGGAGTCCTCCTATCGGCTTGCGGAACAAAGAGCTGCCCAGTATTTCGCGGCTTTACGGAAGCAGGTCGATCAGAAGGCTTATGCGAAGGAATTGAAGAATGATATCCGTTCCTGGCAGAAGTATCATATTCAACGTCCAGGCATCCTTTCCTTATTGTCAAAACAAAGGAATAAGGATTCCAACAGCTATCAAGGGCATATCCAATGGCTTGATCGGATGGGGAAGCTTGATCGGTACTTGGAGCGGAGCATCTCTTACATCTTCATGAGGGACTTGGGAAAAGCGCTTGACTCGAAGGAGACACAAGAGCAGATCAATCGTACAGTGAATCGTTTAAAGAAACAGCTGAGAGAATCGGAAGGGAGCGGCACAGAAGAGCAGATTGGTTTCTTCAGTACGAAAGGGCTCTACAGATGGGCGCAGGAAGAAGGTATCGAACCGGCGGTGATCTGGCTGCTGGGCAAGCTGAAGACTGTATCTTCCAGTCTTCCCGAAGAGCTGAATCCCGCTCAGGCAAAACGCAAGCTCATCAAGATCATTGCCGGTGTGCTGATGCATGCTTTTGATGAAATGGAGGATGGAATCTCTCCTGACGAACGCTCCAGGAAACTGGATGAAGCAGTAAGGCTTGGATATGCTTACGGATTGACCTATCCATTCATAGATGATTTGCTTGATTCGACCATTCTTTCGGAACAGGAAAAGAAGCAATTCTCCGAGCTGATCAGGTCTGCTATTGTCACCGGTGTTGTACCGGAGTTGTCTGGCTGGCAAGGAAATAATGCGGATCTGATCACCTATGTCCATTCGGAATTGAAGGAAGCCTTTCATTTGATCCAAATCCGCCAGAGACCGGAAAACAGACAGCATTTCTTTGGGCAAGCTTATGTTTTCTTTCAATCCCAGGAAGTGGACCGCGGGAAAGATCTGGAGTATGAAAGGTATACGAATGAAGAGCTGTACATTCCTGTCATCCTGAAATCCTCTTCATCCCGGTTGATTGTCCGCTCGGTGATTAATGCCCCGGAAGATGAAGGATTCGACAGACGCACCTTTTATTATGGCATCTACAATCAGCTGGCCGATGATTTCACAGATATGTTCGATGATTTGGAAGCTGGAGCGGTGACGCCATATACCTATTATCTGAAGCATCATGATAAAAGAGATGATCTGATCAATCCTTTCGAGCTGTATTGGACGGTCATCAGCAACCTGATTCACCAAGTGTACCATGCAGATCCACAGGTCCGTGAAGTGATTCTGTCCCGTGCGATTAATGGACTGAAACGGACGGAACAGAGGCTTGGAAAGGATAAGTATGAGGAAATCATGGCTCTGTTCACCGCCGGTTTCCCTGAGTTCAACAGCTTGATCCAAATGATGGTCCGGAAAGCGGATGATGTGGATTTCTTCGATAAGCTATTGAGGGACAGGATGCTTTCGGACATGAAGAAAGAAGATCGCGAGCGGGAAGATTTCTTGGATGCGGCAAAGAAGGTCCGAAATGATCTGAACGGGATGCTGGCCATCAAGGAGAATGAAGAAGATCCTTTACTGCAGGACTCCATCCCGGAAGCCGCCAACTACAGCCTTGAAGGCGGCGGTAAACGACTGCGTTCCGTATTGACTTGGCTGATGGGTGTGAAAGGGTATGGATTGCAGGAAAAAGACATCACGCCTTTAATGAAATCATTGGAATATATGCATACGGCCTCGTTGATCTATGATGACCTTCCGTCACAGGATGATGCGGTGATCCGCAGGGGACGAGCGACTCTGCATCATGTACACAATACCGCCATTGCGGAACTCACCGGTCTGTATCTCACCCAGAAAGGCATTGAGGAACAGGCATCTCTTGATACATTCAATCCGAAGGCCGTGCTGAGTCTAATCCGTTATTCTTCACAAACAGTCATGGAGATGTGCAGGGGGCAGGCGATGGACCTCGAGTCGAAGGGGAAGCTGCTATCAATGGAGCAGCTGAAAACGATGTGCTTTTATAAAACGGGCATCGCCTTTGAAGCATCGCTGATCATGCCCGCTATCCTTGCCGGGGCGGAAGAAACGGAAAAGGAAGCCTTGAAGATATTCGCCAGGCATGCAGGCATCGCATTCCAAATAAAGGACGATCTGCTCGATGCGGGAGGGGAGGCATCCAAATTGGGTAAACCGACCGGACAGGATATCGCCAACGGCAGCTCGACTTTCGTTACAGTCCTTGGGTTCGAAGAAGCGGAGAAGGAAATGTGGGAACAATATTGCCTCGCGGTGGAAGTGCTGCCGGAGATACCGCGCAACACGGCATTCCTGAAGCATTTCCTCGATTATGTCGTAAATCGCGATCATTGACCGATGCAGTCCGTTGATTAATTGCTCTCAAGGGTATGGGACTCCTGCTTAGTTCTGCGAGCAAGCTCCAGAACTGAGCGGAGGAGAATGCTCACCGTCTGCTCCGCGGAAAGCGAGCATCCTGAAGCGGATGTTTTTCTCCGCTTTGTTCAATTGCGAAAACAGCTTTTTATATAAACAACATGATACACTAGTACCTTATGATTCTTACTGCGAAAGCTCGGTACAAGAACCGCCGTCAGGGAGGCAAAATAATGGATAATAATGATATTTTGATCAGGATCAGGTATGCACTCGATATAAAAAATGCGGACATGATTGAGATTTTTAAACTTGGAGGAGTCACCGTCACCAGAGAAGAGGTGATCGAGCTGCTTCAAAAATCAAAAGATAGTTTCGATGAAGACGACAATGAAATGACGGAAGATAATATGAGATGCGATAATGTCATGCTTGAATCTTTCCTGAATGGATTAATCATCTTCAAAAGAGGAAGACAGGAACCGAAACCGGGACAACCGGAAAAACCGCCTATCTCGATCCAGAACAATGGAAGCGTCAATAATGTCTTATTAAAGAAATTGAAGATTGCATTGTCACTAACAAGTGAGGATATCCTTGATATCCTGGAGTCGGCAGGAGTAATCGTATCCAAAAGCGAATTAAGCGCCATCTTCAGAAAAGAAGGACACAAGCATTATATAGAATGCGGAGATCGATACGCGAGGAACTTCCTGAAAGGACTGGCCATCAAGTATCGCGGATGACCCTATTTAGAGGGGTATAGCAGCAAAATTACGAAAACAGCATATTTTAATAGCAAAAAAGAAACGCGGTCAATGAAATGAATCATTGACCGCGTTTCTTTTTTTATAAAAACTTTTTCACTTCATCATACTCTTCATCCGTAAAGACTCGGGAGTCAGTGATGAAATGCTTCTCTTCCACACTATCGAGCGAGAATGCCGCTCCACGTCCGTCAATGGCATCGATGACCAGCTGTGTATGCTTCCAATAATCATATTGGGCTTGATGCATATAGAAAGGCACATCGCCAATCGAACCGAGAAGAACATCCGAATCTCCCAGCAGGAAATCTCCCTCTCGATAGCACATTGGGGCCGAACCGTCACAGCAGCCTCCCGATTGATAGAAAAAGATGGAACCATGGATGTTTTTGAAGGTCTCAATCAACTTCAAAGCTTCATCGGTCGCGATCACCCGCTTCACCATCGGTCCGTTATCTTTCATCGGCTCAGAAGAAACCTTGCGGGTTCTTGTCGTAGCTCACCAATAGACATTTTGTTTGTTGGTAGTGTTCAAGCATCATTGCATGGTTTTCACGGCCGATGCCTGAAAGCTTGAATCCGCCGAATGCAGCTCCTGCAGGATATTGGTGGTATGTGTTTGTCCATACACGTCCTGATTCGATTCCGCGTCCTGCACGGTATGCAAGGTCGCCGCTGCGTGACCATACGCCGGCACCAAGTCCGTATAATGTATCGTTTGCGATTTCCATTGCTTCATCGAAATCTTTGAATGTAGTGACAGCAAGCACCGGTCCGAATATTTCTTCTTGGAAGATGCGCATTTTGTTGTTTCCTTTGAAGACAGTCGGCATTATATAGTTACCGTTATCCAGGCTGCCGCCGAGTTTGTTTTCTTCGCCGCCGATCAGACATTCAGCGCCCTCTTCTTTACCAAGCTTGATATAAGAAAGGATTTTTTCTTTTTGTTCATTGGAAGCTTGGGCGCCCATCATGACTTCTGTATCAAGCGGATTCCCGACTTTGATTGCTTTCACACGCTCTAGTGCTCTTTCGATGAACTTGTCATAGATGGACTCCTGAATCAGTGCGCGGGAAGGACATGTACAGATTTCGCCTGAGTTCAGTGCGAACATCACGAAGCCTTCAACCGCTTTGTCCAAGTAAGAATCATCTTGATCCATCACGTCTTCGAAGAATACGTTAGGAGATTTCCCTCCAAGTTCAAGTGTGACAGGAATGATGTTTTCTGTTGCATATTGCATGATTTGACGGCCTACCGCAGTTGATCCAGTGAATGCGATTTTAGCGATGCGTTTATTTGTTGCAAGCGGTTTACCGACCTCTACGCCAAAACCGTTGACGACATTCAATACACCAGCAGGAAGCAAGTCTTGGATCAATTCCACAAGAACCATGATGGAAACTGGAGTCTGTTCAGCAGGCTTCAGTACAATACAGTTCCCTGCAGCAAGCGCCGGAGCGATTTTCCATACAGCCATCAGAATCGGGAAGTTCCAAGGAATGATTTGTCCGACAACACCTAGCGGCTCATGGAAGTGATAAGCAACAGTATCATTATCCAATTGAGTGGTGCGGCCTTCTTGTGCACGGATTACGCCGGCAAAATAACGGAAGTGATCAATCGCCAATGGAATGTCAGCATTCAATGTTTCACGGACAGCTTTTCCGTTGTCCCATGTTTCTGCAACCGCAAGCATTTCCAGATTCTCTTCCAGACGATCTGCGATTTTGTTCAGGATGCGTGCGCGTTCCGCTGCGGATGTTTTGCCCCATGCTGATTTGGCTGCATGAGCTGCATCCAATGCAAGTTCGATATCTTCTGCTGAAGAGCGAGCTGCTTTAGTGAAAACTTCCCCTGTTACAGGTGACTTGTTCTCGAAGTATTGTCCTTTGACGGGAGCAACCCACTCGCCGCCGATGAAATTATCATATTGCTCTTTAAAATCTATGATTGCCCCTTGGGTATTAGGATTTGCATAAATCATGAATGAATATCCCCTTTAATTCGTATTGAAAGCTCAGGCGAAAAAGCGCTCACACGCGTTACTGCCCCTTATGTATCCCTTCGCTTTCTCGTTCTCTATAATGTTATAAATGTGACGAAATTTCAAACAAAACGAACTGACGGGACCGAAATTTTGTGTTTTAATAGGAAAATATGAGGAATTTCAACCAGGGCTTGGACATAATGTAAATAAAAGTATCTTATGTAGTATAATTGTAAGGGGAAAAGAACAGTATTTTTTCATGATAGAGCGGTGGTTCGGTTGATTTCGGGAATAGAATCATTGAAAAACAGAGAGGAATATCGTACAGATGGGACAAATTTTGTTGAATCTTTATTTTTTTACTCATTAACGTAATTCAAAAGATATAAGAAATTAGTATAAATGTTGTTTGTTGTCATATTTTAGGGGATATATGTATATTGGAATATGAATTTCGTACTATATGATATTAGTCCTGTCAAAAGCGATTTCTGTCTTGATGAAACAAATCTGTTTGGATGGAAGTATTTAAAGGGGAAAGAGGGAATGTTGGATGAAGTATTGTAAATCGTGCGGTAAACCATTGGATGCGGGAACAGAAATTTGCCCTGCTTGCGGGGAATCTGTTCACCAAGAAGCGCCTGAGAACGAGAAGGCGGAGAATAAGAAAAGGCCGTTCTATAAAGCACCGATTTTCATCGCGCTTATAGCAGTATTATTGATCGGTTCAGCGGCAGTTGCGGCGGCCGTCTTGATCAAATCTCCTAAAGAAAGATATTTGCTCAGTGAATACAAAACATTTGAGAAGATGAAGGAAGAAGCAGAAGAACGAAGCGGTGATGCAGCCGAATTCCAGGATAAGATGCTGGAAGAGCCGTCGGAGACAAAGGTTGAGCTGAGCGGTGACTTCGAAATGGATTCCATGGAAGGTACGCCTGAATATGAGATGATGAAAGAAATCCTCGGCGGAATGACCATCACAATGGACATGAAACAGGATCCAAAAGAAAAGAAAGCACATTATTCGGCAGCAATCAATCTGGAAGACGAACAGCTGATCGATGCGGAGATGTATCAATCCGATAAACAGGAAGCCTACAGTGTGCCTTCTTTATTTGATGGATATTATTACTTGAATGCTGAAGATTATGGGGATTTCATGAGAATGCAGAATCCTGCCTATGATGGTCCGGATGAAGTGAGCCTGGCTCCATTCCAGTTGAAGGATTTTGAACTGACTGAAGCTGAACAGGAATATCTGGCATCCAGTTACGGTGAATTTCTGATGGAGAATCTGAAGGATGAACATTTTTCCGAGGAGAAAAAACGCCCTTATGAATATGAAGGAATCGAGCAGGATTTAAGGAAAGTGACGCTTAAGCTTTCACCGAAAGAAACTAAGAATTTGATGGATGACTTCATGACAAAGCTGATCAAGGATGAGAAGCTTCATGACATGATCATCGACAGGATGGATGAGGCATCGCGTACATCCGTTTTCGCTGAAAACTTCGGGGATACGGGCTTTGATAAAGAAGAAATGGAAGAAGAGCTGGTTCAAGGATTGAAGGATCTGCAGGATGAAATGAAGGAAGTGGAATACCCGGCAGGCTTCACATCCGAGATCTTGGTCGACAATAAAGACTATATAGTGGAACGTACAGTGAAATTTGCCGTCGATGGCGGTTCTGAAGTTTTACAGTTCGCAGTGGAAACAACTGATGTCAAAGACGGGGATGACAAAAGGTATCAAGGGATGGAAATAACGGCCCATCCATATGAGAAAGATGCTCAAGACGATTACAAGATGATTGTGACTGTAATGAACGACACTGTTTATAAAGAGGACAAAAGCGAGCAAGACATGAAGATTTCTTTCGTCAATGAAGCCAATGGTGAACAAACGGACGGTATAGTATTTGATATGAAGAGTAAATTTGATGGAGAAAAGGCAAGTAAGCAGAAAGTGAACAGGGATTTCAGCCTTGCAATCCAAGATGGCGTCCGGGTGGATACTTATCAGGAAATAACCGGTACCATTAAGCAATCCAATAATACGGATGCAGGCAAGAAGACTTCCAAAGAATCCTTTGAAATCGAACTTGATTTGGCGGATGAATATGATGGAGGAGGCAAGCTGCTGCTTGCATTCGACAGCAGCTCCAAACTGAAGGATGTCAAGATGCCTGAAATCGGCAAGGGTGATGATACGGATCTATCGAAGATGACCGAGTTGGATAGGCAGATGATGATGACCGAGATAGAGAATAGTATATCAGATCTTATGATGGAATTCGGTCTGATGCAGATGTTTATGGATCCTTACAGTGATGATTTATATGGAGATTATTCGGAAACATCAGATTTTGATTTGGATGATGATTATACAGAGGATTACGATTTTGATCTGGGTGATGATTACACGGAAGAATCGGATGTGGATGCGTCCGATCTATGATGGCGGATTAAATGAAGAACACTCTTTTGTTTTTCTCATACTGTCTTAAGATTTTATGGAGGAATAGGAAAACGGCCGCATTCGTGTGGCTGTTTCCTATTTTCTTTCTGTCGGTCATCAGCTGGTTCGTCGGCCAATCCATTGAAGGAGATGCTTTGGTGGAGCCCTTCGATGTGGCGGTTGTGAATGGCGATCCGACCTTCGAAACAAAGCTGGTGATACGGCAGCTGACTGATAGCCCGGAACTGTCGGAAATCATGAGGACAATCGAAACAGGAGAAGAAGAAGCGGAAAAGATGCTCGCCGACGATAAATTGGCGGCGGTAATCCTCATTCCTGAAGGCTTCAGTAAGGATGTATCGAAAGGTATCAATACACCTGTGACAGTGATATCGAATGAAAAAAAGCCGCTTCAGGCCCAATTGGTGAGGCATGTCATGGATAGTGCCGCGAAATTCACGTCCGCTGCCCAAAGCGGCATCAATACAGTGTCTTATTACATGGAAGAAGGAGATTTTCCGAAGAAGGAAAGGAAAGCGCAATTCAAGCAGGATGTTACATCCTTCACACTGCATATCCTTGGACGCGGGAAGCTATTCGATGAACAGTTTCAGGACCATTTGTTCAGCCGGAATGCCGCGGGCTATTATATCATCTCGATTTTCGTCTTGCTGGTGACGATCTGGAGCTTCCTTACTTTGCAGCTAATGAAGAAAAGGGTGAATCCGGCTGTCTATGAGCGTTTGGCAAGCCTTGGTTATTCATCCCTTCAAATCACAATGGCAAAAGGGGCGGCGGTCATGCTTTTTATTTATGCTTTGTCCTTGTTCACTGCACTGCCGGTCTTCTATACAGGAGGGTATGCAGAAAGCGTTCCGGTCCTGCTCTTCACCATCTTCGTTCTTGCTTCCTTTTCGGTTTGCTTCTTTTTGCTGATTGACGAGTTGATTCCTGATGCGGAGCTGTCCTTTCTTTGTGCATCCTTCTTGATTGTTGTAGGAGCAATCCTTGGAGGGCATTTGATTCCTGAAATGTACTTTCCCGATTGGATGCAGCGTTTGAGTGATTTTACAGTGAACAGCTGGCTGATGACATTCACGTTCACCAATATTCAGGAAAATACATTCCAATGGGGTATGGGGACAGCATTGTGTTGCTTTGCACTCTGTTCTTTGCTGTTTGTGCTTGAAGTGGCAAGGAGGGTACGCTGATGGCGGTATTTCTGTGGAAAGTAAAGCAATTCTGGAAGCCTGCTCCTTTGTCTCTAATCTTGCTTCCTCTTATATTCGCTCTGATTCTCGGGACATTGACCGGTAAGCAGGTAAAGGAACTCACTGTTCCAATCGGTATCATCGATGAAGATGATAGTGATGTCTCAAAGGAAATAACGTCTGAAATGAAGAAGCAGGAGAAATTGAAAGTATTCGAGCTATCTGCCGATGAGGCGGGAAGGATGCTCGATCGTAATGAACTGGATAGCGTCTTTGTCTTCAAAAAAGGGTTCAAAGAGCGGCTGATGGAAGAAAAAAGAGAAGAAACGGTGGTATTAATGACATCTTCATCTTCTGTTGCGGCACCGATCGTCAAAGAAGTCTTTGCAGGTGAAACGACGAAATGGACGGCAGCGATTATGGCTGCTAACAAGGTAAAGGGTTTAGATGACAAGTCCGGAGAAATAAAAGATGATGCATGGAATGAGGCATATGATTATGCATTGCGTCAATGGCATCCCGAACCTTTGATGACTATTGAACATAAGAGATACGGAACCGGGGATAAAAAAACCGAAGTTGAAGAGGGGAACCCTTCTGATAGGAACTATCTGGGGCTGTGGAGTTTTTTTGCATGTATTGCCGCTTCCTTGGCAGGCAAATGGATTGTTGATGAGAGAGGGCATCTATTTGCCAGGATCCGCTCGACAGGAAAAGGATTGATGAATTACTGGCTTCAAGTAACGGCATCCGATGTTTTGCTGCTGATGATTCAGGTAAGTTTAAGTCTGACCGTCTTTGCTTATCAAGGTCTGGCGGAATGGAGCTTCAAGTTATTGCTGGCAATGTGTTTGTTCATTCTGTACGCATATGCGATCGGGGTTTCATTGGCGTTGATCATGCGGCATAAGGCTTTTTATATGGTGACCGTTTTCTTTACGGCAGTTTGTATCGGGGTCTTTGGTGAAAGCTTCTTGCCAATCACTGAGATTTCGGCCAGTCTTGTGAGGATTACACAATGGTTTCCGCAAAGCTTGATGTGGGATGCATCAGGTACAGGAACTGCCTATTCTTGGCTTCCGTCTTGCCTATCCATCCTTATGAGCTGGCTGATCATGTTTCTGATCGCGAAAAGGAGGCTCAGCTGAAATGATTCAGCTTTCGAATATCACAAAGAAAGTCAAAAAGAGAATACTGCTCGACGATGTCACTCTTCGTATTCCATCGGGAGGAGTGTATGGACTGCTTGGGGCGAATGGAGCCGGCAAATCCACGTTGATTTCCATCTTGGCTGGCGTTACGAAGCCGACATCCGGTCATTTCTCGATCAATGGTTATGACAGCAGGAAGGAGTCCCGGTCACTAAAGGGGGAAATCGGGTATGTCCCTCAGGAAATAGCATTATGGGAAGACCTCTCTGTGATGGAGAACTTAGAGCTTTGGAGCCGATTCACAGGGAAGAAGATTGCAAAAGATAAAAGGAAAGACATCTGTGAAGCGGTCCGCCTGACGGACCGCTGGGATGACCGAGTGGCCGATTTATCGGGCGGAATGAAGAGGAAGTTGAATATCGCCACTGCTCTTTTGCATGATCCGCCAGTCCTTCTCATGGATGAGCCTACTGTCGGCATCGACCTTCAATCAAAACTGGAAATCAACCAGTTCATCAATAAGCTTGCTTCAGACGGGAAGACGATTGTCTATATCACACATGACATCAATGAAATCATGCAGCTATGCAATCGGATCGGTGTCCTCAGCAACTCGCGGCTCATCTACGATGGAACGCTTGATGAAGCAGCGATCAGATTGAATGGTCAGCAAAACGAGCTGGACATGGAAAATGTGCTGTACAAATTGCTGGAATCTGCTACATGAAATACCGGATTGCCGTATCCTGATGGATGCGGCAGTTTTTCTTTTAATGCCTGATACGGAACCGGAAGAAATATGTTTCCATTTTGTTCTTTCTGGGTATTTTTGGGATATGACATTTATCATATATTGCATATGACACCTGTGTCTGTTTTTCGCGTGTTTTTCTTTCTATAATAAAGATATCGATAATTCGGAAAGGATTTGGAAGCCTATGAGTAAAGAAAATTTGGTCGCACTGAAGAAATCTGTATCACCCTATGAAAAAAGCGAAACAAGAAGCAGTATCAAACAGTTATTGAACACATTTCTGCCATTCTTCCTGCTTTGGTATCTTGCCTATGAAAGCTTGGCGGTCTCCATTTGGCTGACACTGCCGATCTGTGTTGTAGCTGCAGGCTTCTTGACAAGGATTTTCATCATCTTCCATGACTGCTGTCATAACTCTTTCTTCCGCAATAAGAAAGCGAATGCTGTAATCGGCAATATTGCTGGCGTAATGACATTATTCCCGTTCAGACAATGGCAGCATAGCCATAATATGCATCATGCAGGGAGCGGAAACCTCGAGAAGCGGGGAATCGGTGATATGTGGATGCTGACGGTCGAGGAGTATCACGAAGCTTCCACATGGACGAAAGTGCAGTACAGAATTTACCGTAATCCGTTTGTGATGTTCGGAATCGGTCCTATTTATGCGTTCTTGATCAGTAACCGATTCAACAGAAAAGGGGCAAGAAAGAAGGAACGCAACAACACTTATATGATCAATTTGGCGATTGGTGTCTGTGTAACGGCTATGTGCCTTCTTGTCGGCTGGCAAAACTTCCTGATTGTGCAAGGGATCATTTTCTATGTATCCGGTGTCGCAGGTGTCTGGTTGTTTTATGTGCAGCATACATTTGAAGATTCCTATTTTGAAGAAAATGATGAATGGGAATTCGTCAAAGCAGCTGTCGAAGGAAGTTCCTTCTATAAGCTGCCGAAGCCTCTTCAATGGATGACAGGGAATATCGGCTACCACCATGTGCATCATTTGAGTCCGAGAGTCCCAAATTACAATCTGGAAGAAGCACATACAAGCACTGCACCTCTGCAGCATGTGCCGACCATTACCTTGCTCACAAGTTTGAAGTCCTTGAAATTCCGCCTTTGGGATGAGCATGGAAAGAAATTTGTGACTTTCAAAGATGCGAGGAATCTTGTCAACCTGGACAGTAAAAGGTCGAATGCAATCTGATATAACATATGAATAGGTGATATTTCATAATAGTGATACTATTGAAGAAATATCGCCTTTTTTTACATTTCCGCGGCCTGTACATATCTGTTTATAAATGAGGTTCTGACAAATGATTAATAAATATATATCTTTCATTAAAAACAACGGGGTATCGCCATATATCTGGGTCATTCTGTGCATTCTGCCTTTCTACTTTATTTTCCAGTCGGATATATCGATTGATGTGAAAGTAATCGGTGTCATCTTGACTTTGCTGTTCCTGATCATTTATCAAGCGGCGCTTCTGTCGGGGGGCTGGCCGGTTTACGTATGGACGGTTCTGTTGATCGGCGGCTCGTTCACGGCCACCATCTTGTTCGGTTACATCTATTTCGTGTTCTTCCTTGCTTATCTGGTCGGCAATTTTCGTCATAAAGTGGCTTTCTATATCTTCTATTTCTTCCTGTTGATCAGCACGACAGTCTCTGTCAATATTGCATTCATTCAGCAGGATCGGTTCTTCCTCATCCAATTGCCGTTTGTGATCATCACTTGCATAAGCGTCATATTGATGCCGTTCACCATCCGGAACCGAAAAGAAATGGGGCATTTGGAAGAGCAGCTTTTGGATGCGAACCGCAAAATATCTGACTTGCTGATCTTGGAGGAAAGGGAAAGGATTGCCCGCGACCTGCATGATACGCTCGGTCAAAAGCTTTCATTGATCGGTCTGAAGAGCGATTTGGCAAGACGGTTGATCTTGAAAGATCCGGAACAGGCGGGAAATGAGATGCAAGATATCCAACAGACAGCCCGGACGGCATTGAATGAAGTACGCAAAATGGTATCTTCCATGCGCGGCATCCGCTTGAAGGATGAAATTGTGCTTGTTCAGCAAATGCTTGAAGCTGCACAGATCCATTTTGAGTTCGATGGATTGCCGAAACTGTCGAATGCTGCCCTTCTGACGGAAAACATCTTGAGTATGTGTCTGAAGGAAGCAGTCACGAATGTGGTGAAGCATAGCGGGGCAAAGAAATGCAAGGTATCCATTACTCAAGATCCATATGAAATCGAAATGATCATACACGATGACGGGAAATTTACAGAAAAAGAAAGCTGCTTTCTTAGGGGACATGGACTCATTGGCATGAAAGAGAGGCTTGAATTCGTGAATGGGAGCTTGTCAATCGACACAACCGATGGTACAGCCATTAGGGTTAAAGTGCCAAATGATGTGAAGCAATCTGAAAAGGGAGGGGATTGAAGTGATTTCTATAGTGATTGCAGAAGATCAGCAAATGCTTTTGGGGGCTTTCGGCTCCCTTCTTAATCTGGAAGATGATATGGATGTGGTCGGCAAAGCTTCAAATGGAATTGAAGCTTTGAAGCTTGTCAACAGTCTGAATCCGGATGTGTGCATCATGGATATCGAGATGCCTGGAATGAGCGGACTTGAAGCTGCCGAAGAATTGAAAGACCATTCTTGTAAAGTAATTATCCTGACGACATTTGCCCGGACAGGTTACTTTCAGAGAGCACTTGAAGCGGGTGTATGCGGATACTTGCTGAAGGACAGCCCAAGCGAGGAACTGGCGAGTTCGATTCGAAGTGTGATGGAAGGAAAAAGAATGTATGCTCCGGAGCTGATGGTCGGATTTTACAGCGAGACGAACCCTTTGACCGAGCGTGAGAGGGAAGTATTGGAACTGGTGGCTGACGGATTGAACACAAAAGAAATTGCGGAAGAACTTCAATTGAAGGCAGGGACTGTCCGAAATTATATATCAACGATACTGGATAAACTCGCGGTCAAGAACAGGATTGAAGCGATTACCCATTCTAAGGAAAAAGGATGGTTCAAATAACAAAAAAGAGGCCGACTCCCTAATGACGGCCTCTTTTCATATACTCATATTCTCTTTGTTTAAACGCCAGCTTTTTCTGTTGTCTTCACTTCTTCAAGCATTGTGCCTTTTTTAGCCAAATTGATATGCATGCTGAATGCTTTCTCTAGGTTATGCGGTGTCTGTCCTCCTGCTTGAAGCGCCTCAGTATAGTAATCCCACAGCTGCTTCTTGTAAGAAGGATGCGCGCAGTTCTCAATGATCAATTCAGCGCGTTCCTTAGGTGCCAAGCCTCTCAAGTCCGCGTAACCTTGTTCCGTCACAATCACATCGACATCATGCTCTGTGTGGTCGACGTGCGTACAGAATGGAACAATCGATGAAATGGCGCCGCCTTTTGCGATTGACTTCGTGACGAAGATGCTGAGTCTTGCGTTACGTGCGAAGTCGCCTGAGCCGCCGATTCCATTCATCATCTTAACACCGCATACATGAGTCGAATTGACGTTGCCATAGATATCGAGTTCCAGTGCTGTATTGATGGCGATCAATCCAAGTCGGCGGATCACTTCCGGATGATTGGATATTTCCTGAGGACGAAGCAAAATTTTATCTTTATATTTGCCGAAGTTTTCATGGACCTGCTTCGTCTTCTCTTCGGACAAAGTAAGCGAGCAGCCTGAAGCGAATGACACTTTTCCTGCATCAATGAGGTCGAATACAGAATCCTGAAGGACTTCGGAATAGACTTCCAGGTTCTCAAACTCGGAGTTCAGCATGCCGTGCATGACAGCGTTCGCAACTGAACCAATCCCTGATTGAAGAGGGGCAAGCTTTTCGGTCAAGCGGCCTGCGGCGATATCCGCTCTGAGGAAATCCAAGAGATGGTCTGCCATCGCTTGCGTTTCTTCATCCGGCGGAACAATCGTTGAAGGAGAATCCGCCCAGTCGGTGAATACGATACCACGCACTTTATCCATATCGAGCGGAATACCCTTTGTTCCGATCCGATCGGAAGCTGCCCGCATCGGAATCGGTGAGCGGCTGCCTTGTTCACCTGGATCATAGATATCATGGATGCCTTCAAGGTCAGTGGAGTGTGCTGCATTGATTTCGATAATGATGTTTTTCGCATAATCGGCATAGATGCCATTGTTCCCTACAGATGTGGTTGGAATGAGCATCCCATCTTCAGTGATTGCAACCGCTTCCAAAATGGCAAAATCGATAGAATCCGTGATGGTATTCTGACGGACCATTTCAGACAAATGGGAAAGATGGGTGTCCACAAACAGCATTCCGCCTTCATTGATGCTTTTCCGCATAGCTGGATCGGCTTGGAATGGGGAACGTTTATTAACGATGCCAGATTTTGCGAATAAGGCATCCACATCTGCTCCAAGAGAAGCACCTGTAAGTACGTTCACTTTGAAAGATTCTGTCTCTGCACGTTTCACTAAAGCATGTGGCACAGCTTTCGCGTCTCCAGCTCTTGTAAATCCGCTCAAACCTAAAGTCATGCCGTCTTGAATCCATTTTGCAGCTTCTTCTGCCGTTACAATACGATCCAATAAGCTAGAAAAACGGACACGTTCATGAATAGTTGTCATACTACTACCCTCTTTCGTGAATATTAAGAATATTATACCGTCAGAACTTCACAATTTAGACAAAAAACGGCATGATCTATATAATTGGCGATAAAAGACAATATAAGCTGATTCAGGCAGCAGATTTCAGAATGCCAACAATTTCCTGAAGTAACTCGAATACGACTGACTCACTGGAATTCTCTCTCCGTTCTTCATGGACAGGATGAAAGTCGAATGCGTATCCGGATAAATATCATTGATGAAATTCACATTCACAATATAGGAACGGTGGCAGCGGATGAATGAGTGCTTCGGCATGATAAATTCAAATTCCTGCAGGGTATATTTGTGGATTCCTTTCCGATCTGTGGATGTCACAATCGTTTTTCTGTCCTTTGCTTCAATGTACAGAACTTGTTCATACGGAATCGGGGTCCAGCCATCATTGGATTTCACGGTCACAACTTTCTTCCCTTGTGTCATGGAAGGATAAATCGCAGTGATGCAGCCTTTCAGCTTCCCGTCCTCAAAGAAAGGAGTGGCTTCTCCTTCATAAGGAACTCCAAGCACATTTCGTTCAATGATTTCTGATACTTTGTTTCCGCTTTCTAGTGCTTTATGTGTGATCGTACCTTCTTTGACGAGATCCCCTGGCTTGATTTTTAGATTGATTCGCTTGCTTGGGCGATAATATACATATTTTTCACCATCTGAAATGGCGATGGAAATCTCATTAGAGAATAATTCTCCGAATATATCCAAAAAAGAATCGATTGTAAGTGGCTCCATAGCTATCCTCCAACTTGTAAGTATACTTTCTATGTAATTTCCATTCTATTTCTTTTTCAATATAGTTTCTATTATAGTGACTCAGAATCAGCATAAAAAAAGCCGCTAATGGAATAGCGGCTTTAGAGCTGTCTATTGCTTCATATGGAATTGAATGATATGGGAGAGCATCTTCGGCAATTGTTCAAAGGCGTATGGAATATGCAGACGTTCCGTATGTTTATGTGCATCCCTTCCGACAGGACCGACGTTCAGGACAGGTGCCGTCAGCTGGGCCATTTCCTTGAATGGGATATCATATAGCTCTTGGTCTCCAGGAAGGTTTTCTTGGAAACGGTTCATGTCCGTTAAGGATGCCTGCAGAATGGCGTAGCTTAAGTCGGAAATCCCATTGAAGTATTGGACGGGCTCGATTGTATGGCCAAGCTTATCGGTTGAATAATCTTGAATAAAGCCGGAAAGTTCTTCTATGATTGGATCTTGATCAGTGCATACGGCCGGATAATAGGGAGGAGCGAAGAACAGCACAATCATCGGCGCAAGGTCTTGACAGATGATGGAGAGCTGATCGATGATTCGGATTGCTTGCGCCCGATTGTCCCCATCCCTTTCTTTTGCGATAGAATGCTCCAGGCTTGCGATATATGCGGCACTTGTTTTATGGATGGCTAGTTCCCGCACTTCGGCATATGTGATGACCCGCACTTCGGGTGCAGTATCTGTATTCAATCCGAAAGTGTTATATTTCTCCCGGATGAAACGATTCATATGGAAGGCCGCACTTTCAGCCGTTTCAATCATTCGATCCATCACATTCGATGGATTCCGCTTCATCAGGAACAGATTATACAAGCTGACGGAGCGGTGCGGAATTTGAGCGGAATACTCTTTCTTTAAATCACGCTGCCACAAAAGAGTCGGCGGCGGACTTGTCACTCCATCGACCGTTTCACATAGTTTCTCATTCCATTCGAATTCATTTGTGATGCAGGATGTCATCCAGCCGGCATTCACTCCGGATAATGGTTCCCCGACATGTGTTTCTTTTCCGAAGCATAATGCGCCAGGCAGGATCTTACCGATGGAACCGGTATAGAAATAATGGTTCTCGTCATCATGCTTTTGTGAGAACATGGGCTCGGAGTTCAATGTCAGGCTGTAATGAAGATCATGCTGTTCCGCCAGTTCAAGCAGTTTTGGGATGGCTTCCCGCATGCCGATGGAGTTGACTTCTTCATCCGGGACGGTAAGCAATATAAGATTGATTTCCCAGTCTTCTGCTGATGCTCTTTCGAGGAGCGATATATGCTGCACCAATCCGCATTTCATATCCATTGTACCGCGGCCGAACAGCCATTCTCCGCTTTCGAGGTCTTTGCGGGCGGAAGGGGAAAGTGCTTCTTTATGAGAGTGAAGTGCTTCCGTCAATTCGAGCGGGCGAAACGCCAAATGCTTCCATTCCCCATAATCTTCGACGTCCACAACATCAAAGTGGCTGAGGAGAATTACCGTCTTTACCGCTTTCGGATGTTTATAGAGGGCTGTCAGAAATATACGGCCATCCGTTGTGATATGGTTCTCGATCAAAGATTGATTTTCGGAGAAGTACGGTATTTTGAGTAAATGCTGTTGGACTCTGAGGGGGAAGTGTTTCTCTTCTTCTGAAAGGGTGACGCTACGATATGAAACAAGATCATTCAGCAGAGCAAGCATTTCTTCTGCTGATTGCATGGTTGATATGGAATTCATAGGTTAGCAGCTCCTCTATATGTAGGTACGATATTTATGCCCATTATAACGTATATGGTTCTGTATAATGTATAAAATATTTAGAATATTATTCACAATGAAAAAACAGGCAATGAGCCTGCTTTACTGGATGATACAATCCTCTTCCTGAGGGATGCTGTCAGGATTTTTTCGAAGAATAGCCAGCCCGGTCCGCTTTTCTGAAATCTTTCGCATACAGGAATTCCTGCATATTGGTCAATCTGCTCTTCATCTTCTCTTTCTGCTTCTTATCCATATCATCACTCCTTATATCTTCATCTTTTCCTGAAAAAGAAAAATCATACAGGAGGAATCTCGAAAAACATTTCCTCTCTTCTATGAAAGGATACTCTCAAGCGCTGAAGTGTGGGTTGGATATTTGAATGAATACCCGAATGCTTCTAGTTTGACCGGCAGTACATTTTGGCCTTCCAGGATAATGATGCTCATTTCGCCGAGTGCGGCACGAATGAGAGGGGAAGGGACAGGAAACCAATGCGGGCGGCGCATGGTTTCTCCGATGGCCTTTCCGAACTCCTTCATTGTCACAGGGACAGGAGCCGTGAAATTGACTGGTCCTGTGATATTCTTATTGTTCAAGCAAAAGACGGCTGCTCCGGCCGCATCCCTGACATGAATCCAGGAAATCCATTGGCTGCCGCTGCCGATTGTCCCTCCAGCAAACAGTCGATAAGGGAGCGACATCCGCGGCAGTGCTCCTTCCTTCTCACCAAGAACCACACCGAAACGCATGAAGACTGTCCTTATTCCGAATGCTTCCATTCTGGAGGCTTCCTTTTCCCATCGGTTTGTTACAGAGGACAGGAAGTCGGAAGGTGTATGGATATCCTCTTCAGTGAATGTCTCTTCCCGGGAGGTGCCATAGTAACCGACAGCACTTGCATTCAGGAAGACTTTCGGTTTGACCGGCAATGCTTCTATGATCCTTTTCAGTTCACGTACTGCTTTTATTCTGCTGGAGAGGATGTCCTGTTTACGTTTCTCACTCCACCGGCCGCTGTTTATGGAGGTGCCGGCTAAGTTAATGATGGCATTAATGCCTTCAAGCTCCAGTTCCGGAGCGTCTTCTTCATTCATCCATTGGATATAGGTGACGGAGGGTTGAGCGGGCTTCTTTTTCCTTGTTAATATCAACACTTCATGTCCTTCCCGAACAAGCTCATCTGTTATATATTGCCCGACGAAACCACTCCCGCCGGCGATTGCGATCTTCATCCAATCACTCCCCATCTTTGTATATAGAACTATACCCTTTTCAGGGAAATGTACAAGCTTCAGTTAGAAAATGACGTAGATTCCTAAGCAAATATGCTAAAGTAAAGGAAGAGGTGATTGTAGTGACCGTTATCGCAAAAATAACCGTTGGCAAGAAAAACAAAAGCCGTTATAACATATTTATCGATAAAGGCAAAGGGGATGAGTTTGCCTTTAGTGTAAGTGAAGAAGTCTTGATCAAGATGAATCTGAAAAAAGGGCTGGAAATAAATGAACTGGATATGGAAGAGATCGCTTATCTCGATGATATCCAGAAGGCATACTCTGCATCATTGCTGTACTTATCGCATCGGATGAGATCGGAAGCGGAAGTCAAACGTTATCTGAAAGAGAAGGACTATGAAGATTCCGTCATCAAAGAGGTCCTGCATAAGCTGCACAGCCATAAATATTTGGATGATTTGGAATTCGCATCGGCACTTGTCCGTACAAGAATGAATGCGGGGGACAAGGGACCCGTTGTCATCCGGCAGGAAATGAAGGAAAAAGGGCTGCAGGAGCAAACGATCGAACAGGCGCTTGAACAGTACGATAAGGAGCTGCAGATTGAGCATGCCTGCAGACTGGCGGGAAAGCTGGCGAAGAAGCACTCAGGCAGCTCGCTTGTTGAAATGAAGAGAAAAATTGAGCAATCTCTTCTAAGAAAAGGATACGCTTCCTCTATAATAGGGATAGCGATGGAAATGACAGCCATCGAACAAGATGAAGATGAGGAATGGAACAACGTCAAAGCCCATGGAGATAAAGCAAGCAGAAGATTCAGCAAATATAGCGGATATGAATTCAAACAAAAGGTGAAAAGTGCTTTATATAGGAAAGGCTTTCCTATGGAACTCATAGACAGATATCTGGAGGAAACGGAAGCGGACTAAACGGGTGAACAGCATAAGGGGGCATCATGGAATGGACGAAAGAAGATACAGCACAATGACTTATCAGGAATTACAGCAGGAAGTTGCAGGTTTGCACGAAAAAGCGAGGAAAGCGGAGCAGATGGGGATGGTCAACGAATTTGCTGTCCTTGAAAGAAAAGCGATCATGGCAAAAGCTTATATGCTCAATCCGGCAAACTTCCCCGCAGGTGATATTTATGCCATCAAAGGAGATCCCGGTTCCTACTTCAAGGTGGATTATCTGAATGGGGTCTTTGCATGGGGTTACAGACTGAGCGGCCAGGGCGGGGAAGAAGCACTGCCTATCAGCATGCTCGAACATATTGAAAAAGAAGAATAAGCCCTGACTTATTCTTCTTTTTTTTTGTAAAGGAATACAACCTCAATCGGATGAGCGCATCCTCTCTTGGGGATGTGTGTTGGTGGTGCCGTCAGCTCTTTTGGAAGCATTGGAAGCTTTTGCTCTCGGCTGACCGTCCACCTTTTGAGGCATCGGGAAATCTTTCGCTTTATTCCGCATGCAGACCCTCCTTCGAAGTGCAGTGGCACATGATTAGTATCTGTAGGATGTCAGTACCTTATCCATGAAGAAAAGCTGTGGTCTGCACGACTTCGGAATGAATATAAAAGGTTTGTGTGGATCTCCGCTGCGAAAGGGCGCTTTCCGCGGGGCGAGCGCTGAGCCTCCTCGGCTGAGGCCTGCGGGGTCTCACCTTGCTCGCTGATCCCGCAGGAGTCGCCCGTTCTCCGCTTCAATCAATTGACTAAGAGCAATATTATGGTTCAGCAAATCATTGAAAACCAACATCGGTGGAAGATGTATTCGGAGGCAGACGACTATACTGCCTGCCGTCCCCCAGAGAGTAAAAGAGATTTTGCATACCTAGTAAGTATTAGAAGACAATTTTTGAACATAGAAAAGGCTGCAGACACACTCGATGGGAATCGAGTGTCTACAGCCTGAATCCTGCATCTGCACGGCTTATTGGGTAATGACCTTCAACTTCTTATTGAGTTTCTCATCACTGAAGATCCATCCTGTATAGGAGTTGATGATCTCCAGTTCATCATTCAGCCTCACTACCGCGACGAAAGGATAGTGTCCGTTGCTGCGGTATCGCAAGTCGATGAATTTCACTTCATATGCATGCTCGCCTTCGGTGATTTCGAAACGATAAATCGGCGAGAAGGAAACGAACGCCGCCAGATTTTTATCTTTCTTGGCCGCATTGAGAACCGGGCTGTCCGGAATCGGATGTCTGTCGAATACATCAAGAATCGTTATTTCCCCTTTGACGGCCATGGCGACATAATATTTGTCTTCCGTTCGGACAGCGACCTTCCACTTACTGAAGCGTAAAGTAGGTGAAAGGATAATTTTCCTCGCATCCGGAATCACTTCGGCTACTGCCTTCTTAACCGCTTTCTGTTCACTGAATCGAGCGACATAATAGCCGATCATGATCAAGTAAACGAGTGTGAAAGTATCGCCCGGATTGGCGCCGAAACTCCAAAGAATAATCCCTGCGATATGCAATCCGAAAATGAACGGATCGAAAGTGTTGATGACGCCAAGGGCGACCCATCTGTTCGACAGCGGTCTTAACGCCTGTGTGCCATATGCGTTGAATATATCTACGAAAACATGTATGAACACAGCCAGAAATGTCCAAAGCCAAAGATGAAGTGTGTCGGCTGCAGGGACAAGCAGTGCAATGAATGCGGTGATCAAAATCGGCCAAAGAATCACCGCCGGGATAGAATGCGTGATTCCCCGATGATTTCGGATATACACGGCATTATTCCTCATTTTAAGGACCGTATCTATATCCGGCGCCTGTGAACCGATGATGGTTCCGAGCATGACAGCTTGAAAAGTGGCCGGACTTTGTGCAACTGCAGGATCTAAAGTGGCTAATGCGCCCAGCCCGATCCCCATAACAATATGTGTGCCGGTGTCCAAATGTCCCGACCTCCTTTCAGTGTTTTTTCTTTTTTCGTTAGTATATGTGTATCCTTTTTTCCGTGAGTCTTTCCAGCCATATTCTTTTGACAATCGCTGTCAGGCGTTTACAATGGATGAAGACTGCATCATCATAGCGGGTTGTTCAGCGGAGCATGAATACCGCTGTTAATCCCTTTATTTCATTATTATTGTATCATGCTCGTTTGATATTCCACTACGGGTTTTGTTTTAGTATTCCCGAAAAGCATGAATTAGTAACATAATCGGAGGAACGAATACGTGAGTACACTGGATGTTATAGATATAGATGGATTCCGAAGCGACTTGATCGGCTGGTTCGAGGAGGAGCAGAGAAACCTGCCTTGGCGTGCCGATCGTGATCCTTACAAAGTATGGGTGTCGGAAATCATGCTTCAACAGACGAAAGTCGATACCGTTATCCCTTATTTCAACCGTTTCATGGAATGGTTCCCCACACTCACCGATTTCGCTGAAGCTGAGGAAGAGAAAATCCTGAAAGCATGGGAAGGACTAGGCTATTATTCACGAGTCAGGAATCTTCAGAGTGCGGTCAGGGAAGTGAAGGAACAGTATGGGGGAATTGTTCCTGACAGTCCGAAAGAAATTCTTTCATTAAAGGGGGTGGGTCCGTATACAGCCGGTGCAATTTTGAGCATCGCATACGGATTGCCTGAACCCGCGGTGGATGGCAATGTCATGCGCGTGCTTTCCAGAGTGCTTCTGATTAAGGATGATATCGCAAAACCGAAAACAAGGCTTATTTTCGAAGAGGCGGTAAGGAAGCTTATCTCCCATGATAATCCCTCGGCTTTTAACCAAGGAATGATGGAATTGGGAGCGTTGATCTGCACACCCGGAAATCCTTCCTGTCTTTTATGTCCTGTCAGAGAGCATTGTGAAGCCTTCAAACAAGGGGTTCAAAATGAACTTCCTGTAAAGATAAAAGTCAAGAAGGTGAAGAAGCTCCGTTTACTGTCCTGTGTCATTCTGAATGAGGAAGGACGCATCTTGGTCGTCAAACGTCCTTCTAAAGGATTGCTTGCCGGTCTTTGGGAATTTCCAACTTTTATCTCGGAAGGGGAAGAAGCCATCAAGACAGAGGCATACGAAGAATGGTTTGCGTCCCATTTCGGTGCAGAGGTAGAGTTAGAACCGGAGAAACTGGGTGAAGTGCGTCATTTGTTCTCGCATCTTGTCTGGGATATTGATGCGTATGCAGCTGTCATTAAAGATGTAATCACGGATGAAGTGCTGGAAGCGAACCGTATGAAATGGGTTACGGAGAAAGATATGGAAGACATGGCATTTCCCGTACCTCATCAGAAAGTATTTCAATCCTTCATAGAACAATTTTAAAGATACTGCATTGCCTGTCCAAATCAGGACAGGCAATACGGTTTCCATCAATCGCAGCCGAGAATTGTGCCGCTTGTATACGTTGCTTCATTTCGCTTCAATCCGCCCCGTCTTTCAATGTCCTCCACAATTTTTCTGCTTAACGATTGTCCTTCCGCGTTCAGATAAGGTAATATTTGTTGAAGGGATTGATGGAAATGCATCAGCTCGCTGTCTTTCCAATCTTCTATTTTGATTAAGCCGAGCGCGCTTAAATCTCTACCGATATACATAAACATTCTCCTTTAAAATTGGTTTACCATTATTATTGATCGAACAAGGGTTTTTCATGAAAAAAAGTGAAAAAGGATGAAATAATATGACAAACAAAGTGGCACTTGTGACAGGAAGCAGCAGAGGAATAGGCAAAGAGACCGCGCTGCGGCTCGCTGCCGAAGGATACGATCTGGTCATCAACTATGCAAGAAGCAAAAGCAAAGCGCTTGAGACAGCCGAAGAAGTTGAGAAACTGGGAAGGAAAGCATTGCTGATCAAAGCGAATGTCGGTGATGTGAAGAAAATCAAAGCGATGTTCGAGGAAATCAAAGCAACATACGGCAGACTTGATATTCTTGTGAATAATGCGGCTTCCGGGGTATTGAGACCGGCTATGGAACTTGAGGAGTCGCACTGGGACTGGACGATGAACATCAACAGTAAAGCGAGTCTCTTCTGTTCGCAGGAAGCGGCGAAGCTGATGGAGCTTAACGGCGGAGGCAAAATCATCAATATCAGCTCGCTTGGGGCGATTCGCTATTTGGAGAATTATACATCCGTCGGTGTCTCCAAAGCCGCACTTGAAGCATTGACAAGGTATTTGGCGGTGGAGCTCGCACCTAAGAATATATCGGTGAATGCTGTGTCGGGAGGCGCTGTCGATACAGAAGCATTGAAGCATTTCCCGAACAGGGAGGAGCTTTTGAAAGATGCGGCCGAACAAACACCTGCGGGCCGGATGGTTGAAGTGGAGGATATGGTCCATGCCATCATGTTCCTGCTGTCTGAAGAAGCGAGAATGATCCGCGGCCAGACAATCATTGTGGATGGGGGAATTTCCCTCCTCGTTTAAATGGATTTACCATTTTTTAGCCGGATATTTGCTCCTGCTCTTGGTTAAATTAATGAGCGTGGAGGTGAAAAACAATGGCTAAAAACAACCAAACGTCTTCTGGTACTAACATTCAACACGTTAAACAACAAAACGCTGGAGCTTCAGGTCAATACGGCACTGAATTCTCAAGCCAAACAGATGTACAACAAGTAAGACAGCAAAACGCGAAATCCGCTCAAAAAAGCTCACAAGCTTCAGGCGGTCAAAACCCTCAACAATAAGCAATAACAAAGGCGCATCCCTTTTCCTTCTACGGAGAAAAGGGGTGCGTTTTTTTGTGTTGACCTTCAATCCATCCAATATTATTGGCTTGGATTTCCTTTTGTGTGCTCATTTGTTTTAAAAAAGCTTGTTAATCGCTATAATAAGAATGAGTTTAAAGATGCGAAATTGGCGTATTAGTAACCAAAGGGAATAATCAGGTCGAAGTTTCGGTGATCAGAAAGTAGGGAGATAAATGTTAATCCCAATGGAAGGAGAAAGAATCCAAATCCAAAGTTACAAACATAACGGAAAGCTGCACCGTGTTTGGGAGGACACGACAGTGCTGAAGGCGAATCAAAGCGTAGTCATAGTGGCGAATGACCGGGTCCGTGTCACAGAATCAGATGGCCGCTCATGGATCACAAGGGAGCCTGCTATTTGTTATTTCAACTCACATTCATGGTTCAATGTAATCGGAATGCTTAGAGAAGACGGTGTATATTATTACTGCAATATCAGCTCTCCTTTCATATGCGATCACGAGGCATTGAAATATATCGATTATGATCTGGATATTAAAGTATATCCGGATATGACATTTCAACTGCTCGATGAAGATGAATATGAGAAGCATAGTAAGGAAATGAATTATCCGCAAGTGATCGATACTATTCTGAAACGGAATGTCAATCAATTGATATTTTGGATCCGCCAGCAAAAGGGACCCTTCGAAGCAGATTTCATCGATACCTGGTACGAACGTTATCTTACCTATCGCTGATAGAATCGTCATCACTGTGCGTCATTGAAAAGAAGGAAGGGAATTATGGGGAGCATCAAGCGTTATTTACAATGGGTAAAGCCTTATAAATGGCCGATTATCGGGACAATCCTTATCGGGATCGTCAAATTCACGATCCCTTTATTGCTGCCGCTGGTAATCAAATATGTTGTGGATGATATCATAGGAGCCAAAGGGATGACGGTGGCGGACAAGAATGAACAACTTCTGTATATCATGGGAGGAATGTTGTTCCTGTTTCTTGTCCTGAGGCCTCCAATCGAATATTACCGCCAATATTTTGCCCAATGGACGGGAAGCAAGATATTATTCGATATTCGAAATGAACTGTTCACACATATCAATAAGCTAAGCTTCAAATATTACAGCAACACGAAATCCGGGGAAGTAATCTCGCGTGTCATAAACGACGTCGAGCAAACGAAGAATTTCGTCATTTCCGGGTTGATGAATGTCTGGCTCGATATGGCCACGATCATCATAGCGGCCGCCATCATGTTCTCGATGAACGTAAAACTGACATTTGTTTCCTTGCTGCTGCTTCCGTTCTATGCGTTTTCGATCCGGTTCTTCTTCGGCAAGCTCCGCACATTGACGAGGGACCGTTCGCAGGCGCTCGCGGAAGTGCAGAGCTACCTGCATGAACGTATTGCGGGTATGCCTGTCATCAAGAGTTTTGCGATTGAGGATCATGAACAGGGGAATTTCAACAGGCAGAATGCGAATTTCCTGGATAAAGCACTGAAGCAGACGAAATGGAATGCGAAATCATTCGCTGTGGTGAATACGATCACGGATGTGGCCCCGTTATTGGTGATCGGCTTTTCCGCATACCAGGTGATACAGGGTGAACTGAGCGTTGGAACAATGGTCGCGTTCATCGCATACATCGATCGTCTCTATGCCCCGCTGAGAAGGCTGGTCAACTCTTCCACAACATTGACTCAATCGGTCGCTTCCATGGACCGGGTTTTCGAATTCATTGATGAGAAATATGATATAAAGGATGCGGATGATGCGGTCGAATGCAAGGATATCGAAGGAAAGATTTCCTTTGACCATGTCCATTTTTCTTATGATAAAGAAGGTGAGGCAGTGTTGAAGGACATCAATCTCGACGTCCGAAGAGGAGAGACAGTCGCCCTTGTCGGCATGAGCGGAGGGGGGAAATCATCTCTAGTGAGCTTGATTCCCCGTTTCTATGATGTGACCGAAGGGCGGATCACTTTGGATGGGATCGATATCCGTGATTATAAGATTAAATCATTAAGAGATAAGATCGGCATAGTTTTGCAAGATACTATTCTATTTAGTGAATCGGTAGAAACAAATATTCTCTTAGGAAACCCGGATGCTTCCAAGGAAGAGGTTGTTGCAGCGGCCAAAGCGGCCAATGCGCATAAGTTCATCATGGATTTGCCTGAAGGATATGATACGAAAGTAGGGGAGAGGGGCGTCAAGCTTTCCGGAGGACAGAAGCAGCGGATCGCGATCGCCAGGGTCTTCTTGAAGAACCCGCCGATCCTCATATGGGATGAAGCAACCTCCGCTTTGGATCTTGAAAGCGAACATGCGATCCAGGAATCGCTGCTGCGGCTGGCGAAAGAGCGTACAACCTTCATTGTGGCCCATCGCTTGACGACAATCACCCATGCCGACAGGATTGTGCTGATCGATAATGGCGAGATTGCCGAATCCGGCACCCATGCGGAACTATTGAAGAAACAAGGACAGTATCATAAGCTTTTTCATGTACAGCAGCTTGAATAATGAATAGAAGTGTCCTTCCCTCGGGAAGGGCATTTTTTATTGTACCCACTTTGTTCAGCGAGGTTGGATAGGCATATTCAGCCTCAAGGCGGATGGGTCCATTTATTCAAGTGAAAATAACCACTATTTTTTACAAAAATGGAAATAATTATAGACGCTATTGGTATTTTTATATAGAATGAAAATACTAGATAGATAAGTTTGAATTTTCTTAATATTGTATACACCGAAGGGGAGTGGGCAAATGAGTGGGGCTCCGGTTTTAGAAGTGAAGAAGCTGCGTACGACATTTTATACAAATGACGGCAACGTACCCGCGGTGGACGAAATCAGTTTCTCCGTACGCAAAGGAGAAGTTATCGGAATAGTAGGTGAATCAGGATGCGGAAAGAGTGTGACATCCTTATCGATCATGAAGCTGATTCCTCAGCCTCCCGGAAAGATTGACGGCGGGGAAATTCTCTTGAATGGGGAGAACCTGGTCGAAGCTCCTGAGAAAAGGATGCGCCAGATCAGGGGTAATGATGTAGCAATGATTTTCCAGGAACCTATGACGTCGCTGAATCCGCTGTTCACTATCGGAAATCAAATGATTGAAGCCATCAGATTACATAGAAAAGAAACAAAGAAAGAGGCCGTCAAGCAAAGCGTCGAGATGCTGAAACTTGTGGGCCTTCCAAGGGCAGAGGCAATTATGGATGAATATCCGCATCAGCTTTCAGGAGGGATGCGTCAAAGGGTCATGATCGCAATGGCTTTATCCTGTCAGCCAAGGCTGCTGATCGCGGATGAGCCGACGACAGCCTTGGATGTGACAATCCAGGCTCAAATCCTGTCACTCATGCGCAGTCTTAATGACAAGCTGGAAACGGCGATCATCATGATCACTCATGACTTGGGTGTTGTCGCCGAGGTCTGCCAGCGTGTCATAGTCATGTATGCCGGCAAGATTGTGGAAGAAGGGGACGTTGTGGATATCTTCAAGAATCCGAAACACCCTTATACCGTCGGACTGTTGAAATCAATACCGGATATCTTGGAGAAGAAAGAACGTCTTTATTCCATTCCGGGAAATGTACCGAAGCCCGGCTCGATCCTGAACGGCTGCCGTTTCGCGGCCCGCTGCGGATTCGTGCACGAAAGATGCTTAACCGAGAACCCGTCTTTATACACAACGGAAGACAGCGATCATTTCGTAAGATGTTTTCTTCATGATAAGGGGGAGAGCAAACATGACTGAAGTGTTGTTGAAAGTTGATAACCTGAAGAAGTATTTCCCGATAACGGGCGGGGTGCTTGGAAGGAAAGTCGGTGAAGTGAAGGCCGTGGATGACATCAGCTTCACCTTGAAAAAAGGGGAAACGCTTGGTCTGGTCGGTGAATCGGGCTGCGGGAAATCGACCACGGGCAGAATGCTGATGAGGCTGATCGAGCCGACGGAAGGAAAAGTCACTTTCGAAGGGAAGGATGTGACGAGCCTTTCCAATAATGAGATGAGGAAGCTGAGACGCGAACTGCAAATGGTATTCCAAGATCCATATGCTTCATTGAATCCGCGTCATACAATCGAAAAGATACTTGAGGAACCCTTGATTGTCCATGGAATCGGAAACAGTGCCGAAAGGAAGAGGAGAGTCGCGGAGATGCTCGAGACGGTCGGTCTGAGCAGCTATCATGCGAAGCGCTATCCGCATCAATTCAGCGGAGGTCAGCGGCAGCGGATCGGAATCGCAAGGGCGCTGATGACTAAGCCGAAGCTGATCATCGCTGATGAGCCGGTCAGTGCACTGGATGTATCCATTCAATCCCAGGTGCTCAACCTGCTTGAGGACCTGCAGGAAGAGTTCGGTCTGACATATATTTTTATCGCACATGATTTAGGGGTGGTCAGGCATATAAGTGATAGAGTAGGAGTCATGTATCTGGGCCGGATGGTTGAACTGGCCGCAGGAGACGGACTATATGAAGAGCCGCTGCATCCATATACGAAAGCGCTGCTCGCTTCGGTGCCTGTTGCCGACCCGACGATCAAGCGCGAGACGGTTCCGCTTGCGGGAGATATCCCGAGTCCCGCCGATCCGCCGAAAGGCTGTGCCTTCCATACAAGATGCAAGGAATGCATGGACATCTGCAAAACGGAAAGACCTATCATGAAAGAAATAAAAGATGGTCATTATGCGGCCTGTCACTTGTATACATAGGAAAGACCGCATTTATGATAGAGCCGTTCAGGCAATATGAAAAAGGGGGCAATTCATGAAGAAACGTAGATTAGCGCTATTATTTGCCATTGTGATGATATTTTCCACTGTATTGATGGCCTGTGGAAATGATGACGCGGTAGATAAGGATGGAAAAGAAGGCGGATCAAATGGGGGAAGCGGAGGCACACTCGTCTTCGGCCGAGGCGGTGACGCTGTTGAACTAGATCCGGCAACGGTAACAGATGGAGAGTCATTCCGTGTGACGAAGAATATTTTCGAGACACTGGTCGAATTCGATACAGAAACGACTGATCTTGTTCCGGGGCTTGCCAAGGAATGGGAAGCTTCAGAAGATGGCCTGACGTACACTCTGAAACTGCAGGAAGGAATAAAATTCCATGATGGAACTGATTTCAATGCCGAAGCGGTCGTCAAGAACTTCGAGCGCTGGAGCGGCGGAGACAAAGAGAAATTCTATTATTACAATTCCCAATTCGGGGATCAAGTGGAGAGTGTGACTGCTCCGGATGAGATGACCGTTGAGATCAAGACGAAGCGTCCGATAGCACCTTTATTCAAGAACTTGGCCATGAGTCCATTCGCGATCTCAAGCCCGGCCGCAATGGAGAAGCACGGTGATAAATACCTGGAAAACCCTGTAGGCACAGGCCCATTTGTCTTCAAAGAATGGAAACGCAATGAGACGATCACCATTGCTAAGAATGATGATTATTGGAAAGAAGGCCTTCCTAAACTGGATGAGGTCATCTACAAAGTAATCCCTGAGAACTCAGCCAGATTGAATGCACTGAACGCAGGGGAAGTGGATATCATCGAAGGAGTGAACTATAGCGATCTTCCTTCCATTGAAGGAAATGATCAGCTGCAGGTCTTCCAGCGTCCATCCCTGAATACTGCTTACCTTGGATTGACTTCCACAAGAGGGCCGCTGAAAGATAAGCTGGTACGTCAAGCGTTGAACCACGCTGTTGATAAACAGGCGCTGATCGACGGATTCTATGCCGGTTCGGCTGAACCTGCGATCAACCCGATGCCGCCGGTGGTTGCCGGATATAATCCGGATGTGGAGGATTATCCTTATGATCCGGAAAAAGCAAAAGCTTTATTGAAAGAAGCGGGCTATGAAGACGGCTTCGAAATTGAGCTATGGGCAATGCCTGTGACGCGTCCTTACATGCCTGATGGTCCTAAAGTGGCTGAAGCAATTCAGAAAAACTTTGAGGAAATCGGTGTGAAAGCAAAGATCGTGACTTACGAGTGGGCGACTTATTTGGAAAAAGCACGATTGGGTGAAGCCGATACATTCCTTCTTGGATGGACAGGCGACAATGGGGATGCTGATAACTTCCTGTATGTGCTCCTTGACCAGGATTCAATCGGAAGCAACAACTACTCTTATTATCAAAACCCTAAAGTGCATGATCTGCTTGTGAAGGCACAATCGACAGTGGATGAAGCAGAGCGCGAGAAGCTATACAAGGAAGCACAAGTCTTAATCAAAGACGATGCGCCTTGGATACCGCTTGTCCACTCCAAGCCGGTACTTGCAGGAAGCGCGAAGGTGAAGAATTTCGTTGCGCATCCGACTGGCTCTGACTGGATGGATAATGTCGAACTGACTAAATAACAACGAAGATGGGGAGGGGAGTCGTCTTGGACTGACTTCCTTCCCCTTCATTTTTGCGGGGAGGTGAAGGCATGCTTGCATACATGGTGCGCAGAATTCTTCTTTTGGTACCGGTTTTGCTGGGCTTGTCATTAATTGTATTTTTCATCATCAGGGCTATTCCGGGAGATCCTGCTCAAACCATTCTTGGACAAGCTGCATCTAAGGAAGCCATCGAAAGCCTGACCAAATCATTGGGTCTCGATCAGCCTTGGTATACTCAGTACTTCTCCTATATGGGGGATCTCCTGAAAGGGGACTTCGGTAATTCGATCCGAACGAAGTCGGATATCAGCAGTGAGATCTGGCCTTATTTGGCGGCGACAATGGAGCTTACATTCTTTGCGTTGGTGATTGCTGTAATCATCGGTGTGAATGCCGGCATCATCAGTGCATGGTTCCAGAACTCGTGGTTCGACTACACAGCGATGCTGCTTGCGCTGGTGGGTGTTTCTATGCCGATATTCTGGCTTGGATTAATGGAGCAATGGATCTTTGCGATCAATCTCGAATGGCTGCCGACATCTGGAAGAAGCGATGTGCGGGACCCAATCGAATCAATAACGAATCTTTATTTGATCGACACCTTGATCCAGGGCCGCTTCGATCAATTTTTTGAAGTGATCCGTCATTTGATTCTGCCGGGTGTTGCGCTTGCAACCATCCCGATGGCGATCATCGCCAGGATCACACGGTCGACGATGCTTGAAGTGATGCGCTCTGATTATGTGCGTACCGCACGCGCAAAAGGATTAAGGATGTTCTGGGTCGTGTACAAGCATTCCTTCAAGAATGCGGTCATTCCGGTCATCACAATCATTGGGCTTCAGACAGGCCTCCTTCTTGGCGGTGCGATTTTGACGGAAACGATTTTTAGCTGGCCGGGGGTCGGCAGATATATCTATGATGCTATCCAGTTCAGGGATTATCCTGTCATACAGTCCGGTATATTGATCATCGCAGTATTCTTTGTATTCATCAATTTGATAGTGGACTTGCTTTACGCCGCAATTGATCCAAGAATCAAGTACAGGTAAGGGGGAAATCTTATGGAACTGACAGTCAATAAAAATGCGGAACCGCCTTTGGAAAATAAGCCTGAGAAATCCATTTCTCCCTGGCTTGAAGCTTGGAGGACTTTCAAAAAAAATAAAATTGCACTTGCCGGTACAATCATTGTCGTGTTCTTCATCCTTATTGCCTTCCTGGCACCTTTGATTGCCCCTTACGGTATCAATGATCAAAATATGGCGAATCGTCTTCAGCCGCCGTCCGCCGAGCATTGGTTCGGTACGGATGATTTCGGGAGGGATATCTTATCCCGGGTGCTCTTCGGTGCAAGGATTTCGTTATGGGTCGGTTTCTTCTCTGTGCTTGGCTCGCTTGTTGTGGGATCCTTGCTTGGAGTGATTGCCGGCTACTTCGGAAAATGGGTAGATATGATCATTAGCAGGATATTCGATATTATGCTGGCTTTCCCGAGTATCTTGCTTGCGATCGCCATTGTTGCCGTATTGGGACCATCTTTGATGAACGCCTTGATTGCGATTGCCATCATTAATATCCCGACTTTCGGCAGATTGATCCGATCAAGGGTACTGAGTGTGAAGGAAGAAGAGTACATAGTGGCTGCGAAAGCGATCGGCATGTCCAATACCCGTATACTGTTCCATCACGTGCTTCCGAACAGCATGGCACCGATCATTGTGCAAGGGACATTGGCCATCGCCACTGCGATCATCGAAGCTGCAGCATTAGGATTCCTGGGCATGGGTGCGGTAGCGCCTCAGCCTGAGTGGGGAAAAATGTTATCAGATGCTAAATCCTTGCTGATGATCGCACCTTGGACCATGATCTTTCCCGGACTTGCAATCATGGTAACGGTACTTGGATTCAACTTAATGGGGGATGGATTGCGTGATGCATTGGATCCTCGGATGAAACATTGAATAGAAACAGCCTGGAGCTTCCGCGCCAGGCTGTTTCTTCGTTTCTTTATTCCGTTACGGCTTCAGGTGTCAGTTTATCGTCATCTTTGTGAAAGGCTTGATAACTTGTAATCAAGGTATCCAGATGTTGGATGTTTTCCTCGTATTCGACAATCGCTGAAATGAGAGCCATCATATGATATAGATGATGTTCTGCATCCTCTTGACCCTCCAATTTCTTTTGGATCGTGAGAAACAGATTCAAAAGATGCTGATGGCTTTGGGTTGGTTCCTTGCAGCTTACGGCTGTCGTTTTTGTCTTACGGATATATTTCAGATTGACATGTTCATGCTGGGTGACAAGATAGTCCAGTTTATCTTTGATGTCGGCCTGGAAATGCTCAGGCATATGAAGAAACTGGTTTTCGTATTTATTCAGCTTTTTGAGGATATCCAGCGCACGCTTTGCAGTCGTCAGCATTTGTCTGTAGACAACGAGTTTTCTGGCTTTCGCTTTTGAAGCTTTCTTGAAAAGTTCCTTATCTTCTTTATACATCAAGTAAAGCTGTTCAATCTTAATGACCTGGTCTTTGAACGTCAATAAATCGTTCTTGATATGTGTGTGTTCGGAGGCGTGCCTCATACTGATCCGGATCCATTTTGTGATATCTGTTGAAACAGATGTGATCTGCTGATACAGCTTTGTTTCATACTTAGGCGGGATGAACAGCAGGTTAACGACAAAGGATGAGAATATCCCGATCATGATGGTGAAGAATCTCTCGAAAGCAAAGGAGAAGAAGTTGCCGCTTTGATTCTCCATAATCGCAATAACGGTAACCACCGCCAAAGTCAGAGTACTTTCTGTTTTCATCTTCACATTGATAAGGATGACAATGATACATGCCAATCCCACGAAAAACACATTGTTGCCGAAGACAAGCACAAACACGATGGCTATTGCTGCCCCGATCGCATTTCCCTGCAGCTGCTCTATGATCGTCCGATAGGAACGGAAGATGGTGGGCTGGATCGCAAAGATTGCTGCGATTCCTGCAAAGGCAGGGGAGGGCAGATCCAATAGCTGGGAGAGAGACAAAGCTAATATAATGGCTATTCCCGTTTTTAGAATGCGGGCACCAATTTTCATAAGAGATATGTTTCCTTTCTTTGTGTAAGCTACTTATCAGACTAAATGCAGCCGAATGTAATTACACAAAACAAACTATATAAATAATTATGTAATATACAGTAGTTTCAATTCCCTTGCAAGTAAATACAGGTACTTTCATGGAAGTTTAAAAGATTGCCCGCATTAATGAAACAAGCCCCATCCATATACGGGTTTACCGTATGCGGGTGGGGCTTGCTTATTTCCTATTATTCAGTTGAAATAGCAGGATCTGCTTGCTGCTTGATCGGAACAATCTGAATGAAGTGCTGTTCCGGCTGGCTGAGCAGATTTTGAATATGCAGTGCTTCGGCTGATTGTCCATGCTCCTCCAGAAGGGAAGCGTATTTGGACAGGAGCTCATGTATATCTTGGATACCCGTCTCAGACAGCGGTTCGAGTGATACCTTGGCGCCGATTGCCATCCTGCGGAGGATAGCTTCCTGCGTCAGTCCCATCTCGGGCTGTATCCTTTGATAAATCACACCTCCGGTCATTCCCGCACATGCCCAAGGACCGATATCCCCGAGAACGATTCCGCGGCCATTGGTCATATATTCAAATGCGAAGCCTTTAATATTGGAATGTACACCTATATTTCCTTTTTCCGTCACCGGTATGACTTTCTCGACTTGTCCGCCGATGATCATGTCAGCTCCGGAAAGTCTGATTCCGGCCCTTGCATCCGCATTCCCTTGAGCTATTAACAGCCCCTTCTGGGCACCATATCCAAACCCTTTACCGACAGAACCGTTATAGTAGTTCCCATCTTTCCCTTTGGATTTGAAGATGGCGATCCGCCCGCCGAAAGAAGTCTTTCCGATACCGTCTTGGGCACCGCCGCTCACATGGATGTCAATCCCGGTGCTGTTGTATGCACCCAGTCCGTTTCCGGGGATGCTTCCATCCGTGTAAGAGAGTTTGACCTTAGGAAGTTTAAGATAGGAACCATCCAGTCTGCCTCGTACCCGGTGACAGGAAACACGGCTGCCAAGAACACGCTGCTCAGAAGTTACGGCGCTGTATTCCCTTGATTCTTGCAGGTCTTCAACAGAGCTGTCGAGATATTCCGCTCCTACAGCTATCTGTAAGGAAGAGCTCTGTACTTCTTCAGCTGCTTCTTTGCTGTTCCTGAATTGGCTGATTTCCAGCGTTTTCAGCAAATAAGTCAAATCGAGCTGTTCATGGCCTTTGAATTGCTCCAATAAATCGGATCTGCCGACAATTTCCTGTAAATTCGAGAATCCGAGGGAAGCGGTCAATGCTTTCAGTTCTTCGCCGAAAGCGGTGAACATATTGGTCAAATTCGCTACAGCCAAATCGAATTGTCTCGGAACGAAACGTCTGAGACCGTGTTCCTTTGCTTGCGCTTCCGTTTCGATTTGCGTGGCGATACCGACGTGACAAGTGTCCAGATGGCAGCCGCGGCAAGCTGTACAGCCAACGCCGATCATGGATAATGTGCCGAAACCGATTCGGTTCGCACCCAGAAGCATGATCTTCAGCGCATCGGCGGCGCTTTTGATCCCGCCGTCTCCCCATAACTCGACATTTTCACGGATTCCTGCTTCAAGAAGGGCGTTATGGGCCGCCTTGATGCCGATTTCCACTGGCAGGCCTACATGCTGGAGGGCGTGGATTCGTGCTGCCCCGGTTCCGCCGTCGAAGCCGGAAAGCGTAATGATATCTGCGCCGGCTTTGGCGACTCCTACCGCGATTGTGCCGATATTGGGAACAACCGGTACTTTTACTGCAACCTTCGCTTTATCATTCGCGGTCTTCAATTCATGAATCATCTGTGCCAAATCTTCAATCGAGTAGATGTCATGGTTATTGGATGGTGAAATCAGATCCGAACCGATTGTCGCATTACGTGATTCCGCAATCTTCGCGGTCACTTTGGAGCCTGGAAGATGTCCTCCTTCACCAGGTTTTGCGCCTTGACCGATTTTGATTTCCAGCAGATTTGAAGAGTTCAATAGCTCAGCGTTCACACCGAAGCGTCCGGATGCGATCTGCTGTCCTCTCGTTTTAGGATACTTACCGAGCATATCCTTTATCTCTCCGCCTTCTCCATTCAAGCTGATCATATTCAAACGGTCGGCAGCTTCGGCATATGCCCGGAAGGCGATTTCATTCTGGGAGCCGAAGGACATGGAAGAGATGAGGAAAGGCAGGTCATGCTCTCCTACACTGATGGATACATTCTTTACATCCGCAGGTGTCCCGCTTTGCTTGAATTTGGTCAGATGCCTGATGCTTGTAGGTGTCGACTCTTCATGCTCTGTAATTTTGTCACGATAGGAATCATAGCTGCCGGTGGAAGCGACTTCGCCGATCGCTTTCCATATACGGGGCAGCAGGCTGAATGTCTTGCCGACCCGTTCGCTTTCATTGGAGTAATCAATCGCACGCTGCCGGCTGTCTTCTTTCAAAATATCAAAGTTGAAGGAAAGATGATCGGAACCTAGGAAGTTCACAATCTTCAATGTATCCGAAATGTCATTATTCAGTCCGATGCTGGAAAACAATCTGCCATACCCTCTCAGTTCATGAATACCGATTGTGGAAATGACTTTCTCGAGCCCTTTCGTCAGGGCATTATATAAATTCTTAACCGGTATAGTACTTCCTTCTTCCTCGACTGTGATGAACATATAATATGGACTGATCAAGTTTGCCCCGAGTCCATAAGCTGTGATGATATCGTGCAGGGAACGGATGGAAGCGGAGCGGAGCAGCAAGGAGCAGTCACGTCTCTTGCCGGAAGCGGCCAGCGCTTGGTCGACCGCTGAAGTCACCAGATGCGGATCCAGCCATAATCGGCCGTCCAGATGTGCTTTTGCATCATCGAGAACGATTAGGGACTTCCCGTTATCCGCTGCCTGGATGGCTTCCTCAGCGATTCGCTTGAGTGCTGACTCAATGTCTTCTTCCTCTGTGAAAGTACTGGAAATGGTATATGCCAAGCCCTTCTCATCGAAGTAGTGGAAGAGTGCGTCGTAATTAGGCTGCTTCAGTTCTTTGGCAGTTTCTTCTCCTGTCTTTCCTTCTATTAATAAAGGTGTCTGCAATTCCAAAACTTCGGCTGCTTTTTCTTTTATGAATAGTGACGGCCGCTTTCCGATGATAGTCCTTGTCGAGAAATGCTCAGTCTCCCTGTCGCGGTCGATTGCCGGGTTCGTTACGACGGCTACGCTTTCCTTAATGAAGTCAGCTACATTCCTTCTGGCTTGATTCAATGCGGGAAGGGGAGCGTCGTGTCCGAGGGAGCGGATAGGCTCTGCTCCTTTTGCTGCCATTTGCTCCACGAATTGGATATGATCACGTTCCCAGCCCATGGCTTTATATTGGCCGTTATGGATTTTCTCCGGACTGATCACGGTGGTCTGTTTTGGCAGGACAGGTGTTGAAAGCCTGAGGCTGTCGTTGTCCAACTCGAACTTATCACTGAATCTTCTGTATACTTCCTGCTGGTATTCATCATATTCATACACTTGTATCTTCCCGTCGTTCCATTTCATCCCGATCTTTTCACCCGGCCCGATCGGTTTCGGTTCCCCGCAGTATTCAGAAGAAGGGATGATTCCGGGTTCGGAAGAGAAAAGGAAGGAAGTGGCTGTCTCAATCTTCCATAATGGCCGTAATCCGAGTGCATCGACAGAGAATACAGCTTCGTCGCCATATCTGGAAATGATTCCTGCCGGTCCCTGTGCAAAATGACCCCATGCTTCACGGATGTACGTGTACAGATTCTTTAACTCTGGTGTGTATTTCTTGATTTCATTCGTGATAGGAGGGAATACAACATCCATTGCTTCGAATAAGGAATAGTCATGCCTTGATATGAATGTTTCGATCGTGCGGCTTAAATCCTGGGAATCGCTGCCGTCTTTGACGAGAGGGACTCCTACCATTCTCGCTTCATCACGGAGCTTGGCGATTGTGTTGATTTCCCCATTATGTCCAAGTACGCTGAAGGGCTGCACCCTGAAAAAGCTGGAAAGTGTGTTCGTGGAGTAACGGTTATGACCTAAAGTCATAGTGGAAGCACAAAGAGGATCTGCAAGATCCTTATAATATTTCGGAAGGATATCACCAGCGCCCATGACTTTATAGACAGCGTGATGCTGACTTAAGGAAGATACATGGATGAAGTCATTTTCCTCGATGGAGCAAATCAATTGGAATAACTGATTGGATAGCTGTCCGCCGCTTTCTTCGCTGACACATGCAATCTGCCAAAATAAAGGATTCTCCTGGATGGCAATCGGCCCCAGTGCACCGGGATTATGGACATGCTCGCTTTCAAAAACGGTCGTCAATCCTGCTTTCAGAAGATGGGACTTGATCTCTGCCTGCAATTTACGGCTGTCTTCTTTTTGGCTCAGGAAGAAATGTCCGACCACGAAGCGTCCGGAATCGACGAGATCGGTTTCCACCCCTTTATCTTCAAGTTTCTTTTTCCACAGTGCGCGCGGAATATCGATATGGATTCCGACGCCGTCGCCTTCTCCGTTGATGAAACCTGCTCTATGATTCATCTTGACGAGAGCGTCGATACAGGAAAAGATATTCTCGCGTGTGGCAGTCTGTTCTTTTTCTATACAAGAAACAATCCCGCAAGCATCATGCTCTTGATTACGGAAATTGTTGAATAGATTCGGGCTCCATTGTTGGGTCATAATTGGTCGGCAAATATAAGGTCATACCTTATAGTATGCCTCTCACCTCCTGAGTCGTATAAAGTTTAGAGTGGTTGATGATTGGATGTTAAGTAGAATGTGATGGTCTTATAGAAAAGCTATTTTGCATTTTGTGGTAAATATATCATATCATCTAAATATTCAGAAATCAATTAAATATACAATAGATTGGATAAAATAAGGGGGAGATTAAAGAAGAGAAACGGCTTGAATCAATGTATGTAAACGTTTTCAAAGGGTGCGAAAAAAATTCCGGGAGAAATATGCCTCCCGGAAGTGCATAAAATATGAATAAAAAGGTTATTTTTGTTTGCTCATGACCTTGAATGCGTGATCTACCGCTTCAATTGTTTTTGTCACATCGTCTTCCGTGTGAGCCGTTGTAAGGAACCAAGCTTCGTATTTAGAAGGGGCCAGATTGATGCCTTGTTCAAGCATCAGCTTGAAGAATACGGCGAATAGTTCACCATCCGTAGCTTCGGCCTGTGCATAGTTATACACTTTTTCTGTGGTGAAATATAAAGTCAATGCACCTTTCAGGCGGTTGATTGTAATCGGCATCTTATATTTCTTGGCTGCTTCAGCGATACCCGCTTCTAAAATTCCGCCGAGCCGGTCCAATTCTTCGTATACTCCAGGCTGCTTCAATACTTCAAGACAAGCGATGCCGGCAAGGATGGAAGCTGGGTTTCCGGCCATGGTTCCGGCTTGATATGCAGGTCCGAGAGGAGCCACTTTCTCCATGATTTCTTTCTTTCCGCCGTAAGCTCCGATCGGAAGGCCGCCGCCGATGATTTTGCCGAGGGCGGTTAAATCAGGTTTGATCCCGAGCATGTCTTGTGCTCCTCCGTACATGAAACGGAATGCGGTGATGACTTCATCGTAAATGACGAGTGCGCCGGCTTTATGAGTTAATTCATTTACTTCTTCTAAGAAGCCTGGTTTCGGCTCGACAATTCCGAAGTTCCCGACAATCGGTTCCACGAGAACGGCTGCGATTTCGTCTCCCCATTTCTCGAGCGCTTCTTTATATGGTTCAATATCATTGAACGGGACGGTGATGACTTCTTGTGCGATGCTTTTTGGAACACCGGCGGAATCAGGGGTTCCTAATGTAGCCGGGCCGGAGCCTGCTGCGACAAGGACAAGATCGGAGTGGCCGTGGTAACAGCCTGCGAATTTAATGATCTTATCTCTTCCGGTGTAGGCGCGGGCTACACGGATGGTTGTCATGACCGCTTCCGTTCCGGAATTCACGAAGCGTACCTTATCCATATTCGGCATAGCTTCCTTCAACATTTTTGCGAATGTCACTTCGTAAGGTGTCGGAGTGCCGTAAAGCACTCCGTTTTCAGCAGCTTCTGTGATTGCTTTCGTTATATGCGGATGTGCATGACCGGTGATGATCGGACCATAAGCAGCCAAGTAATCAATGTATTTATTATCGTCAACGTCCCAGAAATAAGCTCCTTTGGCGCTTTTCATCGCAACGGGAGAACCGCCTCCGACCGCTTTATATGAACGGGAAGGGCTGTTCACTCCTCCTACGATATGCTCAAGTGCTTCCTTATGCAGTATCTCTGATTGTGTATGTTTCAAGGGGATCCTCTCCTAATTAGAAAAATAGTTCTTATATTCTTTACACATTGTAACAACCAAATATAAGGCTGTCGAACCATTTTCCTTCCGGCGATGCCTGAATTCAGTGAAGTCCGGATTGCTTTTTCTCATAAACTTCAATGGACGAGCGTAAATTAATGGTGAAAGCAAAAGGCGGGGATGGGGATGGATTTCTTTTTGTTGACTGGATCAGTCATACTTTGCATGGCTATGAGCATTAAAGCTATATTTTCTCCGATTGAAGCAGGGCTGCAGAAAATTTCGATCGGCCATTTTCTTTGGCTGGTTCTTCTTTACGGCACCATCTGCATCGGATTCGCATCTATATATTTATTGTTCGAAATGAAGGATACAAATGTGATCTTGCATCATGGCCTCCAGTTAAGCGGGGATTTCTTCAGGAAGCTGGAGACTTCTTTCTATTTCAGCGCAATGACTATGTTCTCTGTCGGTTATGGCGAACTGATCCCGATTGGTCCGGGCAGGCTCATTGCGACGATACAGGCTTTCCTTGGCTATACGCTGCCGGCGGCTTTTGTTGTGAGGACAGTGATTGATATCGAACAAATCCATAAGTAGCTTCCGTTTGAATATTATAGGAAAGTTCGGTACCCTAAAGGAAATACTGCAGAATGGAGTGTTGAAATTGTCACTTGCAATAGGAGAAAAAGCGCCGGAGATAAAACTGCCGTCTGGTACGGGTGAAACAGTTTCACTTTCCGACTATATCGGCAAAAAGGTGATTCTTTATTTTTATCCAAAAGATATGACGCCGGGGTGTACAACGCAAGCATGTGATTTCAGAGATAAGAATGAAGCATTTGCTGCGGAAAATACCGTAATTATCGGTGTGAGTCCTGATCCGGCCAGCAGGCATGAGAAGTTCATTGATAAATACGGGCTGCCGTTCCTTCTGCTTGCGGATGAAGAACAGGAAGCTGCGAAGGCATATGGAGTATGGAAATTGAAGAAGAACTTCGGCAAAGAGTATATGGGAATTGAACGATCTACATTTCTTATTGACGAAAAAGGAAATCTCCAGAAAGAATGGAGAGGTGTGAAGGTCAAAGGACATGTAGAAGAAGCCCTTTCCTATATAAAAGAAATGGGCTGAAGAAAGGGCGGTTGTCCAATACATAATACGAGCTGTCGCATAGGATAACGTATAAGAACAACCTCCTCAAACAGTTCTTGCAGACGTGGCGGACCGGAAACGGTCCGCTTTTTTTTGAGGATTGTATTTGGGCAGAGCCGGGTAATCTAATGGAAGGATATGAAAGCTTGTGCAAGGGTGTTATGATGGAAGAAAAGGGGGAATGTTGGATGAAGATTTATACAAGAGGCGGCGACAAAGGAAAGACCTCGCTTGTCCATGGATACAGGGTAGAGAAAACGGATATAAGGGTGGAGGCATATGGTACTTGCGACGAAGCGAACTCGATGATTGGATTGGCGCTTAGCTATCTCAAGGGTGAATCATTCCCTGAAAAGGAAGAAGTGGAAAAGGTTTTCCATAAGATCCAGACCGAATTATTCCATGTCGGTGCGGAGCTTTCCACACCTGCGGGTAAAGAAGTGTACTGGAAACTCGAGGAGCAGCATATAACCTTTATGGAAGAAGTCATCGATAGCTGGGATGCCTCGCTCGCACCTTTGCGGAACTTCATCTTGCCAAGCGGACATCCTTGCGGTGCGGCTCTCCATGTGGCGCGGACAATCGTGAGAAGAGCAGAGAGATGCTCTGTCGCTGTAGGGGAAGTTAATCCGCTTGTACTTGCTTATCTGAATCGTTTATCGGATCTTCTCTTTGTGGCAGCGAGATTTATCAATGATCGACTAGGCCATGGAGAACGCGGACTCCATCAAAGTGAATAATTGACAATTTGGTGTCATGCGTTTACACTGATTATAAATATTATAAAGTAATAATAGATGTTAATTAATAAATTCAAAAAAAGGAGGTGTGCGATAATGTCGATGAACCAAATCCAAGAACATACACATGACCATTTGCAGGAAGCACTCGACACACTTAAGAAATCAAGTGTCCGCATTACACCTCAACGTCATGCCATTCTTGAATATCTGATCGAATCCATGGCGCATCCGACCGCCGATGAAATATACAAAGCACTTGAAGGTAAATTCCCTAATATGAGTGTAGCGACAGTGTACAATAATCTGCGTGTTTTCAGAGAAGTCGGGCTGGTGAAGGAATTGACATACGGTGATTCCTCAAGTCGTTTCGACTTTACTACCTCGGATCATTATCATGTGATCTGTTCCAAATGCGGCACGATTGTCGATTTCCATTATCCAGGTCTGGATGAGGTGGAACATCTGGCTTCGCATGTGACTGGTTTTAAAGTATTCAACCACCGCATGGAAGTGTATGGTGAATGTCCGGGTTGTTCAAAAGAAGCGCATTAAAAGAGCCGGTGTCGGGAGACGCCGGCTTTTCTGCGGTTCTATGACCTGAAAAAATGCATACCTGTAAGGCAGCCAATCCGCTGCCTTATTTGCGCATCATGGTCTTCTTGTTATAAGAAGCACTGAATTCTTTGCCTTCAAGATTCTTATCAAGTGTAAGAGGCTCATCGCAGAACATACACATATCCACGCGTCCCAGTACCTTGGTGACTTTCCCGCAGTTCGGACATACAACCTGAATGGTCTTGGTGGACAGCATCCCTATCCAGAAATAGACGACTGTGCTGGCGATGACGCATAAAACACCCAGGATCATGAAAATGGACATTACGATCGGATACGATCGGAAGAAGATGCCTCCATACATGATCAGAATGCCTATAAAGACCAAACTAAGAGCGAAAGTACGAATCTTATTGATTTTATTTGACTTCTTTGCCATCGTTGCGCCCCCTTTAAAGAATAAATATAACATATTTAGCCAATTTATTCGCCATATCTGGATTACAGGCAAGCGTAAATCAGAATATTTAAATTGAAATTGTAGAAAAGAGAAGAATATAG
>JAZNGP010000061.1:0-32293 GCA_045576475.1 Bacillus sp. (in: firmicutes) | reverse complement strand
GCTAAAATAGCGCTTGGGATCAGCTGAATAAACGTCATATAAGCAACAGAACGGGAATGAAATCAAACAGATTTCATTCCCGTTTTTTATTTTGCCTTTTTTTGATTCTTTACGGGTCAATCCCTATTTTCTTCACAAGCTTAACGGCCGCTTCCGCTTTTCTATTGTGTCTAGCTGCAGCACCCCAGCGCCTAGTGTCCTTCGCCCTCCTTCTACGATAAGTCATCATCGAATCGCTGCGCTCTTCGTGATTCCTATATCTCGTGCGGAGGGGCTCCAGGCCATACGGCGCTGAACGGGGTGCTTCAGCATTTCGGGTTACCAATTATTTTCTTGTTGGTTTGGTTTTCTGAATTCGAAGTTTCCTGTTTTGATCCGGTCTTTTGTTTTTTGTTCGATTCTGTCGCGGCAGGGTTTGCACATATAGGTATGGATCGGCCGGTTCCTGAGCCTTTTGGCTGTCGGGGAGTCGTCCGGTATGTTTTCAATTTGGTCGCATATGACGCATTGGACTCTCATATTAACACCTCTGGAATTTTTATGTATGTCTTAGTATAACATGTTATGTCTATTTGACGACATCGTCAGCAGCGAGGCTTAGCGGAAGTATCCATTTTTTTGTTTTTGGACAATCTTCTTCTACCTTGTGTGGTAGAGTCATATATTTTTAGCAATATGTTTGTTGGGTTCATATACTGCTGATACAAGAGAAGAGAAAATCTCCAGGCAGGAGGCTTTAGATTGAATAAAATATATGTGTTGGACACGAATGTCCTGTTGCAGGACCCTTATTCCATCTTTTCGTTCGAAGATAATGAGGTTGTCATTCCGGCTGTTGTGCTGGAAGAGGTCGATTCAAAAAAAAGAAATATGGATGAAGTAGGGAGGAATGCAAGGCAAGTATCGAAGCTGATTGACAGTTTGCGTCAAGCCGGTAAGCTTCATGAACAAATCCCGTTGCATACCGGGGGAACACTTCGGATCGAGCTGAATCATAATAAATTTTTTCAACAGCTGCAAGAAATATTCGTCGAGAAAACAAATGATAACCGAATTCTTGCTGTAGCAAAAAATCTCTCATTGGAGCAGCAGGCAAAAGAGCATGGAAAGAAAGTCATTCTTGTGAGCAAGGATACGCTGGTCCGGGTAAAAGCGGATGCCTTGAATGTGAATGCGGAGGATTTCCTGAACGACCGTGTTGTGGAGAGTGACCATTTGTACAGCGGATTCACGGAAGTGTTCATTCCTGAGGAACTGCGGAATCGATATTATGAGACAGGTGAACTGCCGGTCAATGAGGTTTTGGAAGGTTCCGTCTTCAGCAATCAGTTCATCATCATGAGAGATGCGCTTGGCGGCAGCGGTTCAGCAATTGGAATGGTCGATAAACAGGGAAATATGATTAAGAGACTGATTTTCGGCAATGACCACGTATGGGGAATCAAGTCTCGCAATGTGCAGCAGGCGATGGCTCTGGAACTTCTGCTCCGCGATGACTTGCCGCTTGTGACAATGATCGGGAAAGCCGGAACCGGGAAGACGCTTCTTGCATTGGCGGCAGCCTTGATGCAGACGGAAGATCTCGGGAAATACCAGAAGCTTCTGGTGGCCAGGCCGATTGTGCCGGTCGGAAAAGATATCGGCTATCTTCCGGGGGAGAAAGAAGAGAAGCTCCGTCCATGGATGCAGCCAATCTATGATAACTTGGAATATCTGTTCAATACGAAGAAACCTGGGGAATTGGATGCCATCTTGGCGGGAATGTCTTCAATTGAAGTTGAAGCGCTGACTTATATTAGGGGGAGGAGCATCCCGGAGCAATTCATGATTATAGATGAAGCGCAGAATCTGACAAAACATGAAGTCAAGACGATTCTGACCCGTGTCGGCGAGCGGACAAAAATTGTGCTGATGGGGGATCCGGAGCAAATCGACCATCCTTATCTCGATGAATATAATAATGGTTTAGCTTATGTGGTAGAAAAATTCAAAAAGGAAGGGATAGCGGGACATATTAAACTGATTAAGGGAGAAAGATCGATGCTTGCGCAAATGGCGGCAAATATTCTCTGAGTGAAACTAAAAGCAGTATATCTCTTTAGGAAAAATGAAAGGCGGGGATCGTCCCCCCGCTTTTCATGTTATACCACTTCGAATAATGTCACCGATTTAAGGTATTTCTCCATTGAACCACTATAATACACATGCAGAGGACCATCCTCAATCAGCGGTTTGCCATTATGCGAGAAGCAAAGGACAAACTTACTAGCTTCGTCGATCGGGAACGTGCTTATACCATCTTCATGATGGACATTAACCGATTTTGCTGTTTCAAGCGGTTCGCTGTTCGCGAGGAAATATCTGAATGAGATGGCGAAGGTCTCCGACAGCATTTCCTCTTTTTCCAATTTGGTAGCAGGGCTGTTTTGGTCTTTTGGCGCTTCATTTCCTTCTATCACTTCTTTGTCCCATTGCTTGGAGATAGCTTTTGTATACTTCTCCAGCTCATCTTGTTCCTCGAACTCGCCGCTGAAGAAATCTGCGAGCTTCTTTTTGCGCTCGTCAAAAATCCAGACAGTCGGATCCAATGTGATGGGATAAACGGTATTTCCTTTAATTTGCACGATGCGTTCCATGAACATCCCTCTTTTTTCTCGATTTCATCTTCAGTATATAAGAGTTGGAGAGACAATGAAATCAGGAAAGCTTGAGAATTCAGGAAATTCTAGAAGCAATTAGATAATTTCTTGCTTTTTAACTATAGAAAGGGTAGAATTTATAGATAGATTAATTAGTTTAATCGCTCTGAAATGGGGGATTTATGGATGACTTCAGAAACAATGATTGACCATAGGGAACGGGCGTACTCGCTTTTGAAAGCGGACGCTTCGAAAATATTAAAGTTGATACAGGTGCAAATGGACAATTTGACAATGCCTCAATGTCCCCTGTATGAAGAAGTGCTCGACACACAGATGTATGGACTTTCGAAGGAAATTGACTTTGCCGTAAGGCTTGGACTGGTGGGGGAAGAGGAAGGGAAAGCCTTGCTTGACCAATTGGAAATGGAATTATCTGTTTTGCATGAAGCATTTCTGAAAAAATAACATTTATCTCAAGGCTCAAACAATTTTTATTGTTTGGGTTTTTTTGCAACATAATAAGGGAAGTAAGTAGAAGCACTTCCGTAATATGCTCTATGATTTCCCTGTTCTATCAAGTTAAAATGAAATTGACATATGATACATAGAAAGATAAAGGGAGTTATGGATAGTTAATATTGTGTCTTATTTAGCCAATAGGTTATACTATATATACTTTCCGGCTTCCATTAATGTTAACGATGAGGGCGGTTTTTATGTTCAAAAAAATACTAAAGTCATATGATTACAGTTTGATTGTTGTCATAGTCTTGTTAAGTCTGTTCGGGCTTGTTATGGTCTACAGCGCAAGCATGGTCATTGCATCATCTAAATATGAAGTCAGTGCTGATTTCTTCTATCAGAAACAAAAATTGCATTTGATTCTATCGTTGCTTGTGTTCTTGGTTGTCGCTTTCGTCCCGTACAAGCTGTATCAGCATAAATATGTGCTGATGACCATATTCGGCATGTCCATTGGAGTATTGCTGCTGATTGATCTTGTCGGTAAAAACGTCAATAACGCCCAAAGCTGGCTCTCGATCGGGGGCTTGAACCTGCAGCCATCTGAATTAATTAAATTGGGGATGATCGTTTACTTAGCGGCAGTTTACGCCAAGAAGCAAAAGTACATTGATAATTTCAATGTGGGTGTGCTTCCGCCGATTGTTTTCCTTGTGGTCATCTGTTTCCTGGTGGCTATGCAGCCTGATTTCGGGACTGCCCTGATCATCTTCCTGATTGGTGCATCAATCATCATGTCCTCCGGGATGTCATTCAAGAGCATCATGAAACTGGTGGGAATCGCATCACTGGTCGCACTCCTTTTGGCTCCGATTGTTTATGTGAAGAAGGATGATATTTTCACAGAATCCAAAATGGGCCGGTTGAATAGTTTTGTCAATCCTTTTGAATATGAAGATACCGATGGCTATCAGTTGGTGAATTCTTATTTGGCAATCGGCAACGGGGGAGTTGGAGGCCAAGGTCTCGGCGAAAGCACAATAAAGTATGGCTATCTTCCGGAAGCACATACCGATTTCATCATGGCAATCATATCCGAGGAACTGGGTGCAAAAGGTGTCCTATTCGTTTTATTCGCATTAGCTTATATAGTGCTGAAGGGGTACAGGATAGCGGGCAGGTGCAGGGATCCTTTCGGCAGTTTGCTGGCCATAGGCATTGCGTCTATGATCGGTGTGCAGTCATTCATAAATCTTGCCGGCTTGACGGGGTTGATTCCTATCACGGGTGTTCCGCTTCCGTTCGTTTCATATGGAGGGTCGTCATTGATCCTGCTGGCGGTCGCAATGGGTGTGCTGCTTAATGTTTCCATGTTCACCAACTATGAAGAGAAATATAAACATCCTAAGGAATCGGAAATTCCGATAAACGAGACAAATTACCAATCAAAGGGTTATTTTGTGCAATGAGGGAGATATGAGCCGACTTCCGGCTCTTTTTATACATATAACAGCAGCAAGTTTATACCGGCTTTTGACAAAGGGGTTAAGACCTAAAGGCTTTGCTTGATGGTTTTACTATAAATGAATAAAGAAAAGAAGGTGCTTGAATTGGAGAGACGTATTAATAAAGTGCTGGCCGCCAACCGCGGAGAAATTGCAATAAGGGTATTCCGTGCCTGCACGGAACTGGGCATTCGCACGGTAGCCATTTATTCAAAAGAAGACTCCGGATCTTATCACCGGTTCAAAGCTGACGAAGCGTATCTAGTAGGGGAAGGCAAAAAGCCGATTGATGCGTATCTTGATATTGAAGGCATCATTGAAATAGCGAAAGAAGCAGGTGTGGATGCTATTCATCCCGGATATGGTTTCTTATCCGAAAATATTCAATTCGCACGCCGCTGTGAAGAAGAAGGTTTAATCTTCATTGGTCCTGAGACGAAGCATCTGAATATGTTCGGAGATAAAGTCAGGGCACGTGAGCAGGCGCAGCTTGCCCAAATACCGGTGATTCCTGGAAGCGACGGGCCGGTGAATTCCCTGGAAGAAGTCAAACATTTCGGAGAAGAGAATGGCTATCCGATCATCATTAAAGCCTCTCTCGGAGGCGGCGGACGCGGAATGCGGATCGTCAACAAACCGGAAGAAGTGAGTGAAGCGTTCGATCGTGCCAAGTCTGAAGCGAAAGCGGCTTTCGGCAATGATGAAGTATATGTCGAAAAATGTATTCAAAATCCGAAGCATATAGAAGTGCAGATTCTTGGAGACGGAGAAGGAAATATTGTTCACTTATACGAAAGAGACTGTTCTGTTCAAAGAAGACATCAAAAAGTGGTGGAAATCGCACCTTCTGTTTCGTTGTCGGATGAGTTGAGACAAGAAATTTGTGATGCTGCCGTCAAACTGGCCAAAAATGTCAATTACCTGAATGCCGGGACAGTTGAATTCCTTGTGTCAGATGACCGTTTTTACTTCATTGAAGTCAATCCGCGGGTACAAGTGGAGCATACTGTAACAGAAATGATCACAGGGATCGATATTGTTCAATCCCAGATTCTGATTGCGGAAGGGCACAGCCTGCATGGTCCGGAAGTGAGCATCCCGAAACAAGAAAATATTCCTTTATTCGGTTACGCAATCCAATCCAGGATCACAACGGAAGATCCATTGAATAATTTCATGCCGGATACAGGCAAGCTGTTGGCTTATCGTTCCGCAAGCGGCTTTGGTGTTCGCTTGGATGCGGGGAATGCATATCAAGGAGCTGTTATATCCCCTTATTATGATTCTCTGCTCGTTAAAGTATCTACTTGGGCTCTATCCTTTGACCAAGCCTGCAAAAAGATGACAAGGATCCTGAAAGAATTTCGTATCCGAGGCATCAAGACGAATATTCCGTTCCTTGAAAATGTGATCAAGCACGAAAAATTCATTGCAGGCAAGGTAGATACATCGTTCATTGACGAGACACCTGAATTGTTCATCTTTCCGGTCAGAAAAGACCGGGGTACGAAATTGCTTTCTTATATCGGTAATGTCACGGTGAATGGTTTCCCGGGTATTGAACAGAAAACGAAGCCTGTCTTCGAAAAGCCTCGAATGATTCATTTGCCGCATGATATGCCGTTTCAGCCAGGCACAAAGCAAATACTTGAAGAGCGTGGTGCTGATGGGCTTGTCGAGTGGGTGAAGGAACAAAAAGAAGTACTCATTACGGATACCACATTCAGGGATGCACATCAATCGCTGCTCGCCACCAGGGTGCGGACTACAGATATGCTTCATATCGCAGAACCTACGGCTAAATTAATGCCGAATCTGTTCTCAGCTGAAATGTGGGGAGGGGCGACCTTCGATGTTGCATACCGCTTCCTGAAAGAAGATCCTTGGGAGCGTCTGCTTTCTCTTCGGGAGAAAATGCCGAATATCCTGTTCCAGATGCTGCTTCGAGGTGCGAATGCAGTAGGGTACAAGAATTATCCGGATAATGTCATCCGGGAGTTTGTCAAGCAGTCTTCACATGCTGGAATCGATGTGTTCAGGATTTTCGATAGTCTGAACTGGGTCAAAGGCATGGAAGTGGCAATCGAAGCAGTACGGGATACCGGCAAAATTGCGGAAGCCTCCATTTGCTATACCGGAGACATTGATGATCCGACTAGGACAAAGTACAATATCGATTACTATAAGAATCTAGCAAAGGAACTCGAAAATCAAGGTGCCCATATTCTGGCGATCAAAGACATGGCCGGTTTGCTTAAACCGGAATCGGCTTACCGCCTTATTTCAGAATTGAAGGATACCCTTGATATCCCGATCCATCTGCATACGCATGATACAAGCGGTAATGGAATCATCACATATAGCCGTGCGATCGATGCGGGCGTAGATATTGTTGATACGGCTTTAGGGACTGTCGCCGGTATGACATCACAACCGAGCAGTAATTCCTTATATTATGCACTCTCCGGAACGAAACGGCAGCCGAAGTTCGATATCAATAATATGGAGAAGTTGTCCCTGTATTGGGAAGATGTTCGTAAATATTATGCGGATTTCGAAAGCGGTATGAAAGCTCCGCATTCGGAAGTCTATAAGCATGAAATGCCTGGCGGACAATACAGCAATCTGCAGCAGCAGGCAAAAGCAGTCGGACTTGGCGACCGTTGGGAAGAAGTCAAGGATATGTACAGCCGGGTCAACCTTATGTTCGGCGACATCGTGAAAGTGACGCCATCCTCAAAGGTTGTTGGTGATATGGCACTGTTTATGGTACAGAACAATCTGGATGAAGAACAAGTGCTGCTGAAGGGAAATTCACTTGATTTCCCTGACTCGGTTGTGGAACTATTCGAGGGGTATCTTGGTCAGCCTGAAGGCGGATTCCCGAAAGAACTGCAGGCAGTCATCCTGAAGGACCGCAAACCGATCACAGTCCGTCCGGGTGAATTGCTTGAGGACATCGATTTTGATCAGCTAAAAGAAGAATTGCATGAAAAAATCAATCGTCCTGTCACAAGTTTCGATGTGCTTGCCTATGCATTGTATCCGAAAGTATTCTTGGAATATGCGGAAATGAACGAGCGCTTCGGAGATATCTCTATATTGGATACACCTACATTCTTCTATGGCATGAGCCGCGGAGAAGAAATCGAAGTGGAAATCGAGACAGGCAAAACGCTGATCGTCAAACTTATCTCAATCGGCCATCCGCATGCAGATGGAACACGGACTGTTGTATACGAACTGAACGGACAGCAGCGTGAAATATCCATCAAGGATGAGAGCGTCAAGTCCAGTGTTGCGACAAAGGTCAAAGCCGATCCGGCCAATAGCGAGCATATCGGGGCAACGATGCCTGGAACAGTCATCAAAGTGCTTGTAGAAAAAGGGGAAGAAGTGCAGAAAGGGGACCATCTGATCATCACGGAAGCGATGAAAATGGAAACCACAGTGCAAGCTCCATATACAGGTACAATCAAAGAAATTTATGTGAATAATGGAGAAGGAATCGCAACAGGTGATTTGTTGATTGAAATCACAAAATAAGGAATATATTTTAACAGAAGCTTATAGAAAAAAAGAACGCTGGAAACCGTTTATTCGGACTTCAGCGTTCTTTTTTGGCTCTGCTGGGTTTGTCTCTGGTAACTAAGTATAGATAAAGGATAGGAAAAGCCCTCGCTTTGGAAAGCGAGGGCCGCAGTTGGATAAGCACTATTTCATTTCTGTATTCCGGGTGCTTCGGCTTGCCAGCAATAACAAGTAACTTAAGACACCGAAGAGCAAGGATATGAAGAGGGCATGCGCCAGGGCGATAAAAAGATTCAATCGTGTGAAGATGATCAGGGCCCCGGTCATAACCTGTAAAGAAACCAATGTGAATGAAACAATCCAAACAAATCTGACAATTTTTTGATGGGCGTAATGCTTGATGGCTGTATAAGTGGCGTAACCAATCCAAATGAAGGCAAGCCCGGCCATCAATCGGTGGCCCATTTGGATCCATTCATATAGATTTTCCGGCAAGATGAATTCATCGTTTCGGCAGAGCGGCCAATCCCGGCAGACAAGACTTGCTTCCGTATGACGTACCAGGGCGCCGGTGTAGACAACCAGGTACACATAAATAAGGATGCCGACCGTGTGGAAGGTCATGCGTTTATCGATGACCAGCTTTTCCGCATCAAACTTCTTGTCCACTTCATAGATAAGCAGTGTCAGAAGAAAGACGGAAGCGAAGGAAATCAAGGATATGCCGAAATGCAGGGCCAGCACAAAGTCGGACTGGCTCCATTTGACCGCGGCTGCGCCAATCAAAGCTTGCAGGACAAGGAAGGAAAACGATAGAATCGAAAGGAACTTCGTTTCCCTGATATGACCGATTGATTTCCAAGCCCAAACCGACAGAGCGAGGACCATGAAGCCCACCACAGCTGTAACTGCCCGGTGGGCGAATTCGATTATTTTTTCTTTTGTGATATTGACATCCCTCGGGAACCATTCACCTTCACAAAGCGGCCAGGAAGTCCCGCAGCCGTCTCCGGAATCTGTTTTTGTCACCAATGCTCCTCCCAGAAGGATCAGGAGCATACCTATAGTAGTCAATATGGCAAACCATTTCAAAGAGCGATGCACTATTTCACCTTCTTATATAAAAATAACTTCTGTTGATGACAAGTTGCTATTCTTCTATTATATTGGTAATCTTTTCTAAAGGGGTGTTTCCATATTATCATAAATAAAAGAAGCATAGGATTCAATCGCCAAATGCAATAAAATATGACAATAACGGAAAAGTTTTTATAATGTACCATTTTTAGTTAAACAGCTTTATAAATCGTACCCAAAAAACAAAAGGAAGTACAAGGATTTTATCGCGAGTAATTATCTGATAATTAAATCAGGAAAATAGTTGAAACAACTCCGCAAATTTGATAGAAATATAAAGACTGCTATTTTTAAATTGTCAAAAAATGACGGAAGATGACTATTATAACGTATTGCCTTCTTTTTGATAGAGTGTACGGCATGCGGGCTGAGGGAAGGTCACAAATAAGTCAAAAGTTATATGAAAAACATTCGCATAAAAGCAGTGAAATATGATTTAATATACAAAGAATGCTAATTTTTCCTGTTTTTCACTATTTTTTGTCAACTCGAATGATTTTTGTCATACTTTGGTTGAGCGCCTGTCATTACAAATATAGAAAAGTATGGAATAATGGATTATAGGTGACTAGTATATGCTTTTTTATATTTGCCTGTTGAACTAAGGAGGAAAAAATATGTCAGAGACAAAGGTCTTAGCTCATACATCATTGGATAAAGACAAATCAATTCAGCTAAAAGACCAGATTCCTGCTGGGGTGGAGACGAGCGCTTGGGCTGATTTCCTTGCCCTCATCAAAATCGGGATCATCAAATCCAATTTGATCACTACTTTTACGGGTGTTTGGCTGGCACTGCATTTTACAGGAGTCAGTTTTTTGGATAATATCGGCACCATTTTATTGGCCTTGGCGGGAACCGCACTCATCATCGGCGGTGCCGGAACATTAAATAATTACATCGATAGAGATATTGACCATCTTATGGAACGCACACAGGCCCGGCCTACCGTCAGCGGTAAGATAACCGCCGGGAAGGTATTGTCTCTCGGTCTGGTTTTTGTAGCATCGGGGACTGTATTGCTGGCGTTTACCACCATCACTGCAGCTATGCTCGGATTGTTCGGAGTATTCGCATACGTCATTCTTTATACATTCAGTAAGCGAAAACTGGTATCGAACACAATCATCGGAAGTCTTTCCGGTGCTGTTCCGCCTTTAATTGGCTGGGCTGCTGTGGATGCGAATCTTCATTTAGTCGCATGGGTGCTCTTCGCGATTATGTTCATCTGGCAGCCGCCGCATTTCTATGCGCTCGCGATGAGAAGATGTGAGGAATACCGTAAAGCCGGTATACCGATGCTTCCGGTCGTGAAAGGATTCAAAAGAACAAAAGTCAGCATCAACCTCTGGATACTCCTATTGATGCCGGTTCCGTTCTTCCTGACTTCACTCGGCACACCGATTGTCATCCTGACGGCACTGCTCAATATCGGCTGGCTGCTTCTGGGTCTGACAGGATTCAGGACGAAAGATGATATGAAATGGGCAAAAGGGATGTTTATCTACTCTTTGAACTATTTAACGATTCTATTTGTTTCAATGGTTATTGTAACCTTGATATAAAGTGAGGCCTAAGCCGGTGTATACCGGCCGCGGTTGAACTCGGACTTGCGGATGGAATTCGCTTGTCCTTAAATCTGAAGGCTTGCCCCTTTTTCACGGGATAAATATGGGTGCTTAAACATATTGGAAAAGGGGCGGGCCTTTCTTTGTATCTGTGTATGGAAGAACAAGGGATTTGAAGAAAATTTTTACGAAAGAGGGGATTTATAGGTATGAAAAAACGGCTGCAAAAATGGCGTTTCATTGGATGGATGTCTATCTTGACGCTGATTCTGGCAGGCTGTGGGGAACCATTCCTTTCCACGCTTGATCCCGCTGGAGAAGTTGCACAGAAACAATTCGACCTGATGCTGCTGAGTACAGCCATCATGGTTCTTGTGATCATCGTGGTCACTGTCATTTTCCTATATGTTGTGTTTAAGTTTCGAAGGAAAGGCGAAGACAAAAGAATACCGAAGCAAGTGGAAGGCAGCCATAAGCTTGAAATTATCTGGACTGTTATCCCAATCATTTTGCTGATCATACTTGCTGTCCCAACGGTATCCTACACTTTCCAGCTGGCTGATGTTAAGCCGATGAATGACAAGGACGAAGAAGGAAAGACGAAAGATGCACTTGTCATCAATGTGCGTGCCAACCTTTATTGGTGGGAATTTGAATATCCGGATCATGGCGTCGTGACGAGCCAGGAATTGATAGTTCCGACCGATGAGAGGGTTTATTTCAATTTGGTCGCTTCGGACGTGAAACATAGTTTCTGGGTCCCTGCCGCAGGAGGCAAGCTGGATACGAATGTGGAAGGCACAAATCAGTTCTTCCTGACATTCGACAGTGATAAGGCGGAAGAAGCGAATAATATTTTCTACGGGAAATGTGCGGAACTTTGCGGACCTTCCCATGCATTGATGGACTTTAAAGTGAAAACGATGCCAAAAGACCAGTTCGAGGGCTGGATCGGTGATATGCAGAATGCCGAAACAGAACCTGCGGTCGAAGGAACTGCAGCAACACGAGGAGAAGAAGTATTCCAGGAAAGCTGTATCGGCTGTCATGCTGTATCGCCTGAAGTGACCGGTCCCGCACAAGGAAGACGCGCTCCAAACCTTGCAAACTTCGGTGAACGCGATCTGGTAGCAGGCATTCACGAAAACACTGACGAGAACGTCAAAGAATGGCTGACCAATAACCAAGAAATTAAGCCAGGAAATAAAATGCCTGAATATGACACAATGCCTGAAGAAGATATTGATGCACTTGTCGAGTACCTTAAGCAGTTGAAAGTGCAAAAATAAGTTGGTTGATTAGAAACAAAAGGAGGTAGGATCGTGAGTACATACGCTCAAAAAAGAGGCATCGGCGCAACGATTTGGGACTACCTGACAACGGTGGATCACAAAAAGATCGCCATCCTGTATTTGATTGCCGGAGGTTTCTTCTTCGTAATCGGCGGGTTGGAAGCAATGTTCATCCGTATACAATTGGCAGTTCCGAACAATGATTTCGTCAGTGCAGGACTGTTTAACGAGATTTTGACTATGCATGGTACAACAATGATATTCTTGGCAGCGATGCCATTGGTTTTTGCTTTTATGAATGCGGTTATGCCTCTGCAGATTGGTGCAAGGGACGTTGCGTTCCCATTCCTTAACTCGCTGGGATTTTGGCTTTTCTTCTTCGGCGGAGTTTTCTTGAATCTTTCATGGTTCTTCGGACAGGTGCCTGATGCGGGATGGACATCATATGCATCCTTATCACTTGCTTCTGAAGGAAAAGGAATAGATTTTTATGCACTGGGTCTGCAGATTTCAGGTGCGGGTACTTTGATCGGAGGAATCAATTTCCTAGTCACGATCATCAATATGCGTGCACCTGGTATGACTTATATGAGAATGCCGTTATTCACATGGTCCACATTCGTAGTATCGGCACTGATCTTATTTGCATTCCCTCCGTTGACTGTAGGATTGTTCTTCCTTATATTTGACCGCATGTTCGGCAGCAACTTCTTTGTTGTCAACATGGGTGGGAATACAATCATTTGGGAGCATCTTTTCTGGATATTCGGGCATCCCGAGGTATATATTCTTATCTTGCCTGCTTTTGGGATTTTCTCTGAAATATTCGCGACTTTCTCGAGGAAAAGGCTGTTTGGATACTCTTCGATGGTTTTTGCGACAGTGCTCATCGGATTCCTCGGTTTCATGGTATGGGCCCACCATATGTTCACGGTTGGTCTGGGACCGATCGCAAATGCGATCTTCGCTGTTGCGACAATGGCGATTGCTGTTCCGACCGGTATCAAGATCTTTAACTGGCTCTTTACGATGTGGGGCGGCTCGATTAAGTTCACTGTCCCGATGATGTATGCGGTCGCTTTCATTCCTTCCTTCACCATGGGTGGAGTAACAGGGATCATGAATGCGTCCGCGGCAGCGGATTACCAATTCCATGACAGTTATTTCGTTGTTGCCCATTTCCATTATGTAATCGTAGGCGGAGTCGTGCTCGCATTGCTTGCCGGTGCCCATTTCTATTGGCCGAAAATGTTCGGTACGATGCTGAGCGAGAAACTTGGCAAATGGACTTTCTGGTTGTTCTTGATCGGTTTCCATATGACATTCTTTATTCAGCATTTCCTTGGTTTATGGGGTATGCCGCGTCGTGTTTTCACATACCTTCCGAATCAAGGGCTTGATCTTGGAAATGCCATCAGTTCGGCTGGTGCCGCTTTAATGGCAGCTGGTACGGCAATCTTGCTGTACAATGTCGTAATTACCACTATCAAGAATGAAAAAGTAGGGAATGATCCATGGGGAGATGGCAGGACGCTTGAATGGGCTATTTCATCACCTGCCCCTTATTATAATTTCAAACAACTGCCATTGGTCCGCGGCTTGGATGCATACTGGCTTGAGAAAATGGAAGGGAAGAAAGAGATGACACCGGCTGAACCGCTTGGTGATATCCATATGCCGAACAATTCCATTATCCCGGTATTCATTTCGTTTGGTTTATTCGTTGCCGCTTTCGGAGCGATGTATATGAGGGATGATACTGTTTGGGCGCTTCCTGTCCTTGTGATCGGTCTCGGAATCACACTTGGAAGTATGTTTGTCCGTTCCATCAAAGATGACCATGGGTATCATATCCATAAGGAAGAACTGATCGAGGATGACAATGACAAAGGGGGGATCGCGTAATGCATGCAGAAGAAAAATACACGGAAGCAACATGGCCTTCCTCTCCGGAAACAGCCACTCTCGAAGGAAAAAATAAATTTCTCGGATTCTGGCTTTTCCTTGGCGGAGAGACCGTTTTGTTTGCGACATTATTTGCGACCTATCTTGCTTTGAAGGATAAAGTGCCAAGTGCCGACGATAAATTGTCTGCCGATATCTTTTCATTGCCTTTGACATTCGTCGCTACCATGCTGCTGTTGACCAGTTCATTGACAAGTGTCTATGCGATGTACCATATGAAGAACTATAACTTCAAAGGAATGCAGGCATGGCTTTTGGTCACAGTACTTCTTGGTTTTGCTTTCCTTTGTCTGGAGATTTATGAGTTCAATCATTATGTGCACGAATATCATTTCACATTTACAAGCAGTGCCTTCGGTTCAGCTTTCTACACGCTGGTCGGGTTCCATGGTGCCCACGTCTTGTTCGGACTTCTTTGGATCACGACTTTGATGGTTCGTAATGCAAAGCGTGGATTGAATTTATACAATGCGCCGAAATTTTATGTGGCCAGCCTTTATTGGCATTTCATCGACGTTGTTTGGGTATTCATTTTCACAGCAGTATACTTGATGGGGATGGTGAGCTAAGTGATGGGAAAAAGTCATGATAATCCAACACACCCGAAAGTGGATTTGAAATATCGACGCAAGAAGAATGCTGAAGAAATGCGCTATCAGGTCGTATCATTCTCATTAATGATTTTTCTGACATTGATTGCATTTGCGGCAGTAGGCTTTGATGGGTTTTCCGAATGGTTCGTGAAACCAGTGATTTTCCTGCTTGCGATCGTGCAGGTAATCTTTCAGCTTTATTATTTCATGCATATGAGCCATAAAGGACATGAAATGCCGGCTATGTTTCTATACTTCGGTGTAGGCGGCGGCTTTCTGACAATATTGGCGTTCTTAACAATTGTTTGGATTTAAATCAGCTATACCGTACATCTGGAGGGAGCAGCCGTTCTGAATAGGACTTGGCTGCTTTTCTTTTTGTCCAAGTAATGACAAAATGGAAAAATAGAGCAATCGAGTGTTTCTTTCCCTTTTTATATTATATAATGGGGATAGTTAACAATAGAAATGAGGTGCGGGATTTGTCGTTTAGTTCATTCGGATTCACTGCTTTGTGGAGTCCTGCCTTTTTTATAACGCTTGTTGTGATATGTGTCCTGTACTTCCTTGCTATGACAAAATACAGAATGAAGATATCTCGGGACAGCGAACCGCTGGCAAAGAAAGAAATAATGGGGATGATCTTCTTCTTTGTACTTCTGTATATCTTGAAAGGGTCGCCGATTGATTTGCTCGGACATATTATGTTCAGCATGCATATGACTCAGATGGCATTCTTATATTTGGTGCTCCCGCCGATTTTAGTGACATCAGTACCCAACTGGCTCTGGAGAAAGCTTCTTTCTAAGCGCTTCATCCAAAGGCCGTTTCACTTTTTCACAAAACCTTTGATCGCCCTTTTTGTTTTTAATGGCGCATTTTCTTTCTATCATATTCCGCTTATTTTTGATGCTGTCAAGACCGATATGGTCTTGCATGGACTTTATACAGCTATGTTATTTGTGACGGCTGTTTGGATGTGGTGGCCGATCATGAATAAACTAGAAGAATATCAGACATTTTATGGGATTAAGAGAATCGGTTATATTTTTGCCAACGGCATCTTGCTGACACCGGCATGCGGTTTGATTATTTTCGGAAGCTCGCCTTTTTATGAGACATATACAAATCCTGTCTTCTGGCTCCAGGCTATGGAACTTTGTGTCCCTGCAGGAACCTTGAGCAATCTGAATATTACCGGACCAGAGATGTTCAATACAATGCCGCTGCTGGAAGATCAACGTACCGGTGGAGTCATAATGAAAATTATCCAAGAAATTGTTTTCGGCGTCATTTTGGCCAAGCTGTTCTTTTCTTGGTATAAAGATGAGAATTCTGGATCGGTCGATATGAACCCGACCAAAGAGTATCAGGTCGCAGATTGAGAATTAGTGAAGTAAAGTTTGTCATTGCTGTTAAAATTATTGAAAAATAAGAAAAAGTCCATTAGAATGAAGCTACCTAGAGAGAGAGGAACTGCTGAATGATGTCTTTGCCTATCTTGCCAACGATTAGTACATTTTTTATTGTATTGAGTGCGATTACAGTAGCGGTCGGCTGGTATTTAATCAAACAACGAAAAATAGAAGCCCATATGAAAACGATGTATGCAGCTGCGATTTTTGCGATTATTTTCTTTGTCATTTACGCGAGCCGTACGATTTTTGTCGGGAATACGGCTTTCGGAGGTCCTGATGACATTAAGATTTATTATACGGTGTTTTTGATATTCCATATCACGCTGGCTACAACTGGCGCTGTAATGGGGATTATCACCTTATGGACAGGTTATAAGAAAAATTTCGCCCGACATAGGAAGCTTGGTCCTGTGACAAGCATCATCTGGTTTTTTACAGGGATTACCGGTGTGATGGTTTATTTGCTCCTTTACGTCTTTTATCATGGAGGAGAGACGACTTCTGTCATCAAGGCTATATTGGGAACATAAAAAATGGATGCTGCAAAAGAAGCGGCATCTTTTTTGTCTCTTATCCGGAAATTAGGTGCTTCTTTTGAAGCAAGTATTCGTCCTTGAAGCATATAATGCAGTAAATGCCCCTCGCAGCCAAAGCTTTGGAACTACAGGGAGTAAGCTTGGAAATATCAAGATAGGCCTGATCGGAACGTTTTGGAAGGAAAATACAATCACCTGGGCTCCTGGGAGTTTCAGCGGGCTTGGATCGTTTCTCACTTTATGGGGGGAGAGAGGATTGAAAGATTTCAAAACTAATACTTTGCTTATTATGAACTGTTCCTTGGATATGGCCAAATCAATCATCTTTTTCCGGGATGAGCTGACCGGGCGCTCTCCGTTGAATATTCCCGTAAACTGGCCATCCCATCGTTTCCTTTCTTTTTTGCCATTCTTGATTGAAGATCTTGAGAAGAAAAACGAACGCGATTACTATATGTGGATCATGGCTGAATTGACTGGGAAAAGCATGATTGGAGATATGCTTCTATTTCCAGATAGTCAGCATGCTTCTATCGCTTGTCTTGAAATAAGGTTTTATGATGCGGAACTTGAGAAGAAATTTCTTAAGGAGAGTTTGAAACTTTTTCTGGATCATATATTGAAACAATTCGCAGGGACAATCAAACAAGTACTTGTGGAAGCAGATTACAGGCAAATCTTGAAGATAGAGATACTAAAAGAATTAGGGTTTCATCTCAGAAAGAAGGAACATCCTTATTTGATTTGGAGTTATGCGGTTCCTGAGGCATAGAAAAGACGTCTGCTGTCGAGCAGGCGTCTTTTTATTGCGGTATTTTGTGTCAAAGTAGTCAGTGAGCCAGGACCGCATATGATGATACTTCCTTTTGGACTTCCGAAAGGATTTTCTCACATTGCTTCACAAGAGAAGGCGGGAAATATTCGGCTTCCCCGTATTCAAGACCGTGCGGGTAATAGTGTTTTCCAAGTATAGGGGTAATCAGCTTCATGGTGGCCCTATGAGCACCTACATCGCCTTCCGTCGCATATGCTTGTACACGCAGATAATAGACCCCTTCCATCAGCTTGAATTTGCGGTCATAACTGACGCGCTCATAATCCCACTGTTCAGCACGCACCAAGCCGTGTTCTTCCATTGTTTCATCGAGCCGATTAAGATCGGCTGTCAAGTTATCCAGTCCAGTATCTTCAAATCTCATAAGAAATCCCTCCTAAAAGTCCCTGCCGCAAAATCTCTATTATGAAAATAATAGAATAATATGCTAATATTTCCTTTAATCAATAATAGTATGAAATTGTCATTCTTGCAACAAAGGAAGCACCATATTCCTCCAGTTGGGATCTTAAGGTTCACGGAAGAGACATGGATAAAGTGAATGTTACTCAAAGTGAGAAGTATAAGTATGTGAAATAAGGTATATAAATTATGGTATAATGACTTTAATTCAGTTTTCACAAGGAAGGAAAGGAGAATTTCTCTGAAGATCATCAGTAGAATTATTATGCTTGCCGCAGTTTTGTTTATCATCAATCTCTTTTTCATGGAGAGTCGGGAAAATCAGCCTCAGGATGCTGCGCAAGAAGAGATGAGTATCGTGGATGAAAGTGTAAGCAAAGATGTTACGGAAGGACTTGCCGTTTATATAGGTAGCAGTGTGGATCAAGTGGTCAAGAAGTTTGGAGAACCTTCAAGGAAAGATCCGACTTCATACAGTTATGACTGGTGGATCTACAATCAGGATGATTCGAAATATATGCAGGTGGCAGTAAAAGATGATAAGGTCGTCAGCATTTATGCGCTTGGAAACGGCCTTAATATTTCCCCGTTGAAGATTGGTCAACCCATTGAGGAATTATACCGGGATTTTTCTCCGGAAACCAGTATCGAAATGAAACAAGGGGGACATACATATCGTTTTGAGCTTTCGGAAGAAGAATTACACTCCAAACCGTTATTCCAAATCGGAAAAGTATTCGCACAGGTTCATATAGATACGTTTTCGGGGTTTGTTTCAAGCGTCCGTTTCCTCGATGCGGAAACTCTGATTGAACACCGTCCCTACGAGCTGACTTATACAGGAGAATTGCCGGAAGAACGTGAGCTGACGAAAGAACAATCAAAAGATGTGGATGACGGTAATGCGAGACAGATATTCGATATTACGAATGTTATCCGCGGCCGCTTTGAACTCGATAAGTTAACATGGGATGATGCTGCGGCGGAAGTAGCTTTGGGACACAGTATGGATATGTATGAAAATGAATATTTCTCCCACGAATCACCTACGGAAGGCAATCTGGGGGACAGGCTTAAAGAAGGGAAAGTTTTTTATACGACGGCGGGTGAGAATATTGCTGCCAAGTATGTCGACGGAGTGGCTGCCTTTGAAGGGTGGCTGAACAGCCGAGGGCATCGTGAAGCTTTGCTGAACGAGGATTTCACTTATCTTGGAGTGGGTGTGTATAAGAAATATTACACCCAGAATTTCTTTGCCGAAATGTGAAGGGGCCATCAGGCTTCTTTTTTTTCATAGTCAAGTGATTGGACAAATCAATTCAAGTCACTAATTCCGGGCGGATACATATGTTGAATTAGGAACTTCTCTGTAAAGGGAAGATGCCGCAACATTAAAGGAAGGTCACTTGCCGAGGTGAGAGGAAATGACGAATAATGAACATTCCATGGAAGCGTTCAAAGCGTTCATCAAACAGCATCCTGCATTAGTGAAAGAAGTACGCAGGGGAGTTTATTCCTGGCAGGAAGTGTACGAAGATTGGTTCCTGCTTGGGGAAGAGGATTCTGTCTGGGCAGATTTCCGTGAAGGACCGCTGCCCCCGAGGGAGAAAACAGAAGCGGAGCAAAAAGAAGAGAAAGAAGGGCTTACATCCTTATTCGAGGCCTTGAAAGGAATGGATGTACAATCGATGCAAAAGCATGTATCGAATCTGAGCCAGGCACTCGGTACGATTTCTGGTGTCATTTCGCAATTCCAAGGCAGTCCAAAGCCGGAAGAAAAAACGGGTGCGAGACAACAGCCGCACCCCTTTGCCGTCCGAAAGGATTAAGAAGAAGGTGGAACGTATGAGACAGGATATCTTTCAATATATCCGGGAGAACGAAGATCAGCTTAAATATTTGAGACTGCATCCAATTTGGTACCGCAGGCTGACGAGAAATCCACAGGATTATGAAAAATTCGGAACTGAAGCGGTTTATCATTTTGAGAAAAGTATTCCTCATCGGGTTAGCAAACTGACAAACAGTGTTCAGATTGCGAATATGATGCTCGGGATGCTTCAGACAATGAAGAATTGATGCCCATTCAGCAAGTTCCCACCCGTTCTTTTCCCTTTTCATTACCATATCAGGGTAAAAGGAGGAGGACAGCATTTTCTTTCAATGAAAGAACATGGTAGAATAAGAGCGGGAGGTGGGCTTTCATGCTTGCTACTATGGAAAGTATAGAAATACTTGACCGCGCCGAGGAATTGGCTGCAGACGTCTTTCAATCAGATGTCGGCGAACGGTATATGATTTCTTTATATAAATTACAGAATGACCAAGAGGCACAGAATAAGATCAGGGCCTTCTCCGAGATGAAGGAACGATTTGAAGAGGTGCAGCGTTTCGGACGTTATCACCCAGATTATAAATATGTCAATCTGGAAACGAGGACACGCAAGAGGGAAATGGACATGCATCCGACCGTTGCGGAATTTAAACAAGCTGAGAATGAACTGCAGTCATTACTGGATCACATCAGTGGAATTGTCGCGAACTCAGTCTCTCAGCATATCAAGACACCTGCCGGTAACCCTTTCTTCGAAGCAGGCGGCTGCAGCACCGGCGGCTGCGGAAGCGGAGGCAGCTGCGGCTGTTCATAAGCATTTGGGAAAAGCATTCATTCATATACTGAATGAATGCTTTTCTTTTTTTGATTAATATGAATTGGAGTAGTGGTTGATTGTACAAGCCATTTTCTTTCGAATATCCTGTTATTGAAATGGATAGAAAGGAGATAATCATATGAGTCATTGCAGAAGAGGTTGCTCTTGTATAAAGTGTAAAACCATCATGGGACCTCCAGGGTTCCCAGGACTCCCAGGACCCCCAGGACCTCCAGGACCAGGAGCGGGACTGCCGGGGGCTGCCTATATTTATAAAACAACGGCACAAACGGTCGATACCGGGGAAGCGGTGATATTCGATCTTATCGGAAATATCACGCCTGCCGGTTTTGTGACATATGTACCCGGAACGGCGCCGATCACCATTAACCAAGCTGGGACTTACTTGCTGATTTATGAAATAAATGTTCAAAATGGAACGTCTGCATTCACATTGGCGGTAGGAGGGGCACCTATTGTGGGCAGCAATTACGGATCCGGCTCGGGAAACCAGACCTTCAGCGGTCAAGTGATTGTGCAATTGGCAGCAGGAAGTGTCTTAACCTTACAAGCGTTAAATGACAACAACATTCTGCAGAACGTAATACCTCCGGCAACGTCTGTCGTCAGTGCATCAATAAGTATAGTACGTCTCATTTAGAAGGCTTGGTTCCAAGTCACAATAGAAATGAATAAAACAGCGAGACATAATCGGCCAAATGAAAAAGCGTGAATTTGGAGAATCTCCAAGTTCACGCTTTTCATTTGAAAACCATGCCAAGAACCGTTACATTGTCACCGGTTCTGCCGGACGCCGAACCAATGCCATGATGCCTGCAATGAGATAGAATAATCCCGCGATGATACCTAATCCGCCAGAGAAGAAAGAAATGATTACTGCTGCAGCAATCAGTGTCCATCCTGCACTCTTGGGATGTTTATTTCCTTTTAGAAGGAAAAGGGAGATGATGCCCGCAGCAATACCAATTACCGCGAGGAATATGATGATCCATCCCCCCACAGCAAGAGCATCTGATATAAAATTCACGTCTTCCGCTGTGAACTCCGGAGTATCCATCATCATTTCATTCATGAACTCATTATTTCCTTTTAAGAAGAAGAAGAGAGTACCTATTCCTCCCAGTAAAACATAAAAAAACATGCCGAGCACACTTAATACGATTTCTCCTGTTCTTTTCATCCGTTTGCCCCCCCCATAACATCCTATGTCTATATATACTGATTCATTTCCCGATTATAGACGAATGCAAACAAGAAAGCGACTAAAATCTTCCCTGCTTTCATGGAAATGGTTTTTAAACCAGAAAAAAGGAGGGATCATCATTATCTGTTGAAATGATTTTCGATACTGTGATAAAATATTGATAAACAATAACTAGGAGATTACATATATGTTGGGAGCCAGACAAGGAATCATCGCATATGTTCATTCACTTAAGCAGGTGAAGATGCTTAGGCGGTTCGGGAACATCCATTATGTTTCTAAGAAGCTGAAATACGTTGTCTTGTATACCAATATGGACGACGTCGATGCAACGGTCGAGAAATTGAAATCATATTCATTCATCAAACGGGTGGATGTTTCGCATAAGCCGTTCATTAAGACGGATTATGAGAATTCGAAGCCTGATAAAGCCAAGGAATATGATTATAAGATGGGTATTTGATATACGTGTATGCATTGTACACTTAGGGCCATTCCATTATGGGATGGTCCTTTCTGTGTTATCCGGTACGATATGTTTATCAATGGTAAAGGCAATTGTATGTAATAAGGCAAGTGAAATATTTGTTAAATAATGGTATTATATTGTTGGGATTAAAGACATCGAATGAAGTTAATACTTAGTTGTTATTTATAAGAAATAAATTAAAGGTATTTCTATTTATTTGTGTAAGCGTTTTCTTTGTTTGTTCTTGATTTGGAATGATACACATATTTTTGGAGCATCACTATTTATCTAGATTGGGGATGGAATAATGGGGAAATTGATTACTTCTTTGAATGATGTTGTGGAAAGAATCGAAGACGGATCTGTAATTGCCGTTGGCGGTTTCGGTTTGTGCGGAATCCCTGAATATTTAATTCAGGCAATTCATGAAAAAGGAACAAAAGATTTGACGGTGGTCAGCAATAATTGCGGAATAGATGATTGGGGATTGGGGTTATTGCTGAAAAACAAGCAAATCCGTAAAGTGATCGCTTCTTATGTAGGAGAGAATAAACGATTCGAGCAACAGTTCCTAAGCGGTGAAATCGAAGTGGAACTGGTGCCTCAAGGAACTTTGGCGGAGCGGCTTAGAGCCGGAGGTGCCGGCATCCCTGCTTTTTATACAGCGGCGGGGACAGGGACAGAAGTGGCGGAAGGAAAGGAACATAAAGAATTCAATGGCAGAACATATATCCTGGAAGAAGCGATTGTCGCGGATTATGCTTTGGTGAAAGCATGGAAAGCAGATCCATTCGGCAATTTAATATATCGGAAAACAGCCCGGAATTTCAATCCGGTCGTGGCCGCTGCGGGTAAGATCACCATCGCCGAGGTGGAAGAAACAGTTTCATTGGGGGAACTAGATCCGGACGCAATCCATACATCCGGTGTATACGTTCAGCATGTTTATAAAGGAAATTCATATATAAAGAGAATCGAGAAATGTAAAACGAGGATTCAATGAAAGGGGAGGAAGGGATGAAAGAGAGACGGCAATACATCTTGCAGGAAGCGGTCAAAGAAATCAAGGATGGTATGTGCGTGAATCTTGGAATCGGTATGCCGACGTTAATCGCCGATATGATACCGGAGGAAATGGATGTAATGCTGCAGTCGGAGAATGGTCTCCTTGGAATCGGGGCATATCCCGCAGAACATGAAGTGGATCCGGACTTGATCAATGCAGGAAAAGAAACGGTAACGGCTAAGAAAGGTGCATCGTACTTCGACAGCTCCGAATCGTTTGCGATGATCAGGGGCGGTCACATCGATCTTGCCATCTTAGGAGGGATGGAAGTTTCCGAGACAGGGGACCTTGCCAATTGGATGATCCCAGGCAAGATGGTCAAAGGGATGGGAGGTGCCATGGATCTTGTGCAGGGTGCTAAGAAAATCGTTGTTATCATGGATCATGTGAATAAACAAGGACAATCGAAAGTGAAGCGGAATTGCTCCTTGCCGCTTACGGGAAAACAAGTCGTTGATGTGCTGATCACGGATATGGCTGTGTTCCATTTCACAGAACAAGGCATGGAGCTTACTGCCCTGCAGCCAGGCATCACCATGGATGATGTAGCAAATAGTACCGAAGCGGCATTTACAATCAATCAGGCATTAAAAGATAATATCTAGTAAAGAATAAAAAGGGAAAACCAAAGGTATACCGGGTTTTCCCTTTGTTTTGCATTGAGCAATATACATAAATCTTGAAAGAAGAAACTTTACAATACATTTACAAAGCACTAACAAAGAATTAATAATTTTCCGTTAGTATATTAATTGTAAACACATAAATTAGCCAGAAGCACATCCAGGAGGCTTAGAATATGGGATTCATCAAAAAAGTAATATCCGGGATTATAGTCCTGTCCTTGACTGTTTTGACGGCAGCATGCGGCATGAATAGCGAGGATGAAGCAGGATCCAGCAACGGGAATAAAGAAACCATCGCAATCTCCGGTTCCACCTCTGTAGGACCTTTAGTCGAAAAAATAGCTGAAACTTACAGAGAAGAAACACCAAATATAAAAGTAGAAGTTAACCAAATCGGTTCTTCATCCGGCATCACTAATGCAATCAATGGTGTTTCGGAATTGGGGATGTCATCACGTGACTTGAAAGAAGAAGAAGCGGCAGAGCTTAGCGAAACCATCATAGCCTATGACGGTATCGTGGTTGTCGCCCATCCAAGCAATAAAGTCAACGATTTGACGCTTGAGGAAGTGAAGGATATCTTTACCGGGAAGATCACCAATTGGAAAGAAGTGGGCGGCGCAGACATGGAGATTGTTGTCGTTTCTCGTGAGGATGGATCAGGTTCACGAGATGCATTCCAGGAAATTGTGGGATACAGCTCTGGTGAATTAGTGAAGAGTGCGATTATTTCAAGCGGTAACGGAAATATCAAGACAACCGTGGCAACGAATAAACATGCGGTAGGTTTCATTTCGTTCGAATACGTAGACGACACCATTTCCACTATGAATATCAATGGTGTGGAAAGCACAGCCGAGAATGTCCTGAACAATACGTACAGTCTTTCAAGACCGTTCCTGTTGGTACATAAAGAAGATGTCCTGACAGATGAAGGCCAGCAATTCCTTGATTATATCCTGAGTGAAGACGGTCAGAAAATTGTCTCGGAGACAGGTGCGATTCGTGTAAATTAAGCAAACTACATTTTGTGTATAAGCAACGTTGGAGGAATGACAAATGCCCAGCCAATTGAATGAAACTCAAGCTGCAGATACCAATAAATCAAATAAAATGAAATATATAATGGAGAAGCTGTCGGAAAGAATATTCCTTACTTGCGCCCTTCTCTCAGTCGTAAGTCTACTGCTGATCATCGGATTCGTATTCCTCAAAGGTGCCAATCCATTTGTGGCAGACGGCTACAGCTTCATCGATTTCATCTTCGGGATGGAATGGGTGCCAAGCGAGGATAAATTCGGCATTTTCCCGATGATTGTAGCTTCTTTATTCGCAACATTTGGAGCTTTGGTTATCGGAGTACCTATTGGTCTTATGACTGCCATTTTCTTGGCGGAAATCGCTCCAAAAAGCGTTAGTAAATTGATCTCTCCGGCAGTACAGCTGCTGGCGGGAATCCCCTCCGTCCTGTATGGTGTATTCGGACTTGCGATCATCGTTCCTTTTCTGCAGGATAAGTTAGGTCTGATTAAGGGACAAAGTCTGCTGGCTGTCATCATCGTCCTTGCGATCATGATGCTGCCGACCATCGTGACAGTGGCAGAAACGGCGATCAGAGCCGTCCCGAGAGCTTATAAAGAGGGATCATTGGCATTGGGGGCTTCCCAAATCGAAACAATCTTTAAAGTTATCTTCCCTGCTGCAAAGTCAGGAATCATGGCGGCGATTGTGCTCGGACTCGGAAGGGCGATCGGGGAAACGATGGCTGTCATTCTGGTTGCAGGCAACAGTTTGAATATCCCGACAAGTCTGACGGATAGTGTTCGTCCATTGACGACGAATATTGCCTTGGAGATGGGGTACGCATTCGGTACACATCAAGAGATGCTGTTCGCGACCGGTATCGTTTTATTCTCCTTCATTCTAATATTGAATTTTGTTTTGACAAAGATTGCATCGAAGGGCGGGAATTAAGTTGAGGAAGTTTAAAGATAATATGATGCGGGGTCTTCTATGGTTCTCCGCTTTCTTGACGGTTGCCATCCTTGTTGTCATAGTAGGGTTCATCTTCTATAAAGGATTCAGATTGATTGATTTCGATTTCATCTTCGGTGATTATTCGCCTGTCGGACATGGCGGGATTTGGCCGATGATTGTCACGACATTGTATACTATCGGAATTTCCTTGTTGATCGCTACGCCGATCGGTATATTGGCTGCCGTTTACCTGCAGGAATATGCTAAGCAAGGGAGACTTGTCAGGACGATTCGGTTTGCGACTGAAAGCTTGACTGGAATTCCATCCATCATATACGGATTGTTCGGGGCGGTTTTCTTCGTCACAACCCTGAAAATGGGATTATCGATCATTTCTGCGTCATTAACATTGACCATCATTGTATTGCCGGTCATCATCCGTACGACGGAAGAAGCTTTGAAGACGGTTCCCCGCTCCTATCGTGAAGGATCTTTGGCACTTGGGTCAACGAAGCTGCAGACTTTATATAAAGTCATTTTACCTAGTGCGATACCTGGTATTTTGTCAGGAATCATTCTTTCGATCGGAAGGATTGTCGGGGAATCCGCAGCGATTTTCTTGACAGCGGGTACAGTGGCCGCATTGCCTGAAAGTATCTTCTCTTCCGCAAGGACGCTGACTGTACATTCTTATCTGGTCACACAGGAATCCGGCGATATAGAGCTTGCGGCGGCTGTCGGAATCATATTGATCGTCATTATCCTTGTATTGAATCTCTCAGCGACTTTTATATCCAAAAAGCTGAACAAAGCGGACTATTAATGAGGTGTAGTTATGAATAAACTAACAGGGAACGCAGCACATAAGTCACAAACTGAAGAGCATGCTGTTAAAATAAAGGTTAGAGATCTAGAACTGTTCTACGGGGAAAAACAAGCCCTGTTCAAAGTCGGACTAGACATCAGGGAAAAGGAAGTCACTGCATTGATCGGTCCGTCCGGCTGCGGGAAATCTACTTTCCTTCGTACTCTTAACCGGATGAATGATCTGATAGACGGTGTGAAGATCGCAGGAAACATCGAAATTGATGAAGAAGATATTTATGCCACAAATGATGTCATCCGTTTACGGACAAAGGTGGGGATGGTTTTCCAAAAGCCAAACCCATTCCCGATGAGCATTTATGATAATGTGGCGTACGGTCCAAGGATGCAGGGTATTAAAAATAAAAAACAGTTGGATGCAATTGTGGAGGAAAGTCTCCGGGGTGCTGCAATCTGGGACGAAGTAAAGGATCGTCTCAAATCATCGGCGCTTGGATTATCCGGCGGTCAGCAGCAGCGTATTTGCATTGCCCGTGCAATTGCCATGAAACCGGAAGTGATCTTGATGGATGAACCGACTTCCGCGCTGGATCCGATTTCCACACTGAAAGTGGAAGAATTGATTGCGGAAATGAAGAAAGATTATACGATTGTCATCGTAACACATAATATGCAGCAAGCGGCAAGGATATCCGACAAGACGGCATTCTTCCTGAATGGTGAAGTTATTGAATTCGATGAAACAAGTAAAATATTCTCTCTTCCGTCCGATCAAAGAACGGAAGATTATGTGACCGGAAGATTTGGTTGATTTCAAGTAGGGGGGATCACAATGGTTGTACGCGAAAACTTTGAGAAAGATTTGCAGGAATTAAAGGAACAGATGATTGAAATGAGTGAATTGACGATTTCTGCATTAGAGAAAGCATTCACCGCCCTTCAGACGCAGGATGTCGAGCTTGCTCTGGAAGTGATTGACGAAGATGCGGAAATTGATCAATTCGATGCGGATATCGACCAATTCATCGTCTGGCTTATTGCGAAAGAACAGCCTGTCGCACGTGATTTACGGAGAATCATCGGTGCATTGAAAATCACTTCCGAAATTGAGCGTATCGCAGACTTTGCGGTGAATATCGCAAAAGGGACAATCAGGATCGGAAAAACAGCATCTCTATTGGAAATCACGCATCTTGAGAGAATGAAGGATATTTCAATCGAGATGCTTAAGAAAGCGTTGGAGGCATTTTTCGATGAAGATATGGGCCTTGCGCGTGAAGTAGAGAAACTGGATGATCAAGTCGACAGCAGCTCGGATGCGACAACAAAACTGATCATGGAATATATGAGGGACCATCCGGAAGAGACACCTCAAATGATTCAATTATTGTTGATCAACCGGCATATCGAAAGAACGGCCGATCATATCACTAATATAGCGGAAAGTGCGGCATATTTAATAAAAGGCCGTAAATATGATCTGAATTCATGACTTAAAAGACCCGATATGCATCGGGTCTTTATTGCTTTTTTTGCAAAAGTCCTCTTATATTCGGAATATCAGGGATAAACTTTTGCGAAAAGGAAATATATAAATATCAATGAGATGGAGTTGAAAACAAATGGGCAATCATGAGAAAAGACAATACCCGGATCTTACAGAACTGCTTGATGAGGTTTATGACAAAATATTCACTTCGAGGCTTCCAGGTCCCATCAAAGACAAAATAAAGAAAGAATTAGATGAAATCAAGAGCTTTACATTGGATGCGCGCCCCGCGAGAATCGCGATTGTAGGCAGAAGGGGAGCGGGGAAATCCAGCTTGATCAATGCCATCTTCAATGGGAAACGAGCGGAAGTCGGGGATGTGAAACCGATGACGGGAAAAGGGAAATGGCATACGTATATCAGTGATGCAGGTAATCTGGATATTTTGGATACGAGGGGACTTGGAGAAGCCGAGAATCCAATGGAGGATTATGACGAAATGTCTTCTTTGGAAGAAGTGAAAACTTCTATTAAAGATAAATGTCCTGATGCTATTCTTTTTTTAGCAAAGGCAAAGGAAGTAAGTGCAAGAATAGACGAAGACATGGAACAATTGTCGGAATTAAAACAATTTATCAATGAATTCCACGAATATGATATTCCGATCATTGGTGTAATCACGCAAGTGGATGAACTAAGCCCGAAATCTGTGTCAGAACCGCCATTTCAGCATCCTGTTAAGCAGCAGAACATAGCTGATGCCAGCGAGATGATGGCAGGTAAATTATCCGAATTTGTCAAAGAACCTGTAACCATTATCCCAGTCTGCTGCTATATGGAATATGATGGGGATGAAATCATTTATGACCTTCGATGGAATGTCGATTTGCTTCTTGATTATTTGGTCGAAAAACTGCCCAAAGAGGCACAAATGATTTTGGCGAAACTCTCCAAAGTTAAATCTGTCCAAAAGAAGGTTGCAAGAAGGCTGGGAAAGAGCATGGCGGGAGTGACTGGCACCATCGGGGCAAGTCCGATCCCGATTGCTGACCTTCCTGTGATTACTGGGATGCAATTGACGATGGTCAGTGCCATTGCATTGATTGGCGGCAAAAAAGCCGACAAGAAAGGAATCGTGTCCTTTTTGTCCGCATTAGGATTTAGTATCGGGGCAGGATTTGCATTTCGGCAAATTGCGCGTCAACTGGCCAAAGTCGTGCCGGTCGGGGGGAATATCATTTCAGGCGTTGTGGCAACAGCTGGAACATATGCCTTATGCGAAGCGGCCATAGCCCATTTTATAGATGATATTCCGATAGAAGGGGTTAAGGCTGCCTATAAGAATGCTTTTGAAAAGCGAAAAAAAGAGAATTCCTGATGCCATTAAGTAATGGATTACTTCCGGATTCCAAATGGATCATATTATTATGGTTTCCTCCTAAATGTACAATTGATTATGTGGTAAAAAATGACAAAAGGGAGTATAATCAATCGAGAGGAGTCGTATTTTGAAAGATATCACTCGTGCTTACAGGAATCTGTTAGAAGCTTGGGAGTATTGCTTTACTTTCCAATTTGTTTCGAAGGCATGCATGCACGACTGAGGTCTATCCACTAAAAATTAATATGGACATCCCATCATCGTTTAGTTAAGGCTTGCTCTTCCATATCTACTGTCAGCGGGCATGTGTTGGAGTAAAAATGGGAGAGAACAGAAAAAGTGAAAACATAAATTGACACAGTAAAGACTCATTGCCGTTAAAGTCTCGTAAAATAGTGCGTATATACTGGAAAGTATCAATATATTAAAAAGGATTAAATGATATGAATAATTATGGAACGGCTCAATCTATTATGTTTTATAAAATCATCAAAGAAACGCATGATCGTGTGGAAAGTGACAAGACGATTACCCAGCACGAAATTATGGAGGAACTATCTATGAAACTAACAGCATATCTGAATGACTTTAACAGTAATGAAAAATAAATGGTTTTATGTTTTTATGCTGATCTTATGGGGCGGTCTGATTTATTCATTTTCGGACCAGCCTTATGAGGAGCAGAATCTGAAACCCGTGCTTAATGGTGTGTTTTCCGGGACAATAATAGAAGATGTGTTGGAGGATGTGTCGATTCCTTATGGTGGCAGTGTAGTCAATGTTGATAATAATGGTTTGGAAGGTGTCCTGGAGTTCCTCATCAGAAAAGGCGCGCATCTTTTTGTGTTTTTTGTATGGGGCTATTTGTCTTACCGTCTTTTCCTTCAATTCTTGAAGAATAAAGGAAAGGCAGTTTTTTGGGGGTTAATATTTGCGGTTCTCTTTGCCGCATTGGATGAATGGCATCAAATGCATACGGGAGGAAGGACTCCTCTGCTTGAGGATGTCATGCTAGATTCCGCTGGGGGACTGCTGGGGATTCTCGTCAGCTTGAAGCTTACACGAAAGGGAAAGACTCCCTCTAAAAACAAGAAAAACTCGAAAAGAGTATGATAGGAAGGAGAGGTTTAAATTACAAGAATGTATGACGTTCTCCTTCCGATAAACGCGGTGGATCATGCGGATTGTCTCATTTTGGATAATGCGCTCAATACTTTCAAAAGAAATGTTTTGTCTTGGGGCGATAACATATTCCAGCTTCCAGCTTTGATTTTCAAATAGATCATCTCCTATAAAATGGGTATTTTACAGGTAATATACCGTCCTGAGGGCACTTTAAAACTAATTATCGCTCAACAAATTTTTCAATAAAGTCCATATTATGTCGCGTTTTGTTTTAATCTGTCCTAAACCGACGTCGTCTGTAAACCATTCATAAAAAAATCCCGGAGAAATTCCTCCGGGAAATCGTTTATTCCTTTATTTCTAAGTAATCTTTCAGCTCTTTTTGAACGCCTTCTATTTCTTCTTCGGGGATAATTACATAAGAGATATTATCGATTCTGGCATTTTCTCCTTGCAGCTGCATTTGGTCGATTCCACCGGCCGCATTTCTGTAATTCTTCTGTATATCCATCATTTCGCTCAATGATAGATTCGTCTCGATGTTTTTCCCTAATGCTTCAAGGATGTCATCATATTTCGTCAGTGAGGAAACATTTGCCCCTTTTTTGATGATGCTCTGGATAACTTGACGCTGTCTGTTCTGACGGCCGAAATCCCCATCCTTATCTTGTTTGCGCATCCTGGCGTATTTAAGCGCTTCATCTCCGTTCAGGTTGATGAATCCTTCGTTGAATGTGGTGCCGTCATAGGTGAAGGCAGTTGTGTTGTTGACTGTGACTCCATCCACCGCATCCACGATATCCTTGAATCCTTCCATATTGATCTTCACATAATAATCAAGGGGAATATCAAGCAGATTTTCAACTGTTGCCATGCTCATTTCCGGACCGCCGAAGGCATATGCATGGTTAATTTTATCATCGAATCCCTTGCCGATAATTTCAGTTCTTGTATCACGCGGGATGCTGAGCATTTTTATTTTTGTTTTGGAAGGATTGACCGAGAGGACAATCATGGTATCTGAACGTCCTTTATCTCCTTCACGCTCGTCCACTCCAAGAAGAAGGACAGTAAAAGGACTCTTATTCTCCAGGTCCAGCTTTTCGGTGCGTTTTTCTGTAGTTCTATTCAACGGTTTGTGCATTGTATCAGCAGTATCGGAAACATTCTTCCATACGGAAAAAGCAAATGCTCCGCCTGCAAGAATCAGTAGCAAAAAGGCAATGCCGATCACTTTTAGCACGGTTCTTTTTTTCTTTTTGGCTTCCATTAGAGGTAAATTCCTTTCCATTTATATATCCTTTATTATAATTGTTGCCGGGCTTAAAATATATCTTTTTTTTCTTCATTGGTTTCAAGGACGCAGGTATTCGGAATGCTGATAACGGCTTTCTGGTAATTGGGGATATACATATATTGGATAGCAACTGGTCAGGATAGTTTTATAAATGTATAAATAAACAATAGAGAAATACAATATAATAAAATCAATACAAACAACTAGTTCTTTTCTATTGTTTTCTAAAAAAGCTCCACTCATTTATTTAATATCTGTGTAATTATGGTATAAAAT
>JAZNGP010000060.1:0-2856 GCA_045576475.1 Bacillus sp. (in: firmicutes) | reverse complement strand
CTCTTCATTTCTTCTAGAACCGCTGAATATATTTCCTTCTTTGTTATTGTCGACTAAATAAAACCATTACTAGTGTAGCCTTTTTACGAGCCTTGTTTTTTATTGTTACTGGTTTTTTGCATTATAAAGACTGCATGGCATCTTTTACAAATGTATGCTGGCCAATCAATCAACATAAACTAATCTGCAAACAAGAAAAATACTTATGTAATGTAATGGACGAAATTTGGCGGGATGTGAGTCAAGGAATTGCTTCAAAAGCAGCTGAAGGAATCTCTTTCCTAACGAGACCTCTCTCCCCTTTCTTTCTCACCCTATCACAAAGCTTACAATCGTCTTTATTATTGTCAGGAGGAAATCATGAGAGCTGTCACCTATCAAGGGAAATATGAAATTGCCGTCAAGAAAGTAGAAGCACCTAAGATACAGGATCGTGAAGATATCATCATAAAAGTAACGTCAACCGCTATTTGCGGTTCGGATCTTCATTTATATCAAGGGAATTTTCCGTTACCTATCGGTTATATCATCGGGCATGAGCCAATGGGGATTGTCGAAGAAGTCGGACCAGATGTTACACGGGTGAAAAAAGGAGATCGGGTCGTCATCCCATTTACGGTAACATGCGGAACTTGCCAATACTGTCTGCAAGATTTGGAGAGCCAATGTGATAATGCGAATCCTCACTATGACTCAGGCGGTTATTTCGGGTATTCCGAGAAGTTCGGAGATTATCCCGGCGGACAAGCCGAATATTTGCGGGTTCCGTTCGGCAATCATACACCGTTCGTCATTCCGCAGGATTGCGAGCTGGAAGATGAGTCCTTATTATTCTTATCCGACGTGCTTCCTACCGCCTATTGGAGTGTTGAAAATGCAGGAGTCAAAAAAGGAGATACGGTCGTCGTACTTGGATGCGGGCCGGTCGGTTTGATGGCACAGCAATTCGCCTGGGAGAAAGGTGCGAAGCGTGTTATTGCGATCGACTATATAGCAAACCGCCTTCAGCATTCGAACAAGATGAACAAGACGGAAATCTTTGACTTCACCAAGTATGATGATATGGGTGAAACAATAAAGGAATTGACAAAAGGCGGAGCGGATGTCGTCATCGACTGTGTGGGTATGGACGGAAAGAAATCTCCTCTAGAGTGGGTGGAGCAAAAGTTGAAGCTTCAAGGCGGGACGCTGGGTCCGATTCAAATTGCCACTAAGGCTGTAAGAAAAGGAGGAACATTACAGATCACCGGCGTGTACGGAGGTTTATATAATATGTTCCCGTTAGGTCCCTTCTTCTCCCGGAACATCACAATCAAGATGGGTCAGGCACCGGCACGTCATTATATGCCGCATTTATATGAAAAAATCAAGAACAAGCAAATAGATCCGACAAAAATCATTACGCATACGATGCCACTTGAACAAGCATCTCACGGCTATCATATTTTTAATAATAAAGAAGATAATTGCATAAAAGTCATCTTGAAGCCGTAGTTAAACAAGTTATTTTACTGATTCATGCATTCTTTGCTAAAGTGACTGTATCTTATCCAATGAGGTGATCCTATGTGCGGCCGCTTCACATTATTTTCTGATTATGAAACCATAATGGAGCGATTTGACATTGAAGCTGCATTCGACGAATCCGAATATCCATTCAGCTATAATATTGCTCCTTCTCAAAATGTGGTGTCCATCATCAATGATGGACAAATGAATCGCATGGGCTTTCTGAGATGGGGATTGATCCCCAGATGGGCAAAGGATGCGAAAATCGGCTATAAAATGATCAATGCCCGTGCCGAAACGGTTGCCGAAAAGCCCAGTTTCCGCAATGCTTTCAAGAACAGACGCTGTCTGATCGCAGCGGATTCCTTTTACGAATGGAAACGAAGCGGCAGCAAAAAAACACCGATGCGGATCAGGATGCGGTCAAATGAACCATTCGGCATGGCCGGATTATGGGAATCCTGGAACTCTCCTGAAGGGAAAGTCCTCCATACCTGCACGGTGATAACGACAGCTCCCAATGAATTAATGATGCCTATCCACGACCGGATGCCTGCCATCATAAGAAGGGAGGATGAAAAGGCTTGGCTTGACCCTTCCAATCATCAAACAAATACATTACTCGAACTATTGAAGCCATTCGATCACGCTTCGATGGAAGCATTTGAAGTTTCCACGGAAGTGAATTCGCCAAAAAACAATTCGCCGAATCTGATTACACCGGTATGCTGAGGGTTCCTGGAGCGGGTTCCCTCTTTTCACTTTAAAGCTAATGATCTCTATAAGCTTCTTGTTCAAGTTTGCGTCTCAAGAGATTGGCTTCCGCGAGTGTCCGCTTAATCGCTTCTTTGTTCTCTATTCCCCGCTTACTTTGAAAATGCATCTGATCAATCATTTTCTTAACGGAAACCTGTGTCACTCCGTATTTTTGTGAAGATGCTTTTATTGCTTCCTGTTTGGTTTGATTGTATAATGTCATACCGTTCATTGCATGCAATACTGCCTTGAAATGGTTTCGCCCTATATGTAAGTCCTCAGAACGAAGATGGCTCACCAATCTTCTATAATTGTCATCCGTTTTATACATCACTTCTATATTCGGTACTTGTTCTCCGCTTCTCTTCCTTTCACCCATGATGAATCAACTCCTTTCTATATTTATATACCCCAAATGGACACAATTTTTCACAGCAAAAAAAAGAGCCGTTCACACATGCTCATGCAGGATATACAGCTCTTTCTCATATTATTCCGCTTCCGCTTCGATGATGAAGCGATGTTGCTGCACATCGAAATATCCCTTTTTCTCAATCATTCGGTGTATGTCGTATAACTTCTCAAGATGGT
>JAZNGP010000059.1:0-12551 GCA_045576475.1 Bacillus sp. (in: firmicutes) | reverse complement strand
GCGAAGAGGCCACACCCGTTCCCATACCGAACACGGAAGTTAAGCTCTTCAGCGCCGATGGTAGTTGGGGGTCTCCCCCTGTGAGAGTAGGACGTCGCCAGGCAGCAAACGAGAAGATCAGCAGAGATGCTGGTCTTTTTTGTATATGTGTCGGCAGCTGCTTTTTTCAAAGCGGGGCGTGCTCCAATAAATACTCACTGATCAAAAAGGGACCTTTGAAGAGGCTGATATTTAAAAACTGGCTGATTAAGGGATAATCCTCATTAGGAGCAGTTTTGAGCAGATCCAGCCACCATTCCGTTTCATACCTTGCGATCATGCTTAAATTATAGAGCAATAAATAGTGGATAAGCATCTCCTCCATTCGGTGAGTTATTATTTCCTTACTGCCGCTTATTTGAAATGAACTGTCAGAAGCATTGAACCGAAAAGGGCTTGAACGATTGACCGATAATGCCTTCTGCGTATAAATGAGCAAATTGTCCTTCTCTTCCTGTACCTTGTAGGAATTAGCTTGACCCTCTTTATTCAAGTAATTCTGAAGGCCTTCAGTAGTCTTATGGAGTGAATTCAACAGGGAAGAGGGAATCCGATACTGTCTATTATTTATCTCTTGCAGAGGATAATACTCCTGTATTTGAAAGAACGAATAGGCGGGAGCCATTTCAGGTATCTCGGATAATAAATGTTTCATTGAAATCTTTTCGCCATCCAAATGTTTCATGTGGAACATAACATCAGCCATATGTGAGAAAAGACCGTTTCGCTGTATTTTCACTTCATCCTGTAAAAAAGAATAGTGCTGCTTCTTTCTTTTTCTTGTCGTAACTCCATGTGCCAATAAGGCCGATGAACTTGGATAAGCAGGATCGACCACGAGTAAGCAAGCCTTTATTAACTGTACATATCCATAGAAAAGCAGGATTGGCTGAATAGAAAGGGGCACTTGATTTGCTTGTTGATAGTAAGTTTCCCCATTTTCAAGGTAATAGATAAAAGGAACACAGTTATTGAAACTATCAGTATCTTCTTGCCCGGTTTGTCTGTTTCGGTAATTTTTTTTCAGATATTGTTGAGTAGTCGAAGCTGAATGAAATAAGCGTAAACGATCCCAACTAAACGTCATCGTACACATAGTAACGACTCCTTAAAATTAATTGAATAATCAAACATATTATAACTTCCTTGACAGTTATTGTACCCAATTGATAACCTACTAATAATATTCTCAGTCGGGAGGCTCAATTATGTGGGAGAACAAATTTGTAAAAGAAGGTTTAACCTTTGACGATGTCTTATTAATCCCAGCTAAATCAGAAGTATTACCGAAAGACGTAAGTTTTTCAATTAGCTTGACGGAGACATTGAAACTGAACGTACCAATCATCAGTGCCGGGATGGATACAGTTACGGAAGCCGATATGGCCATTGCTATGGCGAGACAAGGCGGTCTTGGGATTATCCATAAGAACATGTCCATTGAGCAGCAGGCAGAACAAGTAGATAAGGTTAAGCGTTCAGAGAGCGGTGTTATTACCGATCCCTTCTTCCTCACCCCAGAACATCAAGTGTTTGATGCAGAACATCTTATGGGAAAATACCGTATTTCAGGTGTACCGATTGTGAACAACGTGAACGACCAAAAACTGGTTGGGATTCTGACCAATAGAGATTTACGTTTCATGAATGATTTCTCCATGCGTATTGCAGATGTCATGACAAAGGAACAACTAGTGACGGCTCCGGTCGGCACTACATTAGATCAAGCGGAGAAGATCCTTCAAAAACATAAGATTGAGAAGCTGCCTTTAGTCGACGAGAACGGAGTATTGAAAGGCTTAATCACAATAAAGGATATTGAAAAAGTAATAGAATTCCCTAATTCTGCAAAAGATGCCCAAGGAAGATTACTTGCCGGGGCAGCTGTTGGAGTTACAAAAGACACAATGAAGAGAGTGGAAATGCTCGTCAAATCCCAAGTGGACGTGATTGTGGTCGATACGGCACACGGACATTCAGCTGGAGTCATTGAGACGGTGAAACAGATCCGTTCGAAATATCCGAAGCTGAATATCATTGCCGGGAATGTGGCCACTGCGGAAGCAACAAGGGCTTTATATGAAGCGGGAGCAGATATCGTAAAAGTAGGGATCGGACCTGGATCAATTTGTACAACTCGTGTTGTAGCCGGTGTCGGAGTACCTCAAATCACTGCTATTTACGACTGTGCTACGGAAGCAAGAAAGCATGGGAAAGCAATCATTGCTGACGGCGGTATTAAATATTCCGGTGATATTGTTAAGGCGCTTGCAGCAGGCGGACATGCAGTGATGCTGGGCAGCATGCTGGCTGGTGTGACAGAAAGTCCTGGAGAAACAGAAATCTTCCAAGGAAGAAGATTTAAAGTATATAGAGGTATGGGATCTGTCTCAGCTATGGAGAAAGGATCAAAAGACCGTTATTTCCAAGAAGACAACAAAAAGTTTGTTCCTGAAGGAATCGAAGGACGCCTTCCTTATAAAGGACCATTGGCAGATACACTTTACCAGCTGGTGGGAGGAATCCGTTCAGGAATGGGTTATTGCGGAGCGGCTAATCTGGAGGAATTAAGGGAGCAATCCCAATTTGTACGTATGACAGGAGCGGGATTACATGAAAGTCATCCCCATGATATTCAAATCACGAAGGAAGCTCCGAACTATTCTATACGTTAATGGATGAAAAATAGACAGGAGAATTTTCTCTGTCTATTTTTTTTATCCCAGTTATGCTAAACTAGACAAGGCTGTAAGTCTATAATCAGAAAAAACTTAATATACAATGCATTCGAAGGTGGAGGTAAAAGAAGTTGAAAAAACTCAGCAAGATTAGTCTGGTATTTACATTACTGATAACGTTGATTTGTACACAATTTGCAGGCGGTATTTCTGCCAAAGCTGCTACAGAAGACCAGTTGGGACTAAAAGCGGCGGCAGCCATTTTACTTGATGCTGAAACGGGCAAAATCCTTTATGAGAAAAACGCGGATGAAGTCCTTGGCGTTGCCAGCATGAGTAAGATGATGACGGAATATCTTGTTCTTGAAGCCATTGCTGAAGACAAGATTGCTTGGGATGATGAAGTTTTAATCAGTGAATACGTCCATAATTTATCCAAAGGGGCAGGCCTTTCCAATATTGGTCTGACTCAAGGTGAAACATATACAGTTAAAGAATTATACGAAGCGATGGCGATTTTCTCCGCTAACGCCGCAACAGTTGCATTGGCTGAAAAGGTATCAGGCAGTGAAACGAACTTTGTGAAATTGATGAACAAAAAAGCCGGCGAATTAGGGATGAAAGATTACACATTCGTCAATGCCAGCGGTTTGAACAACAGCGACCTGCTTGGCAATCATCCGGCTGGCGGGGAAAATGACGAGAATGTCATGTCCGCTCGCGACACAGCTATTCTGGCTTTCCGATTAATGAAAGATTATCCTGAGGTTTTGGAAACTTCCAGTCAGCCAAAGCTTCAATTCAAAGATGGGAAGGAATATCCTAACTTCAACTGGATGCTTCCGGGTCTTATATTTGAATACAAGGGTGTAGATGGATTAAAGACAGGTTCCACTGACTTTGCAGGATATGGTTTCACAGCTACTGCTGAAAGAGATGGAGAAAGATTCATTTCTGTAGTCATGAAATCCACTTCGAAGAATGAGCGTTTCACGGATACACGTAAAATCCTTGATTATGCGTTCAGCAGCTTCGCGAAGGAAGAAGTTCTGAAAAACAAGTATACGCCTAAGAAAGAAAGCACGCTTACAGTAGATAAAGGTAAAGAAGATACTGTAAAGCTTACAACTAAAAAAGCAATTGAACTTGTTATTGAAAAAGGAACAGAAGATGAGTATGAAACGGTGGTTGTCATCGATAAAGATAAACTGAACGAAGACGGCGAATTGGTTGCACCGATCAAAAAGGGCGAGAAAGTCGGCTATGTAGCGATGAAGTCCAAAACAAATGATTATGGTTTCATCACGGAAGATGGGGAAAAGCTGGCGAGCGTAGATCTTGTAACAGCTGAAGCCGTTGAAAAAGCAAACTGGTTCGTTCTTTCCATGCGGGCAGTCGGAGGATTCTTCGGTGATGTATGGGACAGCATCGCATCTGCGGTTAAAGGATGGTTCTAATTCAATAAGATAGTTAAGGAAACCCTCCGGGCAGTGCTGTCCAGAGGGTTTCTTATGTATTGGCTGGATCGTCCGAATGTATAAAAAGGTTGCAAGACGGTTAAATATATAGTAAATTGAATTCAAATTCAAATAATCGTGAGAAAGCAATGACGGGAAGCAGTAACAAGTCCTCATTTCTATAGAGAGTCGGTGGCTGGTGCAAACCGATGAATTGACCTTGTGAATCCATCCTGGAGCAAAAGTATGAACGCTGAGCAATGCTTAAATACTTTCGGTATAAGAGCCGTTATTCTTCTAAGGTGAAAAGCAGGTATTTCTGCTTTTAACTAGGGTGGCAACGCGGGTGAATCTCGTCCCTTTTTTAGGGACGGGATTTTTTTGTTTATTAGTGAAGACATCCTGTCATGCTTTCGAACTGGATTAAAGAGGAGGAAAAGAAATGTTAGATATCAAAATGCTTCGTGCTAATTATGAAGAAATAAAAGAAAGACTTCAACATCGTGGAGAAGACTTGTCAGACTTAGGGAAGTTCGGTGATTTGGACAGCAAACGACGCACGCTGATCGGAAAAACGGAAGAACTGAAAAGCCGTCGAAATGAAGTATCTCAAGAGATTGCTGCCTTGAAACGTGAAAAGAAAGATGCGGATGCTTTGATTGCGGAAATGCGCACAGTAGGAGACCAAATTAAGGAGTTGGATGAGGAGCTTCGGGGAGTGGAAGAAGCGTTGGATGCACTGATGATGTCCATCCCGAATATTCCGCATGAAAGTGTTCCAATCGGCGACAGTGAAGATGATAATATTGTGATCCGTAAATGGGGAAATATCAAAGATTTCTCATTTGAACCGAAGCCGCACTGGGATGTGGCGGATGGACTGGATATCATCGACTTTGAAAAAGCCGGAAAGGTGACCGGCAGCCGTTTTGTCTTCTATAAAGGTTTGGGAGCTCGTCTGGAGCGTGCATTAATCAGCTTCATGCTTGATTTGCATGTGGATGAGCACGGATACACGGAAGTGCTTCCTCCGTATATCGTCAACCGTGCAAGCATGACAGGTACGGGGCAGCTGCCTAAATTTGAAGAAGATGCATTCCGTATCGAAAGCGAAGATTACTTCTTGATTCCAACGGCTGAAGTACCTGTAACCAATATGTACAGAGACGATATCTTAAGCGGTGAAGACCTTCCGATCAGCTATGCCGCATATAGTGCATGCTTCCGTTCTGAAGCAGGTTCTGCCGGGCGTGATACAAGAGGATTGATTCGTCAGCATCAATTCAATAAAGTCGAACTGGTTAAGTTTGTGAAGCCGGAGGACTCTTATGATGAGTTGGAGAAACTGACAGGACATGCGGAGAGGGTACTTCAGCTGCTGGGCTTACCTTATCAAGTGTTGAGCATGTGCAGTGCCGATCTCGGCTTCACTGCAGCCAAGAAGTACGATATTGAAGTCTGGCTGCCAAGCTATGGCGTATATCGTGAAATCTCTTCTTGTTCAAACTTTGAGAGCTTCCAGGCTAGACGCGCAAATATCCGCTTCCGCAGAGATCCTAAAGGGAAACCGGAACATGTTCATACACTGAATGGATCTGGACTTGCGATTGGACGTACTGTTGCAGCAATTTTGGAGAACTATCAACGTGAAGACGGTACAGTTGAAATTCCTGAAGTGCTTAGACCGTATATGGGCGGTAAAGATACAATTCAATAATTGTTCCTATATCGATATGAAGAAAGAAGGCTGTTTTCTTAAAGGAAACAGCCTTCTTGAGAGTTGACCAATAAGAAACGCAGAACAACTAGTATTTCAGATTGAAAGAAGGGTAAAAGTTTATATATTCAAATAATTTGCAGGTGCTTGACACCCATATATATGCTATGGTATCTTATTAATTGTCGAGAAGACATTCGTTAATAATTTGGAGGTATACCCAAGTCTGGCTGAAGGGATCGGTCTTGAAAACCGACAGGGGTGTAAAAGCCCGCGGGGGTTCGAATCCCTCTACCTCCTCCATAAATTTAAAAAGTAAAATCAACCATTAGCGCATAAATGGAGATTGAAATGAAATCCGTTACTAACAGTAACGGATTTTTTTGTGCAGAAAAAAAGGGGGTGCCGCATATGCGAAGCACCCTTGATATCATTGACTTACTTTGCGCAGATGTTTTGTCTGTTCCAAAAAATACGAAATACGTTCGATAATTGGTTCAATCGATTGTTCATTATTGACTAAGTCGTAGTCGTTAATGTTTAAACGCAGAACAGGACATGCATTGAATTGGTTGATCCAATTTTCATATCTGCCATGCATCTGCTCCCAATAGGAAATCGGTGTTTCTTGTTCCATCGGTCGTCCTCGTTCCTTGATTCTCTCAAGGATATCATCAAAAGAGCCCTCCAGATAAATCAACAGGTCCGGATGAGGGAAGTATGGCGTCATCACCATTGCTTCGAATAAGCTGGTATACGCCTCGTAATCCGTCTTGCTCATTGTACCTTCTTCGAAGTGCATCTTCGCAAAGATGCCTGTATCTTCGTAAATGGAACGATCTTGGATGAAACCTCCGCCATATTCAAAAATTCTCTTTTGTTCTTTGAAGCGCTCAGCCAAGAAATAAATTTGCAGATGGAAACTCCAACGTGAGAAATCCTTATAGAATTTGTCCAAATAAGGGTTAGTATCCACCTTTTCGAATGATGTCCGGAACTGAAGCGCCTCTGCCAAGGCTTTTGTGATGGTGGATTTTCCGACACCCACAGTGCCTGCGACAGTGATCACCGCGTTGTTGGGGATATTATATTTCTTACGAAGGTTCATATTTGTTTTACTCCTTTGTGAAGCTGTGCTTCTACTTTGTTTAAGATGAATTTCAAGTCTTCTTCGTTTTTGACGAAATCCAATTCGTCTCCGTTAAAACGGAGAACATCGACTTCTGGATGTTGTTCTTGGAATGTATCCATGAAAATCTGATAATCGGCGGATAACTGCTCTAAGTATAAAGGACTGATGTTCTTCTCCATTTCCCGCCCTCTTTTTTGTATTCTTGAAAGAAGTGTATCGAGGCTTGCATCCAAATAGATGACCATATTAGGCACAGGCATATCCTTTGTCAGGATATTAAATATATCAAGGTACTTGGAGTACTGCGTATCCTTTAGGCTTCTTTGGGCAAAAATCAAGTTCTTGAATATATGATAATCTGCGACAACAGGCAGCTGTTTAGCGAGGAATTTTGATTCAATATCTTCCAGTTGTTTATACCGATTGCAGAGAAAGAACATTTCTGTCTGAAAACTCCACTCATCGATGTCTTCATAAAACTTGCCGAGGAATGGATTTTCGTCGACGATTTCTCTAAGGATCGTATATTGCAGGTGTTCCGATATTGCTTTTGTCAGCGTGGTTTTACCTACACCGATAGGCCCTTCTACTGTGATGAAAGGTGTTGAATTCATTAATTTTCGGCCTCCTGATTTCATGAGGTACTTTTTTGCTCCTGTTATTTTAACACACCTGAATGATAGAAGGACGAAATATGTATGAAAAATTGGGGTGCAATATCTGAAGTCCGCGAATATCAGTTTCCTGCCTGGAAAGGAATTTGTATTTTATGTCTATAATGAGCAGTGCTGTCTTATTTTGTATTTCCATATGCAGCCTCCTGGGAATGGAATGTATAATATAATATATATGTTAGTTTGGGTAGGAACTGTTTGTTTAGTCATTCAAAATAAGGAGCTTCGATATGTTAGAAGAGGATAAGATATATATGAGGGCAGCTCTTGAAGAAGCGGAGCGTGCCAAAATCAAATTGGAAGTGCCGATCGGTGCTGTTTTGGTTCATAAAGGAGAAATTATTGCCCGGGCTCATAATCTCAGGGAAAGCGAGCAATGCGCCACTGCGCATGCAGAGCTCAGAGTCATTGAAGAAGCGTGCAGGAAGCTTGGGACATGGCGGCTTGAAGACACAGTGCTGTATGTGACCCTTGAGCCCTGCCCGATGTGTTCCGGAGCCATTATCCTATCGAGAGTAAAGCGGGTCGTATATGGGGCGAGTGATCCGAAGGCGGGATGCGCGGGAACATTCATGAATCTTTTGGAAGATGAACGCTTCAATCATCAAAGTGAAGTCACATCCGGTGTTCTGGAAGAGGAATGCGGGCAGATCCTCTCCAATTTCTTCCGCGAGCTAAGGCAAAAGAAGAAGGAAGAAAAGCGTAAGAAACGGACGGAAAACGAGTAAGGAATTAACAGAGGATAATATATTGCTTTTTTCAACAAAAGTAAGTATACTTGTAAATGCGTCGTAAAGATGACGCATATTATAATCGGTATCATTTTTGTCGTACTAGGTGGGGAGGTAGCGGTGCCCTGAACTCGCAATCCGCTCTAGCGAGACTGAATTCCTTCTTGAGGTTTGTACTCTGTATGGTCTGCCTTCTGTAAGTGGTGTTGACGCCTGGGTCCTGCGCAATGGAAATCCATGAATCATGTCAGGTCCGGAAGGAAGCAGCATTAAGTGGAAGCTTTCATGTGCCGCGGGGCAGCCTGGGCTGAGCTAACTGCAGGAGTAACGCATATGGATGCAAATCGATGGAAGGTGTACGGCAGTTATTACATATAAAGCCACAGAGGATGTCATGTTCATACAGAGAGCATGCATCCTCTTTTTGTTATAACTTATCACGAGTCTTTGAAAAGAGGAAAATAAGTAAGGTATAATAAGGTACGACTAACCAAAAGGAGGGCGAATTGTGGGTTATCAGGCACTATATAGAGTTTGGAGACCACAGCAATTCACGGAAGTGATCGGACAGAAACATGTCACGAAGACACTTCAGAATGCCCTTGAGCAAGAGAAGATATCCCACGCCTATTTGTTTTCGGGGCCTCGGGGTACAGGAAAAACAAGTGTAGCCAAAATCCTTGCCAAGGCTGTGAACTGCGAGCATTCACCGAGCAAAGAACCTTGTAATGAATGTCCCGCCTGTTTGGGGATAACAGATGGATCGATCTCGGATGTTATAGAAATCGATGCTGCTTCCAATAACGGAGTGGATGAGATCAGGGATATAAGAGATAAAGTGAAATATGCCCCGAACTCGGTGAAATATAAGGTGTATATTATAGATGAAGTGCACATGCTTTCCACAGGGGCTTTCAACGCGCTTTTGAAAACACTCGAAGAACCGCCGAAACATGTTATCTTCATCCTGGCCACAACAGAGCCGCATAAAATCCCTCTGACGATCATTTCGCGCTGTCAGCGATTCGACTTCAAGCGAATCGGACCGGAAGATATTGTGGAACGCATGAACATCATTCTGGCGAATACCGGCAATGTTTGTGACGAACAAGCTTTGCAGATTATCGCCAGGGCCGCAGAAGGCGGAATGAGGGATGCATTGAGCCTGCTCGATCAAGCGATCTCATTCAGCACCAATGACCGTGTGACCGTGGAAGATGCTTTGACTGTCACTGGATCTGTCTCTCAAATGTTCATGGGGAAGATCGCGCAGGCGATTAACCAAAAAGATGTCGCGGAAGCACTGACCCTTTTGAAAGAGCTGTTGGCGAGCGGAAAAGATCCTGTACGTCTAATAGAAGATCTGATCCTTTATTTCAGGGATATGCTTCTGCATCAAGTGACGCCTCAGCTTTCCGAAGCCTTTGAACGTGTGATAGTGGATGAGCAATTTACACAGCTGTCAGCAGAATTCGAACCAGAGCGGATCTATTTAATGATCGACAGCTTAAATGGCGCCCAGCAAGAGATGAAATGGACGAACCATCCACGTATCTTCCTGGAAGTGATGCTGATTAAGCTTTGTCATGATGAAGCTCCTGCATCGAATGTTGATCATCAACAAATGCAGCAGCTCCTATCCCGTGTCGAGCAATTGGAAGATGAGCTGAGACAATTAAAGAAAAATGGGATCCCAGCCGGAACAGAAAAAAGTGTGAAGGCTCAGGCAAAACCGAAAGTAAGCAACAGCAAAGTGTATAAAGTACCTGTAGGGAAGGTCCATAATATTTTAAAGCATGCCACGAAAGCGGACTTGATTACCGTGAAAGCAAGATGGGGAGAGTTATTGTCATCACTGGCTTCCCAAAACATGAAATCGGCAGCAGCGTTATTGAGTGAATCAGAACCGGTAGCTGCCTCTGCAGATGCTTTTGTGGTAAAATTCAAATATGAAATTCATTGCCAAATGGCGATGGAAAACGGACAGGTGCTGCAAACGGTCTCCGCATTCCTTCAGCAGTCAACAGGGAAACAGATGTTGATGGAAGGTGTGCCGGACAGTCAATGGAAGCAAATCCGTGAAGATTTCTTAGCGACACATAATCCAGACGAGGAACAGACAGGTCCGAAGCAAGAGGAAGATCCTTTGATTATGGAAGCCAGGAAGCTCGTCGGTGATGATTTATTGGAAATTAAAGAGTAATGGAGGAAGTAAATTATGCGTGGTATGGGTAATATGCAAAATATGATGAAACAAATGCAAAAAATGCAAAAGAAAATGGCTGAAGCACAAGAAGAGCTCGGTGAGAAAAAGATCCAGGGAACAGCAGGCGGCGGAATGGTTACTGTGACTGTTTCCGGTCATAAAGAAATCCAAGAAGTCAAAATCAAGCCTGAAGTAGTGGATCCGGATGATATCGAAATGCTCGAAGACTTGGTGTTGGCTGCTACGAATGACGCTTTGAAGAAAGCGGAAGAATTGACAGCTTCTACGATGGGGCAATTCACTAAAGGATTAAACCTTCCTGGCGGCATGTTCTAGGAGGAAAATACATGCACTATCCTGAACCAATATCCAAATTGATCGACAGCTTCATGAAGCTGCCGGGAATCGGTCCTAAGACGGCTGCCCGGCTTGCTTTTTTTGTCCTTGGGATGAAGGAAGACACTGTTCTTGATTTCGCGAAAGCGCTGGTGAATGCCAAAAGGAACCTGTCATACTGTTCCGTATGCGGTCATATCACGGATCAAGATCCATGTTATATCTGTGAAGATAAAAGAAGGACAAGGGATGTCATATGCGTCGTTCAGGACCCGAAAGATGTTATCGCCATGGAAAAGATGCGCGAGTATAATGGACTGTACCATGTACTGCATGGCAGCATCTCCCCGATGGACGGTATAGGACCTGAAGATATCAATATTCCGGATTTATTGAAGCGGCTGCAGGACGATACTGTCCAAGAAGTTATCTTGGCGACAAATCCGAATATTGAAGGTGAAGCTACGGCGATGTATATATCCAGATTGTTAAAGCCTTCCGGAATTAAGGTAACCAGGATCGCCCACGGGCTGCCTGTCGGCGGAGACTTGGAGTACGCGGATGAAGTGACGCTGTCCAAAGCTCTAGAAGGCAGAAGAGAAGTGTAAAGAAGGAGCCGAATCCAGGAGGTTGGTACTGATGTTATTTCGTCGTAAAGGCTGGCTGCGCAGAGAATATGATGAGAAACTTCTGATGGAAATTGAACAAACAAAGCGTGAGTGGCTGAAGATGAAATTTTTATTGGAAAAGAGCCTTGAACCGTCCGAGGATTTAATTATGGAGGCCAAAATGGCTGAAATTAAGTATTTCTCCCTTTTCAAGGAAGCGAAGCAGCGAAAAGTAACCATTAAATAATAATCAATCATATAAATCCCCCTTATGAACGGTTCTAACATACAAGTGTGCATCATAGCTTGTACTAATGGTCCGGGAAGGGGGATTTTTTATTGGAACCAGTTGTGGTGATAGGAACAATATGCATACTGATTGTTCTTTTATTATTCATGGGAGCCTCATTTAAACCGCTGCGGTTTATGGGAGGATTATGCGTGAAGCTGATCATCGGAGCCATGCTGTTATTCTTTCTGAACGCTTTCGCAGGAAGCTTTGGTATACATATTCCGATTAACCTTGTCACAGCGGGTATATCGGGTATATTGGGTGTTCCGGGGGTTCTCTCTTTGGCGGCGATCCAGTATTGGATCATTTAAGGAATATGGATAAAACAATCAAGGATAAGGGTTAAAGAATGAACCTTAGAATGAGGGGCATTTTAACACTTATTCTTTTTTATGTACTCTTTACAAAAATAATTCCGGAAAAGTATTGACGATATATATGTATAGGTGATATATTATTGAAGTCGCTTCGAGGCGACGAAATAAAATAAAAAAAGTTGTTGACATTCAAACGGCAAACTGATATTATATAAAAGTTGCCGAAAACAACAATCGTTCATTGAAAACTAAACAAAACAAAACGTCAACGTTAATTCTAAACAAACGTTTCGGCATTGACCGGAACACAAGTTTTAAAACATGAGCAAGTCAAACACTTTTTGGAGAGTTTGATCCTGGCTCA